>NZ_SEWS01000007.1:57004-342541 GCF_004195095.1 Rahnella sp. CFA14(1/10) | reverse complement strand
TTAAGCCACCTGAAGGGACGTTTAAGACTAAGACGTTGATAGGCTGGGTGTGTAAGTGCAGCGATGCATTGAGCTAACCAGTACTAATGACCCGAGAGGCTTAACCTTACAACACCAAAGGTGTTTTTGATTTGAGAGACAGGTTCGAGAGAGTAGATTTTCAGCGGAATGTTCCTAGATTGGTTCGTATGGCGGCGCGGGGTGAGAAACCCTGATGCGCTGCGGTACGGATGAAACAGAATTTGCCTGGCGGCACTAGCGCGGTGGTCCCACCTGACCCCATGCCGAACTCAGAAGTGAAACGCCGTAGCGCCGATGGTAGTGTGGGGTCTCCCCATGCGAGAGTAGGGAACTGCCAGGCATCAAATTTGTAAAGTTTGCTTTAAGTAAACTGTTATAAGAATAAGCGTGCTGATATGGCTCAGTTGGTAGAGCGCACCCTTGGTAAGGGTGAGGTCCCCAGTTCGACTCTGGGTATCAGCACCAGTAATAAGCGTAGAGTTCGGTAAATTACAGAATTTGCCTGGCGGCACTAGCGCGGTGGTCCCACCTGACCCCATGCCGAACTCAGAAGTGAAACGCCGTAGCGCCGATGGTAGTGTGGGGTCTCCCCATGCGAGAGTAGGGAACTGCCAGGCATCAAATAAGACAAAAGCCCTGCACAATGTGCAGGGCTTTTGTCTTTTCTGCGTTTGATAAGCCTTTGATTAAAGATGCGATATTCAAAAAAGCCAATCCCTCAGGATTGGCTTTTCTTATTTCTGCGCTTATACATTAGTGATTTGAACTTTGGGAAATCCCGATACCAGTTTGGGACCGCACAAATTGAGGATAGAAGCGTTCTCTCTCTTTCTGTCCTTCAAGTGAATTGTCTGTAATTGAGAAGAACCAGGTACCAACAAAAGCAACAATCATTGAGAACAGCGCAGGGTATTCGTAAGGATAAATCGGCTTGGTATGCCCTAAGATCTGAACCCAGATTGTGGGCCCGAGAATCATTAGTATGACTGCCGTAAGCAATCCGAGCCATCCACCTATCATAGCCCCCCGCGTTGTCAGCTTAGACCAGTACATCGAGAGCAGAATAATGGGGAAATTGCAGCTAGCAGCAATAGAGAAAGCTAATCCTACCATGAAGGCAATGTTCTGTTTTTCAAAAAGAATGCCCAATGCAATAGCAACAATACCCAGTAGGAAAACGGTGATTTTCGAAACCCTTAACTCATCCCGTTCTGTCGCTTTACCGTCTTTGATGACACTGGCATACAGATCATGAGATACGGCTGAAGCACCTGCCAACGTTAAGCCTGCGACAACCGCTAAGATCGTTGCAAAAGCCACGGCAGAGATAAAGCCGAGGAAGAAGCTCCCACCGACCGCATCCGCTAAATGCACGGCAGCCATATTATTGCCGCCGAGTAATATGCCGCTGGCGTCTTTAAACGCCGGGTTTGAGCTGACCAGGACGATAGCGCCGAAACCGATAATAAAAGTCAAAATGTAGAAGTAGCCGATAAAACCAGTGGCGTAGAACACGCTTTTTCTGGCTTCTTTGGCATCATTCACGGTGAAGAAACGCATCAGGATATGCGGTAAACCGGCGGTGCCAAACATCAGTGCGAGCCCCAGAGACAGCGCAGATATCGGATCTGAAACTAATCCTCCCGGACTCATTATTGCAATCCCTTTAGAATGGACAGCAACCGCCTGAGTGAAGAGCGTATTGAAGTTGAAGCCTACAGATCTCATGACCATGATCGCCATGAATGTCGCGCCAGCCAGCAACAGAATAGCTTTGATGATTTGTACCCAAGTTGTCGCCAGCATCCCGCCAAACAACACGTAGAGCACCATCAGGATACCTACCAGGATCACCGCGACATGATAGTTAAGCCCAAACAATAGCTGGATTAACTTACCGGCACCGACCATTTGTGCGATCAGATAAAGCGCGACAACCACCAGCGAACCGCAAGCTGAAAGCAGCCGGATAGGTTTTTGTTTCAACCGATATGACGCGACATCGGCGAAGGTATATTTCCCTAAGTTACGCAGGCGTTCGGCAATCAGGAATAAAATAATCGGCCAGCCGATCAGGAAACCGATGGAATAAATCAGGCCATCATAACCTGATGTATAAACCAGTGCGGAGATACCCAGGAAAGAAGCGGCAGACATGAAATCGCCGGCAATCGCCATACCGTTTTGCAGGCCAGTGATGCGGCCGCCAGCGGTATAGTAGTCCTGACGAGAGCGGGTACGCTTTGCTGCCCAATAAGTGATGTATAAGGTCGCGCCAACAAACAGCACAAACATGACGATAGCTTCAACGTTAAGAGGCTGACGTTTAACTTCCCCGGCGATGCCCTCCGCAGCAAATAAACTGGACGGGAAAACGAGGGATAACATCAATAACAGAAACGTGCCGCAGCGTGCCATCATGGCTGCACCTCGCGGATAATGTCTGCTGTCAGACGGTCAAATTCGCCATTTGCACGAACGACATAAATCCCGGTCAGTACGAATGAAATAACGATCAGCCCAACGCCTACGGGAATGCCACGGGTAATGGTGGCACCGTCATAAAGAGGTGTTCCCAGCCACTGCGGATCGAACGCAATCAATAAAATGAAAGCGACATACAGAACCAGGGTGATGCCTGACAGTAGCCAGGCAAAACGACTGCGTTTTTGCACCAGTTCCCTGAAGCGCGGATTACTTACAACTCTCTGATAAATGAGATCATTCATCTCAGTGACTCCTGTGAGGCATTGATAGAGTTCACCGCGCCAGGGCGGTGAAAAATTATGACGGCACTTTCATTGATTGTTTTTCTTCCAGCAATTTATCGACTACGCCTGGATCCGCCAGCGTAGAGGTATCTCCCAGATTGCTTGTGTCTCCGGCTGCAATTTTGCGCAGAATGCGACGCATAATTTTGCCGGAACGGGTTTTTGGCAACGAATCTGTCCAGTGAAGAATGTCAGGTGTGGCAATGGACCCTATCTCTTTACGCACCCAGTTGCGTACTTCGGTATAGAGTTCCGGTGACGGTTCTTCGCCGTGATTCAGTGTGATGTAGGCATAAATAGCCTGACCTTTAATGTTATGTGGAATACCCACAACGGCAGCTTCTGCGATTTTAGGATGAGAAACTAATGCTGACTCAATTTCAGCCGTCCCAAGACGATGGCCAGAAATATTAAGCACGTCATCAACACGGCCGGTTATCCAGTAATAACCATCTTCGTCACGGCGCGCACCGTCACCACTAAAGTACATATTTTTAAATGTAGAAAAATAGGTCTGCTCGAAACGCTCATGGTCACCGAAAAGAGTTCGTGCCTGGCCTGGCCACGAATCAGTGATCACCAGATTACCCTCACACGCCCCCTCCTGCGGAACGCCTTCGTTATCTACCAGAGCAGGCTGAACACCGAAGAACGGACGTGTTGCCGACCCTGCTTTGAGCTCAGTGGCACCCGGCAGCGGGGTTATCATGAAACCGCCGGTTTCTGTTTGCCACCAGGTGTCGACGATCGGGCATTGGCTGTTACCGATAGTTTTGTAGTACCACTCCCACGCTTCCGGGTTAATCGGTTCGCCAACCGACCCCATGACCCGCAGTGACTCACGGCGGGTGCCTTCAATAGCTTTATCCCCTTCAGCCATGAGTGCACGGATCGCCGTAGGTGCGGTATACAGGATATTCACCTTATGCTTATCAATTACCTGTGCCATACGGGCTGGTGTCGGATAATTGGGGACACCTTCAAACATCAGGCTGATGGCCCCGCATGCCAACGGGCCGTAGAGCAAATAACTGTGGCCCGTTACCCAGCCGACATCGGCCGTACACCAGTAGATGTCGCCGTCATGGTAGTCAAAGGTGTATTTGAACGTCAGGGCGGCATAGACCAGATACCCTCCCGTGGTATGCAATACGCCTTTCGGTTTACCCGTAGAACCGGAGGTATAAAGAATGAAAAGCGGATCTTCTGCTTTCATTTCTTCGGGCGGACAATCTGCAGAAACGCCTTCAATCGCATCATGCCACCAGATGTCACGCCCCTCTTTCCATTCCCCCTGTTTGCCGGTACGTTTGAAAATGATGGAATGTGTGATGCTGGTAACCGCCGGATTCTTCAGCGCATCATCCACATTTTGTTTCAGTGGAATGGTACGTCCGGCGCGCAGGCCTTCGTCAGCGGTAATGACCAGCCTGGCGTTGGAATCTATAATGCGACCGGCAACGGCTTCCGGGGAGAAACCGGCGAAGATAACGGAATGTACGGCACCGATACGGGCACAGGCCAGCATCGCGACAGCGGCTTCCGGTACCATGGGCATGTAAATAGCGACAACATCCCCTTTTTTAATGCCCAAACTCTTTAAGACATTCGCGAACTGGCAAACATCATGATGAAGCTGTTTGTAGGTAACGTATTTGTTTTCAACTTTTGGGTCATCACCTTCCCAAATCAATGCGGTCTGCTCACCTTTGTCGGCTAAATGACGATCCAGACAGTTGGCTGCGAGATTCAGGGTGCCATCCTCAAACCACCGGATATCGACATTTCCCGGCGCAAATGAAGTGTTTTTCACTTTTGTGAAAGGTTTAATCCAGTCGAGTACTTTGGCCTGTTCCCCCCAAAATGCATCAGGGTCCTCAACAGACTGTTGATAATATTGCTGATATTTCTCAGGTGTGATCAGGGTACGCTCTGCCACAGAGGCAGGAATAGGGTGCTTATAAACATGGCTCATGGTTTTCTCCTTTAATTTGTTAATGATATGTCAATCAAAGGTTAAGTGTAGTTTGCGGTATGGCTTTGTTTGTTTTCTGGGGGGCAGATCACGCAAGCGGAGAAAAAACAGCAGGATATATTCATCCGACATGCGGAGCAGTCCACATAAGTCTGGAGAGAAGAGAAATAGCGGGAAAGGTTAAAAATAATGATTTTTAATGTAATTAAAGAGTTAAATAAAGCTTAACCTGAGCTCTGACAGGGGGATTTTCTTATCGATTACGGAACATTTAATATCAAATATTTTAACTTCTGAGTTAATTTCCTTTCATAAACCTCATGTTTAAAGATTAATCTGAGATTAAAATTCTTAATATTGCCAATTGACAAATTATTATAACGTTAAATTAAAAATATCAGTATATTGATCTGGCAAGAGAGGGGTGCTCTCTTCGGTACAGCGAAAAATATCGCTTAAAAGCTGCTTAACGCTTAATAGCTACCGTTAAATCTCAAGGACTCATTATGTTTAACGCCAAAAAAAAGACACTGATTATCGCTTTATCTGCCTTTATTTCTGTATCGGCTTTTGCGGATGATACTACACCTCCGACAGGAACCGATCAGGGTTCAGGCCGTATTCACTTTACCGGGACGGTGATTAATGCACCTTGCTCAATTGCAGCAGGTGATGAAGACATTAATGTAAACATGGGACAGGTTGCGAATAAGGTGCTCGAAAGCGGCAATAAATACTCTCAAAATGTGAATTACACTATTCATTTGCAGGATTGCAATCTGACCGCACAGACTGCGGGCGCAGTGGAATATCCGGCGATGTCCAAAGTTGCCGTTTCTTTTGCCGGTACGCCTGACAGCAGTGCCTCCGAATTACTGGCTAACACCGGCAGTGCAAAGGGTGCGGGCATCCGCCTGATTGACGCCAACGGTGACCTGCTCAAAGTGGGTGACACCTCGAAAGATATAAACCTGGTCACAGGGAATAATGAGTTGGTATTTGCCGCCCGTGTGGAAGCTAACTCTCAGCCTGTTTCAACAGGTACGATCGTTTCTCAGGCGACTTACGCGCTGAATTACAAATAAATATCGCTGCTATTTAGGGGAGTTCTCTCCCCTTTATTTTTTCGGTTGTGCCCGCACCGGGGAATGGTGTGGATGACTATTTTCGTAAGAAGTGATTTTATTATGTCGTTTGCGATGAATAGAACATCGGCTGAAATGAAGAGTGCCTTATGGTTTATTTTTCTTCTGTCGGGATGCTTTATTTCAGTCAGAAGCTTCGCAGTGGAATTTAACGTTAACTTCATTGATTCTGCCGATCGCAATAATGTCGATCTTTCACGATTTCAGGTTGCTGATTATATCGCGCCCGGCGAATACCTGCTGGATGTGGTGCTCAATGGTCGCACGCTCGGCGAACAAAGCGTGATTCACTATGTTCCCGCTGCGGATAAGAAAAACAGCCGTCTGTGTTTACCGCCTTCACTGGTAGATAAATTCGATCTCACCAAATACGCGCGCGAAAAACTGACTTTGTGGCATCACGGCAAATGCACATCACTCGATCAGCAGCAGGAAGTCACTGCACGTTACGATCAGGAAAGACAAACGCTGAACATCAGCATTCCGCAGGCCTGGCTGACCTTTCATGATCAAAACTGGGTGCCGCCTTCGCAGTGGGATGATGGCGTCAACGGTGCATTACTCGATTACAATCTGCTCGGCAGCAAATACATGCCGCAGTCTGGCGACAGCACCACCAGTTTCAGCAGTTACGGCACCACCGGTTTTAACTTCGGGCCGTGGCGTGCCCGTGCCGATTATCAATATTCTTCGTCGCGTACAGCAGGCACGCCGGCCAGTGATAAGTTCACCTGGACGCAGACTTATTTGTACCGCGCACTGCCTTCTATTGGCGCACGCCTGACCGGCGGGCAGACCTATTTCAGTTCAGATATTTTCGATTCATTCCGTTTTCTCGGGGTTTCGCTCAACAGCGATCAGCGTATGTTGCCGCCGTCGCTGCGAGGGTATGCGCCGCAGGTTACGGGCATCGCCAAAACCAATGCCAAAGTGAGCATCAGTCAAAACGGGCGGGTGATCTATCAGACCAACGTGTCACCGGGTCCCTTTGTCGTTCAGGATCTGACCGAAGCGGTACAGGGCGCACTGGACGTCAAAATTGAAGAAGAAAATGGCAGCGTGACGACTTATCAGGTGACCACCGCGACCATTCCGTTTTTGACCCGCAAAGGTCAGGTACGTTTCAAAACCGCAATGGGCAAACCGACCACCGGCAGCAGCAATCACGTCTTACAGCCGGGTTTTTACAGCGGCGAAATGTCCTGGGGGGCGCTGAATGATTTCTCGTTGTATGGCGGTCTGATCACCACCACCGGGAATTATCAGGCGCAGGCCATCGGTGTTGGGCAAAACTTGCAAAAACTCGGCGCCGTGTCTTTTGATGTTACGCGTTCCTCGGCAACCGTGCCGGTGGCAGGGAAACAAACCGGACTGAGTTACCGCGCCAACTATTCCAAGCGGTTTGACTCGACCGGCAGTCAGATTACGTTTGCCGGATATCGCTTCTCGGAGAAAACGTTTATGTCGTTCAGCCAGTTCCTGGACAAGGTAAATGGTGACGGTTACTCCCGCGATGACAAACAAACATACACCGTGACGGCCAATCAGTACCTGTCCTGGCCCGCCATCACGCTCTATCTCTCGGCGACGCACAAAGTCTACTGGAATGAGAGTGCGAGTAATAATTACAGCGTATCGGTCAGCAAGATTTTCGATATCGGCCGCTTTACCGGCATCTCAGCCACCTTTTCCGCCAGCAAGCTGAATTACCGTGATACCGATGAGAACCAGATGTTTCTGTCGTTCAGTTTGCCGCTGTCGTCAGGGCAGCAAATCAGTTACGACGCCCAGCAGGATTCGCAAAGTGGTTTCTCGCAAACGGCGTCGTATTACAACAGCCAGGATCCGAACAATAGCTGGCGTGTGGGCGCGGGCGGGAGCAGCCCGGATCTGCAAAAAGGCAACGGCGTGTTCCGCGCCAACTACCAGCACATGTCGCCGTACGGCCAGTTTGGCGCGAACGGCAGCGTGAAAAATAACGATTACCGCTCGGTGAACGCCAACTGGTATGGCTCGTTTACCGCGACGGCTGCGGGTGCAGCATTGCATCAGAGCAGCGCAGGCAGCGAGCCACGCATGATGGTGTCGGCTGGCGTAAAAGGCATTCCGATCAGCGACGGTGCGTCAGTCACCAACGATTACGGTATTGCAGTCGTGAACGGCGTGTCCAGCTACCAGACCTCCGATATCCGTGTTGATGTGAACCACTTGCCGGACGACGTGGAAGTTTACAACTCGGTGGTCAGCAAAACCCTGACGGAAGGTGCAATAGGCTTTCGCAAAATCCGCGCCATTAAGGGCGAACGGCTGATGGCAGTGATCCGCCTTAAAGATGGCAGTTACCCGCCGCTGGGCGCTGCCGTAACGGACAACAGTTCAGGTTTTGAGGCGGGGCTTGTCGGCGACGGCGGTCTGGCTTATCTGGCCGGGGTCTCAGGAGAGAAATCTTTGACCGTCCACTGGGGAGACGAACAGCAGTGTCAGATTCAGGTACTGCCGCAGCCCGTTACCCGCTCAGGGCAGGTATTGCTGCCATGCACTTAATCTTTGAACAACAATTTCACCCAAACAGCTCAGGGAAGGAATAACAGGATGAACAAGCATTTATTACGGTTTTGGGCAACATTACTGCTGATGACGGGGGCCGCTTATCCGGTTTTTGCTGCCGTTAATCTGGACCGGACGCGCATCATTTATAACGCCAGTGATAAATCCGTCAGCGTAATGCTGGAAAACCAAAGCAAAGATTTACCGTATCTGGCGCAGGTCTGGCTGGAGAATGCACAAGGCGAAAAAATCACTTCGCCGCTGGTGGCGTTACCGCCAATGCAGCGTATTGATGCAGGTCAGAAAAGCCAGATCCGCATTCTGCAGTTACCTGAAACCGCCGGTCTGCCGAAAGATCGCGAATCCCTTTTTTACTTTAACGTGCGTGAAGTGCCGCCAAAAAGTGATATGGCAAACGTGATGCAGGTGGCGATCCAAAGTCGGGTGAAGCTGTTTTTCCGTCCGGCGGAAATAAGAAGTCTGGTGAAAGGCAACTGGCAGGAGCAACTGCAGGTTAGCCGTCTCAGTGACGGATTAAAACTGACCAATCCGACGCCGTTTTATATCACCGTTGGCTATCTGGGCAAAGATAACAAAGGCAATATTCCCGGTTTTGACAGTGTAATGCTGGCACCGCTTTCCACGGAAAATCTTATTGGTGGTCAGTATGTTAGCCAGCAATACAGCCTGGGTTACATGGATGATTACGGCGGATTGCAGGTAAATGAGTACCGCTGCCAGACCCAACAATGTCAGCGCATCAGCAAAGACGCGAAACATTAAGGAGTGGTGATGGCTGGTATTTGCAGATTTCAGGCAGGCCGGATGATATTGCTCCTGCTGCTGTTATTTTTTTCCCGTAGCGTGCTGGCGCTCGATTGTGTCGAGAAAGGTAGCGGAATAGTCGACAAACCGGCCATTCCTGTCGGGCAATTGGCGATCCCGGCCAACGTGCCGCCAGGAACGAAAGTCTGGGAATCCAATGACATCAATGTCACGGCCTATTGCGACAATGTGCTGGGCTCGATCATCGACGTCGTACACTTCTACTTTAATCCTAAATCCCAGTCGATTGGCGAGGGGTTACTGCTTGGTGTCAGTTATAACGGGCAGGATCTGGAGCAGAACGAACAGCGACTGAGCACCAACAGCACACCCATCAAGAAAGGGCAGAATGTGACGGTGAATGTCACATTCCGTTTGTATATCAAAGTCAGCGGGAATGCGCCTTCCGGCGGGCATTATCAGGGAGCTGATCAGTTCACGGTATTCCAGCTCGATGGCAGCCGCGGTATCAACAAAACGCCGGGTGCAAAAAACCTCAAATACAACTTATCGGGTTTACAGGGGATCCGTTTTCTGGCCTGTGGCTCTGATCTGAAAGTTTATCCTGAGTCACAGATTGTCGATTTCGGTGCAATTCAAAGTACAACGTTGTCCCGATCGTCCGGCGTTTCACTGCCGTTTGCTATTAAAGCGGTAAAACAAGGGTGCCTGGATAACTTCTCACTGCAGGCGGAATTTTCTACCGCCAGCCCGTTGCTGGATAACACGGCAATTGACCTCGCCAATGGCGCGAAGCTGATGCTCTACAACGACCAGGATAAGGCCATCACGTTCAACCGCTACGATAACTTTGCGGAACTAAACAATGTGAATGAAGTGACTAAAAACTTTACAGCAAAACTGAGTGCGATCCCGGGAAAAACACTTTCTCTCGGGCAGTTTGATGCGTCGGTGATCGTCAAGATCAACTATTACTGACGCCAGCTTAAAAAGGGAGAACGATATGCTAAGAACGGCAAAATTGCGGGCGCAGGCACTCGAGGAACCGGTTTATTCGGCTCAGGCGCCGGAACTTATCGCAGAAACTCAAATTCACGCCTTGCTGCAAACACTGCGTGAAGATGCAGGGCTGAGTAAAACAGAGCTGGCCAGGCGGCTTGGCGTCACGCCACCCGCCATTACCCGCCTTGAAAAGCGGCCGGCGCAGGCCAGTTTTTGCACCTTGTCTCGTTATGCGCAGGCCTGCGGGTTTCAACTGTACCTTTACTATAAATAGATGACGTGCTGGCATCAGGTTGTATTTAAATACCTTTTTTGAAGACGCACAGCGTAACCGGAGACTGATTGCTTTCAATCAACAGGGTGTTATCGTCATATTTCTTCAGTGCCAGTGTATCAGTGTGGCCGGTCAGAAAAAAACTGTTCATCAGCAGAAGAGACGACATTTTCCAGTCCATATTGTCTACACTGTCGATATTTATCTGGGTACTGGTGAGCGAATATGTGCCGGAGGATTTGCCTTCGTGAATGTAGTCATAATAAATATTCCTCAGCAGTGTTTTTCGTTGTGTAATATTCCCTTGTTTGTCATATAAATAACCTGTTCCACTCAGTGAAACTAAAATTTTGTGTCCGTCAAGAAAACTGAAGTAGAGAGTCGTTACCATTTTGGCTCTCTGATTATCATATTGTGCTTCTACAATCATATTTCCACGACACGGGATGTTAACCGGAAATACCTTCCTGTCATTCTTCACCCAATAACCTTGTAAGATTAAAATCAATATTACGATTGCAGGAAGTAAAGGCAGGATAATAATCTTATTTTCCCGGATGTTGAATTTTTTATCACTGGTCATGCGTGGTCCTGTCATTTGTATAATAGCTTATGCAAATGTCAGCCTTGTGATTATCGTCTGTAATGCACTGCGCCATGAAATCCCGGACTGAACCCGTATTGACAGGCGAAGTAAAACGCTCGCTTTGAAAAATGAAAATGTTCCCCGGTTTACATTTAATATTATTTTTATGCAGAAAACTCTCTGCCAGCTGAATAAACTCGAGCTTGCGGGATACAATTACAGGCACAGTTGAATACAAATCACAGACACCTATTTTGGCAACTTTCAGCTCCGTTTTCGGATCACGCACTTCATAGTACAGAATGAGAAATGCACTCAGAGTCAGGGCTGTCGTCACCAGGAGGCTTATCATCAGATCATGGCGGAGCTTCTTTTTAGGCTTGTCGGATTCTTTTTTTACCGTTAGGGGCAGTACTGCCGGCACGCTGATTTCTCCCTCCGGCATCGCTTCTGTCAGCCCAACTTCCGGCGCTGTTTTGAACTCCCTGTTATGAACGGGTTCCGGAGAAAGGTCATGTGTGAAATATGGTTCAATAATGATTTCTTTGCGAATAGTAAAGCCAACCTTAGGAACGGTAACGATGAATTCGTCAGGATAACCTAATGTCACCATCGCTTTGCGTAATTTACTGATGCAATGGTTAAGATTGTTATTACTTGCTGTCAGTCCATAGTCTTCCCAAACTTTTTTGAAAAAAATCTCACGCTCTACAACAATACCCTGCTGTTCTATTAACAATAATAATATTCTGCGAGCAGGGTTAGAAACGGCAATCTGGTTTTCTGAATCACCCGGTAATGAAAGTGAGTTATCTTCAGGGTTGAAGACTATATGATTTTCAATCAGATAATTCATGTGTATTTTACGCCTCCCTATTGAGAATATCCTGCTCACACACATGTTCATGTAATGAGAACAATGTGTGCCCTGCGCATATGTTTCATTTATATCCCACGCGACAGGGCAGCCAGTATAAACCGTTCAATTCTAAAAACAGATTTCTGTCGTAAATGTTTACAGAGCAATGGTGTGTCATCTGAGGGTAGGAGGCACAGGGCGAAGGAATATAAATCACCTACAGATTTTTAGTAGTACGTGATTTTTTTATAATTACCGCAGATACTGGCTAACAATGTCAATGTGTCGCTCAGCGAAGTCAACAGAGATACGGGCTCCCAGCGGAAGCGTTAACATCGGATGGGTATGACAGCAGTCGAAGCCATCAACCAGCGGAATATCTTGCCCGTTAAGCACTTCCAGCAGTACGTCAGCAGGTTGCCTTGCAGATCCTGCATCATCGAACAGTTCATGTTTACCGAGCAGAATGGCACTTACACGGTCGAAAATCCCGTTCAGTTTCAGCATAGAAAAAGAGCGTTCAACGGTAGCGATATCATGCAGGCTGTCTTCGATAAATAAAATATCGCCCTGACGGATTTCAGGCATATAAGGGCTGCCCCAGATGCCCGACATCGTATTCAGATTACCCCCGATGACACGCCCCTCAATACGGCCTTTGCCCAGGAAACGGCAGGTATTGGCGTATAACGTTTTTGCCCTGACCGGTATGACATCATTCCAGTTGAGCTTTTCGTCCGTCCAGTGCTGCGGTAAAGCATAACGGTAAGGCTCTGAGTGGTGCGTCATCAGAATGTCCGAAAAAGACGCGTAGGTTTCGTTAACCAGTGGCGGGAATTCGCCAAAAGAAGCCACCAGCGCCGGGCCGTAAAAGGTGATTAACCCGGTTTGCGCATAAATTCCGGCCAGCAAAGCAGTCGTGTCGGAATAACCAATGATGATTTTCGGGTCGGCACGCAGCGCATCATAATCCAGATAAGGTAAAAGGGAGTTTGTGTTGTTACCGCCAATTGTCGACATCACACAACGCACCTGCGGATCACGGATCAACTGATTCAGTTCTTCAGCGCGAGCCTGAATGGAGCCGGAACGATAGTGATCATATTGGCCGGTCATTGTGCCCGCTTTCAGCACAAATCCTTTGTCTTCAAGGAATTTCTTCCCGCGCAAATAACGGTTGGGCGCGGTGGCAGTCACCGGTGATGAGGCAGAGAAAAAACCAATAGTGTCGCCGGCTTTTAATGCAGGGGGGAACAGCGTAAGTTCTGACGAAAGCATTTTACATCCTATAAATCTGCTCAATGTTCAACCCGCAATGTATCAATTCAATTGCAGGTTGAACAGGGCATACAGGATAAAACCGGAGGATTAATGACCGGTTGCGATTTCTTCCGGCGGTGCTTTTTTGCCAAATAATTCCGTCACTTTGCTCTGGCGTACCAGAATAGCCATTGCAATCACTCCAACGATCGCCAGACCGCTTGAGAGGATGAAGGCTGTCTGATAACCCCCGCCGTACTGGATTAAAAATCCGGTGATACTCGGGGATAAAATCCCGGCCAGATTCGCCAGTAAATGCACAAAACCGCCCGCCGTTCCGATACGGTGCGCCGGAACGATATCCTGCAACAATGACCAGCATGCCTGTGGCGTCATATAAGCAAAAATACTGGCGACTGTAATCAGCGCTACGGCGCCTGCGGTGTTGCGGGTATAAGCCGTCATCAGCACACAACCGGCAGCCACAATCAGACCTGCGAAAATCACCGCTTTACGTGAGAAGAGAAAATTCCCGCTACGTCGGAAAAGAATATCGGCGACGATCCCGCCCCCGATGAAACCCGCGGTTGCACCCAGCCAGGGCAAAATACCGATAATACTCATGCTCTTAATATCGAGATGCTGGAAATCAGTGAGATAGCTTGGTAGCCATGACAGGAAGAAATACTGGATATAGTTGAAACAGAAAAAGGCCGCAGCCACACCCAGCACCGGTTTGGAAAATACGTAATACCACAGGCTGTGTGCATCTTTTTCTCTGATATCGTTGGTGATCGGTGTTGCGGGGCGATCACGGGTAATCAGACGTTTTTCCTCCTCTGATACTTGCGGATGCTGTTCTGGTTTATCACGAAAAAAAGTCATCCACGCTGCAAGCCAGACAAAGCCCAGCGCGGCAATCACCACGAAGGCAATACGCCAGCCAAAATGCAGACCGACCAGCCCGACAATCGGCGCGGCGATGGCCGCCCCCAACGGTTGACCCGCGTTGGTAAAACCGACCGCGCGGCCCACTTCTTTGCGCGGAAACCAGTTAGAAATCGACTTGTTGGTGGTGGTCCCCATCGGGCCTTCGCCGATACCAAACATGACGCGCACGACCAGCAAATGCGCGAAACTGTTCACCAGCGCGGTTGCACCGCAAAATATTGACCAGAATGCGGCAGCGAAGGCGAAGACTTTGCGCGGACCAAATTTGTCTGCACTCCACCCGCCAATAAAGCAAAACAGGCAGTAGCCGATAAAGAAGGCGCTGAACAAAATCCCCATTTGAGCATCATTGATGTGCAGGTCACCCTTGATCAGGGGGGCCATTACCGATAGCGCTGCGCGGTCCAGATAATTGAGCATGCCGGCAAAGAACAGTAACAGGGCGATCACGACACGATAATTGGATTTACGCATGAGCGGCTCCGGCAGTCAGAGAAAGGGTTTTCGAGCTGATGAGATACTTCTTGATGACGGAAAGTGACGGCTCAAAGCCCAGCCCCGGTATGTCCGGCAACCGCATATAGGGTTCGAAATTCAGTTGTGAATAAAGCGCGTCTTGCCACTGTATGTAAGGCACTTCCAGGCTTACACTGTCATCGAGCATAGCGACCAGTTGGGCTGTGGCCATCAGGCCGGCACCATAATAAAAACAGTGCGGCACAACCCGGATTTGGTATTGCTCAGCCAGAGTAAATACTTTCAACATGGCAGTGATACCGCCGACTTTACTGACACTGGGCTGTGCGATATCGATTGCGCCGCGTTCGAAATGTTCGGCGAAGCCTTGCACGCCTGCTGCATTCTCGCCAGCAGCAATACGCGTTCCTTGTTTTCGAACTTCCGCCAGGCCGGCTAAATCATCCGGTGGCCAGACCGGCTCTTCCAGCCAGCCCAGATTAAGAGACAGCAAAGCCTGTGCCTTTTTCACTGCCTCCTCCACGGTCCAGGGGCAGTTCACATCGATCATCAGTTCAGCATCTGCAGGTAATATTTCTCTGGCAGCGGCAATGGCCGGATAAGCCGTTTCATGCAGCTTAATGGCGCGGAATCCCGCCCGATAAGTACTCAGCACTTTTGCCGCTACCCGTTCAGGATGGTTACCATAACTGACCAGGCTGGCATAAATGCCGATTTTTTGACGTTTTGCGCCCAGCATTTGCCAAAGCGGCTGTTCCCGCCATTTCGCCAGTAAATCCCACAGCGCAATATCAACAGCGGAAAGGGCAAATATCACGGGACCGGTTCGCCCGAAAGCATGAAAGTTAACCTCGGCCTGCTGCATCAGTACGGCAATTTCCTGCGGGCTTTGCGGGCAGGTTTGGCCGAGGAAAAAACGCCCAACCAGATCGTTCAGCGCAGTTTCGGTCATGGGATTACAAAGATGTCCGAAACCTTCTCCCCAACCGTGCAGACCTGTGTCAGTCGTGATTTTTACCAACAACGTTTCCATCCTGCTGAGTTCGGGAGACGCTGCGTTATAAGCCTCGGTCTGAGTCCCTTGTATTTTTTCCCTGCCGCTGCTGAACGGGATAGCAACGCGCAATACCTCAATCCTGATTATTTTCATGAGATGTTCCTGTTTTTGTAGGGCTGTGAGGATACTTATCAGCCTAAGTAAACAGTCTAAAACGCGGGAATATGGCCGTTAACGGACGTCGGCCTAACTTTTAAGCAGGATTAATCGGGAATTTTGGGCAAATGAATAAAGAAGTGAGAAGCAAGTCACGAAAGTGAGACTTTGACGTTTAGCGGAAAGCAAAAAACCCGCCATAGGCGGGTTCTTCTAAATATGGTGCCCGGACTCGGAATCGAACCAAGGACACAGGGATTTTCAATCCCTTGCTCTACCGACTGAGCTATCCGGGCAACGGGGCGCATTAAACCGTATCGGGCATGTGCCGTCAACGGCTTTGTCGTCTAAAACACATAAAAGACGTTTGTTTGCTGACTTTTCATGCAAAAAGGATGAAATCGTCGGGTAGCGAAAGGGGTAAGTCAGGAAAGTGCACCATGTTCACGGCAGCGGGCGATATTTAGAACATCCTCTGCCAGACGGCGTGCGACTTCCACATCGTTTAGCTGGCGCTTCACCAGCAGTTTACTCAGACACCCTTCGAGGATCAGTTCCATCTGCTGAGCGACCATTTGTGCATCATCCGAGCCCATTTCCTGTAAAAGCGACAAGGTGTAGTCGTAGGAGGCTCGTTTTTGCTGCTGAGCCAACTGATGAATAGGTGCATCGCTGTCAGGGAAAAACGTACAGGCTGCGATAAACAGACATCCCGGATAGCGCTGCTGCCGTACCTGCTCATCCAGTACCTTATAACGAGCCAGCAATTTCTGTGGCGCGGAAAGCGATTCATCCAGCATCAGCTGACGACGCCAGATATCAATCTGCTCACCGTGATAACGCAGGCTGTCATAAAGCAGGGCTTCGGCATCCGGCCAGAAACGGCGTAATTCGATGAGCGGAACATCAACCAGCTCGGCGACAGTTTCCAGTGACAATGTTGCAAGGCCACGTTGTTCCAGGAAATTAAGGGTTTTATCGAGAACTTGTTCACGTAGCACGTTTGCCTCCTCACAATTCGCGTACTTCAAAATGTAGTGTCGTTTACGGGCGGGCTTTCTGCAAATGCGTGCTGAATTCCTTCGCATTCATAAAACCCGTAACCCGCGACTGTGGCAACTCATGACCATCCGGCCCGAAGAATATAATTGTCGGCAGGCCAAGAACATTCAGACGAGTTAGTAACGCTTTCTGCTCAGGAGAATTTTGGGTGACATCCGCCTGGAGTAATAAAGTGTCCGACAGTTCATTCTGCACTTCTGGTGCCGGGAAGGTATACTTTTCGAACTCTTTACAGGCTACGCACCAGTCGGCGTATAAATCCAACATGACACGTTTTCCCTCCGCGCCCTGAAGGGCGGTATCCAGTTGCGCCACGTTATGAATTTTCTGGAAACTGAGTGCATGTGTCTGTGTCATTGTATTTTCCGCGGGTGCAAATGCCCAGTCCTGCAACGGCCGGCTGATGATCAGTACTGCAGCAAGAAACACAATTTGCAGGATGCGTACCACCCCAAGGTGACTTTTCAGGCTGAGCAGCAATGCCCAGCCGAAGAAGGCCATGCCGAGCAGGCTCCACAAACGCAACCCCCAGACATCGCCAGTCACACGTTCGAGCAGGAATACCGGCAGCGCCAGAATGACAAAGCCAAACCCTTCCTTAACATATTGCATCCACGGCCCGCTTCGGGGCAGCAATTTATTGCCGAACATCGTGGCGATGATAAGCGGAATACCCATACCCAGCGCATAGAGATAGAGCGTGCCTGCACCAGACAGCAGATTGCCGCTCTGGGCGATATACAGCAGGATAGCGCTGAGTGGCGCGGTGGTGCAGGGAGAACAAATCAGTCCGGCCAGTGCGCCCATAATAAAGACGCCGGGCAGTGAACCGCCTTTTTGTTCATTGCTCCACAGCGCGAGACGGGTCTGCACCGAAGAAGGCAATTGCAGGCTGAAGACGCCAAACATCGACAAGGCCAGCGCAATGAATATCATCGAAAGTACAATCAGCACCCACGGGCTCTGTAACGCGGCCTGGAACTGTAAACCGGCTGCGGCGACGACCATGCCGAGCAGCGTGTAAGTCAGCGCCATGCCCTGCACGTAAACCAGCGACAGCAGGAAAATGCGTTTCATGCTGTGAGGGCGCTTACGCCCGAGTATGATGCCGGAAATCAGCGGATACATCGGCAGAACACAGGGCGTAAAGGCAATCCCAATGCCGATCAGCAATGCCCACAGCGGAGAAAACGGCAGTGGTGTGGATAGCTTTTCGGGTGTCGCGATAACCGGTGCGATATCCGGTGCAGGCATGATGACACGCGTCGGTTCGGCGACGGCATTCAGCGGCACTTCACGGGTTTCCGGCGGGTAGCAGAATCCTGCGGCGGCGCACCCCTGGTAAGTCACACGAACAGTCGCATCAGCGCTGGCCTGTCGCAACGGAACCGTCAGGTTCAGGGCATTTTCATAAACTTCGCTGTCACCGAAAAATTCATCATGATGATCACGTCCTTTTGGCATCAGGAATGCTGCCAGCCGGGCATTTTTGGGCTCCAGCTCAATTTTGCTGCGATACAAATAGTATCCGTCACGGATTTGCCAGTTCAGTTTGAGATCGTGCCCTTGCTGCTGAAAATCAAAGCTGAATGCCTGATCGACGGGTACAAACTGCGCCGCGGCGGGTTTGCCAAATAAAGAGGCATTCGCCTGAAACGGCAAAAGACACAGGCTGCAAAGCAGGAAGAAAATTCGAAGAATGCGGTGATCCATGCGGAGTACAGTTCTCTTTGTCGCGGCAGATGAACAGCCACTGAGTGAATCGACAGAAGATGCGCACGGCGTCATGCCATCGCGCGTTGATGAATTGTGAGTATACCCTGACCAATCGCTGAGCAGAAAGTCCCGCAGTGCTTAACAGGGGCCGCAGCCCCCGGAAAACTGTCAGAGAATAATACTGCCGAAACCGAATCCGAAAAGTACCGCGAGGAATACGCCAATGGTGCCGGGGATAAAGAACGGATGGTTGAAAACGAAGCGCCCGATGCGGGTGGTGCCGGTGTCATCCATCTGCACGGCGGCAACCAGTGTCGGGTAAGTGGGCAGAATGAACAAACCTGACACGGCAGCAAATGAACCTACGGCAGTCAGGGGGGATACACTCAGCGCCAGGGCCATCGGCAGCAGGGCTTTGGTGGTGGCGGCCTGCGAATACAACAGCGCTGAACTGAAGAAGAAGATCACTGCCAGCAGCCACGGATGTACCTGGATCAATCCGCCCGCCGTTTCTTTGATCCAACTGAGATTGGCCTGCACAAAGGTGTCACCCAGCCAGGCCACACCGAGAATACAAATACAGGCGCTCATGCCGGATTTGAATGTGCTGGATGTCAGAATGGCGTCGGTATCAATACTGCACAGCAAGGTGATTAGTGTGGCGACACTGAGCATGATAATCAGGATGGCACTGTTAGTGGTCATCACAGGTTGCGCGACCCAGCCCAGGCTAGGGCTGTTAATGACCGCATAAGCGACCACCGTCAGGACGCCGAGCAGGAACAGCAATACCGAAAGTTTGGCGCCGCGTTTGATTTCCAGCGCTTTATTACCACGCAGTTGGATCAGGCCTTCTTCATACCGTTTGAGATAAACCGGGTCATTGGACAGTTTCGAGTCAAAGCACGCGCTGACAATCAGTGACATCAGGATCACTGCGGCCAGCGTGGACGGAATCATCACCATCAGCAGATGCAAATAACTGACGCCGTGACCTTCCATGGTGGAAGCCATGTACACCACTGCGGCAGAAATCGGCGAGGCAGTAATTGCTATCTGGGCAGCAACTACGGCGGTGGAAAGCGGGCGACAGGGTTTAATCCCTTGCTCTTTGGCGACTTCAGAAATAACCGGTAATGCTGACAGTGAAATGTTGCCAGTGCCCGCCATAATCGTCAGAAAATAGGTGACAACAGGTGCGAGGAGGGTGATGTGTTTGGGATTTCGGCGCAGCAATTTTTCGGTTTGTTGCACCAGATAATCCATCCCGCCAGCCACCTGCATGGTCGAGATCGCGGCGATCACGGCCATGATGATGGAGATGACGTCAAAGGGGATAGTTCCCGGTTTAACGCCTATCAGGGCGAGCACCAGAACGCCAAGCCCGCCCGCGAAACCAATGCCGATGCCGCCTAAGCGCGCACCGAGGAAAATCGCCGCCAGTACGATAATAAATTCGATAATTAACATGGTTGTCCGTCCCTATTCCCCGCATTCCTTAAGGAATTGATAATTAATTGTTGTGTAATTGTTGTGTCGTGCAAAGTAAAAAGGCCCGCTGTTCCGCAGAACAACGAGCCTCAAAAGGTCAGCAGTGAAATCTGTTACTGTTCATTTTCATCGGTATAGCGTTTGGCTTTGTAGGCCGGATGTTTCAGGTTTTCGATAGAGAAAATATCGTCCAGCTCCGCCTCTGTCAGCAGGCCACGTTCGAGCACCACCTCTCTGACGCTCTTACCGGTTTCAGCACAAATCTTGCCGACGATATCGCCGTTGTGATGGCCGATGAACGGGTTAAGGTAGGTGACGATGCCGATTGAATTGAAAACGTAGAATTCACACACTTCTTTGTTGGCAGTAATACCGTTGATGCATTTTTCCAGCAGATTGTAACAGGCGTTAGTCAGGATATGCACTGACTCAAACATCGCCTGACCAATTACCGGTTCCATCACGTTCAGCTGCAACTGGCCTGCTTCAGCCGCCATCGTGACGCAAACGTCGTTACCGATGACTTTAAAACACACCTGATTCACTACTTCAGGGATCACCGGGTTCACTTTGGCCGGCATAATGGATGAGCCCGCCTGCAATTCCGGCAGGTTAATTTCGTTTAAACCCGCGCGCGGTCCGGAAGAAAGCAGACGCAGGTCATTACAGATTTTAGAAAGCTTCACGGCCAGGCGTTTCAGTGAGCTGTGGACCATCACGTACGCGCCACAGTCTGAGGTCGCTTCAATCAGATCTTCTGCCGGTACGCAGGCCAGATTGCTGACTTCTGCCAGCTTTTCTACCGCCAGTTGTTGATAACCTTCTGGTGTATTCAGGCGTGTACCGATTGCCGTCGCCCCGAGGTTGACTTCGAGCAGTAATTCGCCGGTGCGCATCAGGTTGCGGGTTTCTTCTTTGAGCAGCACGTTAAACGCGTGGAATTCCTGACCGAGCGTCATCGGAACGGCGTCCTGCAACTGTGTGCGGCCCATCTTGATGATGTTTTCAAATTCTTTCGCTTTACGCTCAAAACCATCCCCTAACTGGGAAATAGCATCAACCAGCTTTAGCAAAGACGCGTACACGGCGATACGAAAACCGGTCGGGTAGGCATCATTGGTCGACTGGCATTTGTTCAGATGATCATTTGGATTGAGGAACTGGTAATCGCCTTTCTGGTGTCCCATCAGTTCAAGACCGATGTTCGCCAGCACTTCATTCGTGTTCATATTTACCGAGGTTCCCGCGCCGCCCTGATACACGTCGATAGGGAACTGGTCCATGCATTTGCCTTTATCAAGCACTTCGTCGCACGCCTGAATAATGATATCCGCAATATGGCGTGGAATGGTGCGCAGTTCTTTGTTAGCAAGAGCCGCAGCCTTTTTCACCATCACCATGCCACGAACAAACTCAGGGACATCGCTGATCTTGGTGTTGCTGATGTAGAAGTTTTCAATCGCCCGCAGGGTGTGAATGCCGTAATAAGCTTCTGCCGGAACTTCGCGCGTGCCCAGCAGGTCTTCCTCGATACGAATGGTGTTTGACATGAGAACCTTCTCTTCGGTACAGAATGTGTTATGCGATGTTTAAAATTATGTTACTTGCCGTGATAAATTTAAAACGATCAACCGTTGTTTTAGCAACGAAGGCGATCATATGCTGCTCCAGATGAATTGCACGTACTAAGATCACTATCCTGCCCTATTAGTGTGCATGTTTTTAGTATCTGTGAGAATTCTCACAATTCATTTACCGGCTCAATTAAATCAAGCCCGGTGCTTGAAATGATAATGAATGAGCACCATCTCAGTGTAGTCAGCCTGCATTTCTTTGATAGCGAAGATCCCAAGCAGGCCCTTATTCAGGGTTTTGGAATGCCGCTGCGACAGCGCTTCCGGAGCCAAATTACAAGGAGAATGCGGTGCGCTGGTTACCGTTACTACTGTTATTCCTGCTGGCTTACATTGAAATCACCTTATTTATCAAGGTGGCTGCGGTGGTGGGCGTCGCAACAACGTTGCTGCTGGTCGTTTTCACCTCCTGTGTGGGCGTGTCCCTGGTGAAGAATCAGGGGATGAAAACGTTTATGCAATTGCAGCAAAAACTGGCGGTTGGGGAAAGCCCGGCGGCTGAGATGGTCAAAAGTGTTTCGCTGGTCATTGCCGGGTTTCTGCTGTTGGTACCGGGCTTCTTTACCGATTTCCTCGGTTTGCTGCTCTTACTACCGCCGATCCAGAAACGACTGACGCTTAAACTGATGCCTCATTTGAATATTGTGCGTTCCGGTGGTAACTGGGGAAGCAGTGCGCCAACAGGGAATACCTTTGATGGCGAGTTCCAGCGGACGGATGAAACGCAGGAACGTCTGGTTTCACCTAAAAAAGATGACGACACAGAGCACCGCGATCGCTAATCTCTGTGGCCTTAATTGTTAAAAGATTGTTGGGAAGCACTGCGGAGGTCAATTTTTAGTCATCCGTGCAGCGAAAGAAAAAGAGAAATTTTTTTCTGTTCTTCCCCTTGAAGGGTGAGGTATCGCCCCCATTAAACAAACCACGAGGCCGGGCAGGAATCTGCCAGGCATTCAATCCTAAAAATAGATATGGACCCGCTCACAGGAGAGTTATCAATGAAAATTCGTCCATTGCATGACCGCGTTATCGTCAAGCGTAAAGAAGTAGAATCTAAATCTGCTGGCGGCATCGTTCTGACTGGCTCAGCTGCAGGTAAATCTACCCGTGGCGAAATCCTGGCTGTCGGCCATGGTCGCATTCTGGAAAACGGTGAAGTTAAAGCGCTGGACGTGAAAGTTGGCGACATCGTCATTTTCAACGACGGTTACGGCGTGAAAGCTGAGAAGATCGACAATGAAGAAGTGTTGATCATGTCCGAGAGCGACATTCTGGCCATTGTTGAAGCCTGATTGTCCCCCGACCCACTTTTTTCTGAACAGAACGAATTTAAGGGAAATTAAAAATGGCAGCTAAAGAAGTAAAATTCGGTAATGACGCCCGTGTGAAAATGCTGCGTGGCGTAAACATCCTTGCTGATGCAGTAAAAGTGACCCTCGGTCCTAAAGGCCGCAACGTGGTTTTGGACAAATCTTTCGGCGCACCTACCATCACTAAAGACGGCGTGTCCGTTGCACGTGAAATCGAACTGGAAGACAAGTTCGAAAACATGGGCGCACAAATGGTGAAAGAAGTCGCGTCCAAAGCGAACGATGCAGCGGGTGACGGTACCACTACTGCAACTGTTCTGGCGCAGGCAATCATCACTGAAGGTTTGAAAGCTGTTGCTGCTGGGATGAACCCGATGGATCTGAAACGTGGTATCGACAAAGCTGTCGTTGCTGCGGTTGAAGAACTGAAAAAATTGTCTGTACCTTGCGCTGACTCTAAGGCTATCGCACAGGTAGGGACGATCTCCGCTAACTCCGACGAAACCGTAGGTAAACTGATCGCTGAAGCGATGGAAAAAGTCGGTAAAGAAGGCGTGATCACGGTTGAAGAAGGTACTGGCCTGCAAGACGAGCTGGACGTTGTTGAAGGTATGCAATTCGACCGCGGTTACCTTTCCCCATACTTCATCAACAAACCAGAAACCGGTTCTGTTGAACTTGAAAGCCCGTTCATCCTGCTGGCTGACAAGAAAATTTCTAACATTCGCGAAATGCTGCCAGTGCTGGAAGCCGTTGCTAAAGCCGGTAAACCACTGCTGATCATTGCTGAAGACGTTGAAGGCGAAGCCCTGGCGACTCTGGTCGTGAACACCATGCGTGGCATCGTGAAAGTGGCTGCGGTTAAAGCTCCGGGCTTCGGCGATCGTCGTAAAGCCATGCTGCAAGACATCGCAACCCTGACCGGTGGTACAGTTATCTCTGAAGAGATCGGTCTGGAACTGGAAAAAGCGACCCTGGAAGATATGGGTCAGGCTAAACGTGTTGTGATCAACAAAGACACCACCATCATCATTGATGGTGTGGGTGAAGAAGCCACTATCCAGGGCCGTGTTTCTCAGATCCGTCAGCAGATCGAAGAAGCAACTTCTGATTACGATCGTGAAAAACTGCAAGAGCGTGTGGCTAAACTGGCAGGCGGCGTAGCCGTTCTGAAAGTGGGCGCAGCGACTGAAGTTGAAATGAAAGAGAAAAAAGCGCGCGTTGAAGATGCCCTGCACGCAACCCGTGCTGCGGTAGAAGAAGGCGTGGTTGCCGGTGGTGGTGTGGCGCTGGTTCGCGTTGCTCATACCCTGGCTAACCTGACTGGCGACAACGATGATCAGAACGTGGGTATCCGCGTTGCTCTGCGCGCAATGGAAGCTCCACTGCGTCAGATCGTTGTAAACGCAGGCGAAGAAGCTTCTGTTATCGCCAATACCGTTAAAGCAGGCGAAGGTAGCTTCGGTTACAACGCTTACACTGAACAGTACGGCGACATGATTGCAATGGGTATCCTGGATCCAACTAAAGTGACCCGTTCTGCTCTGCAGTACGCGTCTTCTGTAGCTGGCCTGATGATCACCACTGAGTGCATGATCACCGACCTGCCTAAAGACGATAAAGTCGATATGGGCGGTGCTGGCGGTATGGGTGGCATGGGCGGCATGGGCGGCATGATGTAATCATCCCCCCCTGCGTTCATCCGCAGGTATGCGAAATCAGCGGGCTTTTTGCTCACTGACTTCATATACTGAAAAAACCCGGTCTGAAAAGGCCGGGTTTTTTTGTTTGACCCTTTTTTATCAGGTTCAGTAAGATAACTCTCATTGTCTCCGGCCTTTAACGTGTAGACTCGTTTCTACGTGGTTTTCGGATTTTTACCGTTACCGCCAGCTTAGGTATACGTGGCAACGGATGCCTAAGAAAGCCAGGTGTTTTCTGATAGGCTTTATGTGATTACAAAAACAAATGGGGAAAGTGATGCGGATTAAAATGTTACTGGGCCTGTCAGCTATCGCGCTGCTTGCCGGGTGCAGTACCACTCATCAACTGGATGCAGCGGGTCAGCAGGTGAAATTCACAGACGACAAACCAGGCGCAAATTGTCAGTTGCTTGGCCAAGTCACCGGTGCCCAAAGCAACTGGTTCTCCGGTACCGGCGGTGACGGCAGCTCCATGCGTGGCGCAGCTAATGACCTGCGCAACAAAGCGGCAGCGATGGGCGGCAACACCATTTATGGTGCTAACAGCCCGTCCCAGAATTTCCTGTCCAGCTTTGCACCGGTTGACAGCAAAATGGTCGGTCAGGTTTATAAGTGCCCATAGTCGTCGCCTGAGCGATAAAAATATTAAAGGGATGCCACTGGCATCCCTTTTTGCATTCCCCCCTTCATACTTTAAGCCGCAGGTGAGTGGGCTACGTTCAGTCACCCGAATCACTTACCTGAGTAAGCTCATCGGGACTCCATCCCTTGCCGCCTTGCTGCAACTTGAATTATTGGGGGGAGGAAGGATGTGTTAAGACTGCTTCAGGCGCAGATCCAAAATGGTTTTGCTCGGCTCGCCGCCAATCTCACGGGTCAGTTTCGGCACCATATAACCTGACACTTTACTCATCAGTTGTTTCATAATGACGCGCGCTTCGTCGTCGTTCACCATGAAATGCGCCGCACCTTGTACTTTATCCAGCACGTGGATGTAGTAAGGTAAAATACCCGCGTCAAACAGCGCGTTGCTCAGTGTGGCAAGCACTTCGGCAGAATCATTTACCCCCCGCAGCAACACGCTCTGATTAAGCAACGTCACGCCATGGCGTTTCAGCTTCGCCATACTGGCGCGTAATGCATTATCGATCTCATTGGCGTGATTAATATGCGTTACCATCAGCACCTGAAGGCGTGATTTTTCCAGGCGCTGGCAGAAGGTATCCGTGATACGTGCAGGAATAACCACCGGCAAACGGGTATGAATACGCAGCCGCTTAATGTGTGCGATGCCTTCCAGTTCACCGATTAACCAGTCGAGTTCATGATCCTTGGCCATCAGCGGATCACCACCGGAGAAAATAATTTCATCGAGTTCGGGGCGTGTGCGGATATAATCCAGCGCCTGAACCCAGTTGGCCTTATTTCCCTGGTTGTCCTGATACGGGAAATGACGGCGGAAACAGTAGCGGCAATTTACCGCACATCCGCCTTTCACCAATAACAGGGCGCGATTGCTATACTTGTGCAACAGACCCGGAACAACGCTGCGTTGTTCATCAAGCGGGTCAGTGGTAAAGCCCGGCGCGGCGATAAACTCCTCGTGCGCGGTTAATACCTGAAGCAATAAAGGATCCTGTGGATCGCCCGGCTGCATACGTGCCACAAAGGCGCGGGGCACGCGAAGCGGGAACAAACGACGGGCTTCACGCCCACTTTGCAATTCTGCATTGTCGTTAAGTGCCAGAAGAGTAAGCAGTTCATCCGGGTCAGTGATAACATCGCCGAGTTGATACAACCAATCTTCTCTAAATGGCGTGTTTAGGGTTACAATGTTTGCCATTTTTTTGGCTAATACCAGTTTAAAATTAGAGGGCCATCATGGCGACTTATTCTAGCAACGATTTCCGTCCGGGTCTTAAAATCATGTTCGAGGGCGAGCCTTACGCTATCGAATCCAGTGAATTCGTAAAACCAGGCAAAGGCCAGGCTTTCGCACGCGTTAAAATGCGTCGTCTGCTGACCGGTTCCCGTGTAGAAAAAACGTTTAAATCTACCGACTCATGCGAAGGCGCTGACGTTGTAGATACCAACATGAACTACCTGTACAACGATGGTGAGTTCTACCACTTCATGCACCCTGAGACTTTCGAACAGCATCAGGTTGAAGAGAAGACGGTTTCTGACGCCTCTAAATGGCTGCAGGACAACGCAGAATGTATCGTAACGCTGTGGGATGGCCGTCCTATCGCGGTTCAGCCACCAAACTTCATCGAAGCGGAAGTTGTTGATACTGACCCGGGCCTGAAAGGTGATACCGCAGGTACAGGCGGTAAGCCAGCTACCCTGAGCACTGGCGCCGTGGTTAAAGTGCCATTATTCGTGCAGATCGGCGAAATTGTCCGTTGTGACACCCGCTCTGGCGAATACGTTTCCCGCGTTAAATAAGTTTTCGATACTTATTTATTACGCCGGATGAAAGCTGCCGCAGAGTAAATCCTGCCGCAGCTTTCCAGCCCCAACTTTTTGAATTGGATTGTGTTTACCATGTTGAAGAAGATAATGTTTATCGTAGTTTCAGTGACGTTGCTGGCTTCGTTATCCGGCTGCAACACGGTTCATGGTTTCGGTGAAGACATCCAACATCTGGGTGGTGCGATTTCCAAAGCAGGCTGATTTCTTCAGCCTCGTTTTTTACCAAATGTCCTAAAATCCTGCCTGTTGCCTTCTATATCCGGAAAGTTAGCTACACTAACAGTGTCGTACTTTACATTCTCTTATAGGAAGGAAATTTATATGCTGAAGAAAAGTATCCTCGCTATCTTATCTGTTGTTGTCCTGTCTTCCGCGTTAACCGCCTGCAATACCACGCGTGGTGTAGGGGAAGATGTATCTGCCGGTGGGCAAGCGATCCAGAAAAGCGCGCAATAGCGGGCGGGTAATAGTAAAGTAAGTTGATGTCTGCCTGCACATTGATGCAGGCAGTGTTGTTTTTACGGCACGGGAATTAAGGCTGTTTCACCCACACCAGTTTGCTGGTATCGAATCCGTAGCCTTGTGCTGTTTGCAGAAGTTGCTGCTTCACGCGGTCATCCAGTGTTGGCGTACGGGAGAGGATCCACAGGTAGCTTTTATCCGGCCCGCATACCAGCGCGTACCGGTAATCCTTATCCAGCTCAATGACATTATAGCCGCCATAGAACGGGCCGAAGAATGACACCTTGAGTGCCGCCCGCGCCGGCGATCCGGTGAAGTAACCTTTGCCCTCACTTTCCTGCCATTTATTCTTTTGCGGATTAAACCCGCGATTAATCACTTTTACCCCACCATCATCACGCAAACTGTAATTAGCGGTGACGCGTTCCAGTCCGCTTTCAAAACTATGATCCAGTCTGGCGACTTCATACCAGGTACCGAGATAACGGGTGAGTTCGAAATTATTGACGACTTTGACGTCAGCAGGCGGCGTTACGCTGCACGCGACCGACAGAAGTGCTGTGATGATAACGCTGAGTTTTGACCAGATACGCATAGACCTTCCTTCCTTAGTATGTTCTCTAAGTGTAGGTAACAAAAAAGAAAAAGGGAAAATCAGTGCAGAAAGAATGAAAACAGCGGCCAGAGAGATGACCGCTGGAAAGGGGGATCTTTGCGGATCAGAGGCGGATCAATACGATAAGGGTCACGATACTTAAGATCGCCGCCAGACCGTAAAATACCCATTTACCGGCCGGAACGTGGATCTTCAGGTCGTGCATGGCATGGTGGATCCGGTGCAGCCCGCACCACAAAGGCAGAACGATCATCAGCAGCAGGAACAGACGCCCGATCCCGCTTTGTGCAAATGCCAGTACGCGCGGATAGCTCAGTGCGTCACCGGGGAAGAAGCCCAGCGGCAGCAGGAAGCACACCAGCAAGATCATCACCGGTGCGAAAATCGCGCTCCACATACCGCCCGCGCCAAACAATCCCCAGAACACCGGCTCGTCTGAACGTTTAGGAAGAGTATTTTTCATGTCGCCTCCTTAAAGAAACAGTGCAATGACAAGCACAACCAGCGTCACGACGATTGTCACGCCCCAGAAACCGGCAATCACCGGTTCCGGCCCCATTTTTTTGCCTTTCACTATCACAATAGAGGCTTTCGGTGCCAGTTCGAACCAGGTCTTGGTGTGCAACAACGCCGCAAGCAGGGCGATCAGGTTAATCAGCAAGACCACCGGGTTTTGCAGAAAATTCACAAAACCCGCCCAGCTTTCAGGCCCGTTACGTAACGAAAAAATCCCTGCCAGCAGTAAGAGACTGAACCACACGGCCGGCACCGCCGTGCCCTCACGCAGCATATAAAAACGGTAGAACGGTAAGCTTTTCCACCAGCTGGCTTTCATCTCACGCACGTAGGGCTTACGTTTGCTGCCCGTACTTTGAGTTGTCATATTTTCCTCCCTCATTGCGGTCTCAGCCTCGCGATCATGAAGTCTTTGGAGCTTTCGACTTTGCCTTGCTGAATGGCGGCTGCGGGGTCGACGTGCTTCGGACAAACTTCGGAGCAATACCCGACGAACGTACAACTCCAGACACCGTTCTGAGTGTTTAGCTGCGGCATACGTTGTGCCTTGCCGTGGTCCCGGTTATCAAGGTTATAGCGGTGCGCCAGCGTAATAGCGGCCGGACCGATGAATTCCGGGTTCAGACCAAACTGCGGGCAGGCGGCGTAACACAAACCGCAGTTGATACAGCCGGAGAACTGATGGTATTTCTCCATTTGCGCCGGAGTTTGCTTACCCGGGCCTTCACCCACCGTGCGGGTATTGCCGATAATGTAAGGTTTGATGGATTCCAGGCTTTCGATAAAGTGGGTCATATCGACCACCAGATCACGCTCAACCGGGAAATTCGCCAGCGCTTCCACCTGCATACCGTCCGGATATTCCCGCAGGAAGGTTTTACATGCCAGCTTCGGCACGCGATTGACCATCATGCCGCATGAGCCGCAGATTGCCATCCGGCAGGACCAGCGATAGGAAAGATCAGCGGCCAGATGATCTTTGATATAGCCCAGAGCATCGAGCAGCGACGTTGTTTCATCGAAAGGCACGTCATACACCACCGGATGCGGCGCGCTGTCCGTTTCCGGGTTGTAGCGCATGATTTCAACCTTCAGGCTGCGTATTTTAGCCACGTGATTGCTCCTTATCTTTTTTATCGTGAGTCTCAGATTCCCCGCCATACACGCGTTTTGCCGGTGGCAGCGTGGTAATTTTCACGTCGCCATATTCCAGACGCGGGGCGGAGTCTGGCTGATAAAAGGCCAGAGTATGCTTGAGGAAATTCACGTCATCGCGTTCAGTACAGCCTTCATCCAGACGCTGATGCGCGCCGCGGGATTCGCGGCGGTGCAGGGCGGAATGCGCCATGCATTCGGCCACTTCCAGGCCATGCCCCAGTTCGATGGTGTACAGCAAATCCGTATTGAAAACGCTGGAGGTATCCTGAATCTTCACCCGCTTAAAGCGTTCTTTCAGTTCAGCCAGTTTATTGATGGTTTTTTGCATCAGTTCGGTGGTGCGGTAAATGCCGCAACCTTCTTCCATCGCCAGACCCATTTCGTCGCGGATGGCTGCCCAGCTTTCGTCGCCTTCCTGTGCCATCAGCGCGGCGATACGATTTTCGATATCACGAACCTGTGCGTCGAGCGCATCGTTGTTGCCGGTGTCTTTAGCTTGTACGGCGCGTTCTGCTGCTTTTTCACCGGCCATACGGCCGAACACCACCAGTTCGGCCAGCGAGTTTGAGCCGAGACGGTTTGCGCCATGCAGGCCGACGGACGAACACTCACCGACCGCAAACAGACCCTTGATGCGGGTTTCACACTGCGCATCGGTTTCGATGCCGCCCATGGTGTAGTGTGCGGTAGGACGAACAGGGATCGGATCAGTAATCGGATCGACGCCGACATAAGCTTTAGCCAGTTCGCAGATGAACGGCAGACGTTCACGGAGTTTTTTCTCGCCGAGATGGCGTAAATCCAGGTACACCACGTCACCACGCGGTGTTTCGATAGTCCGGCCGGCCCGCCATTCGTGCCAGAACGCCTGCGATACCTTGTCGCGCGGGCCCAGTTCCATGTATTTATTTTTCGGTTCACCCAGCGGCGTTTCCGGCCCCATACCGTAATCCTGGAGATAACGGTAACCGTCTTTATTGACCAGAATACCGCCTTCACCCCGGCAACCTTCAGTCATCAGAATACCGGAGCCCGGAAGGCCGGTCGGATGATATTGTACGAATTCCATATCACGAAGAGGGATGCCATGACGGAACGCCATGCCCATACCGTCGCCGGTGACGATGCCGCCGTTGGTGTTATAACGGTAAACACGGCCAGCGCCGCCGGTTGCCATGACCACGGCGTTGGCCCGGATTTGTACGCGGGTGCCTTCCATCATATTAATCGCGACAACGCCCCGAACCTGGCCTTCATCGACCAGAATATCGAGAACGAAATGTTCGTCGAATCGCTTGATTTGCGGATATTTCAGCGAGGTCTGGAACAATGTATGCAGCATGTGGAAACCGGTTTTATCCGCTGCAAACCACGTACGTTCGATCTTCATCCCGCCGAAGCGGCGGACATTGACGGAACCATCATCTTTACGGCTCCAGGGGCAACCCCACAGTTCTAGCTGGGCCATTTCAGTCGGGCATTGATGCACGAAATGATCCACCACGTCTTGCTCACACAGCCAGTCGCCTCCGGAAACAGTATCCTGGAAGTGAAAATCAAAGCTGTCGTGATCTTGTGTCACTGCGGCAGAACCGCCTTCGGCAGCGACCGTGTGGCTGCGCATTGGGTACACTTTCGAAATCAACGCGATATTCAGGTTGGGATTGGCTTCCGCTGCGGCTATTGCTGCGCGTAAACCCGCCCCACCTGCACCTATAATTGCAATGTCGGCGTTAAAGGTTTGCACTGCATTCCTCCACTATCATCAATGAGATCGGGTTTGAAACACCCGCGAAAAGCTCTTCATATTCGAAGAGTTAGTGAACCCCGATGACATACAGGCGCTGTCCCGATGGCTGATATTCTTATTGTTTGTAAGGGAATTATGATACCAAAGGGGTAGAAGCGGTAATTTGATGTGAATGCAGGTTTGGGCTTTCTCTGCTTTTTGCTTCGCAAAATGAGATAATTGTTTGCCTGCGGGGATGCGGGTAGACTGCATGACTTTTCTGAATTCGGAGTAAATCACCATGAGCGAAACAGCAAGCTGGCAACCCAGTGCTTCTGTCGCCAATTTGTTGAAGCGTGCGGCAATCCTCGCTGAGATCCGACGTTTCTTTGCCGATCGCGGCGTACTGGAAGTTGAAACGCCAGCGATGAGTCAGGCCACGGTGACCGACATTCATCTGGTACCGTTTGAGACGCGTTTTGTCGGGCCGGGTGCGGCTGACGGCATGACGCTGTATCTGATGACCAGCCCGGAATATCACATGAAACGTTTGCTGGCAGCGGGCAGCGGGCCGATTTACCAGATGGGCCGCAGTTTCCGTAATGAAGAAGCCGGACGTCATCACAACCCGGAGTTCACCATGCTGGAATGGTACCGTCCGCGTTATGACATGTACCGCCTGATGAATGAAGTGGATGATCTGCTCCAGCAGGTACTCGATTGCGACAGTGCTGAAACCTTGTCTTATCAGCAGGCATTTACCCGCCATTTAAGTATTGATCCCCTCTCTGCCGATAAAACTGAGCTGCGCGAAGCGGCGGCAAAACTGGATTTATCCAATATTGCCGACATCGAAGAAGACCGCGACACCCTGTTACAGTTGTTATTTACGATGGGCGTGGAGCCGCATATTGGCCGCGATAAGCCGACATTCGTCTATCACTTCCCGGCGACGCAGGCATCTCTGGCAGAAATCAGCACGGAAGATCACCGCGTGGCCGAGCGTTTTGAGGTGTATTACAAAGGTATTGAGCTGGCAAATGGTTTCCGTGAACTGACAGACAGTCGTGAACAACGTCAGCGTTTCGAGCAGGACAACCGTAAACGCGCGGCACGCGGCCTGCCGCAGCTTCCCATTGATAACAATCTGCTGGATGCGTTAGCGCACGGCATGCCGGAGTGTTCTGGTGTGGCGCTGGGCGTTGACCGTCTGATTATGATTGCACTGGGTGCCGCCAGCCTGAGCGATGTGCTGGCCTTCCCGGTGACGCGCGCCTGATCCTGATTCTGCTGTTCAGCCCTGACCTCAGGGTCAGCACTTTGTCAGCAATCTGAAAGGGCAGAAGGATCTGCCTTTTTGCTTTTCTTTTGGCTTTTATAAGTCGCCCGGTGAGCGCGAACTGTTTCCGCTGCGACCACTGCCGCTGCTGCTGGTAAAGGTCGCGTTATTGCCATTTTGCGCGCGGTGCAGTGTTTCCATACGCACCTGGAATGGCGGGAACGGCAGCGTAATGCCATGCTCGCGGAATCCGGACAGGATCAGCTGATGGATTTCATGGCGCAGCGGCATACGGTGTGCCATTTCAGCGGCATGCATACGCAGCTCGAAAATCTGAATCCCCTGCTGGAGATCCACCAGATAGGCTTCCGGCGCAGGCATGTCCAGCACCAGCGAACAGCGGTGCGCGGCACCGAGCAGAATTTCGGTCACTTCTTCACTGTTCGCTTCCGACGGCGCAGGGACGGTCAGCACCACACGGGTAACGGAATCTGACAACGACCAGTTGATGAACTGCTCGGTAATAAAGGCCTTGTTGGGCACGATAATCTCCTTACGGTCCCAGTCGGCGATCGTTGTGGCGCGGGTATTGATTCTGGTGATGCTGCCGGTCAGGTTGCGGATCGTCACGGTATCGCCGATACGGATCGGTTTTTCAAACAGGATAATCAGGCCGGAAATAAAGTTAGCGAAAATTTCCTGCAAACCGAAGCCGAGACCGACACCAAGTGCTGCCACCAGCCATTGTAGTTTTGCCCATTCGATCCCGATCAGCGAGAAACCTGTCAGGCCGCCAATCAGCAGCAACACATATTTGGTCACGGTCAGCACGGCATAACCGGTGCCCGGCGTCAGATCCAGATGTTGCAACAGCGCCAGTTCCAGTAGCGCGGGCAGATTACGCACCAGTTGCGTCGTGATAATCAGCACCAGAATGGCGATCAACACCGATCCCAGTGTGATCGGCTGCATGCTCTCTACGCCCTGAACCGTAGACGCCACCTGCCAGAGATGAATATTTTCCAGGAACGAGAAGGCCGAGTGGATCTCAGACCACAGGAAGATCACCGAGATCAGGGCGATCAATGTCAGCAGGGAACGTACCAGTCGCAGTGATTGCGCGGAGATAGCATCCAGATCCACCACGGGTTCTTCAATCTCAACCGTCCCTTCATTACTGGTACTGACCTGATGGGCCTCGTCCTCACCGCGGGCACGCTGATTCAGCATTTCTGCCCGGCGCTGCTTGGCGCGTTCGAACGCAATACGACGGCGCTGGATCAGCATCCAGCGCCGGATAATGTGGTAAATCACCAGTAATACGAACCAGATGGCTACCGAGGTTTCCAGGCGTGCCAGCAGCGCCTGTGAGGTCGCGAGGTAGCCCATCAGCGAAGCCAGTGCGGCCACAACGGGCGCGCCCAGCAGCATCCACCATAAGGCTTTGTTGATGACGTTTTCGCTGTTGCCTTTTTTATCGTGATACAGCGGAATTCCCGCGCGTTTCAGGCTGTGGGTGACCAGCGCGACCACCAGACACAAAATAACAAAGCACAGCCGCCCCAGCGTATTTGAGAACTCCCGATCGTTAAGATTATCGAAGGTAATCAGCGCCATAATTAACGGCACCAGCACCCAGATCGACAGCGCATAGTAGCGAAGGGCACGTGATACCGCACGTTGCGGCCAGCCGAAGTGGGCGACAAATAACCCTTGCGGATGCGCCAGCGCGGCACTGACCATAAATGCCCACAGGATTGGCAGGGTTGCGGTGACACCATCGCCGATCGCAACTGCAATCGGGTACGGCCACGCGCTTTGCAGCCCGAAGCCCAGCGCTGCCCACAGCACCGGCAACGGCATGGCGACCAGAATCGACCAGAACACGGTGCGCAGGGTCAGCGAGAAATGATCCTGTGTGACCTTACCCACTTTACTGCTGGCACGTGCCAGGAACGCGTAATAATGTTTGCGCGAACTGATGCTGATAATCACCAGAATCAGTGCTCCAAATAATGGCAGCAGCGTTTCTTTGCTGGTGACCATCATCATGGACGCACCGCCAAGCTGACTGAGTGAATCCAGTGAAAGCAGACGTTTCAGATCATGCGCGACCTGCACCGGGTAAGAAATGCCGATGGCGCTGACGTCTGCCACCCAGAACAGATAACGGTGGGCGGCGTCATGAACATCATTCAGCGCTTCCACCAGCTGGCTGTTCGCCACTTTCAGCTTGGTGAGTTCAAGAATTTGGGTATCGCAACCTGAAAGCAGGGAATTGAGCAAATCACGCTGCGTCCGCAACTGTGCATCCAGAATTTTTTGCTGAGCCGCAGTTAGCGGTTTTCCGTCATCCTGCCTTGCCTGGCGATAAATAGCCTGCTTATCCAGTAAATCTTCATAGTGCAGGCGCTGCACGCGCAACTGGCCCATATCGCGGTCAAGCTGTTGCGGTTTCGGCATATCCGGCAGACGCGCAACCTGCGCCCGCAGTGTTTCGCCAAGTAAATTAGACGCGCCAAGCCACTGTGCCTGTTCGCGAATGGTATTAATCGCCTGACGTACCTGTTGAGTTTGTGCAGCGGCCTGACGCTGCTGAGATGAGATCAGGTCCATCCGCTGCGCCTGCTGATTCAGTGCCAGCGACAACTCACGGTTGGCCTGCAACTGCTGACTGATAGAGTGCGGCAATTCACCACTCTGTTCGGCCAGCAGCTCGGTTTTTTCCAGCGCCTGTTCAGCTTCCCGCTGGCGTTGGTTATTCAGTGTATTGCGTAAGGCCTGTAATTGCTGATCAAGAAAGTCGGCGCGTTTTTTGTAGAGATCTGTGCGCATTCGCGACAGTTCCTGCCGGTTATTGGCAGAAAGCTGAGCCAGTTCCAGTTCATCAACCTTGGCTTTACGCGCTGCAGATTCGGCCTGAAGTGCGCTGAGCTGGGCCTGTGCCAGCGGTGAGGAGATTGCCGTCGCGGTCGCCGCCTGTATGCGCTGATCGATGTCGCTCAGCGCGTTGCGGGCTTCGGATTGCTGTTGCGGGATCAGACTCAGTGAGTCGCTGATGTCGCGGGAGCGGTCCTGCTCCTGACGCAACTGGCGGGTTTCTTCCAGCTGCTGACTGCTGACTTGCAGAATTTGTTGCTCGAGCTGAGCCGTGGAGATGCTGTCATCCAGCGCGGGCGGCTTGTCAGGCTGATTTTGCAATTCCTGGCGCAGGGCCTGCGTCAGTTTTGGAAAGTCATCAATGACCTTTTGATATTCCGCCGAGCGCCCGGCTGAAACGCTGGCTTCATTCAGCCAGTTGAGTGCGCTTTGCAGCGCCTCAACCACCTGCGTCTGATTGGCCATTTCTTTATTGGCTTCCGCCTGTTTCAACTCTTGTTTGAGCTGATCTTCAGTCGGTGCTGCACCCGCCATCAATGGCAGGGACAGCAGTAAACTCATCAGCAAGGCGGGGAACAGGCGCACTCGGTCATATCCTTTTTTCAGTTCTGTATGTCAGTTCAGCGCGAACTTAATAATCTTTCGGAGCCTGCGGTTCAGCGGTTGCGACACCTGCTGGCGCTTCTTTAGTGACAGAGGATTCTGCTACCACAGGTTCCGCTGCTGCTGCCGGAGCACGCAGAGCTTCGGCGAACGGTTCGCCCATGCGGGTCACCGTGCCATTACTCAGATTCGGCATGAAGCGAACCTGATTAGCGGCAAACAGGTTGATCACCGTGGAACCCAGTTTGAAACGGCCCATTTCCTGACCTTTTTCCAGCGCGATGGCACCTTCTTCACCGGCTGCCGGATAAGTCCAACGCTTGATAATGCCTTCGCGCGGCGGCGTGACGCAGCCTGCCCAGACGGTTTCAATGCTGCCGACAATCGTTGCGCCAACCAGAATCTGTACCATCGGCCCGAATTCAGTATCAAAGACGCAGATGACGCGTTCGTTACGGGCGAAAAGATTGGGTACATTCGCGGCGGTCAGCGGGTTGACTGAAAATAAATCTCCCGGGACATAAATCATTTCACGCAGCACGCCGTCGCACGGCATATGCACCCGGTGATAATCACGTGGTGCCAGATAAACAGTGGCAAACTGTCCGTCTTTGAATTGCTCTGCCAGCAAATAGTTACCTGCCAGCAATGCTTCTAAACTGTAGAAATGACCTTTAGCCTGGAACAGTTTGCCCCCGGTAATTGCCCCTAACTGGCTGACTGCACCGTCGGCTGGCAGGCAAAGCATATCCAGACCACTGACCACCGGACGTGCGCCCTCGCGCAGCGGACGCACGAAGAATTCGTTAAACGTGGCATATGATTTGAGATCCGGATTTTGTGCTTCTTTCATGTCGACGTTATAAAAACGGGCAAATGCTCTGATCACCCAATGTGTCAGCGTGGCAGCACGCTTATCTGCGCCCCAGCCAGCCAGACGGGTCAGTCCTTGTTTAGGAAGTAAATATTGAAGTTTGATTTTGATACTGTCCAGCACGGGGAAAACCTCTTGAATGATATGAATGACCGGCGTACCGGCCATTTTGCAGGCGCCCCCGAATGGTATTCAGGGGCATGCAGTGTTGTATGGCGGAGGATTGTAACGGGGTGAAATCAACGGTTCAACTTCCGTTAACGTTACCCGATTGCCATTAACATATTAATTCAACAAATTAGTATTAAAGTGCATCGAAGTTTTTACGTGTTTTTACGTCTTCCATGCTTTCCAGAATACGGTGGTAATTGTCGAAACGTTCTTCGGCTATTTCACCACGGTCTACGGCATCACGGATTGCACAGCCCGGATCACTGCCATGCTTGCAGTCGCGGAATTTACAGTAGCCGAGGAAAGGGCGGAATTCGACAAAGCCCTGGGTGATCTGCTCTGGCGCAAGGTGCCATAAACCGAATTCACGCACGCCCGGGGAGTCAATAACGTCACCGCCATGCTGGAAGTGATACAAACGCGCCGCTGTCGTGGTGTGCTGACCCAGGCCTGAGTTATCGGACACTTCATTCACCAGAATTTGTTTTTCATCCGGTGGCAGCAGGGCGTTCAGCAGACTGGATTTACCCACGCCGGACTGACCGGCGAAAATACTGATGCGGTCAGTCAGCGCCTTTTCAAACGCAGGCATACCTTCACCGGTCTGGCTCGACACTTCGAGGACGCGGTAATTTATTTTGCGGTAGATATCCATCATGCCCTGAACGAATTGACGGCCTTCGTCGTCGAGCAGATCGATTTTATTGAGCACAATCAGCGGCTCAACTTCAACCGTTTCGCACGCCACCAAGTAACGATCAATAATATTAAGCGACAGTTCCGGCAGGATGGCGGAGACAATCACGATCTGGTCAATGTTTGCGGCAATGGGTTTGACGCCATCATAGAAATCAGGGCGTGTGAGAACGGAAGTTCGTTCATGGACCGCCTCGACGATACCTTTCACACTGGTATTTTCGCCGGCGCGCCATACCACGCGGTCACCGGTCACCAGAGAACGGATGGTTCGGCGGATATTGCAACGGTGCTGGCTGCCGTCGGCCGCTTCAACGTCCGCATGCATCCCGAAACGGCTGATGACGACGCCGTCCTGCGGTTCGCCATGCAGAGAATCGTCCAGCTCTTTGCGTTTGTCCGTCTGTGTCAGACGACGCTGATGGTTAGTCTGAACGCGACGTTGTTGCCCTTTAGACAGTTTTGATTTAGTCACTGCGCCTCACTTGACTGGCTTTAATCGCTCGGTGCGACCAAAACGACTATGATACCAGCTATTTTATATTAATTGCCCGAATGACGGAGAACTCCGTCAACTCTCTACTTTGTAACAGGACACATCATGGCCGCTAATGACTCGAATTTAATTTGGATTGACCTGGAAATGACCGGTCTGGATCCTGAACGTGACCGTATTATTGAGATTGCGACGCTGGTGACCGACGCGCATCTGAACATTCTGGCCGAAGGCCCGGTCATGGCAGTCCATCAGTCTGACGCGCAGCTGGCGCTGATGGATGACTGGAATGTGCGCACCCACACCGGCAGCGGTCTGGTTGATCGCGTCAAAGCCAGTCCGTTTGATGACAATGCCGCCCAGCAAAAAACTATCGACTTCCTGCGAGAGTGGGTTCCTGCGGGCAAATCGCCGATTTGCGGCAACAGCGTCGGCCAGGACAGACGTTTTCTGTTTAAATATATGCCGGAGCTGGAAGCCTATTTCCATTACCGTTATCTGGACGTCAGCACGCTGAAGGAACTGGCGCGTCGCTGGAAACCGGAAGTGCTGGGTGGTTTTAAGAAGCAAAATACTCATCAGGCGCTGGATGATATCCGTGAATCTGTGGCTGAACTGGCGTACTACCGCGAACATTTTATTAATCTTTAATCTCCGTCATCCTTCAGGCTGCAGATGCGTTGGCTGCACTCTCTCACCTGAATCACTGACCGATTTGTTGTGAGTTTGCCGCCTTCCTGCAACGTGAATGATTTAGGCGATTTATTTTAAAAAAGTTAAAAAGGCATACGGAGCACAAAATCATCGCGTTTCGCTGATTAAATCGTCGCTTTGATGGTTTAATCGGCACTTGAACGAAAAAAACGTTTTTTTGCTTTCAGGGGCTTGCGGCAAAAAGGATTTCTCGTATAATGCGCACCCCGTACCGATGAAGAATTTCGTTGAGTGCGCAGAGCGGGAATAGCTCAGTTGGTAGAGCACGACCTTGCCAAGGTCGGGGTCGCGAGTTCGAGTCTCGTTTCCCGCTCCAAATTTTTAAGCTTTTGAGATTTAAAGATTTAAGACGTAAATAATGCAGTGCCATGCGACGCGGGAATAGCTCAGTTGGTAGAGCACGACCTTGCCAAGGTCGGGGTCGCGAGTTCGAGTCTCGTTTCCCGCTCCAAAATTTCAAAGCCTGTACATTTATGGCAAATGCCAGTACAGCAGATGTCAGACATCTCAATGCGGGAATAGCTCAGTTGGTAGAGCACGACCTTGCCAAGGTCGGGGTCGCGAGTTCGAGTCTCGTTTCCCGCTCCAGTTTTCTTCTTCAGTTCAAAATCATTTCTTAATAGTGTCTTCCTGCATTTTCTGTGCATAAATGACCTGATCATTACACGATTTGTAGTAATGTTTTAAACAGACTTATCCACAGGATTAGGCGTTTTTTTAAACTGTCTGTTTTTTGTGCTTGGTATATTGATAAAATTTAATGCCTTGATTTTAAATAAAATTAATTTATAACGAAACGTTATGACGATCACTTGCTCTTTTTTTTGCACTTGATTGGCAAAGCATTTTTATTTTTATGCACAGAAAATATCGCTTTTCCAATTAACGCTTTGGGGAAGGGTTATGCATCCCTTGGCAGACCCTTTTCAACCGCACGGATCAGGCGCTTTTGCTGTGAAGATTGCACTTCCACCTGATGTTCACTTCTTCTTTCAACCTGCTGTGCAATCGCCCAACTGATATGTTCATCCAGCAACGCATTCTCACCTTCCCGCGATTGCAGTGTATTAAGCACCTCACGGGAGTACGGGGCATTGCCCAACGCCACCGCAATATTGCGCAACCAGCGCAAATGTCCGATACGCCGGATTGGCGAGCCTTCCGTGATGCGCAAAAACTTTTCTTCCGTCCAGCCAAATAATTCAATCAGTTCAGGGGCATGAAGTGCGGCGCGCGGGCTGAAATCGTCTTCTCCGGTCAGTTGTGAATAACGATTCCAAGGGCAGATCAGCTGACAGTCATCGCAGCCGTAGATACGGTTACCCATCAGCGGACGGAATTCTTCCGGAATTGCGCCTTCCAGTTCAATGGTCAGATAGGAAATACAGCGGCGGGCGTCGACAGTATAAGGGGCAACGATCGCACCGGTCGGGCAGGTTGTCATGCAGGCTACGCACTTTCCGCATTTCTCTTCCTGAGGCTGATCCACGGGCAGAGGCAAATCAATCAGCAGTTCGCCGAGAAAGAACCACGAGCCGGATTCACGGTTAAGAATAAGTGAGTGTTTACCAACCCAGCCCAGACCGGCTTTCGCCGCCAGCGGGCGTTCCATCACTGGTGCAGAATCTACAAAAGGGCGGAAAGTCACGGTCTGATCAGCATGCTCAGTACAATATGCCTGAATCATATCGCCGAGTTTTTTCAGGCGCTGGCGCAACACTTTGTGATAGTCGCGTCCGAGGGCATAACGGCTGACATAACCCAGCTGCGGATTATTCAGGGTCTTGGCAAAAGCGGCCTTGGCAGGCAAATAGTTCATCCGCACGCTGATCACCCGCAGCGTACCAGGCAGTAATTCATGCGGACGGGCGCGTAACATACCGTGGCGCGCCATCCAGTCCATCTCGCCATGATATTGTTTATTAAGCCAGTCTTGCAGTTTAGGCTCTTCCACAGATAAGTCTGTATCGCAGATACCCACCTGCTGGAAGCCTAGCGATTGGCCCCATTGCTTGATATGTTGAGCCAGTTGAACGAGATCGAGAGGGAGTGTCATGACGAACCAACGTGAAAAACGAAACGAGGCGAGTTTACCACATTCCGTATTTTCTGCTGACTGGCTACGACAGGCTGAGCGACAGGCGGCGCAGGAAACGGGGATTTCTCTGTTTACACTGATGCAACGCGCGGCAAAAGCCGCTTTTTTACTGGCGCAGCGTAAGTTTCCGCAAACCCGTCACTGGCTGATTTTATGTGGTCACGGTAATAACGGTGGTGATGGCTTTGAAGTTGCACGACTGGCGAAAAACGCAGGGCTACGCGTAACACTGCTGACTGTTCAGGGGAGTAAGCCGCTGCCTGAAGAAGCAGAGACAGCGCGTGAGGGCTGGCTGAAAAGCGGCGGCACGGTTAACCCGGTGGATTCACCATGGCCGCAGGATGCGGATCTGATTATCGATGGTCTGCTCGGTACCGGTTTATCTTCCGCGCCACGCGCGCCTTACGCCGCACTGATTGACGACATCAACTCAGCGTCTTTACCTGTGATCTCTTTAGATATCCCTTCGGGACTGGATGCGCAAACCGGTCAGGCCGCGGGCAAGGCGGTGCATGCTACGCACACGATCAGTTTCATCGCTCTGAAACCCGGTTTGCTGACCGGGCAGGCACGTGACTATACGGGGAAATTACACGGCGATGCGCTGGGGCTTGAAAGCTGGCTGGGCGGACATCTGGCACCCTTACAGAGGCTGGATGCAACTCAGTTGGGCCAATGGTTGCACCCGCGACGTCCCTGTTCCCATAAAGGGGAATATGGCCGTTTGTTGGTGGTGGGTGGCGATACCGGCTTTGCGGGCGCGATCCGTATGGCTTCAGAGGCTGCGCTGCGTACCGGGGCCGGGCTGGTGCGAGTACTTACTCACAAAGAACATGCGGGACCGCTACTGACTGCCAGACCGGAGCTGATGGTGCAGGAACTCACGGCTGCGTCGCTGGATGCAGGGCTTGAGTGGGCAGAGGTAGTCGTTATCGGTCCCGGTCTGGGTCAGAGAGAATGGGGCAAACAGGCCGTGGAACGTGTGGCAGACTGGGATAAACCAGCCTTATGGGACGCCGATGCGCTTAACCTGCTGGCAATCAACCCGCGGAAACGGCAAAATCGTGTACTGACGCCTCATCCGGGCGAAGCGGCAAGATTGCTGGGTTGCAGCGTGAAAGATATTGAGAGTGACCGCTTACTTTCCGCCAGGAAGCTCACTGAGCGATATGGTGGCGTGGTAGTGCTTAAAGGTGCAGGCACGCTGATTGCCAGCGAACGTGGCGAGATGGCGATAGCGGATGTCGGCAATGCCGGAATGGCATCCGGCGGCATGGGCGACGTACTTTCTGGTATTATTGGCGGATTGCTGGCTCAGAAACTTAATGTATATGATGCGGCCTGCGCGGGCTCAGTGCTTCATGGCGCTGCCGCAGACGAAATTGCCCACCGGCAGGGAACGCGCGGTATGCTGGCAACTGATCTTTTAGCGGTGATTGCCCCGTTAGTTAATCCAGACCTGAAGAAATAGATATCACTGAATGAATCAACTTAATATCTCTTTACCCGACGAAGCGGCAACGCTGCAACTAGGTGCTTCACTGGCGAAAGCCTGCGAAGGCTCAGCGGTTATCCATCTTTATGGCGATCTGGGAGCCGGTAAAACGACCTTCAGCCGGGGGTTTCTTCAGGCATTAGGCCATCAGGGTAATGTGAAAAGCCCGACTTACACTCTGGTAGAGCCTTATCAGCTGGATAAGATTGCCGTTTATCATTTTGATTTATATCGCCTTGCTGATCCGGAAGAACTGGAGTTCATGGGGATCCGCGATTATTTCGCACAGGACGCCATTTGCCTGGTGGAATGGCCACAGCAGGGTGCAGGGGTATTGCCTGAACCGGATATTGAACTGACGCTGGATTATTCCCCAACCGGGCGCACCGCAAAGTTGGCGGCGGTTTCTGAATCCGGCATAAAATTGCTGCATCGTGTTCAACAGCAAGGATGATCACGCGATGAACTCACGTTTTACCTCTCTTTATATTTCAGCGACGATGATGACGTTGTTATCGGCGCTGATGTTGTTTGCCGTGCTGGCCTCGCCGGTTTTTGCGGCTGGCATGAAAAACATCAATGTTTCCAATGGTGCCACGCAATCTACCGTCACGATTTCATTTGATGGTTCACCGGATTACTCTTTTTTTCCGCTGCACAACCCTGAACGTGTGGTCATGGATATCCGGCAGGACGGCGTGATGAAAGGCCTGCCGCTGAATTTTAACGGACAGAATCTGGTGACGCGTGTACGTGCCAGTACGCCGCCCAATGCGCAGAGTCAGCGTCTGGTATTTGAACTGAATCAGAAAGTCCGAACCAACGCCACAAAACAGAAAGATGGAAACCAGTACACCGTGGTGCTGACCATGAACGCCGCTGCTCCGGCACGTCGGAGTGCACCGGTTGCCGTGGGGACCAACACGTCCTCGCCAAATGCGGGCAGAATGGTTACGCCTTCCGCGAAATCAAATCCGTTTACCCATGATCAGACCAAAGTCGTCGCGACGACGGTGGCGCCGGATAATTCACGTTCTTCTACCGTGTCGACCAGTGACAGCAGAATTATTGTCGCTATTGACGCCGGTCATGGCGGGCAGGATCCGGGCGCAATCGGCGCTGGCGGGCTAAAAGAAAAAAATGTCACTATCTCAATTGCCCGTAAATTACAGGCGATTCTTAATGCAGACCCGATGTTCCAGCCGGTATTAACCCGCGACGGGGATTACTTTATTTCGGTCATGGGCCGTTCCGATGTAGCGCGTAAGAAAAATGCTAATGTGCTGGTTTCTATTCACGCTGATGCCGCGCCGAGCCGCAGTGCGCGCGGTGCATCAGTCTGGGTGTTATCGAATCGTCGTGCTAACAGTGAAATGGGGAACTGGCTGGAGCAACACGAGAAACAGTCAGAACTGCTCGGCGGCGCTGGGGATGTGCTGGCAAATACCGCTTCAGACCCGTATCTCAGTCAGGCGGTGCTGGATTTACAGTTTGGTCATTCACAGCGCGTGGGCTATGACGTTGCGACCCGTGTATTGCGCGAACTGCGCTCTGTTGGCTCTTTGCATAAAGCGAAGCCGGAACATGCCAGTTTAGGTGTTTTACGTTCGCCTGATATTCCTTCCCTGCTGGTGGAAACCGGCTTTATCAGTAATTCAACTGAGGAGCGGCTGCTGGGCAGCAGCGCGTACCAGGATAAAATTGCGAGGGCTATCCACATCGGCCTGCGTAATTATTTCCAGTCGCATCCGATACAAAATGGCCCAAAGGTCGAAAACCGTCCGCTGCTGGCCTCATCAGCAGCGGCGGCAGACAGTAGCGCGACAGCCAGTACTGCCGCTAACCAGCCTGGCCCGATTGAAGTGACTGCCGGTGCAGCCGGTGCCACGCAGATCCACAAAGTGACCCGGGGTGAAACCCTGACCGGGATCGCGAACAGCTACGGCACGACAAACGCGGCGCTGCGCGATCTTAATAAACTGAAAAAAGACGGTGTCTGGGTCGGTCAGCGATTGAAAGTCCCTGCGGGAACCCGCACATCTTCAACAGCCGCCGCACCTGCTTCGACAACAAAAACGTCGAAGAAGCCCGCGAAACATAAAGTGAAACGCGGCGATACGCTGTCGGCGATCGCCAGCCAATATGGTGTCAGCATGAATGACATCAAAACCGCAAATCATATGAAGTCTGGCGAGGTACAGCTCGGCCAAACCTTAACTATTCCTCAGTCATAGGCGGTAAATGACCGCTGCCACAGGAGCCGCTATGCCAATCAAGGTACTGCCGCCACAACTTGCTAACCAGATAGCAGCGGGTGAAGTTGTCGAAAGACCGGCTTCCGTGGTGAAGGAACTGGTGGAGAACAGCCTTGATGCGGGCGCGACGCGTATTGATATTGATATCGATCGTGGTGGTGCCAAACTTATCCGCATTCGCGATAACGGCTGTGGGATTGGCAAAGACGATCTGGCTTTAGCGCTGGCACGTCATGCCACCAGTAAAATTACCTGTCTTGATGATCTGGAAGCCATTCTGAGCCTCGGATTCCGCGGCGAAGCGCTGGCAAGTATCAGCTCTGTATCGCGCCTGATCCTGACATCACGCACCGCTGAACAGCATGAAGCCTGGCAGGCGTATGCCGAAGGGCGTGATATGGCGGTAACCGTCAAACCGGCGGCACATCCGCAAGGCTCGACGGTTGAAGTGCTGGATCTGTTTTACAACACGCCCGCCCGCCGCAAATTCATGCGTACTGAGAAAACCGAATTTACCCATATCGATGAAGTTGTCCGGCGGATTGCACTGGCGCGCTTTGACGTTTCTGTCAACCTCAGCCACAACGGTAAACTTATTCGTCAGTATCGTGCGGTGAAAGACCCGGCACAGTTCTCCCGTCGTCTGGCCAGTATTTGCAGCCCGACATTTGTCGAGCACGCACTGGCCGTGGAATGGAGTCATGGTGATCTGGCGATCCGTGGCTGGGTGGCGGATCCGGCCGGTTCACGCAGCCTGAGTGATATGCAGTATTGCTATGTGAACAACCGCATGATGAAAGATCGCCTCATTAATCACGCGATCCGCCAGGCGTATCAGGATCAGCTCAAAGACGATCAGCAGCCCGCGTATGTGCTTTATCTGGATGTCGATCCGCATCAGGTGGATGTGAATGTGCACCCTGCCAAACACGAAGTGCGTTTCCATCAGTCGCGGCTGGTGCATGATTTTATTTATCAGGCGGTGATGTCCGTATTGCAGCAGACGGGGGCTCCCGTGCTTGATGAACCACAACTTCAGGCAGATACACCGCGCTGGCAGCAGGAAAACCGTCAGGCTGCGGGCGGCAATCATTTCTCGCAACCGGCAGAACATAAAACGCCGGCACCGCGGGAAAATAATCCGCCACGTGAAAATGTATTTCCTGAAACAGCCCGCGTCAGCCAGCCCCGTGAACCTGCTTACCGCAACACGGAGCCCGCTTACAATCCCTCAGAAAGCCAGGCTTACGGACGTTTGTTGCAACCTGCGCCGGCGTCGTTTTCTTTACAGGAACCGGCACCTGCTGCGGCACCGCCCGCTAAGCCAGCCATTCCGGCGGCCCGTACACTGACGGAACCGGCACTGGAATCACACAGCCAGAGTTTCGGGCGTGTGCTGACGGTATGTTCCTCGGAATATGCGTTACTTGAGCGCGGCAAAAATCTGGTATTGCTGGCATTACCGGTTGCTGATCGCTGGCTGAAATGGGCGCAGCTGACACCACCCGAAGAGGGGTTGCGACCACAACCGTTATTAATTCCGCTGAAGCTGACGCTGAAAAAAGAAGAGACGACCGTGCTGGCACGGCATCAGGCGCTATTACAGCATTTTGGTTTAGAAATGCTCAGTGAGTCACAGCGTGTGACGGTTCGCGCGGTACCTTTACCATTACGCCAACAAAATTTACAAAAGTTGATACCTGATCTGTTAGGTTATCTTGCTGTTCAGCAGGAGGTGACTTCTGATGCGGTAGCTATGTGGTTTGCCCGCCACTGCGGCTGCGAGCATGAGGTCTGGACAATTTCACAAGCCATACAATTACTCACGGATGTTGAGCGTCTTTGCCCGCAATTGGTGAAATCGCCTCCGTCCGGCCTTCTGCAACCTCTTGATTTACAGCCCGCACTGGCGGCTTTTAAGCATGACTGATTCTGAAAAACACGCAGTTCCCCCGGCCATCTTTATTATGGGGCCGACCGCATCCGGTAAAACAGCACTGGCGATATCGCTGATGAAACACCTGCCTGTCGAGCTTATCAGCGTCGATTCTGCCCTGATTTATCGGGGGATGGATATTGGTACGGCGAAGCCCACGGCAGAAGAACTGGCGGAGGCGCCGCATCGGCTGATCGATATCCTCGACCCGGCACTGGCTTATTCGGCGGCTGACTTTCGTCAAGACGCATTGCGGGAAATGGCAGAAATAACCTCGCGCAATAAGATCCCGTTATTGGTAGGTGGGACTATGCTTTATTTCAAGGCGTTGCTTGAAGGTCTTTCCCCGTTGCCACCGGCTGATCCTGCCGTGCGCGAACGTATTGAAAAGCAGGCGGCGGAACAGGGCTGGGAGGCGTTACATGACCAGTTGCGTGAAATCGATCCCGTTGCGGCTATGCGAATTCATCCGAATGATCCACAGAGACTGTCCAGAGCACTGGAAGTTTTTTTTATTTCGGGTAAAACTTTAACGGAACTGACTAAAATTTCGGGTGAAACATTACCCTATCGTGTCCATCAGTTTGCGATTGCGCCGACCCGCCGTGAACTTTTACATGCGCGGATCGAGGAACGTTTTAGCCAGATGTTGTCCAATGGTTTTGAAGACGAAGTCAAAACGCTGATAGCCCGGGGCGATTTGCATACAGATTTGCCTTCCATTCGTTGTGTGGGTTATCGCCAGATGTGGTCATATTTGTCTGGTGAATTCGATTACGATGAAATGGTTTATCGTGGTGTTTGCGCGACACGACAGCTGGCCAAACGTCAGATGACCTGGTTACGAAGTTGGGAGGGTGTCGAATGGCTCGATTCTGAGAAGCCAGAAGAAGCCTTAAACCGTGTAATTCAGGTTGTTAGTGCATAGGTTGGGTGATTGTGTACAATTGATCAGTACTCAGCGCGCAATTTTTTATGTGATTTATTTTCGAGCTGATAGGCTCAAAGTTACAAACAACAAACTAATAAGGAAAAGATAGAATGGCTAAGGGGCAATCTTTGCAAGATCCGTTCCTGAACGCATTGCGTCGTGAACGTGTTCCGGTTTCTATTTACTTGGTGAATGGTATTAAGCTGCAAGGCCAGATTGAGTCTTTTGACCAGTTTGTCATTCTGTTAAAAAATACGGTTAGCCAGATGGTGTATAAACACGCTATCTCCACCGTAGTGCCTTCCCGCCCGGTGTCACATCATAGCAATAATCCAGGTACGGGCAGCACCAACAATTATCACCATGGTAGCACTCCGTCTGCGCAACAGCCGCAGCAGGAAAACGATGACGCTGAATAAAGCGCAACGTTGGTCAACCACGAAGGGGTTCATAAGTATTCCGATTATGCTTATGCACCCCCGGCTGGCGAATTTTTTCCCAATGAGAGGTCGCAAGCTTGTTTGACCGTTATGAAGCCGGTGAGCAGGCCGTACTGGTTCATATCTATTTCTCGCAAGACAAAGACACGGAAGACCTGAGCGAATTTGAATCGCTGGTATCTTCTGCAGGTGTAGAGGCGTTGCAAGTCGTCACCGGGAGCCGCAAGGCACCGCACCCAAAATACTTTGTCGGTGAAGGAAAGGCCCAAGAAATCGCAGATGCCGTCAAAGCAACGGGCGCCTCTGTCATCCTGTTTGATCACGCCTTGTCTCCCGGCCAGGAAAGAAACCTGGAAGCCTTATGCGAATGTCGCGTTGTCGACCGCACCGGATTGATATTAGATATTTTTGCCCAGCGGGCCCGGACACACGAAGGTAAGTTACAAGTAGAACTGGCGCAATTACGCCACATCGCTACCCGACTGGTTCGCGGCTGGACCCACCTTGAACGACAGGGCGGCGGCATTGGTGCGCGTGGCCCGGGTGAAACCCAGCTCGAAACTGACCGCCGTTTACTGCGCGACAGAATCACTTTGATCCTCAGCCGGCTTGAAAAAGTGGCTAAGCAGCGTGAACAGGGTCGCCGTTCACGTGTTCGTGCAGATATTCCGACGGTGTCGTTGGTGGGGTATACCAACGCCGGGAAATCTACACTTTTTAATCGTATTACTCAGGCCGATGTTTATGTGGCCAATCAGTTGTTTGCTACGCTCGATCCTACACTGCGCCGTATTATGGTGGCAGATGTCGGGGAAACCGTGTTGGCGGACACCGTAGGGTTTATTCGTCACCTGCCCCATGATTTGGTTGCGGCTTTTAAGGCAACATTGCAGGAAACCCGACAGGCATCTCTGTTACTCCATGTAATTGATGCAGCGGACATCCGGGTTCAAGAAAATATTGACGCGGTGAATACGGTGCTGGCAGAGATCGAAGCAGATGAAATTCCTGCGCTGTTAGTGATGAACAAAATAGATATGCTGGATGACTTTGTCCCGCGTATCGACCGCAACGAGGAGAATTTGCCGGTCAGGGTCTGGCTCTCAGCCGTGACAGGTGAAGGTATTCCGTTGCTTTTTCAGGCATTAACGGAGCGACTCTCTGGCGAAATCGCGCAGCATGAATTGTGCTTGCCGCCGGAAGCAGGCCGCCTTCGTAGCCGTTTTTACCAGCTTCAGGCCATTGAAAAAGAATGGATTGAAGAGGATGGCAGTATTGGTCTGGTGGTGCGAATGCCCATCGTTGACTGGCGTCGCCTCTGCAAACAAGAGCAGGAACTGGAAAGCTATGTCCGCAACCAGAGCCTGTCTGATTTAGCCTGAAGAACACCAATCATAGAATAATGGAGCTATAACATGGCGTGGAATCAGCCCGGTAATAACGGACAGGACCGCGACCCCTGGGGCAGCAGCAATAATAGCGGCAACTCTGGTGGAAATTCTGGTGGAAATAACGACAACAAAGGCGGCCGTAATCAGGGGCCACCTGACCTGGATGATATCTTCCGTAAGCTCAGCAAAAAACTGGGTGGTTTCGGCGGAAAAGGTTCAGGTAACAACAACAACGGTACGCCAACCGGTTCCGGTCATGGAATGAGTGGCACCCGGATTGCTGGCATCGCGGTCGCTGCGGTGGTGGTTATCTGGGCTGCAACGGGTTTCTATACCATCAAAGAAGCTGAGCGTGGCGTGGTAACCCGTTTTGGTAAGTTTAGCCATCTGGTTGAACCGGGCCTGAACTGGAAACCAACCTTCATCGATCAGGTGCGTGCGGTGAACGTAGAATCGGTACGTGAACTGGCTGCGTCTGGTGTAATGCTGACATCCGATGAGAACGTTGTGCGCGTTGAAATGAACGTGCAGTACCGCGTGACGGATCCTGAAGCCTATCTGTTCAGCGTCGCCAACCCTGACGACAGCCTGAGCCAGGCAACGGACAGCGCACTGCGTGGTGTTATCGGCAAATATACGATGGATAAAATCCTGACTGAAGGCCGTACCACCGTGCGTAGTGATACCCAACGTGTACTGGAAGAAACCATTCGTCCGTACAAAATGGGTATCACCATCCAGGACGTCAACTTCCAGACTGCGCGCCCACCTGAAGAAGTGAAAGCTTCCTTCGATAATGCGATCGCTGCCCGTGAAAGAGAGCAACAGTCTATTCGTGAAGCAGAAGCTTATGCGAACCAGATCCAGCCTCTGGCAAACGGTGAAGCACAGCGCTTGCTGGAAGATGCTAAAGCTTATAAAGATCGTACGGTTCTGGAAGCACAGGGTGAAGTGGCCCGTTTCTCCAAACTGTTACCTGAATATAAAGCTGCGCCTGAAATTACCCGCGAACGTCTGTATATCGAAACCATGGAAAAAGTGCTCAGCCACACCCGTAAAGTGCTGGTGAGTGATAAAGGGAATAACCTGATGGTCTTGCCGTTGGATCAAATGTTGCGCGGAAATAACGCTGCTGCAAATGATACCAGCAAGAATGATGAAACAGGTCTGTTGCCTTCCGTTCCTGGGTTGACCAGCAGTAATAGTAAAAGCAGTGCCGATAACAGCAGTTCCCGTTCGTCTGGCAGTGTCATGGACCAGCGCCGTGCAAATGCACAGCGTGACGATACACTTCGCGTAGGGAGAGAATAACAATGCGTAAGTCATTTTTACTTATCGTCGTTGTGGTGCTGGTGGCGCTTTATGCCTCACTGTTTGTGGTCCAGGAAGGTCAGCGTGGCATCGTGTTGCGTTTTGGCAAAGTTCTGCGCGACAGTGATAACAAACCGCTGGTTTATGCACCGGGCCTGCATTTCAAAGTTCCATTCGTGGAATCCATTAAAATGCTCGACGCGCGTATCCAGACCATGGATAACCAGGCTGACCGCTTCGTGACCAGCGAGAAGAAAGACTTAATCGTCGATTCTTACCTGAAATGGCGTATCAGTGATTTTAGCCGCTACTACCTGGCAACGGGCGGCGGTGATGTGTCTCAGGCAGAAATCCTGCTGAAACGTAAATTCAGTGACCGTCTGCGTTCTGAAATTGGTCGCCTTGACGTAAAAGACATCGTGACCGATTCCCGTGGTCGTCTGACCCTGGATGTGCGTGATGCATTGAACACCGGTAGCGTAGGCGATGAGCCTGAAGCGACCACTGAAGCCGATGATGCGATTGCCTCTGCAGCAAAACGTGTTGAGCAGGAAACCAAAGGTAAACAACCTGCGGTGAACCCGAACAGCATGGCGGCATTGGGTATTGAAGTAGTGGATGTACGTCTGAAACAAATCAACTTGCCGGAAGAAGTGTCCAGCGCGATTTACGATCGTATGCGTGCTGAACGTAATGCGGTGGCATTGCGTCACATCTCCCAGGGTAAAGAAGAGGCGACTAAAATCCAGGCGGCTGCGGATTACGAGAGAACACGTACCGTTGCTGAAGCAGAACGTACTGCCCGTATCACCCGTGGTGAGGGGGATGCCGAAGCGGCGAAACTGTTTGCTGACGCGTTCAGCCAGGATCCTGACTTCTACGCATTCATCCGTAGCCTGCGTGCTTACGAGGCCAGCTTCAAGAGCGGCAACGACGTCATGGTGTTAAGCCCTGACAGCGATTTCTTCCGCTTCATGAAGTCACCTGAAAAAAATAAATAATTGCTTCTGCAATTTCCAAAAGGTCCCTTAGGGGGCCTTTTGTCTTTTCTGAAACCCTCTCTTTTAAGAAGGGATGTTGCGAGACTGACTCATCATGAATTCGACAATCTGGCTGGCGCTGGCATTAGTTTTGGTTCTTGAAGGCCTGGGACCAATGATTTATCCAAAAACGTGGAGAAAAATGATCCTTTCGCTGGCGAATCTTCCGGACACGGTTTTACGCCGTTTTGGCGGTGGTCTTGTGGTTGCAGGCTTCGTAATTTACTACATGTTGCGTAGTCGTGTGGGAGGGTGAGGTTTTGTTACATGCGGTGTGTCACGTCTCGCTGAGACCGGTAGCACGCAATTAAAATTTTTCCCGCAAACGTGTGCTAAAAGTGCTGGAAAGCACAGAATGAGATGTTAGAATCCTTTTTTAAGCAACCTGGTGATTCTTGAGATGGGTAAGAACGTCGTCGTACTCGGCACTCAATGGGGTGATGAAGGGAAAGGCAAGGTCGTAGACCTGCTTACTGAACGGGCTAAATATGTTGTGCGCTATCAGGGCGGTCACAACGCCGGTCACACTCTGGTTATCAACGGTGAAAAAACCGTTCTTCATTTAATTCCGTCTGGCATTTTGCGTGAAAACGTGACCAGCATCATCGGCAACGGTGTTGTTCTGGCTCCTGACGCCTTAATGAAAGAAATGGGCGAACTTGAAGCTCGTGGCATCCCTGTACGCGAACGTCTGTTACTGTCTGAAGCTTGCCCGCTGATCCTGCCTTACCATGTCGCACTGGACATGGCGCGTGAGAAAGCGCGTGGCGATAAAGCGATCGGTACGACCGGTCGTGGTATTGGCCCGGCTTATGAAGATAAAGTGGCTCGTCGCGGTTTGCGCGTAGGCGATCTCTTCAACAAAGAAACTTTCGCTATCAAGCTGAAAGAAATCATCGAATACCATAACTTCCAGCTGGTTAACTACTACAAAGTAGAAGCCGTTGATTTCCAGAAAACGTTGGATGATGTGATGGCGATTGCCGACATCCTGACGGCTATGGTTGTTGACGTGTCTGAGCTGCTGGACGGCGCGCGTAAGCGTGGTGACCTGATCATGTTCGAAGGCGCGCAAGGCACGCTTCTGGATATCGACCACGGGACTTATCCGTACGTCACCTCTTCCAATACCACTGCTGGCGGCGTTGCCACCGGTTCGGGCATTGGTCCACGTTATGTTGATTATGTGCTGGGCATTGTGAAAGCCTACTCTACCCGCGTGGGTGCAGGTCCGTTCCCGACTGAACTGTTTGATGAAACCGGCGAGTTCCTGCGTAAGCAAGGTAACGAGTTTGGTGCGACCACTGGCCGTAGCCGTCGTTGTGGCTGGCTGGACATCGTAGCGGTGCGTCGTTCTGTGCAGATCAACTCCCTGTCTGGTTTCTGTCTGACCAAACTGGATGTGCTGGACGGTCTGAAAGAAGTGAAGCTGTGTGTCGGTTACCGCATGCCTGATGGCCGCGAAATGACCACCACGCCGCTGGCTGCTGAAGGCTGGGAAGGTATCGAGCCAATCTACGAAATTATGCCAGGCTGGACCGAAACCACCTTTGGCGTGAAAGAAGTGGAAAACCTGCCACAGGCAGCGCTGAATTACATCAAGCGTATCGAAGAACTGACTGAAGTGCCGGTTGATATTATCTCTACTGGCCCGGATCGTAGCGAAACGATGATTCTGCGTGACCCGTTTGATGCATAACAGCCAGAGCTGATTGTGTAAAGACGTCATAACCGGGCAAAATTGCCCGGTTTGTTTTTTTCTGACTCCCTTCGCTTGTTTACTTTCTATAAACCATCCACTATCTAAATGATTAGCTGCAAAGTTCGCGGCTGGTTTATCATCAAAGTGTCATAATAAACAATCATCTTCACCCTGTTGTCATTGCTGACGTGGAAAGACCGGGTAATAGCTACCCAGAGGTATGTGTGCAGTTAACGAGTTTTACTGATTATGGTTTGAGAGCCTTGATTTATATGGCGTCATTGCCGGACGATCAGATGACCAACATTTCGCAGGTCACCGAGGTTTACGGTGTATCGCGTAACCACATGGTGAAAATCATTAATCAGTTGAGCCGTGCTGGTCTGGTCACAGCCGTTCGCGGAAAGAACGGGGGTATCAAGCTGGGCAAGCCCGCAGAGACCATTCGCATTGGCGACGTGGTGCGCGAGCTGGAACCTCTTTCGCTGGTCAACTGTGCCAGTGATTTTTGTCATATCACGCCTGCATGCCGGCTAAAACAAGTCCTGCACACTGCTGTAGAACATTTTCTTGATGAGCTGAATCAGTACACTTTGGCCGATATGGTCAAAGATAACTCAACGCTCTACCAATTATTGCTTGTTGAATGAAAGACTTTCAACAAACTGCTGATGACAACGGAGGAACCGCTATGTCACAAGATCCATTCCTGGAACGAGAAGCAGAAAAATACGAATCACCTATTCCCAGCCGTGAATTTATTCTGGAACACCTCGCCAAACGTGAAACCCCAGCCAGCCGGGAAGAAATTGGTAACGAACTTAATCTCTCCGGAGAAGAAGCACTGGAAGCCCTGCGTCGCCGTCTGCGCGCGATGGAACGTGACGGGCAGTTAGTCTTTACCCGTCGCCAGTGTTACGCGCTGCCTGAGCGTCTCGACTTGCTGAAAGGCACGGTCATCGGTCATCGCGATGGTTACGGTTTCCTGCGCCTTGAAGGCGTAAAGAAAGACGATGTGTATCTTTCTGCGGAACAAATGAAAATGTGCATCCACGGCGACGTGGTACTGGCACAGCCAGTCGGAACCGACCGTAAAGGCCGCCGTGAAGCTCGCATCGTGCGTGTTCTGGTGCCGAAAACCAGCCAGATTGTGGGTCGCTACTTTACTGACGCTGGCGCCGGTTTTGTGGTGCCTGACGACAGCCGCCTGAGCTTTGATATCCTGATCCCGGCTGACGCCATTAATGGCGCACGCATGGGCTATATGGTGGTCGTTGAGCTGACACAGCGTCCGACCCGACGCACTAAAGCGGTCGGTAAAATCGTTGAGGTCCTCGGGGATAAAATGGGTACCAACATGGCGGTAGATATCGCTCTGCGTACTCATGAAATCCCCCACGTCTGGCCGCCACAGGTGCTGAAACAGGTCGAAGACCTGAGCGAACAGGTGCCGGAAGAAGCGAAAAAAGGCCGTGTCGATTTACGCAGTCTGCCGCTGGTCACCATTGATGGTGAAGATGCGCGCGACTTCGATGATGCCGTATATTGCGAGAAAAAACGCGGCGGTGGCTGGCGCCTGTGGGTGGCCATTGCCGACGTGAGCTATTACGTCCGTCACGGCACGGCGCTGGATGATGAAGCCCGCAGCCGTGCTACGTCGGTGTACTTCCCGTCGCAGGTTGTCCCGATGCTGCCGGAAGTGCTGTCCAACGGCCTGTGTTCCCTGAACCCACAGGTAGACCGCCTGTGCATGGTTTGTGAGATGACCATCTCCGCCCAGGGTAAGCTGACCAGCTCTAAGTTCTACGAAGCGGTAATGAGCTCTCATGCACGTCTGACATACAACAAAGTCTGGCGCATCATCGAAGGCGATCCGGAACTGCGCGAGCAATATTCGCCGCTGGTTAAGCATTTGCTTGAACTGCACACCATGTACAAAATGTTGGATCAGGCGCGTGCAGAGCGCGGCGGTATTGCGTTCGAAACCGAAGAAGCGAAATTTATCTTTAATGCTGAGCGTCGTATCGAACGTGTCGAGCCGACTGTACGTAACGATGCTCATAAACTGATTGAAGAGTGCATGATTCTGGCGAACATCGCTGCCGCACGTTTTGTTGAAAAACATGACGAACCGGCACTGTTCCGTGTGCATGACCGTCCAAGCGATGACCATATCTCCGCGCTGAAAAGCGTGTTGGGTGAACTGGGTCTGGTGATGGGCGGCGGCATGAAGCCTGAGCCGAAGGATTATGCTCAGATCATGGATGAACTGGCCGGCCGTCCTGACCGCGAAATGCTGCAAACCATGCTGTTGCGTTCGATGAAACAGGCGATTTACGATCCGGAAAACCGTGGCCACTTTGGTCTGGCGTTACCGTCTTACGGGCATTTCACTTCGCCAATCCGTCGTTATCCGGATCTGGCATTGCACCGTGCGATCAAGTATCTGCTGGCGAAAGAGCATGGCACGCTGAAAGATCGCTGGACGCCGACCGGTGGCTGGCACAGTGATTACGAAGATATGTTGCAACTCGGTGAGCATTGTTCGATGGCGGAACGCCGCGCGGACGAAGCCACCCGCAACGTGGCTGACTGGCTGAAATGCGACTTCATGCAGGATCATGTGGGTGAAGTCTTCACCGGCATTATCGCCAGTGTCACTGGCTTCGGCTTCTTCGTGCGTCTCAACGATCTGTTCATTGACGGTCTGGTGCATGTCTCATCGCTTGACAACGATTATTACCGTTACGATAACATCGGCCAGCGTCTGGTGGGCGAATCCTCCGGTGCGGTTTACCGCCTGGGCGATACGGTAGAAATTCGCGTCGAAGCGGTGCACATGGACGAACGTAAAATCGATTTCGCGCTGGTGTCCAGCACCCGCAAAGCGCGGGGCGAAGGCAAAACCGCGCGTGACCGCGCGAAAAAAGGGGGCGAACGTACCCTGCGTTCTGCTGCGCCAGCCAACGCTGGTCGTCGCCGCAGCGCTAAGAAAAACGTGAACTTTGAACCGGACAGCGCATTCCGCAAAGATGATGCGAAACCGGCAAAACCTAAGAAAGAAAAAGCAGTCAGTGCTGTGGGTAAAGACGGTAAGCCGAAGAAAGCCAAAAAGCCTTCTGACAAAACCGCAAAAATTGCGGCGGCGACCAGAGCCAAACGCGCGAAGAAAAAGCAGTCTGACAGCTAATCCTTTCTGACGATTCTTCTATGATAGAATCGTCTGTAACTATCCTTACTAAATTGCGGACAGCATGCTGTCCGCAAGTCTATTTTAAAGAGCATCATGAGCGAAATTATTTACGGTATTCATTCCGTTAAAGCCTTACTCGACAACGATCCGCAACGCTTTCTGGAAGTTTTTATCCTGAAAGGCCGTGACGATAAACGCCTGAAACCGCTGATCGACGAGCTGGAAGCCAGCGGTATCGTCATCCAGGTGGCGAGCCGCCAGTGGCTGGATGAGAAATCCGAAGGTGCTGTGCATCAGGGGATCATCGCGCGTGTGCGTGAAGGTCGTCAGTATCAGGAAAATGACCTGCCTGCGTTGCTCGAAAGCCTTGATTGTCCGTTCCTGCTGGTGCTTGATGGCGTAACGGACCCGCATAACCTGGGCGCCTGTCTGCGTACTGCGGATGCCGCCGGGGTTCACGCGGTAATTGTTCCGCGTGACCGTTCTGCGAAACTGAATGCCACTGCGAAGAAAGTCGCCAGCGGTGCCGCTGAAAACGTGCCGCTGATCAACGTGACCAATCTGGCGCGTACATTGCGCGTACTGCAGGAACATAATGTCTGGATCGTCGGCACGGCCGGTGAGGCCGATCATGATCTGTTCCAGAGTAAAATGACAGGCCCGATGGCACTGGTGATGGGGGCGGAAGGTGAAGGCATGCGCCGGCTGACCCGCGAACACTGTGACGAGCTGATCAGCATCCCCATGGCGGGGAGTGTCTCTTCCCTGAACGTTTCTGTAGCCACCGGTGTTTGTCTGTTCGAAGCGGTTCGCCAGCGCGGTCTGAAGAAGAGTTGATTGTTATTTTTTGCGCTGATTAAAACGGGAGCCTCAGGGCTCCCGTTTGCATTTCTGCGTTTGTGATCTGTCCGCCTGTTAATTCCCCGATTTTTACCATACTTACGCCATATCCTTTTGACAGGGAGCAGGCGATGGACTGGGAAACACACCGGGTTTTCAATCAACCCAAGCCGCTGAGTAACAGTAATTTATTTCTTTCCGATACGCCGCTGCGTGAAGCGGTTTCCCGCCAGCAGGCGGGCTGGGATGCAGATGTGCTGGCGTCCCTCGGGCAACAATTAGGTTCTGCGGAATCGCTTGAGCTGGGAAGGCTGGCGAATGCTAATCCGCCTGATCTTTTGCGCTATGACGCTACCGGCGAGCGTCTTGATGACGTGCGTTTCCACCCGGCATGGCATCTGCTGATGCAGGGGCTGATCGCCAACCGTGTGCACAATTTACCGTGGCAGGAAGATGCGCGGGTGGGAGCAGTAGTGGCGCGTGCAGCGCGTTTTATTCTTCACGGCCAGGTTGAAGCGGGGACGCTATGTCCGGTGACAATGACATTTGGTGCGATCCCGCTGCTGCAAAAATATCTTCCGCCGGATTTCAGTGGCTGGATGAAACCCCTGTTATCTGACCGTTATGATCCGCATCTGCAAGCCGGCGATCAGAAGAAAGGCGTGCTGATCGGTATGGGCATGACGGAAAAACAGGGGGGCTCGGACGTGCTCAGTAACACCACGCGGGCGACAGCACTGGAAGGCCGCGGTAGCGGAAAACCTTATCACCTGGTGGGGCACAAATGGTTTTTCTCCGTGCCGCAAAGTGATGCACATTTGGTGCTGGCGCAGGCAGGTGGCGGACTTTCCTGTTTCTTTTTGCCACGGATTTTGCCTGACGGGTCACGCAATGCTATCCGCATTGAGCGGCTGAAGGACAAACTCGGTAACCGTTCGAATGCCAGCAGTGAAGTGGAGTTTCAGAACGCCACTGGCTGGTTGCTGGGAGAGGAAGGTGAAGGCATTCGTCATATCCTCAAAATGGGCGGTCATACACGGTTTGACTGTGCGCTGGGCAGCCACGCCATGATGCGCCGGGCATTGTCCGTAGCGTTGTATCATGCGTTCCAGCGACAGGTGTTTGGTAAACCCTTAACCGAACAGCCTATGATGCGTCAGACACTCAGCCGGATGGCGTTATATCTGGAAGGGCAAACCCTGCTACTGATGCGTCTGGCTACCGCTTGCGGAGAGCGCAATAATCCGGCGGAACAATTGTTATGCCGCCTGCTCACGCCCGCTGCGAAGTTCGAAGTCTGCCGTCAGGGGATGCCGTTTGTAGCCGGGGCGATGGAAGTGCTGGGGGGGATTGGCTATTGCGAAGATAGCGAGTTACCGCGTTTGTATCGCGAAATGCCGGTCAACAGTATCTGGGAAGGGTCGGGAAATATCATGTGTCTTGATGTGCTGCGCACGCTGAAAAAGCTGCCTGCCAGTGCGGAAATGGTTCAGCAGATTTTTCAGCAGGTGCGCGGACAAAACCGCATCTTTGACCGGGTGTCACGCCAGTTTTTACACCGGCTGCATGCGCCGGAAGAAGCGCAAGGGCGCTGGCTGACCGGCCAGCTATGTAACCTGATGACAGCGACGCAAATGCTGGCGTTTGCGTCGCCACCGGTGGCAGATGCGTGGTGTCGCATGGTGCTGGATCCGCGCGGAGAAACACGGCTGCCGGAACGGCTATGTCAGTTACTGCTCAACCGCGCCATCGGCGCTGAATAACGAACGTTTAGCGGTAAAGTATGGCCTGAGAATACCAGCGGCCTGGCATGATGGTTTCGCTGTTAAACATAATCACGTAGTAACGGGCACCCGCAGCGTCGGCTTTGCGCTGGATTTCGGCTTCGGCATCCATCGGGCTGCCAATTACGCCAGCAGTAACATTACCAATTTTGGTCAGCGTGGAGGTTTGCGCCCGGGTAATTTCCTGCGCTTTGTCCGTCGGTGCAGGCGGTGCAACCGGTACGGTTTGCGTCAGATGACTGCAACCATTCAGTGCCACCAGTAAAAGCAGCAGGGCAGGGCGTCGGAGAAATGTCATCGTGATTTCCGGTAAAAGGGTAATGATCAAAGTGTAGCCCTTTCACCGGTATGCTGGCGAGTCTGCGTGGCATTTATTGCCGCGCAGACTCGCATTCTATCGTTCGGAAATTTTAAAGACGCTGACCAGTTGTGAGAGATGGCGACCTTGTTCACTGAGTGCCGCCGCAGTTTGCTGGGAATTTTCCACCAGTGTGGCGTTTTCCTGCGTCGCTTTGCCAATCTGCATAATGGCAATATTTACCTGCGAAATACCGGAAGACTGTTCGTGTGCTGCCACATCGATATCGCTCATCAGCACTTTTACCTGATTAATGCCCTGTAAGATATTGCTCATGTTTGCCTGCGTTTTGGCCGCGCTCTGATGGCCGTCTTCGACTTTATTCAGGGAATCTGCGACCAGATTTTCAATCTCTTTCACGGCATTTGAACTGCGCTGCGCCAGTGCCCTGACTTCCGAGGCGACAACCGCAAATCCGCGTCCGTGCTCACCGGCTCTGGCGGCCTCTACGGCGGCATTAAGGGCCAGGATATTAGTCTGGAAGGCAATGCCTTCGATAACGGTTGTGATATCCGCGATGCGCGTTGAAGCGTGTTTAATCGCCTCCATGCTCATGACCGACTGATTCACCGCCTCCGCGCCAACGGTGGCCGCTTTATCGGTCTGTTGCACCAGCTGTGTGGCCTGTGTGGCGTTGTCCGCAGTGTTCTGAACGGTAGCGGTAATCTGCTCCATACTGGCCGATGTTTCTTCAAGACTGCTGGCTTGTGTGCCGATTTGCTGAGTGATCTGATCGCTGTCGTGCGCTAATCCTTGGGTATTCATCATGATTTCAGACGAAACCTGCCGTACCTCGCCGACAATTTTTTCCAGCCCGTGACCAATACCGTCAATGGCATGCATCAGTGCACCAATTTCATCGATGCGCTGCGTCTCAGCGCGCGCACGCAGGTCCCCGCTGGCATATTGTTGTGCGATACGCACGACCTCGCTCAGCGGGCGGCTGACCAGTTTGCGGGTCAGTCCGATAAACAGAGCCGCAAAACACGCCAGCGCCAGCAGGCTTATCAGCAGAAACTGATTGCGCGTACTGTTGACCTGTTCCATCAGGCTGTTTTTATCTGTGCTGCCCACGACCACCCAATGCCAGGCCGGAACATTCGCATATACCATAAATTGCTGATGTTGGCTGGCCGCATCCGTGTATTCGCGCTGGCCTTTTGGCTGCGACATGACCTGTTGTAACTCGCCGTCAGGCCACGCAGGGGTTTTACCTTCCCCGGTCGGATGAACCAGATATTTACCCCGATCTTTCCCCGGTGCGCTGTTGAGCACAAAGAAATACCCTTTCTCACCAATACGTTTGGACAGGATTTTCTGGCGCATATCGGCATATTCTGCCGTGATATCGACACCCACGAACAAAATCCCGATCACATTGCCCTGCGCATCGCGCACCGGCTGGTATTTGGTAATGTATTGTTTACCAAATAACGTCGCCAGCCCGTTAAAGGATTGTCCGGCCATGATCTGTGCATAAGCCGGGCTGGTATTGTCGAGCAACGTGCCAATAGCGCGGTTGCCGTCCTGTTTTTTCAGGGACGTGGTTACGCGGATAAAGTCATCGCCGCGTCGGGCAAATATCGTAGAAATTGCGCCGGTGCGTGCCAGAAAATCATCAGGGATTTTACTGTCCAGATTCAGTGGCGTACCACCTGCTTTAATGACCGGTGTGGACTGATTACCCACCATGATCGGGCTGGTAGTGTCCAGTTCGAAATCCGACGGCAGAAAATGACTGAACAGACGCGTATAGCTGTCCACTTCCGCATTCAGGCTGGCGTTGTACATTTCAATCATATCTACCACGCCGGTGACCTGTTCAGAAATAGCGTTAACGGTCAGTTCACTGACCTGCTTTCCGGCAGAATGCGTCAGTGACAAAGTGAAAATAATAAATAAGGTTCCGACGAGCAGAGAGGCGATGCTGGCCAGTTTTGCGCCAATGCTCCACCGTCGAAATGCACGTTTTGATGTTTTTTTCATGGTTTTTTCCCGTTAGCTTCTGATAGCGCACTAACGGCGGAGAACGGGAAAGGATTAATGTTCAAATGTAACTATTTATTTCATTTTAAATTGATCTGAATCAATGAAATAAATGCGAATGTGTGAATTTGGATTAAGGCTGGCCCACTGAAAAAGCGGGTTTCGAATAACGGGTTATAAACCATACGAAAAAGGTTGTGGTCGCGATTTTTCAGACCCGTAGAATATCAACACCGACAGAGACCGAAATTTTTTCTAAATACGCAGGGGAAGATACGATGGTTGAGATGTACGAAGAAAATATTGACGGGATCCAGGTGATTCATGCCGTGCCCGCCGGCCAGTATCAGCAGCAACTCCCGACGATTTTTTTCTATCACGGTTTTCTGTCTTCTAAAGAGATTTACTCGTATTTCGGCTACACACTGGCGAAAACGGGTTTTCGAGTGATCCTGCCTGATGCGTTAATGCACGGCGCACGTGCGGAACACAGTGAAGAGCGCTGTCTGGCGAATTTCTGGCATATTTTACAGAACAATATTGATGAGCTGGCCTTGCTAAAAGAAGCGTTTGTCGGACGGGGTCTGGCGGATCCGCAGCGTTTAGGCGTCGGCGGCGTTTCTATGGGCGGCATGACCACCATGGCAGCGCTGATCAAATTCCCGTGGATTAAAGCGGCGGCAAACCTGATGGGTTCTGGTTATTTTGCGCGTTTATCCCACCATCTTTTCCCTGCTTACAATGCCGGTGGCATTGTGCAGCGTGACATATTTGAACGCGAGATTGCGCCTTTACTGCGTCTGGATTTCAGCGGTAAAGCAGCATTAATCGCAGATATTCCTTTGTTTGTCTGGCATGGTGAAGAAGATGATGTGGTGCCGTTTGGCGAAAGCCAGCGTTTGCGGCAGGAGCTGGCTGAAAGTGGCGCGGATACCCATCTGACTTTTATTTCTGAGGCCGGTGCAAAGCATAAAGTCTCGGTTCATGCGCTGGCTGAAGCCACAGCTTTCTTTGCCGAAAAGCTGTAAAGAAATTAATCTGCCTTTCTCCTTGAGTTTCCCACAGGCTGTACATATAATTGCGCGTCATTTTTTCGACCGCACACAAACACGTTCCTTGCTTCCATGGGCCGCGGTTGACCCTGACAGGAGGCTGAATAATCCGTAAGGAGCAATTCGATGCGTCATTACGAAATCGTTTTTATGGTTCACCCTGACCAAAGCGAACAGGTTCCGGGCATGATCGAGCGTTACAGTGCAGTAATCACTAACGCTGCGGGTCAGATTCACCGTCTGGAAGACTGGGGCCGCCGTCAACTGGCTTACCCGATCAACAAACTGCACAAAGCGCACTACGTTCTGCTGAACGTTGAAGCGCCGCAGGAAGCGATCGATGAGCTGGAAACTAACTTCCGCTTCAACGACGCCGTTATCCGTAGCATGGTTATGCGTACTAAACACGCGGTAACTGAAGCATCTCCAATGGTTAAAGCAAAAGACGAACGTCGTGATCGTCGTGAAGATTTTGCTGAAGCTAATGATGATGCTGAAGCTGGGGATTCTGAAGAGTAATTGCCGTGACGGCGAATCGTCTGGTGTTGTCAGGCACTGTGTGCAAGACCCCCATTCGTAAAGTCAGTCCTTCGGGCATTCCGCATTGCCAGTTTGTGCTAGAGCATAAATCATCGCAGCAGGAAGCCGGATTCAACCGACAAGCATGGTGCAGAATGCCCGTGGTTGTCAGTGGACAAGCGTCACAAGCATTAACTCACAGTATAACGGTCGGCACGCAACTCACTGTTACCGGATTCATTAGCTGCCATCAAGGGCGCAATGGTCTGAATAAAGTGGTGTTACATGCCGAGCAGATTGATTTGATAGATTCTGGAGACTAGCCTAATGGCACGTTATTTCCGTCGTCGCAAGTTCTGCCGTTTCACCGCGGAAGGCGTTGTAGAGATTGATTACAAAGACATCGCTACACTGAAAAACTACATTACCGAAAGCGGTAAAATTGTCCCGAGCCGTATTACCGGTACTCGTGCAAAATACCAGCGTCAGCTCGCTCGTTGCATCAAGCGCGCTCGCTACCTTTCATTGTTGCCATACACTGATCGTCATCAGTAATCGGCCACTGTCTATTAACGACTTTGAGAGGATAAAGTAATGCAAGTTATTCTGCTTGATAAAGTAGCAAACCTGGGCAGCCTGGGTGATCAAGTTAACGTTAAAGCGGGCTACGCTCGTAACTTCCTGGTACCACAGGGCAAAGCTGTTCCTGCTACCAAGAAAAACGTTGAATTTTTCGAAGCACGCCGTGCAGAGCTGGAAGCTAAACTGGCTGACGTTCTGTCCGCTGCTGAAGCTCGCGCAACTAAAATCAACGAACTGGGTTCAGTAACCATCGCGTCTAAATCAGGCGACGAAGGCAAACTGTTCGGCTCTATCGGTACCCGCGATATCGCTGATGCAGTAACTGCTGCTGGCGTTGAAGTTGCTAAAAGCGAAGTTCGTTTGCCGAATGGCGTTCTGCGTACCACTGGTGAACACGAAGTTGAGTTCCAGGTACACAGCGACGTATTCGCTAAACTGAACGTAGTTGTGGTTGCTGAAGCGTAATAACGCGTCAGTTAACCCGTGAAACGCCGGCCTTGTGCCGGCGTTTTGCTTTTCTGCGTTCAGGAAAATGTACAGACAGGGAAAGGATAAAAAACGGATCAGTTGCCGCGCTGGAAACTGCCGTCCGGCTGACGGGTAAATGTCACCGTAACATTTTGATCAGTTGTCACTTGCAGGGCCATGACCACTCCCTGTGCATCACGCTGTATCTTCACTTCCTGCCCGGTCTTCAGAGTGCTCAGCGGTTTGTCCGCTCCTTCTACCCGTGCCATCGAAAATACATCATTGACCGCCATATTATTATCGCGGAACAACTGTGCCAGCGTCTGACCCGATTGCACCTGATAACTGCGCCATGTACCGCTGTTGTCATTACTCTGCGGCTGAACAGGCTCAGGCTGCGCCATTTGCGTAGTACGACCCTGATCGTTACGCAAATCGGCCTGCATGGGGATGCTGGTCGGTTGTTGCGATTGCGACGGTGTATAGGTATTTTCTGGCGTATACGGCCACAACAACGCCAGCAGAATCACCAGGACAGCGAGAATAATGCCGCGGCGGTGTGCATATGGCAGGGGCGACAACCAGTGAAAATCGTCACTCATATGCCAGATTTTGCTCAGCAGCGTTTTGCCCCGGGTTGAGGCGGAAGTTCCGGTCTCCGTTTCTGCAGACGTGATTTCACTCTCACTTTCACTCTCACTTTCACTCTGCGGCGCTGTGGTATCGCGCATCGGCCTTTTCATAATGGCAATCCAGGATCTCAACATGGGTTGATAAATACGGATGGCTTTCCTTCTCCTGGGCGGGATTCTGCCCATGACGACCTCTCTTGTTAACTGTCGTAATGTCGACTGCCTGTTGCTGCCTAGTATAGCTGTTTAACTGCTTGATGCGGAAAGGGACAAAGCACAAATATCACCCAAACGATGCCCTGAAGGCTATCAAATGCGAAAAATTTCCCGAAAAGGGGAAGGAACTGCGTCTGCTGTCATGTTGCCTTACAGAGGATTTTACCCAAAAGCCTTGCGCTGCTATGCTGCGCCTTCGATATTTTTAAGAGCTAAGGAAATTTCATGACTACCCCTTCATTTGACAGCGTAGAAGCGCAGGCAAGTTACGGTATCGGCCTGCAGGTCGGTCAACAATTGCAGGAATCAGGTTTGCAGGGCTTAGAGCCTGACGCACTGCTGGCAGGCTTACGCGATGCGCTGGAAGGGAATACGCCAGCCGTTCCTGTTGACGTGGTTCACCGTGCGCTGCGTGAAGTCCACGAACGTGCTGATACTGTTCGTCGTGAACGTCAGGAAGCTCTGGCTGTTCAGGGGCAGGAATTTCTGGCGGCCAATGCACAGCGCGAAGGCGTGAGCAGCACCGAATCCGGTCTGCAATTCTCTGTCATCACTCAGGGCGAAGGTTCAATCCCGGGCCGCCAGGATCGTGTACGTGTTCACTACACCGGTAAACTGATTGACGGCACTGTGTTCGACAGTTCCGTACAGCGTGGTGAACCGGCTGAATTCCCGGTCAATGGTGTTATCGCAGGCTGGATCGAAGCACTGACCCTGATGCCGGTAGGTTCTAAATGGGAATTGTATATCCCACATAACCTGGCTTACGGTGAACGTGGTGCGGGTGCTTCCATCCCTCCATACAGCGCACTGATCTTTGAAGTTGAGCTGCTGGAAATTCTGTAATTCCTCAGGGATAACAGCAACAGAAAAGGGCGCTTATGCGCCCTTTTCTGTTGCTGAAACCTGACTTATTCGCCACGCAGCGCGCGCGGGAACAACAGGTTGTTTTCCAGATGGATATGCTCCATCAGGTCGGTGATAAATTCGTTGATACCGGCGTACAGTGCCCGCCAGGTCACACACGCCCCGTCAGGCGGCGTTACACCATTGGTCAGGCGTTTAATCTCTTCCAGAATCTGTCCCGCATCATCGTGCTCACGTTCCATGACTGAGATCGGACCGGCGGCCTGACGGCCCATTCCGCCGCGTATCATTGGGAACAGGATCTGTTCTTCTTTCATCATGTGGCTGGTCAGCTCTTCCAGAATCAGTTGCAGTTGAACCGCCAGTCCGTGCGGGCAAGGTAATTTGTCACCGTGTACCCGTTCCACTTTGCCGGCCATCAGAATCATTTCCGGCAACTCCTGACGGTGACGGTCATGGTAGCGTGGAATAATAAAATCGATAATTTGCGCCAGCGGTGCGGTTTTCCAGTCAGTAGAGGTATCCGGCAGTTGGGCAATTTCAGCAATCTGTTGTTCGATGAGATGAATATCCAGCTCTTTTTTGGTAACCGCGCGCAACAGGGTTTGTTTACCACCGCAGCAAAAATCGAGATCGTACTGACGGAACAAACGTGTAGCACGCGGAATGGCAACAGCCAGAGCGCCAAGGGGTTGGTCGCGATAGTCCATGATGAAGCCTCGTTAAATGAAAGAATCTATAACATGCATTATAAATGCATGTTTAAGTCACGGCTATAGCTCAAAGGAAGTACAGGAAGAAAAAACGCCCCAGGCGGGGCGTTTAAAGGGAGCATTATTTTTGCAAATCGACCCGATAAATCTCGAAACCGATGGCATCCGGGCCTGTTGCCGTCATCGGATATTGAGCGTGGGTTTTGATGAAGTTTGCAGCTTTCTCACCAGGAGAGGTTTCGAAACGGATATCCAGAGGCTGCGATGCCTGAATTGGCGCCAGCTTCCAGTTGTTGTCTGCCGTTGGCGTGACTGCGCCCGCTTTTTTGGTTTCGGCGCCGATGTAGGCCGCAACCACAGAACGGTTTTCATCCGGTGACGCAAACGCGATGTGCGTATCGCCGGTACCTGCGAATTTCCCACCGTAAGCCCGGTAGTTATTGGTGGCAACCAGGAAGGTGGCTTTCAGGTCAATCGGCTTACCGTTGTAGGTCAGGTTTTTAATACGTTCCGCATCTTTATTGATCAGCGTGCATTCACCGTCGAATTTCGCCGGCTGGCTGACATCAATCTGGTAATTCACGCCGTCGATGACGTCGAAATTATAAGTACGGAAACCGTCCCAGTTGATCAGCGACTGCGGTTTAGTGTTGTTCACGTCAATCTGATTAAACTGCCCGGCGGAGCATTCCAGCCAGTCTTTCACTTCCTGCCCGGTGACTTTCATCACCACCAGCGTGTTCGGATACAGATACAAATCCGCTGCATTACGGAAAGTCAGTTCGCCTTTTTCCACTTCCACGAAACTGGCCGGATCGTTTTTACGGCCGCCGACTTTAAACGGCGCCGCAGCAGACAGTACCGGCAGACCGGCTAAATCCGGGTCGCCCTGAATGAAATGTTCGGTATAGGCTTTCTGCGCATTATTGACGATTTGTACCGTCGGGTCGTCCTGAACCAGCGCCAGGTAGCTGTACATATTGTCGTTGGATTTGCCGATTGGCTTACTGACAAATTTACGCGTTGCGTCGTGAGAGGAGGCGAGTACTTTCACCAGACCCTGATCTTCCGCCGCCAGCGATTTCTTCTGCTCTTTATCGTAAATCGGGCGCGCTTCGGCTTTGGCGGTTTCGACTTTCCAACTGCCGCTGTCATTGTTCAGTACCATATCCACGACGCCCAAATGGTCGCCCCACATGCCCGGCATGACGGCAGGAACGCCATTCAGCGTGCCTTGTCTGATATCCGCGCCTTTGATGCTGGCGAATTCTTCGCTCGGAAAAACGGCGTGCGCGTGGCCGAAAAGGATGGCATCGATGCCTTTTATCTGGCTCAGGTAATAGACCGAGTTTTCTGCCAGGGTTTTATAAGGATCGCCCGACAGGCCGGAGTGCGGAATAGCGACAATAATGTCGGCACCTTGCTTACGCATTTCCGGGATCCACTTTTTAGCGGTTTCGGTGATATCCGCCACGGTGACTTTGCCCTGCAGATTGGCTTTGTCCCAAACCATGATTTGCGGCGGCACGAAACCGATATAGCCGATGCGCAGATTATGGGATTTACCTTCTCTGTCTTTTACCGCGTTTTCGGTGATCAGGAACGGCGTGAACAGGGGCTTACCGGTTTTCACATCAATCACGTTGGCGTTCACATAAGGGAATTTTGCACCTGCAAGCGCTTTTTGCAGATAATCCAGACCGTAATTAAATTCGTGATTGCCGAGATTGCCTACGGCGTAACCGAGTGTGTTCATTGCCAGATATACGGGGTGGACGTCGCCCTGTTTCAGGCCCTTTGCCGCCATATAATCGCCCAGCGGGCTACCCTGAATGATGTCACCGTTGTCGACTAATACTGAGTTGGTTGCTTCGTTACGTGCCGCATGGATCAGGCTCGCAGTGCGCGCCAGTCCAAATTTATCGGTCGGTTTATCTTTGTAATAATCGAAGTCCATCATGTTGCTGTGCAGGTCCGTAGTTTCCATAATGCGCAGATCCACCTGTGACGCCTGAACGGATGCCGCCGTCAGTGCCGCCAGCAGGGATAACGTCAGATGACGCTTATTCATTGCCTCGCCTCCATAGAAAGGGATGATGCCCGTAAAGAAAAACCGGATATGTATCTCAAAGTTTGATGAGAATGTAATCAGCTGTCATGGATAAATGTGAGATATAACAACTTTATGGGCTGACTACATTACGGGATAGCTATTCGTAGTAAAAAAAACTAGGCTTTAGTCATGAGAATTAATGCCCTGAGGTAAACGATGTTAGAGCAGATTTGTCAGTTAGCGCGCGATGCCGGTGACGCGATCATGGCGGTGTATGACGGTGAACAACCGCTCGACGCACGCCATAAAAAAGATGATTCACCGGTCACGGCAGCCGATATTGCCGCGCACCACGTGATTAAAGCCGGCCTGCAAAGGTTGGATCCACAAACGCCGATGCTGTCGGAGGAAGATCCGCAAAGCTGGAGTGAACGTCAGACCTGGACACGCTACTGGCTGGTTGACCCGCTGGATGGCACCAAAGAATTCCTGAAACGTAACGGTGAATTCACTGTGAATATTGCGCTGATCGAAGACGGTATTCCGGTGTTAGGCGTGGTGTACGTGCCGGTGACCCAAGTGATGTACAGCGCTGCAGAAGGCAAAGCCTGGAAAGAAGAGCAGGGCGTGCGTCAGCAGATTGCCGTGAAAGAAGCGCATCCGCCGCTGGTGGTTGTCAGCCGTTCACACTTCAGTAATGACCCTGAATTGCAGGATTATCTGGCACAACTGGGCGAGCATCAGACTGTGGCGATTGGCTCGTCACTGAAGTTTTGTCTGGTGGCTGAAGGGGCTGCGCAGCTTTATCCGCGCTTCGGGCCGACCAATATCTGGGATACCGGTGCCGGACATGCTGTCGCGCTGGCTGCCGGAGCGCAGGTACATGACTGGAAAGGCCAGACGCTGAACTACGTGCCACGCGAGTCGTTCCTGAATCCGGGCTTCAGAGTGTCTTTATTCTGATATGACACCCCGGTTTGTGGCCGGGGTTTTCACGTTTTATTCTTTTACCAGGCTATCCACCAACATAATCACCTGCTGAACATCCTGCGGCGACAATTGTCCGTCTTTAGCGAATTTAATCACTCCGTTTTTATCCAGCACCACTACCGCCGAGCTTTCCGGTTGCAGTTGCCACGCCTTTTTCACCACGCCGTTGCTGTCGACAATCACCTGCGACCACGGGAATTCACGTTTGCCACTTTCAATGCTTTTGCGCACAAACAGGCCGGTGCCGATAATTGCATCGTCAGTATTGACGATAGTGGTGGTCTGGTAACGGTCATGCGGTAAGTTTGCTGCTCTGATGGCGCTGATCAATGGCTCATTCAACGCTTTAGCGCTGCTTCTTCCCGCCATGTGCTGCACGATACGCACTTTTCCAGGCAGTTTGGCGCTGTTCCATTTGCTGTAACTGAACACATCATTAATGTCATTAAGTTCGCCTTTATCATCCACCCCGACCGGTGCCAGACGCTGACCCACGGTAAAGTTGTGGGCAGAGGCAAAAAGCGAAAATGTCATAAAACTGATCACAAAAAGACTTCTTAAAAGCATAGATTCTCCGGGGCACAAAAGAACAGTCACGCCAATCATAGGACGCTGTAAGTGGTCTGTCCTGTTGGTATGTTAAATTTGTGTTGCTGGTTACAAAATTGCCACATAAGGCAGGGTTATACTGCATTTGAATGTCAGGGTTTAAGACAATACTGAAAAGCAATGTAAAAGCAGTTAAATCCACTGGCAATGCCTGACTGCCCTGCTATGTTATAGGTCTCTTCACTATATTTTTCTGTCCCGGTATCTGTCGCCCTGCGACGTGGCCGGTACTGTAGTGATTTAACGGAGAACAATAGAAAAATGAGAATTTTCCAGCGTTACAATCCGATGAAAGTCGCAAAGTACGTTAAGACACTGTTTCGTGGACGTTTGTATATCAAGGACGTCGGCGCTTTTGAGTTTGACCATGGCAAGATTTTGTTGCCCAAGGTTCGTGATAAGCGCCATTTTAGCGTGATGTCTGAAGTTAACCGGCAGGTTACGCATTTACAGACAGAAATGGGCTAATGGCCTTGCGTGTTGTCACTGCGATTTCGCAGCGTACGCAAAAAAAACGGCTCCCTGCAGGAGCCGTTAGTGTTTCTGATATTTGAATTTTCCATGCTTGCAAAAAAACGCCTTACCCCTGCGCTTTCTTCTCGTCTTTAATTTCCTGCGGCGTTTTTGGCAACAGAGGGGTCACCGGTTGATCGACAATACGCGTCACCAGTAACTGATCAATCTTGTAGCTGTCGATGTCGACCACTTCGAATTTATAGCCGGCGAATTTCACAAAGTCTGTGCGTTTCGGGATTTTACGCAGCATGAACATCATAAAGCCGCCGATGGTTTCATAGTTGCCGGATTGCGGGAATTCCTCGATATGCAGTACGCGCATCACGTCTTCGATAGGTGTCCCCCCCTCGATCAGCCATGAATGCTCGTCACGTGCCACAATCTGTTCTTCCATGCCCTGACCGACAAGGTCACCCATCAGGGTTGTCATCACGTCATTAAGCGTGATTATGCCAACTACCAGCGCATATTCATTGAGGATAACGGCAAAGTCTTCACCCGCCGCTTTGAAACTTTCCAGCGCTTCGGAGAGCGTGAGGGTATCCGGCACAATCAGCGCATTGCGAATCTGCACGCCGCTGCTCAGCATTAAACTCTGGTTACCCAGCACGCGGTTCAGTAAATCTTTCGAATCGACATAACCGACAACCTGATCAATATGACCGTCACATACCAGGAATTTGGAATGCGGGTGGGTGGCGATTTTCTCTTTAATGCTTTCTTCGCTTTCACGCAGGTCAAAAAATATCACGCTTTCACGTGATGTCATGGAAGACGGTACAGTGCGGGATTCCAGCTCAAACACGTTTTCAATCAGCTCATGTTCCTGCTTACGCAGCACACCCGCCAGCGCACCAGCCTCTACCACCGCATAAATATCGTCGGAGGTGATGTCGTCGTTGCGCACCATCGGTAGTTTGAAAATGCGAAAGATCGTATTGGCCATTCCGTTGAAGAACCACACCATCGGGCGGCAGATCATCAGACAGAAACGCATCGGGTTGACTATACGGACGGCAACCGACTCAGGTGAAATCATACCGATGCGCTTCGGTGTCAGGTCAGCAAACAGAATAAACAAGCTGGTAACCAACACGAAGGAACAGATAAAGCTGATTTGATCCGCCAGTTCAGGCGACATGAAGCGGATGAAAAACGTCTGGAAAGCAGGGGAGAATGCGGCATCACCCACAATACCACCAAGGATCGCGACGGCATTGAGGCCAATTTGCACAACCGTAAAGAACAAACCAGGCGTCGCCTGTAATTTCATAACATGGGCGGCATTGACGTTTCCTTCGTCTGCCAACTGTTTAAGTTTTATCTTGCGGGAAGCGGCCAGCGATATCTCAGACAGCGAGAAAAAGGCACTGATCGCGATTAATAAGAGAATCAGTAAGATACTGTTTAACATAATCTATCCGTTTAACACCGAACTTAACCGGCAGGGAAAGGCACTCATTATTTTTGTTGCTTAAAGAACACCATTTTAAGAAAACCATTAAAAAGTTGTTCAGAAGAAAAAAGCGTTAAGAATGAAAAACAAAGATAATTGCCAGAAATAGTTTCAAGTGCCACATTTGTGACCCGCATAGTATAGCAGCAGCACTGAGACTGCCGCCAGCGCTTAAAAATGCCGCATTATTGCGGCGGCAGACAGACGCCGATGCCGCCTAATCCGCAGTAGCCTTCCGGGTTTTTAAACAGATATTGCTGATGTTCGTCTTCTGCATAATAGAACGGCAGGGCTTCGGTGATTTCCGTGGTGATGGTGCGTTTATCGTTCGCTTCGTCCATCGCTTGCTGGAAACTCGCCAGGCTTGCCAGCGCCTGATCCTGCTGTTCTGCACTCAGCACATACAGCGCGGAGCGATATTGCGTGCCGATATCGCCGCCCTGACGCATGCCTTGCGCCGGGTCGTGATTCTCCCAAAAAATCTGCAGCAGTTTTGCGTAGCTGATTACCGCCGGGTCAAAGACCACACGCACGACTTCCGCATGGCCTGTCTGGCCAGTGCACACTTCCCGATAGGTCGGGTTCGGTGTGAAACCGCCGCTGTAACCGGCTGCCGTGCTGTAAACCCCTTCCTGTTGCCAGAACAAACGTTCTACACCCCAGAAGCAGCCCATCGCAAAAATCGCGACTTCCATGTTATCAGGGACATGTGTCATTGAATGATCATTTACTGCATGAAGGGTCGCCACCGGCATAGGGGTTGTACGGCCAGGTAACGCTTCTGCCTGAGTAACAGACTGCGTTTTATCGGAAAGTTGCACCACGGGAAACTCCAGTTGTTGCTTTAGTGAACGAGGTTTGTAACAAAAAGTTGGTACGAATAACAACGACCACAGGTCAGTGTTAGTTGTATCTGATTGCGTCTTTGCACACAATACGGAGGACGTTGCTTCGTCGTTGAACATTTTCAGAGGATTAGCACTAAAATGCTTTCATCAGACGTTAAAAAGATGAATCTGCCAAAGACGGGCAGATAATCTCCGGCGGGCATCTGATATTTTAACAGGACAGTAAAATTTAGCAGGAGTGCGTGTGCCACGATATCGTGAACTGGGTTTGTTATTGGTACTGCTGGCCCCCTCACTTTCCATGGCAGCGAAGGTGCGTTTGCAACTGGAAGGCCTGGATGGCGATTTAGAAAGGAACGTCCGCGTTCGTTTATCATCAATTCAAAGCGATGAAGTCGGGGCTAACGGACGGTTCCGTGCCCGTGTGAGTACCGCCATTGAGCAGGGTTTACGGCCACTGGGGTATTATTCGCCGACCATCGATTTTGATTACCGTGAAACGCCGCCGCCGGGGCGTCCGGTTTTGATTGCCAAAGTGACACCGGGAATACCCGTGAAGATCGCTGGCACCCGCGTAGTGATTGAAGGGCAGGCGGAAAAAGATAATGAATTCGAACAACTCAAACAGCGCGATGTACCTGCGGTAGGGACGATTTTAAACCACGGGACGTACGACAATTTCAAAAGCGCATTGACCGGCATTGCCCTGCGCAAAGGCTATTTTGACGCCACGATGCGCAAAAGCCAGCTGGGCGTCATCGAAGATGAACACAAAGCGTTCTGGGACATTCAGTTCGACAGCGGTGAGCGTTACCGCTTCGGTGACGTCCATTATCAGGGATCGCAGATCCGTGATGAATATCTGCAAAATCTGGTGCCATTCCATCAGGGCGATTATTACACCACCGCGCAACTGGCTGAACTTAACCGTCGCCTGTCTGCTACCGGGTGGTTTAATTCCGTTGTCGTGTCCCCAGATTTTACTGATGCCAAAACCACGAAAACTTTGCCGCTGAATGCCGTGGTGTCACCGCGTACCGAAAATACGATCGAAACCGGTATCGGTTATTCCACGGACATCGGCCCGCGGGTGACGGCCAACTGGAAGAAACCGTGGGTTAACGATCGCGGGCAGAGTTTTGAAACCTCAACCACGCTTTCCGGACCGGAGCAATCTTTAGATCTCAGTTATAAAATTCCGCTGCTGAAATCCCCGCTGGAACAATACTATCTGGTGCAGGGCGGCTTCAAACGTGAAGATCTTAACGATACCAATTCAGATTCCACGACGGTAAACCTGGCGCGTTATTGGGATCTTTCCAGCGGCTGGCAACATGCGGTCAATCTGCGCTGGAGTCTCGATCACTTTACGCAGGGTAGCGTCACCAATACCACCATGTTGATCTACCCGGGCGTCAGTCTCAACCGCACGCGTCAGCGCGGCGGCCTGATGCCAACCTGGGGCGATTCCCAGCGTTATTCTCTTGATGTGTCCAACACCACCTGGGGGTCTGACGTCGATTTTGCAGTCGTTCAGGCGCAAAACGTTTGGATCCGTACGCTGGCTGACAAACATCGTTTCGTATTTCGTGGCAATCTCGGCTGGATTGAAACCAACGATTTTGAGCGTGTGCCGCCGTCCCTGCGCTTCTTCGCCGGGGGTGACCGCAGCATTCGCGGCTACAAATACAAATCCATTTCTCCGCGGGATGACGAAGGCAAACTGACCGGTGCGTCCTATCTGGGCACCGGTTCGGTGGAATATCAGTACAACGTAACCGGAAAATGGTGGGGTGCGGTGTTTGTCGATTCCGGCGAGGCGGTTAATGACATTACACAAAACGATTTCAAAACCGGTGCGGGTGTGGGTGTGCGCTGGGCTTCACCGATCGGCCCGGTGAAACTCGATGTTGCCGCCCCTGTGGGTGACAAAGATGAGCATGGATTGCAGTTTTATATCGGCTTGGGTCCGGAATTATGAGTTTATTTAAAAAGATCTGCCTGGGATTCCTGATTTTCCTGGTGTTGTTAATCAGCCTGGTGGCCTTTCTGGTCGGCACACAAACCGGCCTGCATCTGTTAATCAACGGCGCTAACCGCTTTGTGCCGGGGCTGAACATTGCCAGTACCGAAGGTGGGTGGCGTGACCTGACGCTGAAAGGTGTGCATTACGAAATGCCGGGCGTCGATGTCAAAGCCGGGGAGTTTCACCTCTCCCTTGATTTCTCCTGCCTGAAAAACAGCGCGCTGTGCGTCAATGCGTTGCGGGTTAAAGACGTTAATGTGGTGGTCAATACCCAAAAAATGACACCCGCCGCCGCACAACCTGAGCCCGAAAACAGCGAGCCGCTGACCAATCTCAGCACGCCGTATCCGATCACGTTGCGCTTACTGACGCTGGATAACATTAATATCACGCTGGATGACCGGGCTATTTCTCTGGCGTCATTCCGTACAGGGGCCCGCTGGGAAGGCCGCGCAATCCAACTGATGCCCACGCGCATTGGCGGATTACTGATTGCGCTGCCGAAAACGCCGGTCAGCCCGTTACCGGAAGTGGTGCAGGCCGCGCAGGATAAAGCCGTCGAAAAAGCGACCGGCAAACCAGCGGAACCGGTGGCGGTCGTGCCGGAGAAGCCGCTGGGTGAAACCTTGCAGGCATTGTTCGCCAAACCGCTGCTGCCTGAGCTTCCTGATTTCCGTCTGCCGGTCGATCTGGATATTCAGCAAATTCTCGCCGAAAACCTGCGCCTCACCGGTGACACTGATGTGCTGATCACCCGTTTCGAGCTGAAAGCCAGTACGCAAAATCAGCGTGTGACGCTGGATAAACTGATCGTTCGCTCGCCGCAGGGCTCGGTGGATGGTGTGGGGCAGGCGACACTCAACCAGAACTGGCCGGTTGAAATGACCGTCAATACCGCCGTGAATATCGATCCGCTGAAAGGCGAGAAGATCAAACTGAAAGTGGCGGGCGGGCTGCGCGATAAGCTGGATGTTGGTCTGAATCTTTCCGGCCCGGTCCGTGCTCAGCTTGCGCTGCAAACGCAGCTGGCAGAAGCCGGATTGCCGCTGGACCTGAAACTCAGCAGCGATGCGCTGCAATGGCCTCTGACCGGTACACCGCAATATCAGGTGAAAGGTTTCACGTTTAACGTCAGCGGTAAAGCGACCGGTTATGCACTTTCGCTACGTTCCGATTTCAAAGGCGCTCAGATCCCGCCTGCCACATTGACGCTTGACGGTACAGGCAATGTTGAGCAGTTCAGGCTGAAGTTACTGCGTCTGGCCGCGCTGGAAGGGAATGCCGACCTGACCGGTATGGTGGACTGGAGTAAAGCCATCAGCTGGAACAGTGAACTGAAGCTGACCGGCATTAACACAGCCAAACAATATCCGGACTGGCCGTCGAAGTTGCAGGGCAAAATCACCACGCGCGGCAGCCTGTATGGCGGTACGTGGCAGATGCAGATCCCCGTATTGGACCTGACCGGGAATGTTAAGCAAAACGCCGTTAAAGCGCAGGGTAACGTGCGTGGAAACAGTTACGGTCAGTGGGATATTCCACAACTGCACCTGGAACTGGGCCGCAACAATCTGGATGTAAAAGGCACACTCAGCGATACCTGGGATCTGGACGCCAAAGTGGACGCGCCGCATCTTGATGGCGCTTTACCGGGGCTGGGCGGCGTAGTGAAGGGAATGCTGCAACTGCGCGGGGATCTTAAGGCACCGAAGTTGCTGGCGGATCTGACCGCGACGGGTCTGAAATGGCAGGCATTGACGGTGCGCCGCGTGGATATTAAAGGCGATGTCAGCTCTACCGATCAGATCCAGGGCAACCTTGCCGTGCGTGTTCAGCAGCTTAAACAGGATGCGCTGGATATTACCGATATCAATCTCGATGCCAAAGGTGACGAGAAAAAACATGAACTGACGTTAAAAGTTGAGGGCAAACCGGTTTCAGGTCACCTGGCGCTGAACGGTAGTTTTGACCGTGCGACCGAGGAATGGAAAGGCAGTATCACCAATACTTTGTTTGATACCCCGGTCGGACAGTGGCGTCTGAACCGTTCGGTTGCACTGGATTATTTCAATAAAGAGCAGCGAATTACCGTTGGCCCGCATTGCTGGCAAAACCCGAACGCGGATTTATGTGTGCCGAAAACAATTGATGCCGGTGCCAGCGGACAGGCGAGTGTGGTACTCAACCGTTTTGACCTGGCGATGATCAAACCTTTCCTGACGGATGACACACAACTGAGTGGTGTTTTCAGTGGGAAAGCCGATGTGAGCTGGAAAGCGGAAGGTGGTCTGCCGCAGGCCAGCGTTTCACTGGTGGGTAAAGGTGTCAAAGTTCAGCAACTGGTACAGGGCAGCCCGCTGCCGGTAGCATTTGATACGCTGAATCTGAACGCCGGGCTGAACAACGGGCGTGCCAGTCTCGACTGGCTGATTAAAATCACTCACAACGGTCAGCTTGACGGCAGCATCCAGATTGCCGATCCGCAGGGAAAACGTAACCTCAGCGGTAATGTGAATATTGCCCGTATCTCAATGGACTTGCTGCAGCCCGCGCTGATGGACGGTGAAAAAGCCTCGGGTATTTTGAATGCCAGTCTGCGTCTCGGCGGCAATGCACAGAAGCCGCTGGTCTTCGGCAAACTGGCACTAACCGATGTGGATTTTGACGCGCAATTTATGCCGTTTGATATCACTGATGCCAATATAGGCATCAATTTCAACGGCATGTCTTCCATCATGGAAGGGGTAATCAAAACGGCACAGGGCCAGCTCGAACTGAACGGTAACGCCGACTGGAGTGAGCTTAACGCCTGGCGCGCCCGGATTGCGGCCCGGGGCAACAAAGTGCGGGTTTCCGTGCCGCCGATGGTCCGTCTGGACGTTTCGCCGGATTTAGTGTTTGATGCCACACCGCAGTTGTTCTCGTTAAACGGAACGGTAGATATTCCCTGGGCGCGCATTACGGTGCAGGAGTTACCGGAAAGCGCTGTAGGCGTATCGTCGGATGAAGTGATGCTCAACGATCAGCGTCAGCCGATCGCACCGGCTTCAGCCTCTATTCCGATCAATAGCAATCTGATGGTGAACATTGGTAAAGATGTCCGCCTCGATGCCTTTGGCCTGAAAGCCCGGCTGGAAGGTGCGCTGAAAGTGGCACAGGACAGCCGAGGTCTGGGGCTGAACGGGCAAATTAATATTCCGTCCGGACGCTTCCACGCCTACGGGCAGGATCTTATTGTGCGTAAAGGCCAGTTGCTGTTTTCCGGTCCGGCGGACCAACCGCTACTGAATCTGGAAGCGATCCGCAACCCGGATGCGACAGAAAATGATGTAGTGGCTGGTTTGAGAGTGACCGGTGAGGCTGATGCGCCTAAACTTGAAATATTCTCAGATCCGGCGATGTCGCAGCAGGAAGCCTTGTCCTACCTGCTTCGCGGGCAAGGACTAGACAACTCCGGAGGAGACAGCGGCGCAATGACTTCAGCCCTTATCGGGTTAGGGGTTGCGCAAAGTGGTAAACTTGTGGGTAAAATCGGCGAGGCATTCGGTGTCAGCAATCTGGCGCTGGATACTCAGGGCGTGGGAGACAGCTCTCAGGTCGTGGTCAGTGGTTATGTTTTGCCGGGCTTACAGGTGAAATATGGCGTCGGAATATTCGACTCACTGGCAACGCTCACCCTGCGCTACCGGTTGATGCCCAAACTTTACCTGCAGGCGGTATCGGGCATCGATCAGGCATTGGATTTGCTCTATCAGTTTGAGTTCTAATTCATGTGACTTTTACTATACGAATATAAACATGCGAATAATTGTTTACGGTAGCTTACGACGCAAGCAAGGCAACAGTCATTGGATGACGAATGCTCAATGGTTGGGTGACCATGAGCTGGAAGGGTACGCCCTGTATAATCTGGGTCATTATCCTGCTGTTATACCAGGGGAAGGCAAAGTCTATTGCGAAGTTTACCGCATTAACTCGTCCATTATGGCTGAGTTAGATGAGCTGAAAAGTAATACGAAAGATTATCGTCGTGAGCTGATTTCGACACCTTATGGCAGCGCCTGGATTTACCTCTACATTCGCTCACTGGATGGTGTGCCGAGAATTGAGGGTGGCGACTGGGTTAAGCGTAACGAAGCAGTAAGTGAGTAATCTGAGCAAGGTCGTCTTAAAATAATCGTTGTCTGACAGCGCTTAATACATAAAAAAACACCGCCATCTGGCGGTGTTTTTTTATCCGAACGTTGGTCGTTCAAACGGCAGAAAACTTATTTGTTTTTAGCACGTTCGAAAGAGGTCACGATTTCAGCTTTTGCTGCAGCAGCATCTGCCCAACCGTCAACTTTGACCCATTTGCCTTTTTCCAGCGCTTTATATTGCTCGAAGAAGTGGGTGATCTGGCCGCGCAGCAGTTCTGGCAGGTCATTCACATCTTTAATGTGATCGTATTCTTTGCTCAGTTTGGTGTGCGGAACCGCAACAACTTTCGCATCTTCGCCAGATTCGTCCGTCATTTTCAGAACGCCTACCGGACGGCAACGGATCACAGAACCTGGTTGCAGCGGGTATGGTGTTGGAACCAGAACGTCAACCGGGTCGCCATCCAGAGACAGCGTGTGGTTGATGTAACCGTAGTTGCACGGGTAGAACATCGCAGTAGACATGAAACGGTCTACAAACAGTGCACCGGTGTCTTTGTCTACTTCGTACTTGATTGGGTCTGCGTTTGCAGGGATTTCGATCACTACGTAGATATCTTCTGGCAGTTCTTTGCCTGCCGGCACATTCAGTAAGCTCATTGTTGGTTTCCTTCGTTGAACCAGGAATAGAGTGCTGCACATTATAGCCAACTCTCCCGCGATTTCCCGCCCTTTTCATCGAATCGTATATGCGCATTCCCCGGCATGACCTGCTGTTCAACCCCGGCTGAATCTTCCGTCCTGGCAGTAAAATTTACTTGCCTGACATTTTTCCGCGTAACTGCCTGTTTTTCCCTTTCTTATCAAGATATTCAAACTATTGCCGATAACAATATTCAAACAAAAAATCAGGATTAACCTGATCCCTACCCATCTGATGCAACTCCTTTTCACCTGAATGGCTGGATAACACCGTATGTTGAATAAGTTGAGCGTAAAAGCCGGTCTGATTGGCCTGCTGGTAGTTATGACATTGATTCTGTTGCTGGTTAGCGTACTGGGTGCAAATGCCATCCGGCAAAGTGCGATTTCGCTGCAACACATTAACCAGCTTCAGGGCGATGAACTGGGTTCACTGGCCGACAGCTACAGTTTTTCGCTGCGCACGCGTGTTGCCAGCGGTGTGGCGGTGCGTCAGCTGGAAATTGGCATGATGGATGATGCGAAAAATACAGCAAACCGCATTGCCGGTTATATCCAACAAGCCGATGCCGATCTGGCGAAATTTGTCAGCATCCAGGATGATACTCAGCAGGGCAGAGATTTATCCGATGCGGTGAAGAAAACCTATGATGCCTATAAAGCTAACGGATTAATGCCGCTGCTGGCAGCAATCCAGGCGCAAAGTGCAGACGGCTATTACGATGTGCTGGAAAATAAAATCACGCCTTACAGCAATGCTTATGATAAAGCGCTGGCGGATTTCCGTACCTACGCCGTAGATAACACCCGTCAGCGGATCGAACAGGCCCGCGCCAATGCACGTATTCAGCTGACGGTGATTATCACGAGTTTTATCATCGCGCTGATTATCGCTGTGCTGGCGTGGTTCGCGTTGCAAAAAATCATTATGCATCCGCTGAATTTCTCTATCGCGCAGCTTGAATATATCGCCAGGGGCGATCTGACCCACGAAATAGATGATTCCCGTAATAACGAAATGGGGCGTCTGCTGAAAGCGATGAAGCAGATGCAGGATTCACTGGCATTGTCTGTCGGTCGCGTACGTGATGCCGGAAATCAGATCGATGTCGGCTCGCGCGAGCTGGCTGCCGGTAACGTCCACCTGGCGCAGCGTACCGAAGAATCTGCCGCGTCGCTGGAGGAAACTGCCGCGAGTATGGAACAGCTGACTTCAACCGTTCGCATGAATGCGGCAAACTCTGACCAGGCTAATCAGCTGGCGCAAAGTGTGTCATTGATTGCGAATAAAGGCAGTGAGGTCGTCCATCAGGTCATGGATAAAATGCAGGGCATCACAGAGAGCTCAAAACGTATCGGCGATATTATTACGGTCATTGATGGCATTGCCTTCCAGACCAATATTCTGGCGCTGAATGCGGCCGTTGAAGCTGCGCGTGCAGGTGAGCAGGGCCGCGGCTTTGCCGTGGTGGCGGGTGAAGTGCGAAGCCTGGCGCAACGCAGTGCTCAATCTGCCAAAGAGATTAAAGAACTGATCGTGGATTCTGAAAGCCGGGTCGCTGAAGGTTCAGAGATGGTGAAATCCGCTGCAGACACTATGCTGGAAATCTCCGGCGAAGTGACGCGTGTGACCAGCCTGATGCGTGAAATTTCTATCGCGACGACAGAACAAACGCACGGCATCGAACAGGTGAACGTGGCGATTACGCAGATGGATCAGGTGGCGCAGCAAAATGCCGCGCTGGTGGAGCAGGCGACAGCAGCCACGCGTTCACTGGAAGAGCAGGCGCAGTTACTGGCAAAAAGCATGGCGGTATTTAAACTCAATCGCGCCGATCATTTCTGAGAACAGAAATCCTGAACGGTAAACAATAAAAAAGGTGGCCCTAAGGTCACCTTTTTACATTCAGGTCAATGCGAAGCTACACAGGGACCACGCTCATGTTGTGATGATTCTGATATGTCGTTCAGTTATTCATCCGGGAACTGGGCGATAAAGCGTTCTGCGTCTTCAACCATCGAACAGTTGCCTACAAAGAAGGGTGCACGCTCATGCAGTTTCTGCGGGATGATATCCAGAATACGGTTTTTACCGTCACTGGCTTTACCGCCTGCCTGCTCGGCCAGGAAAGCCATTGGGTTGCATTCATACAGCAGGCGCAGTTTTCCGTTCGGATGGCTGGCCGTGCTTGGATAAATATAGATGCCACCTTTCAGCAGGTTGCGGTGGAAATCTGCCACCAGCGAGCCGATATAGCGTGAGGTATAAGGGCGTTGCGTCGCTTCATCCTGCTCCTGGCAATACTTGATGTATTTTTTAACGCCAAGCGGGAATTTAATGTAGTTGCCTTCGTTGATTGAGTACATATTGCCCTTTTCAGGGAAACAGACTTTTTCATGAGAGAGACAGAAAACACCGAGTGAAGGATCATAGGTAAAGGCATGCACGCCTGCGCCGGTGGTGTAAACGAGCATGGTGGAGGATCCATACACCACATAGCCTGCGGCAACCTGGCGGTTCCCCGGTTGCAGAAAGTCAGCTTCTGTTACCGGCTGGCCCAGCGGGGTAGTACGGCGGTAAATCGAGAAAATTGTTCCGACAGAGACGTTAACATCGATGTTTGAAGAACCATCCAGCGGATCCATCAAAATGACGTATTTTGCGTTTTCAGCGCGTTCACCTTCGAAAATGACAATCTCATCTTCTTCTTCCGATGCGATACCGGCAATTTCACCACGCGCCTTCATTGCGGCTTTTAATTTTTCATTGGCGTACAGATCAAGCTTCATCTGTACTTCACCCTGCACATTCTCTGCACCACTGGTACCCAGAATGTCGACCAGACCCGCTTTGTTGATATCACGGTGAATGATTTTAGCGCCGAGTTTTATTGCTGAAAGTAACGCCGTGAGTTCACCCGTTGCATGTGGAAAATCTTGCTGCTTCTCAACAATAAATTCGCCTAACGTTTTCATGACACTTTCCCTGAATCGAGGATAGATAACGGTACGTTAATAAAAATTTCACAAGAACGTGAGCAGTTTAGCCCAAATATATGGATGAATCATAGGCAAATCCATTTCTTCTGGAGGATTCTGAGCGTTAGAATAGCGGCTGACTTAAAGGCATTAATGGAAAATATATGCGCATTCATATTCTTGGGATTTGCGGCACGTTTATGGGCGGGCTGGCGATGCTGGCACGTGCACAGGGGCATCAGGTAACCGGTTCGGACGATAACGTTTATCCACCGATGAGTACGCTGCTGGAAAATCAGGGAATCGACCTGATCCAGGGGTACGATCCTGCCCAGTTAGATCCTCAACCGGATCTGGTGATCATCGGCAACGCGATGACGCGCGGTAATCCTTGCGTCGAAGCCGTGCTGGAGCAGGGGATCCCTTATGTCTCGGGCCCGCAATGGTTACATGATCATGTCCTGCCAGAGCGCTGGGTCATTGCTGTTGCGGGGACGCACGGTAAAACCACCACTGCCGGCATGGTCACGTGGATCCTGGAGGCTTGTGGTTATGAACCCGGGTATGTCATCGGCGGCGTTCCGGGCAATTTTGAGGTGTCCGCGCGTCTGGGCAACAGCCCGTTTATGGTGCTGGAAGCCGACGAATATGACTGTGCGTTCTTCGATAAACGTTCCAAATTCGTTCATTACAGCCCGCGTACGCTGATCCTCAACAACCTTGAGTTCGATCACGCTGACATCTTTGATGATCTGAAAGCGATTCAGAAACAGTTCCACCATCTTGTACGTCTGGTGCCAGGCAAGGGGAAAATCATTCTGCCTGAGCACGACACGCCGCTGAAACAAGTGATGGCAATGGGGTGCTGGAGTGAGCAGGAATTTGTCGGTGATGCCGAAAATTGTGTATGGGATGCGAAAAAACTGACGCCGGATTCCAGCACTTTCGAGGTTTATCTGCATGGCGAAGCCGTCGGGCAGGTGAACTGGAGTTTGGTTGGCGAGCACAACATGCATAACGGTCTGATGGCGATTGCTGCTGCACGCCATGTGGGTGTGAAGCCGGAAGATGCCTGCAGGGCACTTGGCGATTTCATTAATGCCCGCCGTCGCCTTGAATTGCGCGGCGTAGAAAATAACGTCTGTGTGTACGACGATTTTGCTCACCATCCGACGGCTATACTGGCGACGCTTGCTGCATTGCGCAGCAAAGTCGGCGGAACTGCGCGTATTCTGGCGGTGCTGGAGCCCCGTTCAAATACCATGAAAATGGGCATGAGTAAAAATGAACTGGCACCTTCGCTGGGCCGTGCTGATGAAGTTTTCCTTTTACAGCCACAGCACATTCCCTGGCAGGTGGCCGAAGTGGCTGAACATTGTATTCAGCCAGCTCACTGGAGTGCAGATGTCGATTCTCTGGTGGATATGGTGATTAAGGCCTCGCAGCCTGGCGATCATATTCTGGTCATGAGCAATGGCGGATTTGGTGGCATACATGAAAAGCTGTTAGCGGCACTGGCTGTTAAAGCGAAAACCGTCCCGGAGCAATAATCCTGGCGCATTATGAGAGTTAAGCACAGCAGCCGCTGTGCTTTTTTTATGTCTGTGAGTGGCCGGAGCAAGTCATTCAAGTCATTAACGGGCAAAAAAAAAGCCCTCGAAAAGTTGAGGGCCAAAGGGTGTCGTCGGACAGGACGACGAGGGTATCGTTAGCAAGAGAGTCAGGCAGTGGCAGTGTCAACTCTCTTTCCAGCCTCAACAGCGCTCATTATCACTGGTTTGTGGCTGTTGAAACCCGGTAACGCTAATTCAATAAATACTCAAACAGTGGTTTTATCTCAGTGAGAAACTCAGAAATCTTATTGATAGATTTCTGCTGTCGCGTGATAAGCGCCGTTGTTATAAGCCTCGATCACACGGAAAGATTTCGCGCCTTTGCTTTCAGCTTTATCAGACAACTGCTGGCGGATATCCATTGGCACGCCGTTGACGCCACTGACGCTAATCGTGCCCATAGGTCGCAGATTTTCTGCTTGCTGGTTTGTGACAAGCTGCGCGGCAGAGGTAGCAAAAGAAACAGCAGACAACAGGCTAAGTGCGGCAATAGTGGTAATAATTTTCATGATATTTTCCTGAATATACAGACGTTGGTGCTTTTCATCAGAGAGCAACGTCAATTGAGGTTTGGATTTATCAGGGCTGTAATATCGGGTTCAGGAGCACGTAAAGCGTGCGGGAACGTAGATGGTGCAGTGACAAATCCTTCTTAGTGCGCATTGCGCGGGCCTGAGTCATTCAGGCCCCTTCGCTTCTTTTACCTGAACTTATTGGTAAATTTCTGCGGTCGCGTGGTAGTTACCTTCCTCACGAACTTCGATAACCCGGAATGCTTTAGCACCTTTGGTATCGGCTTTATCTGACAGCGCCTGACGGATATCTGATGGGGCGCCGGCTACGCCACTGACGCTGATCATGCCTGTTGGCTGCATTGTTGAAGCTTGTTCTTGCGTAACAGGTTGTGCTGCAAAAACACCAAATGACAATGCAGAGAGAATGCTTAATGTTGCGATAGTAGTTTTAACTTTCATGATTTTGACCTCGTCGATTTTATTATGTTTCTAACAACTGGTGCTTCACACCACGGAAATGAGTATACATCTAGTCACGTCATAAATTAATAGCGAGCTAATAGTAATTTAGGTTGTTATATGTCAACTATTTGTATTTTTAATAACAAAAAAGCATAAAAAAAGAGTAAAAAATGGTCTTTTTAGGTTAATTTTTCGTAAAATCAATAAGTTGAATGAATTTGACTATTTGTGCTTATTTTTGCTGTGAATCACATACTGGAAAACTTTATGTGACGGAATTTAACCGAAATGGGGGTGTGCGGGCGGCTGTTTTGATAAACGCAAAGGCAGTAATCAATGAAGGGAAGTGTATTGAATGAGGTCAGAGGGAGTGATCTTCTGACCTCAGGCACAGAATGAGGGCGTCAAAAGGAGCAAAATGTTGCAGCCCTATAGCTCTTGCTCAAACAAACTAAGAATCGCATCGTGTAATTGTTTGACGCTAAATCCACGGGCCGGTGTCGTGAAGATCGTATCATCGCCGGCAATGGTTCCGAGGATCCCTTCGGATTTCCCCAGGGAGTCAAGTAAACGCGCGATCAGTTGTGCGGCTCCCGGGCTGGTTCGGATCACCACAACGGCATCGTTATAATCGATATCCAGCACCAGATTTTTCAGAGGGCTGGTCGTTGTCGGCACGCCAATCTCAGCAGGCAGGCAGTACACCATTTCCATCTTCGCATTACGGGTTCTGACGGCACCAAATTTTGTCAGCATCCTTGAGACTTTTGACTGATTGATATTTTCGAAACCATCATCCTGAAGAGCGACAACAATCTCGCCCTGAGAACTGAATTTCTCTTCCTTCAACAGCGCTTTGAAGGCTTTGATCAAATCTTCCTGTTTAGCAGGATTACGCATTTTGCACCCTGTTCTCTGAATCATAGTGGGGCTGATTATGCAGATAATTGAATTTTTATGCAACAGAGGTTAACTGCAAAAATCATTAATTAAGCTTGCGACAAGGAATGTAAGTGACGAATTCCCCACGATGATTTCATGAATATGCCAAAATTTTGCATTACGGCTGAGCTGTATTGCACAAGAGTTTACTCTCATGATCTCGATTCAGCTCTCACATTGGACCGAATTTAACCATTTATTAACCTGGCCTATTTTGTGGTGCTACTTTTAATGATGAAGCTTTCCGATAAAAAGTGATTAAAAGCGGAAAAGGTCGACCAGGAGGTGTTTTTTTACTTTCTAAACGACCCACCTCAGATTCTCTGCAGGTAAGCGATTGTTTTTAACGGCGTAAGTGATTAAGGTCACACCCAATTAATTCCACGACACTTATAAGTTAATGATAAAAAAGGAGTATAGGATGAAAGTTGCAGTTCTAGGTGCTGCGGGTGGTATCGGTCAGGCCCTCGCGCTTCTGCTCAAGACCCAGCTACCTTCCGGTTCCGAACTCTCATTATATGATATCGCACCGGTCACTCCGGGTGTCGCCGTCGATCTCAGCCATATCCCTACCGCGGTTAAAATTAAAGGTTTCTGTGGTGAAGATGCTAAACCCGCTCTGGAAGGAGCCGACATCGTCCTGATTTCTGCGGGGGTGGCACGTAAACCGGGTATGGATCGTTCAGATCTGTTTAATGTGAATGCCGGGATTGTGCGCAATCTGATCCAACAAGTTGCCAGTACCTGCCCGAAAGCCTGCATCGGCATCATTACTAACCCGGTAAATACCACAGTCGCGATTGCTGCGGAAGTATTGAAAAATGCTGGTGTCTACGACAAAAACAAACTGTTTGGCGTAACGACCCTGGATACCATCCGCTCCAATACTTTCGTGGCTGAACTGAAGGGTAAGCCACCGGAAGATATCGAAGTGCCGGTTATCGGCGGCCACTCTGGTGTGACGATTCTGCCTTTATTGTCCCAGATCCCTGATATCTCTTTCACTGAAAGCGAGATTGCTTCTCTGACTCAACGTATTCAGAATGCCGGGACTGAAGTGGTGGAAGCTAAAGCCGGTGGCGGATCTGCGACGCTTTCGATGGGGCAGGCGGCTGCACGCTTCGGACTTTCACTGGTACGGGCGATGCAGGGTGAAAATAATGTGGTGGAATGTGCTTATGTGGAAGGTAAAGGCGATCATGCCCGATTTTTCGCACAACCCGTTCTGTTAGGCAAAAATGGTATTGCAGAACTTATCGATGTCGGTCAGCTCAGTGCGTTTGAACAACAATCGCTGGATTCTATGCTGGATATTCTTCGCAAAGATATTGAGCTCGGTGAACAGTTTATTAATAAGTGATCATTGAACAAAGCCGCCGGGTTAACTGGCGGCTTTTGCTTTTCTTAACGCGGTGTTTCATGGGTCGGACGGCAACGGCGTTCGATGATTTGTGAGGTTTTGGGATCAAAATACCGGCTAGGCCAGATCAGCGAGGGATGGACACCCAAAGCACCAGCGATAAGCAATTCTCCTTTTGGCCACGGCCGTGATAATGCATTAGAAAGTGTCGAAGAGCTCAGGCCTGCTGATCGTGATACTGCTGCGAGTGTGGTGCCCTTCTTTCTCAGTGCTGCAATAATATCTGCCTGATGCCAGTCTTCATTCCTTGTCGTCATGATATTTTCCTTCTGAAAATGACTTTCAATAAATATTTTATTAAACATAGATTTCAATACTGAGTGCACTCATTATATCAACCATATCAATGTTTCCTAAAATCCATTATTTTACTTATTTAGAAAATACATTCTTATTTTGATTTAGACAAACAAGTAAATTCCTTTTGCTTTTTGTGATTTGTATCGGTTTATAATATTTACATTGAATAACATTAAAATGAAAACGTAACTGATGTGTTCTTTTTTTGATCTAATTCATTTTTTACGTTGATGAAAGATAAAAATTCAGAGGGTTTTATTATATTTCAGGAGGGTTTTTTTTATCTCTAGTTTAATGTATCCATTTGTTCTATATGATTTTTTTAAATAATCTATTTTTGATTTTAAATTTTTTCTAAGATTTTATTTAACCTGCTTTCCGAAAAAAAATTTTAACCATCCTGACAAATGTTTGATAAACATAATTCATGGAAGCATTTAAATACATCTATAGACTCACTCCTGAAAATTGAATATCTTCTTTCTGTCAAATAGGTGTTTTTCTAAATGACTTGTGTTAGTACCATCCTTTATATAAACGCTCATTACCAGAAAATATTGGTATTACTCTCATGGATGTATAACAACAATCTTTCTTACTGACTTAATAAGAAACAAGGAATGTTATGAAAAAAGAGTGGTTTGCAGCAAAGGAACTGACCGGAAAAGAAGGACTGCCGACGTCAACCCAAGGTGTCCATGGGATGGCTCGCAGATTGTGCTGGATTAAACGCCGCAGGCTGGGTGTTCAGGGACGTGCAGTGGAATATCACATCGACAGTTTGCCCGGTAATGCCGCCGCCAGCTTATCAATGAATGAGAGTTCTGCTGAATATGTTTATACATCACATCAGGACCCACTGGCGATCTGGATTGAGAGTTATAAGCAACTGAGAGAACCTGAACGTGAAACGATCATTTCATTCATTGTGAGGGAAGGGATATCTGAGTTGCTCAACAGATTACGTGAGCCTGAAAAAAACTAGCACAATAGTGCCTGTCGTACCTGCCAGAATCAGCAGGCGCGACAGGCAAATGTCAGAAATCGCGTTTTACCGACATATGCGCAAGGCCTTCAAGCGCCGAGCGGTATTCGGACTCAGGCAGTACCTGAAGCGCCCGGATTGCTTTGTCAGCTTCTTCTTCGGCACGCTGGCGGGTATAAGCCAGAGAGCCCCACTGATGCATGGCTGCCAGCACAGGCTCCAGTAAATGACGCCCGTTACCTTCTTCAATAGCTTTGCGGATCATAGCAGATTGCTCAGCATCGCCGTGCCGCATTGCATGCAGAAGGGGCAGGGTGGGTTTGCCTTCATCAAGGTCATCGCCGGTGTTTTTACCCAGCGTTTCGCCATCAGCATCATAATCGAGCAAATCATCAATTAGCTGGAACGCCGTGCCCAGATAACGACCATAATCTTGCAAGGCGGTAATCTGCTCGCTGCTTCCACCCGCCAGCATGGCAGAGGCTTGCGATGCGGCTTCAAAAAGACGCGCCGTTTTGCTGTAAATCACCTGCATATAACTGGCTTCTGTGATGTCGGGATCGTTGCAATTAATCAATTGCTGCACTTCACCCTCTGCAATCACGTTAACCGCTTTTGCCATCAGAGCCAGAACAGGAAGCGATTCCAGATCAGTCATCATTTGAAAGGCGCGGGTGTAGATAAAATCGCCGACCAGTACGCTGGCGGCATTGCCAAATGCAGCGTTCGCCGTTGCTTTTCCCCGACGCATATCTGATTCGTCGACCACATCATCATGCAGCAGTGTGGCGGTATGAATAAACTCAATCAGGGCGGCAACCGTGATGTGTTTATCGCCCTTGTAGGATAGTGCTTTGGCTGCCAGTACTGCTATCATCGGGCGGATACGTTTGCCGCCGCCACTGATGATGTAATATCCCAGTTGATTGATGAGAGAAACCTCTGAATTCAACTGTTCAAGGATGGATGCGTTGACGGCAGCCATGTCGTCCTGGGTAAGATCAATAATCTGTTCTAGGTTCATTGTGTTTTTTCAGCTGTTGTTCTCTTCACCGCAATGAGGTCTGGCTCACATTGGCACATGGCGCTAACTGTAAAGGGGATTGTACTTGAAAAACAGTGTAGATAAATGCTATCGGAAGAACTGCGCTTTTTTTCTTCTTTTGTCGTGATTGTGCTCTTGTCTTATGCTGATTTTTTGCGTAGAATTCGCGCCCTATTGTGAATATTTATAGCGCCCTCTGGACTATACAAAGTTGAGTGCGCGGAAAGCGGAGTTTTATATGTACGCGGTTTTCCAAAGTGGTGGTAAACAACACCGTGTCAGCGAAGGACAGACTATTCGTCTGGAGAAGCTGGACGTTGCAACTGGCGAAGCTATCGAATTCGATCAGGTTCTGATGATTGCAAACGGTGAAGAAATCAACATCGGCCTGCCTTTAGTTGCTGGCGGTGTAATCAAAGCTGAAGTCGTTGCTCACGGTCGTGGCGAAAAGGTCAAAATCGTTAAGTTTCGTCGTCGTAAACACTATCGTAAGCAGCAGGGCCACCGTCAGTGGTTCACTGACGTTAAAATCACCGGCATCAGCGCTTAAGATTAGGAGAGCGGAACAATGGCACACAAAAAGGCTGGCGGCTCCACACGTAACGGTCGCGATTCAGAAGCTAAACGTCTGGGCGTAAAACGCTTTGGCGGCGAAGCAGTACTGGCAGGCAGCATCATCGTTCGTCAGCGCGGCACCAAATTCCACGCGGGTATCAACGTGGGTTGCGGCAAGGACCACACTCTGTTTGCTTTGGCTGACGGTAAAGTCAAGTTCGAAGTTAAAGGCCCGAAAAACCGTAAGTACATCAGCATCGAAGCTGAATAAGTTTTTCGCGTCTTAGTAAATAGATGTAAGCCCCGCAATTCGTTGCGGGGCTTTTTACATTCTGGTTAGCCCATTCTGGCGGGATATGGATACGAAATCGCAGGCACCTGTCGGGATTCTGTTGGCGCTGATTACTGCCATGAGTTGGGGTTCTTTGCCTATAGCCCTGAAGCAGGTGTTAGTGGTAATGGATCCCTTTACCGTGGTCTGGTATCGGTTTTCGATAGCTGCGATCGTATTGGGTTGCATTCTGGCGGTAAGACGCCGATTGCCCTCTAAAGCGATTTTCAGCCGCCCGCGCTGGTTGATCTTAGTGCTGGTCGCCACCTGCGGATTGCTGGGAAACTTTGTGCTTTTTAGTTCCTCTTTGCAGTTTCTCAGTCCAACGGCGTCGCAGGTTATCGGCCAGCTTTCTCCGGTCGGTATGATGGTGGCCAGCGTTATCATCCTCAAAGAAAGGATGCGCGTGACGCAGGTCATTGGCGCTCTTATGCTAATTTTCGGGCTGATATTGTTTTTCAATACCAGCCTGATTGAAATTTTTACCCGTCTGACAGATTACACTCTGGGTGTGATTTTTGGCGTCGGGGCAGCGATGGTCTGGGTGATATACGGTGTGGCGCAAAAGGTATTGCTGCGCCAACTGGCTTCACCGCAAATCCTGTTTTTGCTGTACACTTTATGTTCTATCGCATTGCTCCCGCTGGCCAGCCCGGCGGTGCTTTCACAGCTCAGCGGCTGGCAGTTTGCCTGTCTGTTGTTTTGCGGCGCGAATACCTTAGTGGGATATGGCGCCTTAGCGGAAGCGATGGCGAGATGGCAGGCGGCTCAGGTGAGTGCTTTAGTAACACTCACTCCGCTGTTTACCCTGCTATTTTCAGATTTATTGGCACTTGCCTGGCCTGACTTTTTTGCTGCACCGGTGCTTAATTTCATTGGGTATCTTGGTGCATTTGTGGTGGTGGCAGGTGCAATGTTTTCCGCAATTGGCCATCGATGGTGGCCACGTCGGACAGAGCAAAACCTGGTAGCTAAACGTTAGCTGCCCGGCGAATGATTTACGGAGACGGTACAAATGAAGTTTGTTGATGAAGCCACGATTCTGGTTGTGGCCGGTGATGGCGGTAACGGGTGCGTCAGCTTCCGCCGCGAAAAATACATTCCACGTGGCGGCCCGGATGGCGGCGATGGCGGCGATGGCGGCGATGTCTACCTGGTTGCTGATGAGAACCTCAATACGCTGATCGATTTCCGCTTTGTGAAATCTTATCGTGCTGAGCGCGGTACTAACGGTCAGAGCAGCGACTGTACCGGTAAACGCGGTAAAGATATCACCATTAAAGTGCCTGTCGGAACACGTGTCCTTGACCAAAGTACTGGCGAAGTCCTGGCCGATATGACTCAAAATGGTCAGGTTAATATGGTCGCTAAAGGCGGTTTCCACGGACTGGGTAACACCCGTTTTAAATCCTCCGTGAATCGTTCACCGCGTCAGAAAACCATGGGCACTAAAGGTGAAGAGCGTGATATCGCCCTTGAGCTGATGCTGCTGGCCGACGTGGGCATGCTGGGGCTGCCAAATGCGGGTAAGTCGACGTTTATCCGCTCCGTCTCTGCTGCGAAGCCAAAAGTGGCTGATTATCCGTTTACCACACTGGTGCCAAGCCTTGGCGTGGTGCGTATGGATCACGAACAAAGCTTCGTGGTTGCAGACATACCTGGTTTGATCGAAGGGGCTTCGGAAGGCGCTGGTCTGGGTATCCGCTTCCTGAAGCATCTTGAGCGTTGCCGCGTTCTGTTGCACCTGATCGACATTGCACCGATCGATGAGTCTGATCCGATCGAAAATGCTAAAGTCATCATCAACGAGCTGAAGCAATACAACGCTAAGCTGGCTGAAAAACCGCGCTGGTTAGTGTTCAATAAAGTTGATCTGATTGAGAAAGAAGAAGCTGAAACGCGTGCAAAAGCAATTGCTGACGCATTGGGCTGGGAGGGTAATTATTACCTCATCTCCGCCGCAAACCGCGAAGGCGTCAATGCATTGTGCTGGGACGTGATGAAATTCATCAACGAAAACCCTAAGCACATGGCAATTGAAGAGGCAGCGCCAGAAAAAGTTGAGTTCATGTGGGATGATTATCACCGTGAACAACTGGCAGAAGTGGAATCTGAAGCCGACGACGACTGGGATGATGACTGGGATGAAGATGACGATGAAGGTGTCGAAATCATTTACGAACGTTAATCCTGCGGATTAACTTTTCATCTCAGTACCAAAGGCTGCCCCTGGCAGCCTTTTTCTTTTTTTTACAAGGCATTAACGGGCATCAGTTGAGTGCCAGTGAGCTTTGAAGTGCAACATGCGGTAACCAGCACTGCGCGCTGAGCCCTGCATTGTCGATACGATTTCGCAATGTCAGCGTACCGCCATGCAGGTGTGCAATCCTGACGACGATATTCAGCCCCAGACCGCTACCCCCATAACGTTGATCGACACGCTTGAAAGCCTGCGTCAGTTCACTGGCTTTCGTCTCATCAATGCCCGGACCCGCATCGTCAATCTGTATCAGAAAGCCGTTATCCTGCGTCACAATGGTAATGTTGATATCGCTTTTTTCCGGCCCGTAGCGGTAAGCATTCTCGACCAGATTACGCACCATCAAACGCAGCAGTACGGCATCACCCTGTATTTCAGCATGCAGTGGCACCTGAATTTTCAGCGTCTGTCCACGTTCATTGAGCATTTCACCCAACTCTTCCCGCAGTGGTTCAACGACATGATTTATCAGATCAACCTGCTGATATTCCCCTTTCGCAAAATTCTGACCTGCGCGGGCAAGCATGAGTAATTGCTCTATGGTATGCATTAACAGGTCGATGCGGCTGATCAGTGTATCACTGCCTTCCACGCCCTTTTTTTGCATTATCTCAAGATGTAGCCGGACGCCAGCCAGCGGAGTGCGTAACTCATGAGCGGCATCGGCAGTGAACAATCGCTCCTGCTGAATCGTCGTAGAAAGTCGTGAAAATAGTTGATTCAGTGCATTAGTCACGGCAACAACTTCCCTGATTTCGCTGTTGAGTGGCAGGGGAGAGAGGTTATCGGCCGAGCGGGTTTCCAGGCGTTTTTGTAACTGGTTAAGAGGACGTATAATCCAGCTGATGGCCCAGAAAGATAACAACAGGGTAATGCTCATCATCAGCAAAGAAGGGGCAATCAGAGAGGCAATGGCTTCGGCAATCTCCTTCTCAACGTGAGCATTGCGGACTTTGGCCGAAAGTGTGTCATTAACCAGCAGGTTAATTTGCTCCTGGCTTTCATGCCAGAGCCAGAAAATACTGGTGAGCTGAGTGACGAACAGGATCAGTGCAAGCATAACCAGCAGACGGCGGCGCATACTGGTCATACGCTCATTTCCAACCTGTAACCGATACCGCGCACGGTTCTTATGGCTTCTTTACCGAGTTTACGGCGCAGATTATGAACATGCACTTCGAGGGTGTTGGAGCCTAAATCATCCTGCCAGGTATAGAGATCCTGCTGGAGCAATTCACGGTTTACCGTCTGTCCGGCACGCATCATCAACCGTGATAAAATAGCGAATTCTTTGGGGGTCACTTCTACCGGCGTATCGCCGAGATAAGCCTGCTGTGAGGAAAGATTAATTTTCAGGTTACCCACGGAAATCTGGTTGTCGCTTTGCCCCTGATATCGGCGGATCAGAGCACGAACACGCGCCTGCAGTTCGACTAAAGCAAAAGGTTTAATCAGATAATCATCGGCGCCTGCATCCAGGCCATCGACCCGGTCTTCGAGTGCATCCCGGGCGGTAAGAATAAGAACGGGCAGGGAGATGTTCTGACGACGCCACTGGCGTAACAGCGTTGCGCCATCTTTATCTGGCAATCCTAAGTCCAGGATCACCAGACTGTACTGGCTGGTTTGGATCAGGCTTTGTGCCTGCGCCGCAGTAGAAGCGCAGTCACAGGCGTAATTTTCACTGGTAAGTGCCAGCATTAATCCCTGCCGTAAAAGTTCATCATCTTCCACTATCAGCAGTTTCATTGTCTGGCACTTCTCCGTGGTTAATTATTTTGGTAAATATCCCTGTAGAGACGACTCTCAAAGCGCACCAGCGGTGCACGACGTGTACGTTGATCTTCAGGGGGAACCGCATAGCCTGAGAGGAACTGCACAAAGGCCATACGCTGGCCGCTGGCTGTGGTGATAAAACCGGCAAGGTTATATACACCTGACAGCGAGCCGGTTTTTGCCGACACTTTGCCGTCCACACCTGCTTCGTGCAGGCCGCCGCGATACTGCAAGGTTCCGTCATGACCCGCTAAAGGCAGCATCGATATAAAATCTAATTCTTTATCGTGCTGGGCGATGTATTGCAGCACCTGCATCATTGTGGCCGGTGACAATAAATCATGACGTGAAAGGCCAGAACCATCCACCTGGATAGAGTTGCCTAAATCCACGCCTGCTTTTTGGCGCAAAACCTGACGAACAGCATCTGAACCCGCCCGCCATGTTCCCGGTACGCCAAAACGCTGATGACCAATGGTACGGAATACCGTATCGGCGATCATGTTGTCTGATTTCTTAAGCATCTGATGCAACAGGTCATGCAGCGGTGCCGATTGGGTTTGCGCCAGTACAGTACCCGCTGGCGTCGGCTGGGTCTGACGTTTCAGCGTACCATCAATCTGGATATCCGCCTGCAGCAGCTCGTCTTTGAGAATCGCACCGGCATAGCTGGCTCCGTCCTGAATAGCGAAAGCCAGCGGTAAAGGCTCGCTGCGTTGTGTCAGACAACCTGTAAGAGTGTATCGGTTGAATTCACCCGGTACGACATCCAGCTCACAATATTGCGCATCCGGTGAGCCTTTTGCCAGCGTGCGGACTTCACTGAACATGTGTACGGGATAATATGAGGCCACGCGGATAAACGCATTTTCGTCAGGTTTAGGTGCACTATACAGTGATACCGAGAAACAGTTTCTGTCGACAATCGCGGCTGCCGGGGGGGCGCTGAAGCATTGGGTGATGTCGTTCCATGGCCATCCCGGAGCTTTATCATGGCTTGCGAACACGGAAGTGTTAATGATCACATCGCCGCTGATTTCTTTGACGCCCTGTTTTTTCAAAACAGCGACCATATTCCGAATATTCTGACGCTTCAGGGTCGGGTCGCCCGAAAAACGCGCGACCAGATCTCCCTTGAGTACACCGTCAGAAACTGAACCTGGCGTTTCGAGTGTGGTAGTGAAGCGGAAATCAGGCCCTAGCTGCAACAGCGCAGCCAGCGCCGTCAGGATCTTCATGGTGCTGGCAGGCAGCGCCATCTGAGTACCGTGATAATCGATCGCAGGTGCAGGGGCACCAATTTTTTGTACCAGGACCGCCAGATTCGTGCCATCAGGCAGATATTCTGTGTAGTTTTCGATCTGAGCCGCATTTGTATTCAGAACAAACGCGCATGCTAATCCACTGACAATTCGTAAAAAACGCATTATTTTGGTAAAGGCTCTGAGTAACGGCAGGATAAATGTGGTGCCATACTACGATGCTACGAACCCAGGCGCAACGTGGCTGAAAGTAAACGATGATCCTCAAGGAACTCTACGTTAAAATACGAATCAAAATGCAAAATGATTCCTGGCCTGGTGGCAACTCCGGGTGAGGTTTTTTTTGTTTTTCGCCAGAGAGAGTCGGTCAAAAGAACTGACTTAATTTCTTACCTGATTCAATCAGGACGGTGTTTACCGAAAGGACCAAGTTAGAGGTAATGAATATATGAAACCGATTCCGATGACATTGCGTGGCGCAGAGAGATTACGTGAAGAACTGGACCATCTGAAGAGCGTCCGCCGCCCGAAAATCATTTCTGATATCGCGACTGCACGTGAACACGGCGATTTGAAAGAGAATGCTGAATACCATGCCGCCCGCGAACAGCAGGGTTTTTGTGAAGGCCGTATCCAGGAAATCGAAGCTAAGCTTTCGAATGCTCAGGTCATTGATGTGACCAAGATGCCTGCCACTGGCCGGGTAATTTTTGGTGCTACCGTGAGTGTCATGAACCTGGACACTGAAGAAGAGCAGAAATACCGTATCGTGGGAGATGATGAAGCTGATTTTAAGCAAAATCTGATTTCTGTGAATTCCCCGATTGCACGCGGTTTGATCGGCAAAGAACAGGATGATGTTGTTGTGATCAAAACGCCGGGTGGTGATGTCGAGTTTGAAGTATTGAAGGTCGAATACCTTTAAAATCTGCATTAAAAAGGGCGAAACGAGACGTTTCGCCCTGTTATTCTCACATTCATGCAGTGAATTGCTTCACAGTAAATTGAAAACTAAAGTAAAAAGGCCTGCTCAGACCTTCCCCTGAACGTGATTTCGTGGCACCTTTCCGAAAATCTACAGCGCTTTTCGTTAAACCTTAATAGATTAACGCGGTAAGATAATTTTGCGGTCTTCGGTGGAAGGGCGATAAAGTACCAGCATATTGCCGATGACTTGCACATTACACGCCTTGGTTTCACGCACAATCGCGTCTACGATCAGGGACTTCGTTTCGCGTTCTTCTGCCGCGACTTTAACCTTGATCAGTTCGTGATGTTGCAGCGCCTGTTCAATTTCGGCGAGCACACCTTCAGTCAGCCCGTTGTTGCCCAGCATAACAACCGGTTTGAGTGGATGCGCGAGGCCTTTCAGGTACTGTTTTTGTTTATTGTTAAGATTCATCGTCTTTTTTGCTTAAGTTGGGATTGAAAACGGGTCATTCTACCGCCATCTCATGTATATCACCAACCCGGACTGCTTCGGGGAGGCAATAATACTGACTTAGCCATAGACGTCATGATGCTAACAGCTTGTTCCAAAAGCTCTAACTCAGGGTGGTTGGAAAACTATATGGTTAATAAATAATGTCTAATAAAAAGCGTTCTGCAAGTTCCAGTCGCTGGTTGCAGGAACACTTTAGCGATAAATATGTGCTGCAGGCACAGAAAAAAGGGCTGCGTTCCCGTGCCTGGTTTAAACTTGATGAAATACAGCAAGGCGATAAGCTGTTTAAACCGGGTATGACAGTCGTGGATTTAGGGGCAGCTCCCGGCGGTTGGTCACAGTATGTTGTGACACAAATCGGTAACAAAGGGCGTATCATCGCCTGTGATATTTTACCTATGGATCCTATTGTTGGAGTCGATTTCCTTCAGGGGGATTTTCGTGATGAATTAGTTCTCAAAGCGTTGCTTGAACGCGTGGGAGAAAACAAGGTTCAGGTGGTCATGTCCGATATGGCCCCTAATATGAGCGGTACTCCGGCAGTCGATATTCCAAAATCGATGTATCTGGTTGAATTAGCATTGGATATGTGTCGGGATGTATTAGCACCAGGCGGAAGTTTCCTGGTGAAGGTGTTTCAGGGAGATGGCTTTGATGAATACCTGCGGGAAATTCGCTCCCTGTTTACGAAGGTGAAGATTCGTAAGCCAGACGCTTCCCGAGCACGTTCGCGAGAAGTGTACATCGTAGCGACAGGGCGGAAACTGTAGTTCCCTAACGCTGTTTGTTAACACAGTTGTAATATGAGGTTAATCCCTTGAGTGACATGGCGAAGAACCTGATCCTCTGGTTAGTCATCGCAGTTGTATTGATGTCTGTATTTCAGAGTTTTGGTCCCAGCGAATCAAATGGTAACAAGGTAGATTACACTACCTTTACAACCGAAGTGGCCCAAGACCAGGTCCGTGAAGTACGTATCAATGGACGTGCGATTGACGTTATCAAAAAAGACAGCAGCAAATACACAACCTATATTCCGGTTAATGATCCTAAATTGCTGGATACGCTGCTGAGCAAAAACGTGAAAGTTGTTGGAGAACCGCCTGAACAGCAGAGTTTCCTGGCGACTATCTTTATTTCATGGTTCCCGATGCTGCTTCTGATTGGCGTCTGGATATTCTTTATGCGGCAAATGCAGGGCGGCGGTGGCAAAGGGGCTATGTCCTTTGGTAAAAGCAAAGCCCGCATGCTGACGGAAGACCAAATCAAAACGACTTTTGCCGACGTTGCAGGCTGTGACGAAGCGAAGGAAGAGGTAAGCGAGCTGGTAGATTACCTGCGCGAACCAAGCCGTTTCCAGAAACTGGGCGGTAAAATTCCTAAAGGCGTTCTGATGGTAGGTCCTCCGGGTACGGGTAAGACCTTGCTGGCTAAAGCGATTGCCGGCGAAGCCAAAGTCCCGTTCTTTACCATTTCCGGTTCTGACTTCGTTGAAATGTTCGTGGGTGTGGGTGCATCACGTGTGCGTGACATGTTCGAACAAGCGAAGAAAGCAGCTCCATGTATCATCTTCATCGATGAAATTGATGCCGTAGGCCGTCAGCGTGGTGCAGGTTTAGGTGGAGGTCACGATGAACGTGAACAGACACTGAACCAGATGCTGGTTGAGATGGATGGCTTCGAAGGTAACGAAGGTATCATCGTTATTGCTGCAACCAACCGTCCGGATGTCCTGGATCCTGCGTTACTGCGTCCGGGTCGTTTCGACCGTCAGGTTGTTGTTGGCTTGCCAGATGTTCGTGGCCGTGAACAAATCCTTAAAGTTCATATGCGTCGTGTGCCATTGGCAACTGACGTTGATGCTTCGGTGATCGCCCGCGGTACACCGGGTTTCTCCGGTGCAGATCTCGCGAACCTGGTTAACGAAGCCGCGTTGTTCTCTGCACGGGGTAACAAACGTGTGGTGTCAATGGTCGAGTTCGAAAAAGCCAAAGACAAAATCATGATGGGTGCTGAGCGCCGTTCCATGGTGATGACCGAATCGCAGAAAGAATCCACCGCCTATCACGAAGCGGGTCACGCTATTATTGGTCGCCTGGTTCCGGAACATGATCCTGTGCACAAAGTGACCATTATTCCTCGTGGCCGTGCATTGGGTGTGACTTTCTTCCTGCCTGAAGGTGATGCGATCAGCGCCAGTCGTCAGAAACTGGAAAGCCAGATTTCTACCTTATACGGTGGCCGTCTTGCTGAAGAGATCATCTATGGTGTAGAGAAAGTGTCTACCGGTGCGTCAAACGACATCAAAGTAGCGACGTCGATTGCCCGTAACATGGTGACACAGTGGGGCTTCTCAGAGAAATTAGGTCCGTTGCTGTATGCAGAAGAAGAAGGTGAAGTCTTCCTCGGCCGTTCAGTCGCGAAAGCTAAACATATGTCTGATGAAACCGCCCGCATCATTGATCAGGAAGTTAAGTCTCTGGTTGAACGTAACTACATTCGTGCGCGTACTTTGCTGATGGAAAACATGGATATCCTTCATTCAATGAAAGATGCCCTGATGAAATATGAAACCATCGATGCACCACAAATTGATGACCTGATGAACCGTACTGAAGTTCGCCCGCCAGCTGGCTGGGACGACGCTAACGGCAAAAACGGTAACAGCAATTCCAGCGACGGCGGTGCCCCGAAAGCGCCAACGCCGGTTGACGAACCTCGTACACCGAATCCTGGTAACACGATGTTTGAGCAATTCAGCGGCAAATAAGCTGTTGATTGGAAAATAACGCTGATAACACTCAACCCCGGGCTTGCCCGGGGTTTTTTATGCGTGCATTCTTTACCACGAAATTTGAAAAGGCCTTTATTGATTGATCAGAAGGGACGTGATTTATGCACCTCACAGCCAGAGAGTCCAGGTTGGACCTCACTTTCCCCCAGGTCATGGGGATCCTGAATGTTACCCCGGATTCATTTTCCGATGGCGGGCGACATAACACACTTGATCTTGCCCTCAGACATGCTCAGGCAATGGTTGATGCAGGCGCATCCATTCTCGACATTGGGGGCGAATCGACTCGTCCTGGTGCAGCAGAAGTCAGTGAGGATGAAGAACTGGCCCGTGTGGTGCCGGTCGTTGAAGCCATTGCACGGCGTTTTGATGTTTGGATCTCTGTTGATACCTCAAAAGCCTGCGTGATCCGGGAAGCGGCACATGCGGGTATGCATCTGATCAATGATATTCGTTCGCTTCAGGAACCCGGTGCGCTACAGGCTGCAGCCGAAACCGGTTTGCCTGTTTGTCTAATGCACATGCAGGGGGAACCCAAAACGATGCAGCATGCCCCGCATTACGATAATGTTGTTGCACAGGTGGAACAGTATTTTGTTGAACAAATTTCACGTTGTGTGAACGCTGGCATTGCAAAAGAGAAATTGCTGCTCGACCCGGGCTTCGGTTTCGGTAAAAATTTAGAGCATAACTATCAGTTGCTCGCACGGCTGGCTGATTTCCATCACTTTGGCATACCGTTGTTAGTGGGGATGTCGAGGAAATCCATGGTGGGGCAACTTCTGCATGTCTCCCCGGAAAAACGGGTTACAGGAAGTGTGGCTTGTGCTGTGATTGCCGCCATGCAAGGTGCCAGGATCGTGCGCGTACATGATGTGAAAGAAACCGTTGAAGCGATGCGTATCGTTGAAGCGACACTTTCTGCAAGGGATAAAAATTAATTATGAGCAACCGTAAATACTTTGGGACAGATGGCATCCGCGGAAAAGTGGGCGATACCCCGATTACCCCTGATTTTGTTCTGAAACTGGGCTGGGCTGCGGGCAAAGTATTAGCACGCCACGGTTCGCGGAAAGTGATCATCGGTAAAGATACCCGCATTTCGGGTTACATGCTGGAATCCGCGTTAGAGGCCGGTCTCGCGGCGGCAGGTTTATCGGCGTCTTTCACCGGCCCGATGCCAACGCCTGCCGTTGCCTATCTGACGCGTACTTTCCGTGCAGAAGCTGGCATTGTCATTTCAGCCTCGCATAACCCTTACTACGACAACGGCATCAAGTTTTTCACTATCGACGGGACCAAATTGCCTGACGAGGTTGAAGAGGCGATTGAAGCAGAGCTTGAAAAACCATTGACCTGTGTTGAGTCCGCCGAACTGGGTAAAGCCAGCAGAATCGTGGATGCAGCTGGTCGGTACATCGAATTCTGTAAAGGAACATTCCCGACAGAGTTGAGCCTGAACGGCCTGAAAATTGTGGTCGATTGCGCTAACGGGGCCACTTACCATATTGCACCCAGTGTGTTGCGTGAACTTGGGGCAAAAGTTATCGCTATCGGCTGTGAGCCGGATGGCATGAACATCAACGAAGAGTGCGGCGCAACGGATGTCCGTCAGTTGCAGCAGCGCGTTCTGGCTGAAAAAGCAGATGTCGGACTGGCATTTGACGGCGATGGTGACCGTCTGATTATGGTTGACCATGAAGGCAACAAAGTTGATGGTGACCAAATCCTTTACATCATTGCGCGTGAAGGGCTTCGTCAGGGGCAGTTGAAAGGCGGTGCGGTCGGCACGCTGATGAGCAATATGGGCCTCGAGCTGGCGCTCAAACAGCTCGGTATTCCCTTTACGCGGGCGAAAGTGGGCGACCGATACGTGCTGGAAAAAATGCAAGAAAAAGGCTGGCGCATTGGTGCTGAAAACTCTGGCCATATCATTCTGCTGGATAAAACCACGACGGGTGATGGCATTGTGGCAGGGTTACAAGTGCTTACCGCCATGGTGCGCAACCACATGAGCTTGCATGACCTCTGCAGCGGCATGAAATTGCTTCCGCAGATCCTGATCAACGTCCGTTTTGCCGGTGAACATGATCCGCTGGAATCTGATGACGTCAAGCAAGTGACGGCAGACGTTGAGAAACAGCTGGCCGGCCGCGGTCGGGTGCTGTTGCGTAAATCAGGTACCGAACCTCTGCTGCGCGTAATGGTGGAAGGGGAAGACGCACAACTGGTGGAAAAACTGGCCAACCGCATTGCTGATGCCGTAAAAGCGGTCAAAGCGTAAGCCGATAAAAAACGGTAAATTTTCGGTGGATTTCTTGCTGCCGGACGTTCGGGCAGCAGGTTTCATGCCGATTTGCCGTTTTTTTCCGCAAACGAACAATTTGATGAAAATTGCCCTTGCACGGCAATACGGCTTTGGTTAGTATTCACACCCGCTTCAGTGGGTCCTTTGATGACCTGCTAAATGGTGAGAAGCAATTGGCATGCGGTGAACCCGCGAGGATACAGGTACTACTATGTACGACGCTCTTCTGGTGATTTTCCTTATCGTAGCAATCGGGCTTGTCGCTCTGGTTATGCTGCAACAAGGTAAAGGCGCTGATATGGGAGCCTCTTTCGGAGCAGGTGCTTCTGGCACATTGTTCGGTTCGAGTGGTTCCGGTAACTTCATGACCCGTATGACAGGCATTTTGGCAGCACTGTTCTTTATCATTAGTTTGATTCTCGGGAACATGAGCACCAATAAAGGCCAAAAAGGCAGTGAGTGGGAGAACCTGAGTCAGCCAGCTAAAACTGAGCAGACCACTACGCCGGCAGCTCCAGCAGCGCCTAACAGTGACGTTCCTCATTAAGCAGTAAACTTCTTTAAGATAGAAGACAGGTTTTGAAACAGTGGCTTGTGCTTGGACAGTATAAGCGATTGTGAAAAAAAAGAGTGCCGAGGTGGTGGAATTGGTAGACACGCTACCTTGAGGTGGTAGTGCCCGAATGGGCTTACGGGTTCAAGTCCCGTCCTCGGTACCAATCTTTATGATAACTTGCTTTTTAGCGGTTATCGGCGTAGTATTTGCCACGTTTTCGGACGCGGGGTGGAGCAGCCTGGTAGCTCGTCGGGCTCATAACCCGAAGGTCGTCGGTTCAAATCCGGCCCCCGCAACCACTTTCCCTAAGTGTTTATTTCAAATAGACTTTCAGTATCTTCCTGTGATGTTCTGCAGCTTCAATTTGAAAACAACACTTTGCGAAAGTTGTACCGAAGCCGCTATGCGGCGAATAGGGTCCAGTTGCATAAAGCCCCGATTTATCGGGGTTTTTTGTTATTTGGCAACAGAATCACTGGGCTATTTAGCCCTTTTTTTATGTCTTGGGGGTGGGCTTGTCCACATTAGAACAAAAATTAACAGAGCTGATTACAGCACCAGTCGAGGCACTTGGCTTTGAGCTGGTGGGCATCGAGTTCGTTCGGGCTCGCCAATCGACGTTGCGCATCTATATTGATAGTGACGCCGGGATCAATGTTGATGATTGTGCTGATGTCAGCCACCAGGTGAGCGCTGTGCTGGACGTTGAAGATCCAGTTACTGTCGCCTACAACCTGGAAGTTTCCTCTCCAGGCCTTGATCGTCCTATGTTCACCGCTGAACATTATCAACGTTTTCTTGGCGATGAAGTCAGTGTTGTTTTGCGTATGGCAGTGCAAAACCGCCGCAAATGGCAGGGCATCATTAAAGCTGTCGAAGGCGAAATGATCACGGTGACAGTGGAAGGGAAAGATGAAGTGTTCGCACTGAGCAACATCCAGAAAGCGAACCTGGTACCCCACTTTTAAAGAGTTTGGAAGAGGCAACTAGGATGAACAAAGAGATTCTGGCTGTTGTAGAAGCAGTTTCTAATGAAAAATCCCTCCCGCGCGAGAAGATTTTTGAAGCGCTGGAAATTGCATTATCAACGGCGACCAAGAAAAAATACGAGCAGGAAATCGAAGTCCGCGTCAGCATTGACCGTAAAACCGGCGACTTTGATACTTTCCGTCGCTGGGTGGCAGTGAACGAAGTGACCCAGCCGACCCGCGAAATCACCCTTGAAGCTGCACAATACGAAGATCCGTCAATCGACCTCGGCGGATATATTGAAGATCAAATTGAATCGGTCACTTTTGACCGCATCACCACACAGACTGCTAAACAAGTCATCGTACAGAAAGTACGTGAAGCAGAACGCGCGATGGTGGTTGATCAGTTCCGTGAGCAGCAAGGTGAAATCGTTACTGGCGTCGTTAAGAAAGTTAACCGCGACAGTATTGCACTGGATTTAGGCAGCAACGCTGAAGCTGTTATCCTGCGTGAAGACATGCTTCCTCGTGAAAATTTCCGCTCTGGTGACCGTATTCGTGGCGTGTTGTATGATGTCCGCCCTGAAGCACGTGGTGCCCAGCTGTTTGTCAGCCGTTCACGAAACGAGATGCTGATTGAACTGTTCCGCATCGAAGTGCCGGAAATTGGCGAGGAGCTGATTGAAATTAAAGCTGCTGCCCGTGATCCTGGGTCCCGTGCGAAAATTGCCGTAAAAACTAACGACAAACGTATCGACCCTGTCGGTGCTTGTGTCGGCATGCGTGGTGCACGCGTTCAGGCCGTTTCCAGCGAACTGGGCGGTGAACGCATTGATATTATCCTTTGGGATGACAATCCTGCGCAGTTCGTTATCAACGCAATGGCACCGGCAGACGTCGCTTCCATCGTAGTTGATGAAGATAAATGCACCATGGATATCGCCGTTGAAGCCAGCAACCTGGCACAGGCGATTGGCCGTAATGGCCAGAACGTGCGTTTGGCTTCCCAATTGTTGAAACAGCATCGTGGTGATGACAAGTGGGAACTGAACGTGATGACAGCAGACGACCTGCAAGCCAAACATCAGGCTGAGGCACACGCTGCGATTGATACCTTTACCAAATACCTGGCCATTGATGAAGATTTCGCCACGGTGCTGGTTGAAGAAGGTTTCTCTACGCTTGAAGAACTGGCTTATGTGCCAGTTAATGAATTGCTTGAAATCGACGGCCTGGATGAAGACACCGTGGATGCGCTGCGCGAACGCGCAAAAGAAGCGCTGACCACGCTGGCTTTAGCTCAGGAAGAAAGTCTCGGTGACAAAAAGCCTGCTGACGATCTGCTTAACCTGGCGGGTCTGGAACGTAGTATGGCATTTAAACTGGCTGCACAAGGGGTTTGTACGCTGGAAGATCTTGCCGAGCAAGGTGTCGACGATCTGGCTGATATTGAAGGTCTTACTGACGAGCAGGCTGGTGAACTTATCATGGCCGCGCGCAATATCTGCTGGTTTGGCGACAACGCGTAATAAACTGTAGCAGGAAGGAACAGCATGACAGATGTAACTGTAAAATCGCTGGCGGCAGAAATTCAGACTCCGGTTGATCGCCTGGTACAGCAATTTGCTGATGCAGGGATCTCGAAGTCCGAAGCTGACTCTGTGACCCAGCAAGAAAAAGAAACTTTATTGGCGCATCTCAATGGTGGAAACCCAGGTGCGACAAACAAACTGACGTTACAACGCAAAACGCGTAGTACACTGAATATTCCGAGCACCGGCGGGAAGAGTAAATCGGTGCAAATCGAGGTCCGCAAGAAACGCACTTATGTTAAACGTGATATGACCGAGGCAGAACAAGCCCAGGCAGAAGCGGAAGAGCAGGCGAAGCGTGACGCGGAAGAACAGGCACAGCGTGCAGCAGCAGAGCAAGCCCAGCGCGAAGCTCAGGAAAAAGCCAAACGCGCCGCCGAAGAGCAAGCTAAACGTGAGGCCGCTGATAAAGCTAAGCGTGACGCAGCGGAAAAAGATAAAGTGACCAATCAAAATACCGATGAAGTAACCAAACCAGCTCAGGCAGATAAAGCACGCCGTGAAGCTGAAGCCGCAGAGCTGAAACGCAAAACGGAAGAAGAAGCCCAGCGTAAGATTGAAGAGAACGCCAAACGCGTTGCAGAAGAAGCCCGTAAAATGGCTGATTCTGGCGTCTGGACTGAAACTGTTGCGCCGAGCGAATCAGAATCTGCTGACTACCATGTCACCACTTCTACGCATGCACGTGCGGCCGAAGACGAGAATGATGCCAAAGTTGAAGGCGATCGTCGTAGCCGTACCCGCGGTGGCAAAGCGACTAAACAGAAAAAAGGCAACAAGCTGTCCGAATCTAAAGCGGATCGCGAAGAAGCCCGTGCTGTTGGCCGTAATGGTAAAGGCAAACGCAAACCAAGCACGCTGCAGCAGAGCTTCAACAAGCCTGTGGTTGCCGTAAACCGTGATGTCGTGGTGGGCGAAACCATTACTGTTGCCGAACTGGCAAACAAAATGGCCGTCAAAGGTTCTCAGGTCATCAAAACTATGATGAAACTGGGCGCTATGGCGACCATCAACCAGGTTATTGATCAGGAAACTGCTCAGCTGGTTGCAGAAGAAATGGGTCATAAAGTTATCCTGCGTCGTGAGAACGAGCTGGAAGAAGCGCTGATGAGCGATCGTGACACAGGTGCTTCCGCAGCTGCTGAGCCTCGCGCTCCGGTTGTGACCATCATGGGCCACGTTGACCACGGTAAAACTTCATTGCTCGACTATATTCGTTCCACGAAAGTCGCCGCAGGTGAGGCCGGTGGTATTACTCAGCACATCGGTGCTTATCACGTAGAAACTGAAAACGGCATGATTACCTTCCTGGATACCCCGGGACACGCCGCGTTTACTTCTATGCGTGCTCGTGGTGCTCAGGCAACAGATATCGTGGTTCTGGTTGTTTCCGCTGATGACGGCGTGATGCCGCAAACCATCGAAGCTGTTCAGCATGCGAAAGCGGCTGGCGTGCCAATCGTTGTTGCGGTAAACAAAATTGATAAACCAGATGCTGATCCGGACCGTGTTCGTACCGAATTGTCTCAGTACGGCGTTATGCCGGAAGAGTGGGGCGGCGAATCTCAGTTCATCCACGTTTCTGCGAAAGTCGGTACTGGTATCGACGATCTGCTGCAAGCTATCTTGCTGCAGGCCGAGGTTCTGGAACTGAAAGCGGTGCGTAGCGGTATGGCAAGTGGTGTTGTGATCGAGTCCTTCCTGGACAAAGGTCGTGGTCCGGTTGCTACCGTGCTGGTTCAGGAAGGTACGCTGAACAAAGGCGACATCATTCTGTGTGGCTTCGAATATGGCCGTGTCCGTGCGATGCGTGACGAAATGGGCCGTGACATTACGTCTGCGGGTCCTTCTATCCCTGTCGAAGTGCTGGGTCTGTCCAGTGTGCCGGCTGCGGGTGATGAAGTTACCGTTGTACGTGATGAGAAAAAAGCACGTGAAGTTGCGCTGTATCGTCAGGGTAAATTCCGCGAAGTTAAACTGGCTCGTCAGCAGAAATCTAAACTGGAAAACATGTTCGCGAACATGACCGAAGGTGAAGTTTCTGAACTGAACATCGTTCTGAAGTCAGATGTCCAGGGTTCTTGTGAAGCAATCTCTGATGCCTTGCAGAGCCTGTCCACCGACGAAGTTAAAGTTAAGATCGTTGGTATGGGTGTCGGTGGTATCACCGAAACTGATGCGACACTGGCTGCTGCTTCTAACGCGATCATCCTCGGCTTCAACGTCCGTGCAGATGCGTCTGCCCGCCGCGTTGTTGAAAGTGAAAGCCTGGATCTGCGTTACTATTCCGTTATCTATAACCTGATTGATGAAGTCAAACAGGCAATGAGCGGTATGTTGGCGCCAGAATACAAACAGCAAATCATTGGCCTGGCTGAAGTTCGTGACGTATTCAAGTCACCTAAATTCGGCGCTATTGCAGGTTGTATGGTGACTGAAGGTATGATCAAGCGTAACAACCCAATCCGTGTGCTGCGTGAAAACGTGGTGATCTATGAAGGCGAACTGGAATCCCTGCGTCGCTTCAAAGATGACGTTGCTGAAGTCCGTAACGGCATGGAATGTGGTATCGGCGTTAAGAATTACAACGATGTGCGTACTGGTGATGTGATCGAAGTCTTCGAAATCATCGAGATCAAACGTACTATCGCTTAACGTTTGCGAAGTCGCTGATATCCAGATGGGGGCCTTGCGCCCCCTTATTTGTCTGGAGCAAGTAAGGAGAAAGCCTCATGGCAAAAGAATTTAGCCGTACTCAGCGCGTCTCTCAGGAGATGCAAAAAGAAATCGCCATCATCTTACAGCGTGAAGTCAAAGACCCACGCGTAGGCATGGCGACAGTTTCAGGCGTAGAAGTCTCACGCGACCTGGCATATGCCAAAGTGTTCGTCACCTTCCTGGATGTGCTGACCACTGATAATCACGATCCTGATCGTGTCAAAAATGGCATCAAAGCCTTGCAGGACGCGTCAGGTTTCATTCGTACGCTGATCGGTAAAGCGATGCGTTTACGTGTAGTACCGGAGCTGACTTTCGCTTACGACAACTCTTTGGTTGAAGGTATGCGTATGTCCAATCTGGTGACTAATGTCGTGAAGAACGATGCTGAACGCCGTTCCGCTGCAGGCGATGACGAGGAAGCATAATGAGTCGCCCACGTCGCCGCGGCCGTGATATACACGGTGTTCTGCTACTGGACAAATCTTTAGGCTTGTCTTCTAACGATGCCCTGCAAAAGGTTAAACGCCTTTATAACGCTAACCGCGCAGGCCATACCGGCGCGCTTGATCCTTTGGCCACCGGTATGCTGCCACTGTGTTTAGGCGAAGCGACTAAATTCTCCCGGTTCCTGCTTGATTCGGACAAACGCTATCGCGTGATTGCCCGCATGGGGCAACGCACCGATACGTCAGATGCTGAAGGTGCCATCATTTGTGAACGTGAAATGACGTTCACCCGGCAACAACTTGACGACGCACTCGACAGTTTCCGCGGGGAAACTCAGCAAATTCCTTCCATGTATTCCGCATTGAAATATGAAGGGAAAAAGCTGTACGAATATGCCCGTCAGGGCATCGAAGTTCCGCGAGAATCACGCAGCATTACGGTGTATGAATTGCAATTTATACGCTGGGAAGGCTTTGACGTTGAGCTGGAGATTCATTGCTCAAAAGGCACTTACATCCGCACTATCGTCGATGATCTTGGTGAGAAGTTGGGTTGTGGTGCGCATGTGACTTATCTGCGTCGTCTGCAGGTGGCAACTTATCCTTCAGAGCGAATGGTCACCCTGGAAAAACTCCATGAGCTGATCGCTCAGGCAGAAGAGCAGGGTATTGAGCCGCGCTTGCTGCTGGATCCTTTGTTGTTGCCGATGGATAGCGCATGTGAAGACTTCCCGGAAGTGAACCTGTTACCTATGGTGGCCGGATATGTCAAACAGGGCCAACCTGTTCAGGCATCAGGTGCGCCCGTCAGCGGTATGGTTCGCATCACTGAAGGCGAAGAACGTAAGTTTATCGGTGTAGGAGAAATTGATGATGAGGGTCGTATTGCACCTCGTCGTCTGGTTGTTGAATACACCGATTAAGCGCTTTCTGCTTACCTTGCGATCATATATAGCAAAGGGTAGAATAGCGCAGCTTATGCATTGGGTTGCTGAATTAGAGATCGGCACCCGTTTAATTATCTATAATATTTTGGAGTAAGATTATGTCTCTAAGCGTTGAAGCTAAGGCTCAGATCGTTTCCGACTTCGGTCGCGGCACTAACGACAGTGGTTCTACCGAAGTTCAGGTTGCTCTGCTGACTGCTCAAATTAACCATCTGCAAGGTCACTTTGCAGAACACAAAAAAGATCACCACAGCCGTCGTGGTCTGCTGCGTATGGTTTCTCAGCGTCGTAAACTGCTGGACTACCTGAAGCGTAAAGATGTAGCACGTTACACCAGCCTGATCGAACGTCTGGGTCTGCGTCGCTAATCAAGCGAGTTTCAGTGTAAAGGGGCCAATAGGCCCCTTTATTCTAGGAAGCGCAGCCAAATCAGGGTACTGTATGGCTGCGGTTTCTACTGTTATTCTAAGAACATGAACTTCCGTTACAGATGTTTTCGCGCGGCTAATGAGAGACTTTATTACCACATTGCCAGGTATATAAGGATTGTCATTAGTCGCGAGAATGTAGTGAGAAGCTCGGATATTTATCGGCGTGAACTGCTGTCATAACAGCTGCGCGTCATACAAAAGGATATTACATTGCTTAATCCGACTATTCGTAAATTCCAATACGGCCAGCACACCGTTACGCTGGAAACCGGCATGATGGCTCGTCAGGCTACTGCCGCTGTTATGGTTAGCATGGACGATACTGCGGTATTCGTGACCGTTGTTGGCCAGAAAAAAGCTAAACCAGGTCAGAGTTTCTTCCCGCTGACGGTTAACTATCAGGAGCGTACTTACGCTGCTGGTCGTATCCCGGGCAGCTTCTTCCGTCGCGAAGGCCGTCCAAGCGAAGGCGAAACACTGACCTCACGTCTGATTGACCGCCCGATTCGCCCGCTGTTCCCGGACTCCTTCCTGAATGAAGTTCAGGTTATCGCGACTGTGGTTTCCCTGAACCCACAAGTTAACCCTGACATCGTTGCGATGATCGGTGCATCTGCTGCCCTGAGCCTGTCTGGTATTCCATTCAATGGCCCGATCGGTGCGGCACGCGTTGGTTATATCAACGACCAGTATGTTCTGAACCCAACCGCTGATGAGCTGAAAACAAGCCGTCTGGATCTGGTTGTGGCAGGTACTCAGGGCGCGGTTCTGATGGTTGAATCTGAAGCTGAAGTACTGAGTGAAGATCAGATGCTGGGCGCGGTCGTCTTTGGCCACGAACAACAACAAATTGTTATCGACAACATCAACTCATTGGTTGCTGAAGCCGGTAAGCCAAAATGGGACTGGCAGCCAGAAGCCGTTAACGCTGAGCTGCATGCTCGCGTCGCTGCACTGTCTGAATCCCGTCTGGGTGATGCGTACCTGATCACCGAGAAGCAAGAACGTTACAACCAGATCAATGTCATCAAAGCTGACGTTGTTCAGGCTCTGCAAGCTGAAGACGAATCCCTGGATGCTGGCGAAATTTCTGACATCCTGGGCAGCATCGAGAAGAATGTGGTTCGTAGCCGTGTGCTGCGTGGCGAGCCGCGTATCGATGGTCGCGAAAAAGACATGATCCGTGGTCTGGATGTGCGTACTGGCGTTCTGCCACGTACCCATGGTTCTGCTCTGTTCACCCGTGGTGAAACTCAGGCGCTGGTGACTGCAACGCTGGGTACTGCCCGTGATGCACAGAACCTGGATGAGCTGATGGGCGAAAAAACTGACAGCTTCCTGTTCCATTACAACTTCCCTCCGTACTCAGTCGGTGAGACCGGGATGGTGGGCTCGCCAAAACGCCGTGAGATTGGCCATGGCCGTCTTGCTAAACGTGGCGTGCTGGCGATGATGCCAAAACCAGAAGACTTCCCGTACACCGTGCGTGTGGTTTCTGAAATCACTGAATCCAACGGTTCATCCTCAATGGCTTCTGTTTGCGGCGCATCTCTGGCCCTGATGGATGCAGGTGTTCCGATTAAGGCCGCTGTTGCCGGTATCGCAATGGGTCTGGTTAAAGAAGGCGAAAGCTTTATCGTTCTGTCCGACATTCTGGGTGACGAAGATCATCTGGGCGACATGGACTTTAAAGTGGCCGGTAGCCGCGACGGTATCACCGCGCTGCAGATGGACATTAAAATCGAAGGTATCACCCGCGAAATCATGCAGGTGGCTCTGAACCAGGCTAAGGGTGCGCGTCTGCATATCCTGGGCGTGATGGAACAGGCTATCAGCACTCCACGTGGCGATATCTCTCAGTTTGCTCCGCGTATTCACACCATCAAGATCAGCCCGGACAAAATTAAGGACGTGATCGGTAAAGGTGGTTCTGTGATCCGTGCGCTGACCGAAGAAACCGGCACCACGATCGAAATCGAAGATGACGGTACTGTGAAAATCGCAGCAACCGACGGCGAGAAAGCGAAATACGCTATTCGTCGTATCGAAGAGATCACTGCTGAAATCGAAGTGGGTCGTATCTATCAGGGTAAAGTGACCCGTATCGTAGACTTTGGCGCATTTGTTGCCATCGGCGGCGGTAAAGAAGGTCTGGTGCATATTTCTCAAATCGCTGACAAGCGTGTAGAGAAAGTGACTGATTACCTGCAGATGGGCCAGGAAGTTCCGGTTAAAGTTCTCGAAGTTGACCGTCAGGGTCGTGTGCGTCTGAGCATCAAAGAAGCTACCGCACCTACTCAGGACGAAACAACTGAGCAACCTGCAGCAGAATAATCTGTAACAGAAGTTTTACAGCTCCTTTCCATCTGGAAAGGAGCTGTTCGTCTCACGGACGCAGGACGCGTTTGTGTTAAGCAAGCGGATGACAGGATGTTCATCCAATGTTTGTCTCCGGGAGTAGAAATGAAGCCTTTCTTGCGCTGGTGTTATGTTGCGACAGCACTTATGTTGGCAGGATGCAGCAACCATGATTGGCGTAAAAATGAAGTTCTGGCGATTCCGTTGCAACCGACGTTGCAGCAGGAAGTCATCCTGGCACGCATGGAACAAATACTTGCCAGTCGGTCATTAACCGATGATGAGAGAGCACAGCTATTATATGAGCGCGGTGTGCTGTATGATAGTCTCGGGCTAAGAGCACTGGCGCGAAATGATTTTTCACAAGCGCTGTCTATTCGTCCTGATATGCCAGAAGTTTTTAACTACCTGGGGATTTACTTAACGCAGGCAGGCAATTTCGATGCTGCCTATGAAGCGTTTGATTCTGTACTAGAGCTTGATCCAACTTACAACTACGCGCGTTTGAACCGAGGTATCGCACTGTATTACGGTGGCCGATTCTCGTTAGCGCAGGATGATCTGCAGGCGTTTTATCGAGACGATCCAAATGATCCCTTCCGTTCGTTATGGCTTTATCTTGCGGAGCGAGAAATCAATCCGAAGGATGCCGAGGTAGCGCTTCAACAGCGTTATGACAAAGCGGACAGAGGGCAATGGGGATGGAATATCGTCGAATTCTACCTGGGCAAAATCAGCGAATCTACGCTGATGGAACGCCTCAAGGCAGAAGCAACGGATAACACTTCGCTCGCTGAGCATCTCAGTGAAACTGACTTCTATTTAGGTAAACATTACCTAAGTCTGGGGGACAAGAACAGCGCTGCGGCACTGTTCAAACTGACGGTAGCTAACAACGTTCATAACTTTGTTGAGCACCGCTATGCATTGTTGGAATTGGCGCTTTTGGGCCATGAGCAAGACGACCTATCAGAATCGGACCAGCAATAGCTGACGACACCAATCAGCCTTTTAAATCATGGTATTTACCATTTTTTAGCGCCTTTACGGGCGAGGGTTGCTTTGTTCGTTTTATAATCTAATTTGAGCCGGTTCACACTTTTCAATGAAAATGACTGAAAATTTTCTCGACGAGTTATGTAGACTGGCTGCCATTATTAATGAGGCACGTGTACATGACTACTGAGCTTGAAACCTCTTTTGCTGACCTGGGGCTGTCTGCTCCGATCATTTCTGCCCTGACTGATTTGGGCTACGAAAAACCTTCACCAATCCAGGCTGAGTGTATTCCTCACCTGTTAAATGGCCGCGACGTTCTGGGCATGGCTCAGACAGGTTCCGGTAAAACAGCCGCATTCTCTTTACCGCTGCTGCATAACATTGATGCTTCACTGAAAGCACCACAAATTCTTGTTCTGGCCCCGACCCGCGAACTGGCGGTTCAGGTTGCTGAAGCAATGACCGATTTTTCTAAACACATGCATGGCGTGAATGTGGTTGCCCTTTATGGCGGCCAGCGCTATGACGTCCAGTTGCGCGCTCTGCGTCAGGGACCACAAGTTGTTGTGGGTACTCCGGGTCGTCTGCTGGACCATCTGAAACGTGGCACGCTGAACCTCTCTAACCTGAGCGGCCTGGTGCTGGACGAAGCTGATGAAATGCTGCGTATGGGCTTCATCGAAGACGTCGAAACCATCATGGCGCAGATCCCGGCTGAACATCAGACCGCGTTGTTCTCTGCAACCATGCCAGAAGCTATCCGTCGTATTACCCGTCGCTTCATGAAAGATCCTCAGGAAGTGCGTATCCAGTCAAGCTTGACCACGCGCCCTGATATCAGCCAGAGCTACTGGTCTGTTTACGGTCTGCGTAAAAACGAAGCATTGGTACGTTTCCTGGAAGCAGAAGATTTTGATGCGGCGATTATCTTCGTACGTACCAAAAACGCGACGCTGGAAGTGGCTGAAGCACTTGAACGTAGCGGCTACAGCAGCGCTGCGCTGAACGGTGACATGAACCAGGCCCTGCGCGAGCAGACTCTGGAACGTCTGAAAGATGGCCGTCTGGACATTCTGATCGCAACCGACGTGGCAGCACGTGGTCTCGACGTAGAACGTATCAGCCTGGTGGTTAACTACGACATCCCGATGGACTCAGAATCTTACGTTCACCGTATCGGTCGTACCGGCCGTGCAGGCCGTGCAGGTCGCGCACTGTTGTTCGTTGAGAACCGTGAGCGTCGTCTGCTGCGTAACATTGAACGCACCATGAAGCTGACCATTCCGGAAGTTGAAATCCCAACTGCAGAAGTTCTGGGCGAGCGTCGTCTGGCTAAGTTTGCAGCGAAAGTTCAGCAACAACTGGAAAGTAGCGATCTGGATCAATACCGTGCGCTGCTGGCAAAACTGCAACCTGCAGAAGAGCTGGACGTTGAGACACTGGCTGCGGCACTGCTGAAAATGGCACAGGGTGAACGCCCTCTGATCGTTGCAGCGGATCCGGTCTTCAAAAGCCGCCCACCACGCCGTGAATTCGAAGAACGTGGCGACCGTGGTGATCGTCGTGACCGTCCGGCCCGCAGCAATGACCGCCCTGCACGTGATGGCGATAGCCCGCGTCGTGAGCGTCGTGACGCTGGCGAAATGGAGCTGTATCGTATCGAAGTGGGTCGTGACGATGGCGTTGAAGTTCGTCACATCGTTGGTGCTATCGCTAATGAAGGCGACATCAGCAGCCGTTACATCGGTAACATCAAACTGTTCGGTACGCACTCTACTATCGAATTGCCGAAAGGTATGCCGGGCGAGATCCTGTCTCACTTCACCCGTACACGTATCCTGAATAAACCGATGAACATGCAACTGATCGGTGATGCGGTGCCACAGGCTCCACGTCGTGATCGTCCGGCCGGTGCTGGCGGTGAGCGTCGTGGTAATGGTGCTCCGCGTCCGTTCAACGGTGAACGTCGTGAAGGTGGCCGTGGTAACGGTGCTCCACGTTCTTTCAGCGGTGACCGTCGTGAAGGTTCTGCAGCCGCAGGTGATCGTCGTCCGCCAAGCCGCGCACCACGTCGTACTTCTGACGCATAATCTGCTTTCAGTTCGCTGATTTTCAGATAATAAAAAACCAGCCTCCGGGCTGGTTTTTTTATGCCTGCGATTTACCTGACCTGTCAGCTGATGCGTTGCTCTTTGACCAGTTCACCCTGAAGTTGTGAAACAATCTCGAATGAATGCAGGCGTGCCTGATGATCAAAAATCTGGCCGTTGATCATCAGTTCATCGGCTTCAGTTTCCCGCAGAATATTTTGCAGCCCCTGACGCACACTTTCTTTATTGCCGACCACCGACATACGCAGCGCATTATCAACGCCAAAGCGTTCCTGAGCGGACCATAAGCTTTCGATGTTATCAACCGGCGCAGGGAGTTTACCCGGCATTCCACGGCGCAAATTGATGAACTGTTGCTGATTAGAGGTGAACATCCGGCGCGCTTCTTCATCCGTGTCGGCAGCAATGGCATTGATACATACCATGGCGTGGGGTTTCTCAAGCTGTGCAGAAGGCTGGAACTTGCTGCGGTAAATTGCTAATGCCTGATACAGCATGTCCGGTGCGAAATGTGAAGCGAAGGCGAAGGGCAGTCCGAGCGCCGCCGCCAGCTGGGCGCTGTAAAGGCTTGAGCCCAGTAACCAGATCGGCACATGCAAACCCTGTCCGGGCACGGCCTGGACAGGTTGCTGCGGCTGAACGTCACCGAAGTACATCTGCAACTCCTGCACATCCTGCGGGAAGTTGTCGATTTCACCGGAGAGATGGCGGCGCAGGGCAATCATGGTGCGCTGATCGGTGCCCGGCGCACGACCTAATCCCAGATCCACACGGTTCGGGTAGAGTGTAGCGAGCGTACCGAACTGCTCGGCAATCACCAGCGGTGAGTGGTTCGGCAGCATCACGCCGCCGGAACCCACGCGGATTGTTTTCGTCCCACCTGCAATATAACCCAGCAGCACAGAGGTTGCCGCACTGGCGATGCCGGTCATATTGTGGTGTTCCGCCATCCAGTAACGCTGGTAGCCCCATTTCTCGGCATGTTGTGCCAGTTCCAGTGAACACTGAAATGCGCGGGCAGGATCGGCGCCCTGCGGAACCGGTGCCAGATCGAGAACGGAAAGGGGGACGGTGTTTTTATCAGACATAATCGCAGCTCACTCTTGATTGAGGTGAGTGGAGAAAGTATTCACTCCGCTCATAATTAGAACGAGTATCACCCAATAGTAATAGATTGAATACGGCATTTGTGCCCTTAAATGCCATTTAAACATCCTAAAATAGGATTGAATTAACCTAAACTATCATTTCAGCCAATATGTTGTTTTGAGTTAAAAATGCTCTGTTTATCCCGCTATGATTTCACTGATATCTGTATGTTCCGCCTGAAGAGATTGATGCAACAAAGGACAATAATATGGAAAGGATACCCAAAGCCGCTGATAAAAACAGGCAAACAAAAAGGATGTCGTACCGATGAGTAAACGAATTTTATTGACCCTGCTGCTGATTGCAGTGGCGGTTTCTCTGGCTGTGTTGTTCCGGGCGCACAATCAGGATCTGTTATTGCAGGGTGAAGTGGATGCACCGGAAGTCATTGTGGCCTCGAAAGCCAAAGGCCGGGTGACAGAACGTCATGTAGAACGCGGTGACGATGTCAAAGCCGGACAGCTATTGATTACCCTCGACAGCCCCGAATTAATGGCGCAGTTACGTGCGGCTGAAGCGGCGCGCGATCAGGCAAAAGCGCAGCTTGATCTTTCCGTTAACGGCACGCGTGAAGAAAGTATTCGCAATCTGAAAGCCACGCTGGCGCAGTCGCAGGCGGAATACATTAATGCACGGGACCTTTATAACCGTAATGCCAAAATGGCATCCAAAGGTTTCATTTCTGCGGCTGATTTGGAAGATTCCCGCCGCGCCCGCGACAGTGCTTATCAGCAGGTGCTGGTGGCCAAAGCCAACCTGGATGAAGGCGTCAACGGTGACCGCGTCGAGCAACGTGAAAGCTATGCCGCTCAGTTGCGCCAGGCGGAAGAAGACCTTCTGGAAGTGAAAGCGCAAACCGATGATTTATTAGTCAAAGCCCCGGTTGATGGTGAGGTCGGACCGATTCCTGTGGAGGTCGGCGAGTTGCAAAACGCCTCGAGCCCGTTACTGACGTTGGTTCGTCTGCCTGATGCGTATTTCGTGTTTAACCTGCGTGAGGATATCCTGGCGGGCGTGCGTAAAGGCGATAAAGTCCGGATACGCGTTCCCGCGCTGAATAACCAGATGATCGAAGCGGAAGTGCGTTACCTTGCTCCGCTTGGCGATTATGCGACCAAACGCGCCACGCGGGCGACCGGCGACTTTGATTTAAAAACTTTTGAAGTGCGTCTGTATCCCGCGAAACCTGTGCCCGGATTACGTCAGGGCATGAGCGCATTGTGGCAATGGCAAGCTCAATGAGGCCGGTCAAAGCGCCGCGCAGTGAAAGGGTGAAAGCCGCATGGCGCTGTTTCAGTCGGGCTTTTACCCGCGAGGTCCGGCATGCTTTCCGCAAGCCGGTGATCCACTGGTTGTGCTGGATTTTTCCTCTGCTGCTTTTCGGGCTTATCAGCAGTAACTTCTCGGAAGGTACATTGCTGGATTTACCGGTATCTGTGGTCGACAATGATCATAGTCCGCTATCCAAAATGCTGGTCCGCAAACTGGACGCCGGTTCTCACGCGCACGTGCAGGCTTTTGAAGGCGGTTTGCCGGAAGCTGAATACCGTCTGCGTACCGCGCAGGATTATGCGCTTTTGTATATTCCCAACGATTTTGAAGCCGATGTGCTGGCCGGAAAACAGCCCGGCGCCGTCCTCTATTACAACGCATTATTCTACGGTGCCGGATTATATTCCACGCAAGATTTCAGCGGACTGATCACCGAACTTAATACCCGCTACCGTTCAATCATTGCGACAGAAATGGGGAAAACGCTGCCTTCGCTGGCAAGTGTAGATCTCTCGTACGGCAGCCTGTTTAACGCCAGTGGCAGCTACATTTATTATCAGCAATTTGCCGCGACCATCCATCTGCTGCAACTGTTTACTGTCACCTGCATGATTTACGTGATGGCGCGCAGCCAGGCATTACTCGGCGCACCTTCGTTCACACTGGCATTGCTTGGCAAACTCGCGCCATACACATTGTGTTTTACCACGTTGCTGATGGTGGAAATCGCCATGCTGGTCGGGTTTTTTGACGCCCGTGTCAGTGGTAATCCTTTGTATATGCTGCTGATCGGTTTTTTCTATGTGATCGCCGCACAAAGCCTCGGATTACTCCTTTTCACTTTCACTAAAACCACCATCACGGCTTACACCATGATGGGGATTTTCGTCAGTATTGCGCTGACTTTCTCGGGCATGGCGGTGCCGGTGCTATCGATGCCGTTGCCAGCCCGTATCATTTCCGGTATTGAGCCGCTGAGTTATGCGCTGGCCGCCATGTTTGATGTTTTCCTGCGGGAAGTGTCAGTGCGCGGCATTCTGATGGTGTGTTGCATTCTGCTGATCTATCCGCTGCTGACCAGTTTGCTGGTGCGTAAACGCCTGTATATGCGAATGAAACAACAGGAACCAGGGCAATGACGGGTCGCGAATGGGGTAAAACCTGGTGGAAAACCTTCAGTAAAGTGCTGACCGGTTTGCTCGATAAACCGATGTGGATGATGTTACTGCTTTCACTGTGTGTGATGAGTCTGGTTTATGCCAACAGAACAGTGTGGGACTTGCCCGTCGCGGTGATCGACCAGGATCACAGTACGGCCAGCCGCATGCTGTCCCGCCAGCTTGATGCGGGGTCGAAAATTGCCACCGTCGCGTATGACAATCTGGCTGACGCGGAACACGATCTGGCGCTGCGAAAACTGTTCGCAGTGATCATCATGCCGGTCGATCTGGAGAAGAAGATCCTCGCCGGACAAAATATTGTGATCCCGGTGTATGGTGATGCCACCAACCGGCTGGCAAACGGGCAGATTCAACAGGATGTGCTGTCGGCGTATCAGTCGATCCTGACGCAGTACAACACAGATTTGCTGCTCAGCAACGGTTTCAGTGAGCGTCAGGCCAGCGTGGTGCTTTCGCCGATCCTGGGCCAGTCATCTGATCTGTTTAACCCCGGCATCAGTTTTGCCGCCATTATTTTTCCAGGTTTACTGGTGATGCTTTTGCAGCACTCATTACTGATAGCCAGTGTGCGCGTCAGTATTGTGCTCAACAGCGGGCCTTCCGGGAAATCATCGATCCCGGCGTTTCTGGGGGGAATTTCAGCCTTGATTCCGGTCTGGCTTTTTCTGTCGATTGTATTGTTCGTATTGTGGCCCTGGGTATTGGGTTACCGGCAAACGGCAACCATTCCTGAGATTTTGCTGCTGACGTTTCCGTTCCTGATGGCGGTATTAGGTTTAGGGAAACTGGTGACGGAATGTCTGCGCAGCGTGGAGCTGATTTACCTGACGCTGGCGTTTCTGACTACGCCGGTCTTCTATATATCAGGTACCATCTGGCCGTTGCAGGCGATGCCCGCATGGGTTCGGGCGATTTCTTCCATGCTTCCTTCAACGTGGGCGACCAAAGCCATTGCCGGTGTGAATCAGATGGGATTGCCGTTTAAAGACGTGGGTGGCGACATTATGATGCTGCTGATCCTGTGCGTGTTTTACACTTTCATTGGCATTGCCGTGGGCATGTTGCGTGATGGCGTCCGGCTGCGCGCGATGTTCCGGCCGAAGCCTCCGCACTTATAAAAAAGGGATATGGCGCAGTGGTCATATCCCTTCTTAGTGTTGTCTGTCTGTGGTTACTGGCGCAGTTCCAGCCCGGCGACACGCTGCCAGTAGCCATTACAGTCGGCTTTATCGGTAAGTGTCAGCGGATACAGTCCGCGTTCGTTGGTGCGAAACGCTTCAAGCGTGGCGAGTGTGTCCATGGTTTCCGGCGACAGACGCACAATGTCTACCAGCCCCTGCATTGACATAAGTTCGTTACCCAGGTTATAGCAATAGCCGCTTTGCGTCTGAATGCCGTTGAGCACGAACACCTGCTGATTTTCCTGAGACAGCATTTTACGGCCCTGCGGATAACTGATGCAGCAGGTTTCACATTCATCCTTCGCCCGGTTTTCTGAACGTGCAGTAAAACAGCGCGCCGAATACGCCAGTGGCAGATGCCCGTAGGACAGCACTTCTACGTCAAATTTATCGCGAATGCCCAAAGCCTGGCATTGGTTGAGCAGATTCACCAGCCAGTCACGGGAAAGCTCGACGGGCATACACCAGCGCACCATGCCCTGTTTATGCAGCAATTTCAGCGTGACCGCGTTGTAGCAATTCAGCGCATGGCCGGCGACAAATGGCAGATTGCGTTCCGCCGCCATATTCACCGCGCCGAAATCATTGGCTTCGAGCAAAAATTCACCGTTCTCCACATAGCGTTTCAGTTCATTGAGCTCTGACGGTGCCTGCAACAACGCCAGCGTGGAAATCACCACCTGTTTACCCGTTGCAGCCAGCTGACGCGCGATCTCCAGCCAGTCGTTCACTTTCATTTCCCGGCGTTTGGCACACACATTTTCGCCGAGGTAAATCACATCCGCGCTGCTGGTCGCCGCAGCCTGATAAAAGTCTTCCACCTGTGCTTTCGGCCAGTAATAAAGGAGGGGGCCTAAAGAATATTTCATCATCGTCTCTTCAGTTACTGCCACTTGCGGTGATAGGCACCCAGCGTCGTTTGTGTGCCCTCAGACATGGAGCCCAGCGTGTTCATCCAGGCTTCCTCGGTTTTAAAGTTTTGCGGATCAGCCATGCAGCGGTCGATGGCCGCACGCCATACGCGTGCGACCTGGCTGACATATGCCGGGCTGCGCTGACGCCCCTCAATTTTCACTGACGCAATATTGGCGGCGAACAGTTCCGGTAATAATTCCAGCGTGTTTAAACTGGTCGGTTCTTCCAGCGCATGGTATTTCGTGCCATCCACCAGATAACGGCCTTTACACAGAGTCGGATAACCGGCGTTTTCGCCTTCGTCATAACGGTCGATCAGCACATCATTCAGACGTGATTCCATGCCCTGCGTGGTCTGTTGCCAGCGTACGAACCGTGCCGGAGAACAGGCACCCACAGTATTGGGCGATTCGCCGGTCAGATAGGACGAAAGATAGCAGCGGCCTTCGGCCATAATGCACAGGCTGCCGAATGCGAATACTTCCAGCGGCACAACGGTAGTACGGGAAAGCTGACGCACCTGATGCATGGAAAGCACACGCGGCAATACCACGCGGGCAACATCAAAGTTGCGTTTATAGAAACGAATGGCTTCGTCGTTGGTGGCGGAAGCCTGCACCGATACATGGCGTTCAACATGAGGATATTTATTCGCCGCGTAATCCAGCATCGCCAGATCAGCCAGGATCAGCGCATCTGCGCCGAGTTGTGCCGCCATATCTACCGCGCGTTCCCAGCGCTGATAACCGTCAGGATGGGCAAATGTATTGATAGCAATATGCAGTTTACGACGGTGGCGGTGCACGTAACTGGCGGCTTCCTGCAGCTTTTTTTCCGTAAAATTCAGGCCGGCGAAATGGCGCGCATTCGTGTCATCTTTCAGACCGATATAAACCGCATCTGCGCCATTGTCGATCGCCGCTTTCAGCGCAGGTAAATTTCCTGCCGGGCAAAGTAGCTCCATTCTCGTTCCTTACTGCAACCGGTCAGCCAGAGCTGAACAGTTGGGGGTGATGAAAAGCCAGTTGCCGACGTCATTCATTCATCAGTCAGGGCTTTGATTGGCGAACTATTTTAGAGAATGCAGGGATGCAATATTTTGATTTGAGGCAGTTTCTGCGGCTTTGAAGGGCTTACCGCCCCCGGGGAGGTTGTACGTGGCGTTTTTCTGTTGCAGTATTTATTGATATAGACCGCTGAACGTTACCGGCAATGTGTCAAAATAGGCCGCATAACCGCCTTAAAACTTGTCGAAAAGTTACCGAGAGGAGTAGTGCCAGTGTTGCAAAAACTACGTGCACGTTTGGTTCGTCAGGGACCCACCCTGTTGAGTGTGCCTTTGAAATTCACGCCATTTGCATTACAACGTCAGGTTCTGCAACAGGTGCTGAGCTGGCAGCTTCGTCAGGCACTGGCTGATGGCGAACTGGATTTCCTCGAAAACCGATGGCTGAAAATTGATGTCAGCGATCTGAACCTGAGCTGGCTGATGTCGGTGGGCGAAGGTAAGCTGATGATCGCTGAACACGGCGAGGCGGATGTCAGCTTCAGCGCAAACGCTAACGACCTGATCCTGATTGCCGCCCGTAAAGAAGATCCTGATACGCTGTTCTTCCAGCGCCGTCTGCGCATTGAAGGCGATACGGAGCTCGGTCTGTATGTGAAAAATCTGATGGATTCTATCGATCTTGATACCATGCCGCTGTTGCTGAAAAACGGCCTGCTGCGTCTGGCCGGTTTTGTCGAAGCGGGACTGCAAGAGGACCGCGGGTCAAAAACTCCGGTAGCTGAGCCATGTTAATCCGTACTGAAATTCCGGTCGATGCTGCGGGCATAGACCGTCTGCTGCGCGCCTCATTTCCGACTGGCGCAGAAGCTGATCTGGTGCAGGAGTTGCGTGAAGATGGTCTCCTGACGCTTGGCGTGGTCGCGACCGACGATGAAGGGGGTGTCGTGGGGTATGTGGCATTCTGTCCGGTGGATATTCAGGGCGAAGACCGTAACTGGGTGGCGCTGGCACCGCTGGCGGTAGAGCACTCTCTGCGTGGTCAGGGACTGGGCGAAAAACTGGTGTACGAAGGGTTAGATTCCCTGAATGAATTTGGTTATGCCGCCGTCGTGGTATTAGGTGACCCTGCGTATTACAAGCGTTTCGGTTTTCAACCTGCGGCTGCTCACGGCCTGCATTGCCGCTGGACAGATACTGAAACCATGTTCCAGCTGTTTACTTTGGCAGACGATGCGCTGTCCGACGCCAGCGGTGAAGTGGTCTTCCCGTCAGCGTTTAATCGCTTCTGATGACAGTCAGAGGGCACAGAGGCCGGTTTCCCGGCCTTTTTTATTTTCCGCTTTCCGCGAATCCCAGATAATTTTCCAGGCATTCCGGCGCGTTTGTCACCAGCAGCTCTTTCTGTGCCTTACTCAGTTTTTTGACTTTTATTTCCAGCTTTGATGCCCGCGAGCGGTCACCTGCCTGGCACTGAAATGCCAACGCTAATTCTCCTTTCCCACGCAATGATTTCGCTCCTTTACCACACTGATGCTGGGCGAGACGCCGCGTCACGTCTGTCGTGATGCCGGTATAGAGCATCCCGGTAGGCGTTCTCAGCATATATAAAAACCAGTTGGCGGTGACGGGCATAAGCTTAGGTATGGGAAAGGAAAAGGTCGTGTCAGTTTACCCGAAAGGCACAACAGAGTGAGGCAAAACATCGTCATACAGCGTTAAACTGTGAAAAATGAAGATGAGGATTGGCGATGAATAACCCTGATGATCTGCAACATATCCTGAAATTTTTGAAAAAGAACCATGTATTGGCGCTGTGCGCTACTGTTGACGGCGAAATGTGGAGCGCTAATTGCTTTTATGTTACCGATGAGGGCAGCATGACGCTCTATTTCATGACAGAACTCAAAACTCTTCATGGCTCGCTGATGTCCCGATCGCCACACATTGTGGGAACGATTGCGCCACCTCCGAAATCCATCGCGCTAATTAAAGGCATTCAGTATCGTGGGGAAGCTACCGTTCTCGATGGTGAAGAAGAAAGCCGTGCGCGCAGTCAGTATTGTAAACGTTTCCCTGTCGCCATCGCGATGAAAACGCCGGTCTGGGCACTGAGGCTCAGCCACATTAAAATGACAGATAATGCGTTGGGATTTGGTAAGAAACTTGTATGGGACAGAGAAGAGACACGGTGATTTGCCCCTCTGTGCAGAGGGGCGGCGGGTTTATTCTGCCAGAATCTTCAGTGATTCACGGTTAAAAGCGGGCAGATCATCCGGCGTCCGGCTGGTGACCAGCGTGTTGTTGTCGACCACCACTTCTTTGTCATAAAACTCGGCACCCGCATTTTTCACGTCCACGACCACCGGTTTCACCGTGGTGAGTTTGCGTCCCCGAACGACATCGGCATTAATCAGCAATTGCGGCCCGTGACAGATGGCGAAAATCGGTTTGCCGCTATTGGCGAACTCCCGGGTAAATTCGACAAACCGGTCATCTCCGCGCAGGGTATCCGGCGAATGTCCGCCGGGCAGCAGCAGGGCGTCAAACTCAGCGACGTTCACATCATCAATTGATTTATCAATGGTAACGGAAGCTTTCCCCTGCTTGCCTTTAATGACGTTACCCGCTTTGTTCTCAATGGTGATGACCTGATGTCCAGCCTCGCGATAAGCCCCGGCGGGTGAAGTGAATTCAGAATCCTCAAATTCATCAGTGATGAGTACCGCTATCTTCTTGCTCATGGTTCCTCCTGCTGAGAATGTGTTTTTTGACTTACCCCCATAATCCTAGAAGCCAGGGACGGACTGATCAAACTGGATTCCTCCGAGTCTGGTCAGGTAACAGGAACTGTCTTATAGCGTGATATTCACATTCAGGTAACACTTCGATCCTCTGTGTCTGTATGCCGTGATTTAAAAGGAAGTGATATGGCAAAAGTTCTTCTGCTGGGTGGGAGTGGTCTGATCGGGAGGGAGCTTTTACGCCTGCTGCAGCTGGATCCGCGTGTCAGCCGTATTGTTGCGCCGAGTCGCCGTCCGTTGCCACCGGGCAATAAACTGATCAATCCGCTGGGCACGAATCTGACCTCACTGGTTGTTGCACTTGATGAACCGATTGATTTGCTGTTCTGCTGTCTGGGTACCACACGTAAACAGGCGGGAAGTGCACAGGCATTTCGGGCCGTGGATTACGATCTGGTGGTCGATTGCGCCAAAGCGGCACGGGAACTGGGTGCCCGCCATTGTCTTGCTGTCAGCGCACACGGCGCGGATGCGCATTCGTGTTTCCTCTACAACCGCACCAAAGGTGAAATGGAACTGGCGCTGATGCAACAGGGCTGGCCACTGCTCACGCTGGTCAGACCGTCGCTGCTGGTAGGCCGGCGTCATCCGCCGCGCCTGCTCGAGCAACTGAGCGCACCATTATTTAAAATGCTGCCAGGGAAATGGAAAGCCGTGGAGTCTGACATTGTGGCAAAAGCTTTGCTGGAACAGGCATTTAACGCCGGGTTGGGGGGGATCACCGTGCTGGATTCCGATCAGATTGTTGCCAGCGTTGAAGAACTTTAATGCACAGGGATCCGCTTCAGCGGATCCCTGTGATAAGCTGACAGGCAAAAAATGCGAATTTCCTGCCTGTCAAACCCTGAGCCCGCTCCCCGCCTTCTCTACAGATATTTTTCCGCAAACACAGCCAGATCTCTGAAGTCCGGCATCCTTTCTTTCAGTGTTTCATGATCCCAGTTCCACCACTGACTTTTCTCGATCCGTTCGATCATACTGTCGTCAAACCGCATGCCGATCTTTTTAGCCGCCACGCCTGCGACGATGGAGTATGGCTCGACGTCTTTGGTCACTACGGCTGACGTACCAATGACCGCGCCATTGCCGACTTTCACGCCGGGCATCAGCACCGCGTTATGACCAATCCATACATCATTACCCACGGTGACGTGATGTTCACGTCGCCAGTCGAAAAATGCCTGATCGTCCTCACCCAGCCCGTATGCTGAACTGCGGTAGGTAAAATGGTGCTGAGCCACACGCTGATAAGTCGGATGGTTACCAGGATTGATCCGTACATAGGTGGCGATCGATACAAATTTGCCGATCGTTGCGTAGAAGATCTGATTATTCCCGGCGGTATAGGAGTAATCGCCGATCTGCGTTTCTTCAATAATCGCATTATCGGCAATATGTACATATTGTCCGAGCTGCGATCCGTTCAGCTCGACCTGCTGACCAATTTTAGGTCGGGCATAATCCTGTTCATCAGCCAGCGAAAAGGGAGAAATGATGTCTGTCATAGGATCCTTCATTGTGAAGTTACGGGATAAACAGGCGTACTGACCGGCAGAGAAAGGATCGCCAGCAGATGCTGTAAGGTGTCCTGCAATGCACCGTCGTTGTTCAGCAGATGGCACTCTGCGGGCAGCGTGCTGGCATATTCTCTGGCACGTTGCAGACGGCGGGCAATTTGCGCCACATCCTCACGTCCGCGCTGCGAAAGTCGTGAGGCCAGCACAGGATCCGATACCTGCAAACACACCGGGAGCAGGCGCTGGCCGTAACGCTGACGGGCTTGTTCCAGATGAGCACGCGAGCCGTTCATCACCACATGACAGCCCAACTGCATCCAATGGTCGATCTCAATGCCCACGCCATACCGGCACTGGTGTGCGACCCATTCCAGCGCGAACAATCCCTGCTGACGGCGTTGCATAAATTCAGCTTCGCTCAATGCAATATGATTTTCCGAACCGGCATCTGCGGGGCGCGTAATATAACGATGCGCCACCGTGACATTGTCCGGTAAATGTTGACGCAGGGCATCCAGCAAACTGTCTTTTCCCGAGCCAGAAGCGCCCATCAGATAGAGTAAACGACTCATTTCATCTCCTTAGACTCTCATCCCCTCAGAACACCTGAATGCCCTGACGCCAGACGTTTTGCACGTAATGATGATCGCCATGCGCGCGTGCCAGCACCAGATCCGCGCGCTTGCCTTCGGCTATTTCACCGCGATCTTTCAGGCCCAGGGCATTGGCCGGATTACGTGTTACCAGTTTCACCGCCTGCGGCAGGCTGAAAGCGTTATTTTCATCACCGGCAATGCGGAAAACAGCATCGAGCAGGCTGGCGGGATAGTAATCAGAAGAGAGAATATCCAGCAGACCGAGCGAGGCCAGATGATGCGCCGGGACATTGCCGGAATGGGACCCGCCGCGCACAATATTTGGCGCACCCATCAGCACCTGCAAACCGTTGGCGTGCGAGGCGCGTGCGGCCTCTTCAGTGGTCGGAAATTCGGCAATCACGCTGCCGAGTGCCAGCGATTCTTCCACATGCGCGGCCGTCGCGTCGTCGTGGCTGGCCAGTGAAATATTGCGTGCCCGGCAGTGCGCGGCAATGGCTTCACGGTTTGGCTGTGCCCAGCGGCGCGAGAGGGCGATTTGCTCTTCCTGATAGTCGTCCATCTGCTGGTCGTTAAGGTGGTACTTGCCCTGATAATACTCACGGTATTTCTGCGGCGTGGCGAACTGGCGCTGGCCCGGTGAATGGTCCATCAGCGAAACCAGTGACAATATTGACGTATCCATCAGCTTTTCGAACAACGGCAAGGTGGTTTCATGCGGCAGTTCGCAGCGCAGATGCAACCGGTGTTCGGCGCGGTTTAATCCGGCATTCTGGCTGTTGATGATAGCGTCGATCATCTTTTGCAGATTATCCAGACGATGCCCGCCGTCGCGCACATCACCGACAGCGACGGCGTCCAGCACCGTGGTGATGCCGCTGGCGACCATCAGGGCATCATGACTGCTCATAGCCGAATGCGCCGGCCAGTCAACTTTCGGGCGCGGCGTGAAAAATTTATCCAGATTGTCGGTGTGCAGCTCGATTAAACCCGGCAGCAACCAGCCGCCCTGCGCATCCAGCGCCTGTGGCAACTGACTGCAGCTGTCTGCGAAGGCGCTGATCACGCCGTTTTTCATCTCAAGCGATCCTTCAACAACCTGATCGTCGAGTACCAGTCTGACGTTATTGATGATCATACGGACATCTCCGGCGCGGTTTCGGGGCTCATTTCATACAAACGGTCGGCAACACGTTGGCGCACATCCTCGTCATGGAAAATCCCGACGACCGCCGCACCGCGTGCTTTGGCCTGCTCAATCAGCGTAACCACGGCGGCGCGGTTAACCGCATCCAGTGAGGCGGTAGGTTCATCGAGCAACAGCACCGGATAATCGACCACAAAACCACGGGCGATATTCACGCGCTGTTGTTCGCCACCGGAAAACGTTGAAGGCGCAAGATGCCACAGGCGTTCCGGTACGTTCAGATGGTGCAGCAATACGCTGGCGCGTGATTCACTCTGCGCTTTATCCACACCCAGTTCGAGCAGCGGCTGCATCACCAGATTCAGCGCGCTGATACGCGGAATAACCCGCAAAAACTGGCTGACCCAGCCGACGGTATGACGGCGAACCGCCAGAATCTCGCGCGCTTCGGCGCTGACGATGTCGATTTGCTGACCCTGATGCTCCACCCAGATGGTGCCGCTGTCCGGCAAATAGTTGCCGTATAAGGAGCGCAAAAGGGTGGATTTTCCGCTACCGGACTGGCCATGCAGCACCACACATTCCCCGGCATTGACCGTCAGACTGGCGTGACTGAACACCGGTAATCGGGCACTGTTCTGGTTATGCAGCACGAAAGTTTTACTGAGATTTTCGACCCTGAGCTTCGTCGTCATTTTGGTCACTCTTTCTCTGGAAGTAGATTCAGGACAGCACGGAAGAAACAAGCAGCTGTGTATAGGGATGATGCGGATCGTCGAGCACGCGGTCGGTTAAACCACTTTCCACCACCTGACCTTGTTTCATCACCAGCAAACGGTGCGCAAGCAGGCGGGCAACGCCAAGATCGTGGGTGACAATCACTACTGCCAGCTGCATTTCCACCACCAGCGTGCGCAGTAAATCCAGCAGACGTGCCTGAACGGACACATCCAGGCCACCGGTTGGTTCATCCATAAACACCAGACGGGGATGCGTCACCAGATTGCGGGCGATTTGCAGACGTTGCTGCATTCCGCCGGAAAACGTGGTCGGCAGGTCATCAATACGTGAAACCGGGATTTCGACATCTTCCAGCCACTGACCGGCCTTCTTGCGGATATTGCCGTAATGGCGCTCACCGACAGCCATCAGACGCTCGCCGATATTTCCCCCGGCTGAAACCTGGCGACGCAGGCCGTCCATCGGATGTTGATGCACCACGCCCCAGTCGGTGCGCAGCAGACGGCGGCGGTCACTTTCGGGCATGTCATACAACGATTGCGCAGGAACCTGCCCGTTGTTGTAAATCACGTTGCCTTGCTGCGGCGCAAGACGGGCAGAAATCGACTGCAACAGTGTGGTTTTGCCGGAACCGGATTCGCCGACAATGCCCAGCACTTCGCCGGGATACAGATTGAACGACACATCGCAAAAGCCTTTGCCCGGCGCATAAAGATGAGTCAGGTTATTCACCGACAACAGCGGCCCGGCGGTAAGATTTAAGGGAGTGTTCATCAGTGGTTACCCTCGTTTGAAGCCTGTTGCTCAACCTGCTGAGCGCAAAAATCGGTGTCGGAGCACACGAACATGCGGTTGCCCTGATCGTCGAGCACCACTTCATCGAGATAACTGTGGTGCGAGCCGCAGAGGGCGCAGGGCTCATCCCATCGCTGAGCGGTAAACGGATGATCGTCAAAGTCCAGACTTTCTACTTTGGTGAACGGTGGCAGGGCGTAAATGCGTTTTTCACGTCCGGCGCCGAACAGCTGCAATGCAGGCATCATGTTCATTTTCGGGTTATCAAATTTCGGGATCGGCGACGGATCCATCACGTAACGATCATTCACTTTCACCGGATAGGCGTAGGTGGTGGCGATATGGCCGAAGCGTGCGATGTCTTCATACAGCTTCACCTGCATCACGCCGTATTCTTCCAGCGCGTGCATTTTGCGGGTTTCGGTTTCACGCGGTTCGATAAAACGCAGCGGCTCCGGGATCGGCACCTGAAAGATCAGGATCTGATCTTCCTGCAACGGTGTTTCCGGAATGCGGTGACGGGTCTGGATCAGGCTGGCTTCCACGGTTTTCCCGGTGGTTTTCACCCCTGCGACGCGCTGGAAGAATTTACGGATCGACACGGCATTGGTGGTGTCGTCAGCGCCCTGATCGATAACCTTCAGCACGTCGTTTTCGCCAATCACGCTGGCAGTCAGCTGGATCCCGCCGGTGCCCCATCCGTAAGGCATCGGCATTTCGCGACCGGCGAACGGCACCTGATAACCGGGGATCGCCACCGCTTTCAGGATGCCACGGCGGATCATACGTTTGGTCTGCTCGTCGAGATAACCGTGGTTGTAGCCGGTGATCGTTTGGGCGGCATTATTGTTCATGGGCGGAGTCCTGTTGTTTTGCGGCGCGCAGGCGTTTTAACAACTCCAGTTCGGCCTGGAAATCGACGTAATGCGGCAGCTTGAGGTGCGAGACAAAACCGGCGGCTTCGACGTTATCGGCATGGGATAACACGAATTCTTCATCCTGCGCCGGACTGCTGATCTGTTCGTTGTATTCACGGGTTTGCAGTGCGCGATCGACCAGCGACATCGACATCGCCTTGCGTTCAGCGCGACCAAACACCAGTCCGTAACCGCGGGTAAAGTGCGGGGGCTTGTCTTCCGGTGCGACAAAACCGTTCACCATCTCGCATTCGGTCAGCAGGATTTCGCCGATATCAATCGCAAAGCCCAGCTCTTCCGGCACGATTTCGACCGTCAGCCAGCCGGTGCGGATTTCACCGGCGAAAGGATGCGTTCGCCCGTAACCGCGCTGCGTGGAATAGCTCAGCGACAGCAAAAATCCTTCATCGCCGCGGACAAGTTGCTGCAGGCGCGCGGCGCGGGATGCCGGATAGACAGGCGGCGTGCGGGTGATATCTTCCGGTTCGCTGCCGTCATCTTCTTCCTGAATCGCCAGCTGTTGTTGCGTGAGTAAATCAAACACATGGCCGCAGTTTTCCGGCTGCGGTTCATCTGCCACTGGCGTGAACGGCGCTTCGCCTTCGGCCAGCAGCGCAAAGTCGAGCAGACGGTGGGTGTAATCGTAAGTGGGACCGAGCACCTGACCGCCGGGTAAGTCTTTATAGATGGCGGAAATACGCCGTTCAATACGCATCGATTGGGTATTCAGCGGCTCGCTGGTGGCCAGACGGGGTAATGTCGTGCGGTAAGCGCGTAGCAGGAAAATGGCTTCAACCAGATCCCCGCCGGACTGTTTAATGGCCAGTGCTGCCAGTTCGCGGTCATAAATCCCGCCTTCGCTCATGACGCGGTCGACTGCCAGACCTAATTGTTGTTCGATCTGATCACAGCCGATTTCATTCACATTCGTGTTGCCACGGCGCTCGTGCGCCAGCAACTGATGGGCGGCGGCAATCGCCTTCTCACCCCCTTTAACGGCTACATACATCAGCAGACCTCCACGCGCGTGGTGCGCGGTATGGCAATCAGTTCTTCGCCGCAGGTGAACATAAAGTCCAGACCCAGCGGGAAACGGTGAGGACGGTTCAGCAGATAATCGCGCACGCAATCAGGCAACTGTGGAGAAATAATCCGGCTGTTTTCAATGCCCGGCCCGCGCAGGCGCAGCGGCGTGCCACCGGTCAGGCTTTCGAGCTGAACAATCACGCTGGTCGCCAGCTCCGGCGACATTTCATCGCCGCACGGGAAAGCCAGCAGGGTTGCGCTGTCCAGCGCAGGATCAGCCAGCGCAAAACTGACAGCGGATGGGTCATTGGTCAGTACGGCGCCGGTATGAAAACGCAGGTTTTTACGCAGGATTTCATCGTTAAGCGATGCACTCAGCCATAGCGGTGTGTCCTGATCGATAAGCGTCAGCAGCACACAGGCACTGGCGGATCCCAGTGCGCCGAAACCGGGCATGGCAGGCAGTTGTACGCTGATGCCTGGCTCGCTTAATCCTTTGAGAATACGGCGAAAACTGTACTGCGCATCGGCGACCGGATGCTGAAAACTGGCAACAAGTGACATGAGTTATTCTCCACGAACCAGAGTAAAGAAATCGACGCGGCTGGAAGCCACTTCGCGGGCACGTTGCTGGCGGCGTTCCTGTTGCAGTGCGGCCAGCGGTGCTATCACGCGTTTATGCAGCAGTTCGTCCATGCCCTGTATTTGCAGTAATGCATCAATGATGGCGCACAGTTCGGCGTGGGCTTTATTGCGACCGGCAACATAGCTGTAGCCATAGATGCCGTTATCGGTGCGGATAACCGCGCGGGTAATGGTCATGTCGCCCATCACGAAACGTTTACCGGTACCCCCCATCCGGCCCTGAAGCTGAGTCAGGCCGGTTTCAGCTGCACGGAGTCGCTCAAATTGCGGCGATAAATTCAGCGGTTGCCAGTGTGCGAGCAACTCATCAGGCCGGCTGTGAGCCAGCACTGACATCCAGCGCTGGCGGGTTTGCAAGTGATCCATTCAGTGCTCCATTGTCAGTTCAATCATGTCGGCACGTGTCAGGCTGACGGAGTATTCCGCCACGGACGCGTTGCTTTCACAGATATTCAGGGTGCGGACACACAGCAGCGGTGCCTGGGGTACGATTTCAAGTAATTTGCTCTCTTTAGCCAGTGCGCGGCGGGCATTAATGCGGGTGGTACGGCGGGTGAGTTTTTGCTTAATTTCCTGGCGAATAAAATCATGCAGCGAGCCGCTGTGGAAATTTTGCAGCGCAGGCCACCAGTCCAGGTCCGGTAAATAGTGGTCAATCACGCAGACCGGCACGCCGTTAACGCGGCGTAACGTACGCAGATGGATCACCGTATCGCCTTCCTGACGGGACAGTGCCGCCGCAACGTGGTCGGTCGCCGGACGCAGCACCGCCAGCAGTCGTTCGCTGGTCGGGTGACTGCCTTGATCCAACAGGTTCTGACTGAACCGTGCCTGTGAATGCAGCGGATAATCATAAGGGCGCATCAGGACCAGCGTGCCAATTCCCTGGCGGCGTTGCAGCCAGCCGCGATCCACCAGCTCATCCACCGCACGGCGCAGCGTATGACGATTTACCTGAAAACGTTCGGCAAGCTGCTGTTCCGGTGGCAAATAATCGCCACAGCGGTAACCGTTACGCAGTTCCTGTTCCAGCTCAGCGGCAATTTGTTGATAGACAGTCGTGTGACTGGTCGGATGTCTAGATAAGTTCATCACAATGAATACCTCGCACGGGAGAAACAGGCAAAGGAGAGCGCTGCGGTAATGTGCATTCGCCGGAGAATTTTTCGGAAACGAAATAAAGGAGACATGATGCAAACCTCAGTTCGGTGTTGGCATCATGTTGGAGAAGTTAAGTGACAGTTGGGTGAAGTTCTGGTTGCAGTGATGTGAAAGATGAAATAAGGGGAAAAAAGTTCAAAATTGAGGGAACTTTTTGAAACGCGATTTATTAACATTTACCTTAGGATAGTTTTTACTAAATGTTTATTCTCCTTTGATTCTATTAGATTTTATCTTTCCTCCAAATGTAAATTATTCTAGGTGTTTTTTACAATTTAGATCTTAAGTTATTTTAATTTATAATCATCCATATCTTAATTTAAAAAAAAGACAGGGCAATTAAACGAAATGCTTAACACGAAGTGGAGTTCTAAAAGTATAACCCGGTGTTTTTCATGCTGAATTTAAAAGTGAATATACAATAGCGGCATAAATTCATTTGGGTTGTAAATAATAAATCAAAAAAACATAATAAAATATAATTAATCGCATATGGAAGTGATTTGTTAAAAATTAGTATATATTTCAACTATCGTTCATTTATGTACAATATGCATCTTCTAGAGCGGTTGATTATATTTGTCTCAATAACAAGGAAAAGTTATTTATGTTAAAGAAATCCAAACTTTTATTATTGCCTGTTTGCTTATTTGCCAGCAGCATGGCGGCCAGTGCTGAAGACGGTACCATTACTTTTACCGGTACCATTAGTAGTGCAACCTGTATTGTCAATGGTGGGACTGATGAAGGCCTGACGCCATCTGGTACTTTTACGGTCAACCTTAAACCTGTCAGCACGACAGCATTGGATGCTACCGGTAAGAAAGCCGGTGACACGCCATTTTATATCAGCTTAAGTGGTACTGACTGTCCGAATGGTAAATTTGCTAACGTTTCCTGGGAACGTGCGGCAAGTACCAAAATTGACAGTGCGACCGGTAACCTGATGAACTCTACTGCTTCAGGTTCGGCAACGAAAGTACAGGTTGTCTTGTCTGACGAAAACAAACAAGCCATCGATTTACGTGTACCAGTGACTGATCCGACTACCGGTAAAGCAATTTCAAATAATGCTGCCCGTTTTGATTATTGGGCACAATATATTGCTACCGGTGGTGCAACTACTGCAGGTACAGTGAATACTGACGTTGTTTACTCCATTATTTATAACTAAGAATAATAACCAGGGTACTTGTACCCTGGTTAATTATCGGAGTATTAAAGATGAAGCTAAAATTGGCAATTCTATTGCCTCTGTTTTTCTCATTCCTGACGCCAGCCTTTGCCTCTATTCAGGTCATGGGAACGCGGGTTATTTTTAACGCCAAAGAAAAAGAGCAATCAGTCCGTATTAATAATGTCGGGGATGCTCCTGCGCTTATTCAGGTCTGGATTGATAGTCGCCGGGAATCAAGCGTTGAAGATAAAGAGAATTTACCTTTTATCATCAACCCACCGATTGCCAGAGTTAATAAAGGCAAAGGGAAGGTCTTACGTATCTTTCCGACAGACGAAACAGCCAGTAAATACCCTCAGGATCGCGAGACGATGCTTTGGATAAACATTCTCGATATACCCCCTGAAAGTGAGAATGCAGCTGATAAGAATCTGATGAATATTGCGGTAAGAACACGCCTTAAATTCTTTTACCGCCCGGCGGGCTTAAAAGGCGAACTTTTAACTGCTTCAGAGAATGTTGCCTGGACCACACAGAAAACAGCAACAGGCTATAAAGTTACGGGAAGCAATAACTCGCCATATTATATTTCTTTTGCCTCGCTAAAGATTGCGGGTCAGGAAGATACTATTCTTCAGGGCGATGTTATCGAACCTTTCAGTAGTAAAGTGTTTGAATTTAAAAATATTAAAAATTCTACGGCACCGGTCCTTAAATATACTTTCATCACAGACCTGGGTGCGTTTGTCAATAAGGAATTGAAATTGTAATGACGTAACGTTATTGCAATAAATTAAGGGATATTTTTGTGATTCGCTTAAATCAAGCATCAAGAAATTTTTCCGCTTTTATAGTGGGATTTTCCAGTTTCATGGTAAGTAATGCATTTTGCGAAACAGTGCCTGTTACTGGAATGACGCTTGGAAGCAATATTGAATCTAAGAGTACTGTAAAAGAGAAAAAAACCGTACGGTTTAACAATGGGTTTATGGTCGGTAATCTTGCAGGCATGGATCTCTCGGCGTTTGATAATGAAGAATTAACGAAACCAGGCGACTATCACGTAGATGTTAAAGTCAATGGCAAATCTATTGGCGTAAAAAAAATTAAATATGTCTCTGTAGGTAGCGAAATTCAACCTTGTTTAACAAAAGAGTTTATTTATCAGTTCGATATTGATACTTCTAAGCTTCATGCCGGATGGGATGTGGATAAGTGTATACTATTAAGTAAGCTCATTCCTTCCGCAACATTTAAGTATGACTCTGATGAAGAAACATTAGAGTTTTCTATACCCCAGGTAAGCTTACTCAATAATCCTGAAGGGTATGTTAACCCTGCGCTTTGGGATAATGGTGTACCTTCTTTAGCGGTAAACTATTCTCTCAGCGCAACGAATGTGCGTAATCAGGATCATACCTCCGATGATTACTATTACGGAAATGCCCTCTCTTCATTAAAGTTGGGAGCATGGCGTTTCTATACGTTCGACAGCGTCACTAAAGACAGCACTTCCACCCAGTGGGATCATATTTCAGCGTATACACAGCGTGCAATCGCACCGCTTAAAGCCGAAATGAAAGCCGGTGATATCAACACGACCGGCGAACTGTTTAATACCGTTTCGCTGCGTGGTGTCAGTTTAGCCACTGATGAACGCATGCTGCCTGATTCACTGCGCGGCTATGCGCCGGTGATCCGTGGTGTTGCGGATACCAATGCAAAAATAACCATCAGACAAAATGGTAATGTCCTTAAGGAACTGACAGTTCCACCCGGTGAATTCGAAATCACGGATCTTTATGCTACGGGCTATGGCGGTGATCTGGAAGTTACAATCACCGAGGCAACAGGTCAGGTACGTACCTTTATTACGCCTTACTCCAGCGTACCGATGTTATTACGTCCGGGGCAATCGAGATTTTCAACCACTGTCGGTGAAATACGTAATGACTCATTACGCGATAAACCCCTGGTTCTGGAGGGAACTTACCAGTATGGGTTGACTAACCAGGTCACCGCTTACACAGGTTTTCAGACCACAGAGGATAACGAATATTCCGCGCTGATGGCCGGTGCTGCTGTCAATACACCCATAGGGGCTTTGGGGGCCGATATTACCCGGTCCTTCACCTCGTTCGAGGTGGAAGATGAGGATTCCTGTGATCGTTTCTGCAATATGAGTTTGAAACTGAGTCTGGCTAAATTTTTCAATGACACCGGAACGAACCTCAGCCTTGCGGGTTACCGTTATTCAAGTAAGGATTATTATTCTCTCAGTGATGCTCTGCTGACCGCTCAGGCATTAGAGGACGATGATGGTAAATATTTACCTATTAACTACCGGGATAAGGTTGAAATAAATATTAGCCAGAACCTTATCGATGGCTGGGGGAATGTTTATCTTTCCGGATACTATGGCCGTGCCTGGGATTCACAAACAGAAAAAAATAACACCAGCAGCTATCAGTTTGGTTATTCCAATTCATGGCATGCAATGAGTTATAACATTAACTTCAGCAAAACTATTGATGAAGATGGCGATACCGATGATGCGATATATCTCAGTATGTCAGTGCCATTTGGTACGCTGCACTCGAAGGTGCCGAAACTTAATGCGTCTGTCAGCTACAGCGACCAAGACTCCAGCATCAGAACCGCGCTGAACGGTACTGCCGGGGAATATAACCAGATGTCGTATGGTGGCTGGATAAACTATGTACAGGATCACCAGACAAATGCAGGGATAAATTTAGGTTACAGCGGCAGTGCCATGCAGGGGAATATCGGGTATAGCCAAACCGAAACTTCATTCATGACCACGATGAATGCCAGTGGCGGGATCGTATTGCATGAAGGAGGCGTTAATTACAGTTCTGCATTGAGCGATACCTTCGGTATTGTCGAAGCGAAAGGAGCAACAGGCTCACATGTTTACCCTGATATGATCTCTCAGGTTTCAGAGAATGGGTATGCCATTATTTCCTCACTCAATCCTTATCAATATAACGATATTTATCTTGATACTAAGGGTGCGGATATGGAAGTCGAAGTTGACGATACTAAGGCAAGTTTAGTTCCTACTGCCGGCGCCTCAGTAAAACTAAGTTTTAAAACAAAAAATAACATCAATAAATTCTTACTTATTAAAGATAAAAAAGGTGTTGTTGTCCCTTATGGAGCGATGATTAAAGACAGTGATGAAAGCGTCCTTGGGATTGTTGGGCAGGGCGGAAGGGCGATGGTGGCTCAGCCTGAAAATAATGCTGAACAATGGTTAACCGTTTCCTGGTCTGAAAAGAAAAACGCTCATTCTTGTCGTATGAAATATATTCCAGACGAAAAGGAATCTGCAGAAAAAACAGTTGGTATCGCCACACTCAATAAAGTGTGTGAATAGCGATAACTCATATTTATTGATAACTTAAGGAGGGGCATGATGAGGTTGATAATATCAGTCGTTATGCTGGGTTTATTATCCTGGCTGATGCCTGTGTCTGTGGCATTTGCCGCTAATGACTGTACCATCACACAGGGTAAAGCCCTTAATGTTTCCGTTATAATACCGACGCTCAGGCCCGCCAGTAAAGGCACAGTGGGAACCGTATTAGGAAGGGCCGAAGTGAATACTTCAGCCATCACCTATACCTGCGGAGCGTTGATTCGCAATACCTGGCGTTCAGCTTTTACCCGGCCAGAGTCAACGCTGCAGGCATCGGACAATGTTTATAATACGAACATTGTCGGTCTTGGGATCCGGTTAAGTTGGCCGGCTTCCAGAAATGCCTATTTCCCCGATGCCTTTGAGTGCATAGGCATATGTACTGAACCTGCTGATAAAGTCGTTCTGGAGTTTGTTCAGACTGGTGTCATCAAAAGCGGGACGATCCCTGCTGGCCTTATCGGGCATGTGAGTTTAGTTGCTGATACCAGCCCGGGTACACCGGTTGATATTGTCACTATTAATTTAGGGGCACCTATTGATGTGGTGCCACGCTCATGTGCCATTTTAACAACCACTCAAAACGTTGATTTAGGCACCTATTCCCTGGCTGATTTTCAGAGCCGGAAGGTCAGGCGGGGCGCAGAAGTCCCCTTTACGCTGATATTAAGTTGCCCTGATCAAACCTCAGTGCAATTTCAATTTCGGGGTGAAAGACCCGTGGGTGCACCGAACGGATATATTGCTAATTGCGATGACGAAAGCTGTGCTCAGCAGGTCGGTGTGAGATTGCTGAATAATTCAGGATCCGCTATTGATACCGCAGGTGCTTCTGTCGATGCGACAGGAAAGAAAGGTGCATCAACCATTATATCGGGTGATAAAACATTTGGATATAAAGCACAAATATATCCGCTTGATGAAACTAAAATGACCGCCGGTAAAATAGATACTTTCGTGGTTTTTGATATTTTAATGAATTAATGAATTACACATATAAATACTATTTAGGGAGAATCTAATGTATAGGAAATACAGCGCGTTGGGCGCTGGCTTACTTGTGGTTTCACTTTCTGGGCAGGCCGCTGTATTGACGCCAATGAACTCAAATCGTGATCTTGACCAGTTAGAACGTCGCCAGACGCAAATGAATATTGAGCAGGAAAAAAGCCGCGAAGCAGAAATTATCAATGCTGAGAAGAATAGCGAACAGTTGCCTGATAGCTTTGCGAAAGCCGGGCCAGGGTATAAATTTGATATTAATGAAATTACGGTGTCGGGTGATGAGGAGTTTGCTGACTCCCCACAGCGTCAGAAAATTATTGATGCCTATAATCATAAGAAAATGGGCCAATATGAGATTATTTCGCTCGTTAAAGATCTGACTAATTTTTATGTGGGTAAAGGCTACACAACCACCACCGTGACTATTCAGGAAAGTAGCCTGAAAAGCGGCGTTCTGACACTTAAAGTGTTGTGGGGCAAAATTGATGGTTTTAGCGTTGAGGGGAAAAACCCAAATTTTCGCCAATCGACCCGTCTGTTCAGTGCAATCCCATTTGCCAAAAATGACGTGCTGAATATGTCTGACGTAGACCAGGGGCTGGATAACCTCCTGCGCGTCTCCGGGGGCAGCAAACTCATTATTGTCCCGTCAGATAAAAATGGCTATTCCACCCTGGATTTACAGAACAGCGATGTTCAGATGTTTTCAGGTAGCCTGGGGACCAATAACTCAGGCACAGAAAGAGATGGCTGGAGTCAATATTTTGCCAGCCTCAGTGCGAATAATCTGGTCGGTTTTAATGATGTACTTAACTATTATACCTCATTCAATGATCTGAATAATAATAATGATAATCAGAAGTCCTGGTCTCTGAACTACAGTATCCCGTTGGGATATTGGGCATTTGATACACAGTATTATCATTCAAGTTATGACAAAACCATTGGGGGAGATTTCGGTGGTTACGGTTCCGACGGTTCATCCGATCGTTTGTCGCTGAAAGTCAGCCGGATGCTTTTCCGTAATGCACAGGGTAAAACCAGTGCTTATGCCAAAGTAGAAACTAATGACAGTAACAACCGCATCGAAGGCTCACAAATTGATGTGAGCAGTAAGCGTTTCTCGAATGTGACACTGGGGTTAACCCGGGTCGGCACGATGTTTGATGGATCACTTTACGCTGATCTGAGTACGACCTTTGGTGTGCCATGGTTTGGTGCTGCCTGGAAAAACGACCCTGATTTAACGGGGTTCGACATCGATGCCGTGAAATACAACGGTTTGCTCAGTTGGTCAAAGAATCTGTATCAGGCCGGGCGTGTTGGCGTCGAGTATGAACTGGGTTCTGGTTTCCAGTATACAGATGATATTCTGGTCAGCGATGAAAATATGAGCGTAGGCGATGAATATACCGTTCGGGGCTATAAAGATAGTTATATGTCTGTAAACAGCGCTGCCTACATTTCCAATACTTTCAAATTCCCAATCAGTGTATTTAAATACGGCATCAATCAGGTTTCACCGTTCATTGGTTATGATTTGGCCGTGGTAAAAGATAATTGTTCCCAAGATGTCTCTTTGTGCCATGCAGAATACATGACCGGCGCGGCAATAGGTTTGAAATTTAATGCCACTCATTTCAATAGTGCATTGACTTATAGCCGCCCGTTAACAGAACCAACCTCATTAAGACATACCGGCATGTCAGAAGAAGCAATTTATTATAATGCGTCAGTTTCGTTTTAATGAACAACACCAGTAATTACCTATGAAAACAGAGGATGTTATGAATAATCATAGTAAAAAAGGTCACTCAAAAAGAGTGATAAAATTGAAGCCATTATACCTGGCAATGGCTGGCATTTTTTCAAGCTTTGCCGATGCAGGGGCAATTATTCCTGATAGTCGTGACCATAGTGCACCCACGATGAACCAAAGTGCCAATGGCACACCCGTTATTAACATTGTTGATCCCAATGCAAGCGGTATTTCTCATAATAAATTTACTGAATTTAACGTTAATCAGGAAGGGGTCATTTTTAACAATAGTACAACCGATGGCACCAGTAAGATTGGCGGCTTTGTTATTAAGAATGATCAGTTGAATAATGAGGCAAATGCCATTATTTCTGAAGTTACCGGGACGAAGGGAACGCAGATTAATGGTGCGATGGAGGTTTTTGGTAAAAAAGCTGATGTCATTATTGCTAACCAAAATGGTATTTCCGTTAATGGTGTATCAACGGTTAATGCCAATAACCTGACCTTAACGACGGGTAAAATTAATCCGCAGGCTGATGGCCGCATCCAACTGAGCGTCGAGAAAGGGACGATCAATATTGAGGGGCAAGGGATTTCAACTGAAGGGTTGGGTTACTTTGATATCATCAGCCGTTCAGCCGTACTGGAAGGTGAAATGGCCGGTCAGGCTGATATTAAAATGGTAACAGGTCTGAATGACTATGACATTCAGTCCCGTACGCATACCGTTCGTGATGCCAATGCCAGCGACCGCCCCGAAGTCTCTATTGATGGTAGTGCATTAGGCTCAATGTATGGTGGCCGTATCCAACTGATCAGTACCGAAAGTGGCGCAGGTGTGCGTCACGAGGGCAGTATCATTGGCAATCAAAGCATCGAAATTTCGGCGAACGGTGATCTGCGGTTATCGGGGTTGAAAAGCGATCAGGGTAGCGTCGCGCTTGCCGGTAATAATGTCAGTATTCAGAAAAACTCAGCGGGGCAAGGTGGCATCGACAGCCAATGGGATCTGATGATCAATGCGCTGGGCCATGTGGATATCGGTGCTGATGCTATCTCGCAGCAGGGCCGGATCATTATTGATGCCAGTTCAATGCTGCAAAATGCCGCCACATTAATGGCAAAAAATGGTCAGACTGCCTCTGTCAATGTGCCATCAATCCAGATCAACGTTGCGAATGAATACCAGATCGTCGGCTCGCTGTATGCGGTTGATCAGTCCGGCCAGACTATACCAGGGGCGGTGGTTTCTCTGGAAAATGGCGACTATGTGGTGCGCCGCGATGGCCAGGTCATCGAGGCCAGCGTTGCCTCCAATGCCCAGGTTGTGAGTAATAGTGGTGATGTTGTCATCAATGCCAAATCTGCCAAAAATAATAACGGGGGCATCGTTGCTCAGAAAGGCGCATTGGTATTAAACATTGATGAGCTGGTCGAAAACAACGGTATGATCAACGCATCGGGTAAACTGACCATCAATACCCGCGCATTTAAAAACAAAGGGATTATCTTTACTGACAGTCAGTTGATTAATACCGGCTCATTAGAAAATACCGGTGGGTTGTATGCGCAGAATACCATTGATGCGACAACTGACTCATTCATCAACAGCGGTAAGATGAGTTCAACTGACGGCGATATGCAGCTTAATGTTAATGGTACGACAGCCAATAACAGCGGCAGCATGGCTGCGAAAAATATCACCATCAATCAAAAAAATCAGGCCGATAAAAGTGCCATTTTTGTCAATGATGGCAGTATAGATACCAGTGGTTCCCTGCATATCAATTCTGATTCAATGCATAACAGCGGCCAAGTCACTGCAGGTACAGTGGCTGATCTTACGTTAACGAAAGAATTGAAAAATAGTGGTGAAGCGGCAGAAATCATTGCCGAGCAGGACCTGTTAATTCACAGTAACCTGGCTGATCATGAACTTTCTGTATTCAATGAGGCGGGTTGGGTACAGGGCGGTAATATTCGCGTAAGTGATATTGATACTATCAGTAACACAGCAAACGGGACGTTCATTGCCAATAATGCCATTGAGCTTTCCAATATCAATAATATCTTTAATGATGATTCTCTGATTAAGGCTGACTCTGTATTATTAAGCCATGTTCAAAATATCAACAACACCCAGGACTCCGTTATTGAAGGTAGCAGTAACCTTCAGATCACGGATGTTAATACCCTGAATAACAATAAATCGTCTCTTCAGTCTGATGGCGATATCACCATAAGCAACGTCTCTGATGTGAGTAACGTGAATGGTCTGATAAGTTCCGGTGGCATTCTGGACATCAACCATGTTGAAAATTTACTCAATACTGCGGTGTCAACCATTCAGGCCTCTGCGGCATTGTTGATCAATTCTGTCACTTCTTTGGAAAATACAGAGGGTTCTTCTCTCATTTCACAAGATGTGATGAATATTGATACTGTAAAAAATATTCATAATGATGCTTCGGGTCAGATAATCAGTGAAACTGCGCTGAATATCTCGAATGCAGAAAGTCTGGAGAATGCGGGGACTATCCAGTCCAATAGCAATCTGTCCATTGAGAATGTGCTTACGTTGCTGAACTCAGGTGAATCTTCCCTGATTGCTGCGCTTGATAATCTGACGATGGCGAATATCACCAGCTTATCCAATACCGAGAGCGCAACCCTATCTGCGGGTCTGGAATTAGTGCTCAATTCCATTGGTACGCTGATCAATAACGCGGCGCTCATCCAGTCAGAAGATGCGTTGACTATCAATGCCGCTAATCTCACGAACCTGGCCGGTAATATTCAAAGTTATGGTGATATTGTTCTCAACATCACGAATATACTTGAAAACTTATCGTCCTCTGGCATTGATGAATACGATAACCCGACTGTATTTAATGCCAATCTGGTTTCTGACGGAAATATTGATATTCATGCAAATACTTTGGTGAATAACAGCGAAATTAATGCGACAAATGTTCTTGTAGACGTTAATGATCTGAATAATACCTCTGGTAACATTGAAGGCTTCAGCACCGCTGATCTTAGAATTAAAAATGATTTTGTGAATCAGGATGGTACTGTCAGAGGTAATGATAGATTATCTCTTGATATGGCGAAGGATTATGTGTTCGATGAGGCGGCGGGGGATCTTCTGACCACGCAGGAATTATCTATTCATTCTGACGGGAACATTGTGGTTCGTGGTTCGCTCGAAAGTATGGGTGATATTATTCTGGACGCCGGAAAAGATATTACTAACTATTTTGCGATTGTCAGTAATCAGGATATTACGCTGAAAGGTAAGAATATTACCAATGCTTATAATGAGCCGGGTACGGATAGTGAAGGCAACCCTGTTGCTGGCATGAGCAGCCTTATCTGGGCGTTCGGTGATGTCAATATTGATGCACGGGAAGGCACGTTCCACAATCAAAAATACGGTAATGTCCTGAGCGTGGGCAATATGAGTATTATCGCCCACGATATCATCAATGATGCGGGTATCATTCGCTCAGAAGGTGATATGGCGCTGGATGCCCAAAGCCTGAGCAACCTCAGCGAATACAGCGGTGGTGGCTGGCAAACAGGTGCCCTGCAGGAGGGGGAAGGCTTTATTGAGGATTACTCTAAAGTTGCGACCTATGTTTCCTGGAGAGTAGAAACTTATCTGCCGGTATTATCTTCCGATCTTACGGTAACAACCAAAGCGGAGATTTCATCGGGCGGTAAGATCGACATCAATCAGCGCGGTATTTTTGAAAATACGGCTGAGAATCCTTTAGAAGTGCTCAATGAAGGAGGTATGATCCAGTCGGTCGGTGATATGACCATTACGGGTAATCTGACCAACAAACCTCGATATACACAAGCATCATTGTATGAATATGTTACCACGCCTTTAGAAAAACCGATTGAGATTGAGTATTACTGGAAAACTGTTGCCAGTGGTGGGGATAAAGCAACATTCGATACTGTTTATTCCTTCATGGACTGGTTGTTTGGCGATGGTAATCCGACATCCATTAATGGGTATACTCTCACTGATGACGTGATGTCCAAGATGTTCATCCGTACTGCAGAACTCGAGAAAGATGATTTCTTGAAATCAGTGCGTAAGGCTGCTGGTGGCGGTGAAAAATCAACTGCATCTCCGCAACTGAATTCCTTGATGATCATGATGTTTGGTGAGAGCTGGATTACCAAAGATCTGAATACGTTAAGAAGTGACTGGGAAAATATCAGTCAATCTGATGATGAAGCACTGAAGGCAAAAGGTTTTTACTTCCTGCCTAATGACACGGGCAGCATTGTCACGCTGGGGACTTTCACCCATAACGGTGGTGAACTGAATAACGGTATTGGTGATTTTGCGATTGAAACGGGTACGTCGGATTCTGTAAATGTTGAAAAAGTGGGGGATCAGGAGATTGCCCCGATTGGTGGCAGCACCGAGGTTCTGATTAACCTTAAAGATATTGAAGAATATCGCGCCGGTATTTCGCCAATGAGCACCATTGATGCGATGAGTAAAATGCCTGCGATGTTCCCTTATTCGCCTGAATGGAACCAGCGTAATACCAGTGAACCTTCACTCAAGGATGGTCCATCAAATACTGTTACGCCTGTCTTCGAAACGCGCTTTGAAATGATTGACCAGAGCCAATACTATGGTTCGGACTATTTCTTTGAACAGGTCGGTTATGTACCTGATGAGCCGGTATATGTTATTGGTGATAACTATTACATCTCGGAACTGATCCGTCGCCAGGTTAATGATTCTGTTGGCTCCTATTTCGCGGTGCGTGATGGTGTCGATGGCGTTGACATGGTTCAGATGTTAATGGATAACGCCAACTATGTGGTCAACAACGGTGTCCAGGTAGAAAATGAGGCGTCTGATATTCTGTCAGGTCAAACGCTTAATCAGGATGTGGTTGATACAGAAGTCACTCCGGAAAACTCATACTCTATGAGGAGCACCGATATCCCGGTAGGATATGAGGCGTCTGATAACCTTCCTGGGCAAACCCTTAATCAGGATGTTGCAGAAACTCCACCATCCAATACACATACGGAAGATCTCGGTCTGGTCGTGGGTGAACCACTGACTGAAGAACAGCGCGGTAAGCTGGATAAAGATATTGTTTGGTTTGTAAACCAAACCATTGATGGTGAACAAGTATTAGTACCCTTTGTCTATCTGTCCAACGCGACCCTTGACGCAATGTCTACCGGTGCAAAAGAATCCTCCGGTTCTGCAGTTATTCATGCTGAAGGTGACGTCAATATTGATGCAACCCAGGTGAATAATAATAATGCCGTTATTTCTGCAGGGAATGATGTCAACATTACTTCAGAAGGGGACATTAATAATACGAGTAACGGGGCTAATGGTGGTATTTCTGCCGGTAATAATGTTGATCTGACCACAACTGACGGGTCTATTAACAACGATGGCGCTTATATTAAAGCGGGCGATGATATTAATATGTCTGCTGAAAATGGCAGCATTGAAATTACCGCCAGCGTGGGTCGTGATGAAGAAGGTAAGCAGCAGGTTCATACTTATGATGACGCCATTTCTGCTGGCGGCGACATTGATATGAAAGCAAAAGATATTACATCTAATGCAGCTACCTTTGAAGCCGGTAACGATATTAATATGACGTCCACTGAAGGCGATATTACCTTCAATGAGATGCACGAAATATCGGCCGAATACACGAATGATTTAGATAAAAAGAACGCACTTAACTTTACCCATACTGAAACTGAAACCACCACCGCCACCGCTATTGAAAGCAAAGTGGCTGCCGGCGGTAAATTAAATATCGACTCTGCTAAAGATGTTGTGATGAAAGGCGGTGAATATTCCGGTACATCCGGCAACATCACTGCGGCGGGCGATGTCGATATACAGGCCACACAGGATTATGAACATACAGAATCTGTGGTTGAAGCTCGTGAGTTTACGCTCACCGGGAATGCTAATGCAGTGGGTTATTCCGCATCAGGTGAATATAGCGCGCGTGATGGCGGCAGTGGCAGTACGTCACAGGGCGAGTATGAATTTGATTATGGTTCAGATAATGGTGGGGCGAAAAACCCAGGTAAATCTGCGGTCGCTCCGGCAACAGAAGTCTTCGTGGGCTTCCGTTCATCTACAGATGAGGCGACATCTGATACCAAAACAAACCAGAATGCTTCTTTCAATTTTGCCGACGACCTGAACCTAGAGGCGAAAACTGTTGATATTGGGGGGGGCGATTTTAAAGTCGCTGATGAGTTAAATATTACGGCGGATGAACTTAAGACCACCAAATATGTTGATACTCACGAGGAAACGTTCAGTCATGAAGCGCTTTCTGTGGGGATAACATCAACGACGTCCAGTGTCTTCCTGGATGTCGCGGATAAAAATGCCAATATGATCGCCAATGCAGTCAACGACCCGGACGTGGGTTTTGATGCCTTAACCACAAGTGCTCAGGTGGCGGGTGATGTAACCAACTTAATCTTCAATGATTATGCTTCACTCAATACCACATACGGCATTGATTACAATAAATCATCTGGTTCAGCAAGTTCGACCAGTGAAAATATTACCCACATTGATGCCGGTAAAGTCAATATCAAAACCAAAGGCGATACCACGCTCAATGGGGTTGATATGAAAGCCAAAGATGTGGCGATTGATGCGGGTGGCGATGTCAACATGCGCGCTGCTGAACAAACCACCTCTTATAAAGAGGATGGCATGAACTTCAGCATTGGCATCACTGCCGGTGCAGGGGTTGACCGCGATTCTGCAGGTGCCGGGGTCTCACTGGATGCCAGCGGCGGTAATAATCATACGAACAACAGTTCTAAGAGTTACACCAACACAACGATTGCGGCAGACAATATTTCCATTATCAGTGGCAAAGACGTTAATTTGATCGGAGCGGATATCACGGCAAAAACTGCAGATGTGAAAGCCGCAGGGAATATGAACATTGTTTCCGTTCAGGACACCGTCGACAATGATGCTTCAAGCTGGCATGCAGGTGCTTCTATCGGGGCTGCGTTCACAACACAGACGGGAACCATCCCTATTCCTACAGCATCTGTGAATGCTGGCGGAGGATCTGATTTCCTTGACAGCGCGACGACGAATAAACAGTCAGGTATCCATACTTCAGGTCCGCTGAACGTGGAAACCGGTGGTGATATGAATATGACTGGCGGTCAGCTGATCTCTGATGACCATACTGGTACCGTTCATGTTGCAGGCAATATCAATGCGCAGGACCTTGTTGATACCACTGAACAGGATGGTGCGTATGGCGGCGGCGGCGGCGGTGTAACGAAGACGGGGACCAGTGCTAATATATACGCGCAAACCACGGATGAGATCCACTATCAGGAAAATCAGCATTCAACGATCGATGTGGGTGATACGAAGGCTGGCCAGATTAATGGCAACCTCAACACTGACGGTACGAAAATCTCTGACGTTGTCAAAGACGAGAAAGAATGGGGCAGTGATATTGCTGCCACCATCAGCTGGAGTCCGAGTAAGACGGGTAGCTATGATGTGGATACGCCTACTACGGTGAAGCCGAAGCCAGCTGATACCACTGATGGCGTTACTCCACGTCCGACGCCGAAACCGGATGATGTGACACCAACACCAACACCACAGCCGAAACCGGAACCAACGCCGGAACCAACACCGCAGCCGAAACCGGAACCAACACCGGAGCCGACGCCACAGCCGAAACCGGAACCGACACCGGATGTTGAAGATCTTACTCCGGTGAAAACGCCAGATGACACGGTGAAACCAGACGACACGGTGAAACCAGATGACACGGTGAAACCAGACGATACGGTGAAACCAGACGACACGGTGAAACCAGACGACACGGTGAAACCAGATGACACGGTGAAACCAGACGACACGGTGAAACCAGACGACACGGTGAAACCAGACGACACGGTGAAATCAGACGACACGGTGAAACCAGATGACACGGTGAAACCAGATGATACGGTGAAACCAGATGACACTGATACGCCAAAACCACGTCCAAGCGAATACAATGGCAAGAAGTGGGAAGTTAAAACGCCTGAGCGTGTTGTCCTGACGCCAGGGTCTGCAACCGGCAACACGACCTGGATTGAACCACCGAAATCGGGTCCGGGTAAAAACGGATCGCAGTTCGAGGGTCTGCCAAAAAGCGGCTCCACTAAAGCACGTGATACATCGACCAAAACGCCGGCAACTGAAAGTACGCCAGACGTTAAAAAGGCCGATCCAAGCGAGTATAATGGTAAGAAATGGACTGTCACCACGCCAGATCCTGTTGTACTGAGCCCGGGGTCTAACAGTAATAACATCACGCCAAATGATCCACCGCGTGACGGCAATAAGAATAACGGGACGGATTATGAAGGCCAGCCAGTCCGTAAGGATGTGCAACTGCCAGACGGTGCTGCTAACTGGCAATCACTGATGCCTGAACATGTTATGGCTTCTGAGCATACTTATCAGGAAACTGAATGGTCTGAGAGTAATACCCCAATCAACCAGCGGGGTACGAAGAACGCGTAAGTAATAAAACAGTAATCTCCATTAGCCCTGAAGTGCGTCTCCTATGAGGCGCACTTTTTTTTCATCTGTCGTCTGGCAAATACTGCGATCGGGGGATGCCAAAAGGAGAGGGGAGAGCGATGAAGCTTAAGGAATAAAATGATGCGACAAAAAGAGAAGGCACCGCCGAAAAGCAGTGCCTTAATAATCACCTCAGATAATGAATCACCTGATTGCTGCTGCCGCGCCAGATAAGTGACGGGTCTTTGAGTTCCTGCACAAATTTCCCGTCGACCAGTACATTAATCAGCGCCACAACGTCCTGTTGTTCAGCGGTCAGTTCACACCGCGTATAGCCCGTCCACATCCACACATCTTTGTCCGGACACTCCGCCTGTACGCGCAACAACAACTGGCGCACTGCAGAGAGATTTTGCGGATGCAGCGGGTCACCGCCGGAAAGGGTGAGACCCTGACGCGGGATCACCGTATTTTGCAGATCGGTAATGATGCGGTCTTCGTCTGCCTGCGTAAACGGCTTGCCGGAATCCAGCCGCCAGGTACTTTTGTTATAGCACCCGCGGCATTCATGGACACAGCCGGACACGAACAGCACACAGCGCGTTCCGGGCCCGTTCACGACATCGACAGGATAATACTGATGAAAATTCATCACGTTAACCCAACTGACCATTACCCAAATGTTTAATCCGGCGCTTCACTTCCTCCTGCTTGCCGGCGTTAAACGGACGGGCATCCGGGCTGCCGAGATATCCGCAGACGCGGCGGGTGACGGAGACACGGGAAGGTTCATGGTTGCCGCATTTCGGGCAAGTGAAGCCTTTGCTGGTGCACTCGAATTCGCCGGTATAACCGCAGTCGTAGCACTCATCGATCGGCGTATTGGTGCCGTAATAAGGCACGCGGGTATAACTATAATCCCACACGTCTTCCAGCGCTTTCAGATTATGTTGCAGGTTAGGATATTCGCCATAGCAGATGAAACCGCCGTTGCTCAGTGGCGGATACGGCGCTTCGAAATCGAGTTTTTCATAAGGATTTACCTTCTTTTCGACGTCCAGATGGAAGCTGTTGGTGTAGTAACCTTTGTCGGTAACGCCCGCAACCAGCCCGAATTCGGCTTTGTCCAGACGACAGAAACGGTCACAGAGATTTTCGCTCGGCGTGCTGTAAAGGCTGAAGCCGTAGCCGGTTTCCTCTTTCCAGCTTTCGGTTGCCGCCTGCAGACGGGCCACAATCGCCACGGCCTTTTCGCGTAACTGGCCGTCATCGAACATGTGGGTTTGATCGCCGAACAGCGCGTTAATGGTTTCATGCACGCCAATGTATCCGAGCGAAATCGAGGCCCGGCCATTTTTGAAAATGCCGGAAATATCGTCGTCGGCTTTCAGGCGCACGCCACAGGCGCCTTCCATGTACAGGATCGGCGCAACCCGGGCTTTGATGCCTTCCAGACGTGCAATGCGGGTCATCAGCGCTTTCTTCGCCAGCAGCAAACGCTCGTCAAGCAGTGTCCAGAACGCCGCCTCGTCGCGTTTCGCTTCCAGCGCGATACGCGGCAGGTTCAGGCTGATCACGCCGATATTATTGCGGCCCTCGTGGATCATCTCGCCATTTTCTTCATATACACCCAGGAAGCTGCGGCAGCCCATCGGGGTTTTGAAGGATCCGGTGACTTTCACCACCTGATCGTAATTGAGGATGTCCGGATACATGCGTTTGCTGGCACATTCCAGTGCCAGTTGCTTGATGTCGTAGTTGGCATCACCGGCTTTATGGTTCAGGCCGTCGCGGATCGCAAACACCAGTTTCGGAAATACGGCAGTTTTGCGGTTTTTGCCCAGACCGGCAATACGGTTACGTAAAATGGATTGCTGGATCAGACGTGATTCCCACGAGGTTCCGAGACCGAAACCGAAGGTGACGAACGGCGTCTGACCGTTGGCGGTATGCAGCGTATTGACTTCATATTCCAGCGACTGGAACGCGTCATAGCACTCTTTCTCAGTCCGGTTACGGGCGAACGCTTCGGCATCGGCAATCTGCCATTCTTCGGCGGTCTGGCGATGTTTATTGAAGCTGGCAGTGACAAACGGTGCCAGCACTTCGTCGATGCGGTTAATGGTGGTGCCGCCATAAATGTGGCTGGCGACCTGTGCAATAATCTGCGCGGTGACGGCGGTGGCCGTTGAAATTGATTTTGGCGTATCAATTTCTGCATTGCCCATTTTGAAACCATGATTCAGCATGCCTTTCAGATCGATAAGCATGCAGTTAAACATCGGGAAAAACGGCGAATAATCGAGATCATGATAATGGAGCTCGCCACGTTCATGCGCCAGCACGACATCACGCGGTAAAATATGCTGTTTGGCATAATGTTTTGCCACGATCCCGGCCAGTAAATCGCGCTGGGTCGGGATGACTTTACTGTCTTTATTGGCGTTTTCATTAAGCAGCGCCATATTGCTTTGTTCAACCAGACCGCGGATTTCCTGATTCAGGCGGCCACGCATTTCACGTTTCACATCGCGGTCATGGCGGTATTCGATATAAGCGCGTGCCAGCTTTTTATGCGGACCTGCCATTAACTGATTTTCGACCGCATCCTGAATCTCGTGGATATCTACACGAGCCTGATCTTGCAGACTTTCCGCCACCACGCGGGCAACTTGCGCGCAATAATCCACGCTGTCGATACCGGCAGCAGCAGCAGCGCGTTGCACTGCTTGTTTGATCAGAACTTCATCGAAAGGGACCTGACAACCATCCCGCTTAATCACGATGGGCTGCATTGTAGTCGGTTTTGCGGGTAGGGTTTCCAGTCTGTCTGCCTTCACAATGACACTCCTATTGGGCGGAACCCGCGCCCCACAAGGCTTACAGGCCGGTTGTGGGGTATTTGCGGAAAACCGCTATATATTGGGTTGGGTGTGTACTATACACACTATATGTAGCATTCATGCGAGTGATAATTCTCGTTTTATTGACCTGAAACAAAGAATTTTTTTGGCGGAGGAATTGATGACCAACTGTCAGTTCTGGCCTGAATTTTGCGGATTGTTTTATAAGGAGATGCATTAAAAATAAACGGGCCAGACACGAATGTGACTGACCCGGCAGAACAGAAATTTCAGATTATCCGGCGAGTTGCCAGCGACATTCGTAGGGACGAAGTACGCCGCAAACCGCCGGTGTGGCGTAATTACTTAACACCTGTTCGCCGCAAAATACCGGTAACGCAAGCGTCTGCTCCTGTGCGCTCAGGTTCGCCATCACACTCAGGGTTTTTCCGTTCGCCATGCGGGTATAACACCAGAGTTGCGGATGTTCAGGCAGTAAATCCTCATAATCGCCGTCCGTCAGCACCGGCAGTGATTTACGCAATCGGATCAGTTGCTGATACAGATAAAACACGGAATCGTTATCCGCCAGTGCCTGCTCAGCATTAATACTCTGCGCGTTATGGCTGACGGAAATCCACGGTGTGCCGGTGGTAAATCCCGCCTGTTCGCCGGCGGTCCACTGCATCGGTGTACGTGAGTTATCCCGCGATTTCCGTGCCAGGATGCGCAGCAATTCTTCAGTATTGCGTCCGTCCGTTTTCAGCTCAGCAAACATATTCAGGCTTTCCACATCGCGATATTGCTCAAGATGTTTAAAGCCGGGATTGGTCATGCCGATTTCCTCCCCCTGATAGATGTACGGCGTGCCTTGTAAGCCGTGCAATACCATCGCCAGCATTTTTGCCGAGGTGTTGCGCAGCGCACCTTCATCACCAAAACGCGACACAATGCGCGGCTGATCGTGATTACACCAGAACAACGCATTCCATGCGTGCCCGTGCATCCCTTGCTGCCACTCGCGAAAAATCTGCTTGAGGTGTACGAAATCAGGCGGCGCATCAGTCCATTTTTCGCCGTTCGGGTAATCTACTTTCAGATGATGGAAGTTAAAGGTCATCGACAGTTCACTGCCGTCATTGGCAGCGTAGCGGCGGCAATGTTCCAGCTTCGTTGAAGACATTTCGCCGACCGTCATCAGCCCGAGTGGCTGAAATACGTCACGGCTGAACTCCTGTAAGAATGCATGAATACGTGGTCCGTCGGTGTAAAAACGCCGCCCATCGCCTGCGTCATCGGACGGGAAATCCTGCTGTTTCGACACCAGATTGATGACATCCAGCCGCAGCCCGTCGACGCCCTTATCTGCCCAGAACTGGCAGACTTTTTTGAGCGCCCCGCGAACAGGCGGATACTCCCAGTTGAGATCCGCCTGCTCGGCCGCGAACAGATGCAGATAATACTGACCGCTGGTTTCATGCCACTGCCAGGCACCGCCACCGAATTTGGAGCGCCAGTTATTCGGCGGCCCGCCTTCGGCTGCACCGTCACGCCAGATATAAAAAGGCCGGAACGGGCTGCCCGGATCCTGCGACTGCCGGAACCATTCGTGATGCGTCGAGGTGTGATTAAACACCATATCCATCACGATGCGGATCCCGCGCTGATGCGCCTGTGCAGTCAGCCGCTCGAAATCCTCCAGCGTGCCGTAAGCCGGGTCAATCTCACAATAGTCGGCGACGTCGTAACCATTATCAATCTGGGGTGACAGATACATCGGCGTCAGCCACAGGGCATCAACGCCCAGCGTTTTCAGGTAATCCAGACGCTGTGTGATGCCGTTGATATCACCGGTACCGCTGCCCGTGGTGTCCTGAAAACTCTTGGGGTAAATCTGGTAAATCACGCCGTTTTTCCACCACGGCAATTCGCTGTTCATTCCTTTTTCCTTCTTGAAGGTCTTACACCACAGCCAGTTCACCACGGCGGGCTTTACGCTGGTAAACCAGCACGGTCAGGATAATCGGCACCACAATCGCCACCAGCATCGCCATGGCGTAAATACTCCAGAACTGCAGCTTGATAGACAAAATGCCCGGTAAGCCGCCGACGCCGATACCGTTGGCCGTAACGTGGAACAGCCCGCAAATCAGACCGGCACCGGCTGAGCCAATCATCGCGCAGAGCATCGGGAAGCGGTATTTCAGGTTGATCCCGTACATGGCCGGTTCGGTCACGCCGAGGAAGGCGGATATCGCTGCGGGCACGGAAATCTCGCGTTCATTATGTTTGCGGCTGACGATAATCACGCCCACCACGGCGGCCGCCTGTGCAATATTGGACAGGGCGATCAGCGGCCATACCGGGGTTCCGCCGGTGTTTTGCACCATCTGCATGTCGATGGCGAGGGTGGTCTGATGCACGCCGGTGATCACCAGCGGTGCATAGAGGAAACCAAACAGCGCGGCACCGATCGGTGCAAGGCTGCCGGTCATGATGAATTTCACCGCGAATGCCACGCCGTCACCTACCATGCGGCCAAACGGCCCGATCAGCGTGTGCGCCAGGAATACCGCAATCAGCAGTGAGCTGACCGGCACAATCACCAGGTACAGGTAATTAGGCACGATACGTTTCAGGCCACTTTCGATGATGGCTAACGCCATGCCTGCGAGAACGGAAGGAATAACCTGCGCCTGATAACCGACTTTTTCGATGGTGAACCAGCCAAAATTCCATACATCAGGGATCTGCTGGCCGAGGTTATAGGAGTTCATCAGTTGCGGTGATACCAGCGTGATGCCGAGCACGATGCCGAGGATCTCGGTGCCGCCCATTTTTCTGACCGTCGACCAGCAAACCGCCACCGGCAGGAACATAAACACGGCTTCGCCAAGCAGCCACAGGAAGTCGTAAATGGATTGCCACAGCGGGTGCATCTGCGCCAGCGTCTGGCCGTCGCTTATCGGAATTTCACCGATAACGTTGCGGAAACCGAGGATCAGACCGCCACTGATTAGCGCGGGCAACAGCGGGAAGAAAATTTCGGCGAAGTGAGAAATACTGCGTTCGAACCAGCTCATGTTCTGGCGGGCGGCGATTTTTGCCTGCTCTTTACCTGCCTGACTTTTACCGGTACTGGCGAGCAGGACTTTATAGTAATCGTCCACTTCCGGCCCGATCACCACCTGGAACTGCCCGGCATTGGTGAAGCAGCCTTTAACCATTGGCAGGGCTTCGAGGCCTTTCGGATCGGCTTTAGACGGATCATTGAGGACAAAACGAAGACGTGTAATGCAATGCGTCACCATCGCGATATTGTCGCTGCCGCCAACGAGGGCGATCAGCTGATCAACATCCTGTTGCTTAACTTTGCTCATGGGAAGTGGCCTGTGTTTTGCGTGAGTGTGTAGGGTACGGTTCAAGCATAGCGAAGGCGGTGGGAATTTGTCTGGGAACGTTCCCGGTTTTGCCGGGACGATCACAAAGTTTCTGTATAACGTCGGATCAGAAAGCGAGCTTTCCGGGGATAATCAGCTGCCGCACATGTGCGCCATCGCTGAGCTGCGCCAGCAATTGTTTTGCCGCCGCTTCACCGCCCGCGCCATAGCCGAGTTCCACGGAATACGATTCAGGGAAGAGGAAATGCAGCAAAGGGTTGTTACCTATCCCGCACACCTGTACGCCACGGATTTGCTGTTGTTGCAGGTATTTTTGTGCGCCGATAGCGATGGTGTCGGACGCGCATACCACTGCCTGAATGTCATTTTCCAGCAACTGGGAGATCAGATCGAAGCCGCTCTGATAAGTCAGTGCGCCCAGTGCAATGTGCGGTGTCAGGCCGTGCTCTTTACAGAAAGCCCGGAAGGCCGCGCTGCGACGCTGACCGGTGGTGGTGTCTTGTGGCGAAACACCGATAAAGCCAATCTTCCGGATGTTTTGCGCCAGCAACTTTTGCATCAGCAGCTGCACCGCGCCCGCATCGTCATAACACACCGAAGACAGCCCCGGTACTTCGCGCGCCAGCATCACCATTTTGTCCTGCCATGGCATCAGCATTTGTGCTGAAAGTCCGGTAAAACCAAACAGCACCACGCCGTCGATATTGCGCTGTTTCAGTACCTGCAAATGCTCTTTAACGCGCTCTGCGCTGAACTGACTTTCCAGCACAATCGGGTCGAATCCCTGCTGATAAAACAGCGGCAACATGGCACGTACTGCCAGGTTTTCCGAAGGAGAATCGAGGCGCGACACGATGATTGCCACAATTTTATCGCTGAAGCCGCGCATTGCCCGCGCTGATTTCGACGGGCTGAAGTGCTGTTGCTCAATCACCTGTAATACGCGTTCACGGGTTTGCGGGCTGACGTTGCCTTCGTTATTTAAAACGCGGGAAACCGTGGATTTTCCGACGCCGCTCAGGCGGGCAATATCATTAATGGTCAGGCGATTTTGCTGGGTCATGTTTTAAGGTGAATAAAGGTCAGGTTTAAATTTGGTTGTAGTTAACCGGCGTATACTGCGCTCGCCGGAGATGATGTGCGCGTCATCCCGTGACGTTACCCTAACGGATTTTTATACCCGATGCGTATGAATTTCCAAACCGTTCCTTACCGGAGGTGAAAACCCATGGAACCTGACCCCAATTCTGTAGGTCCGTTGTGATCCGGTAAGCACCCGCATTTTTGCTGCTGCTTGCCGTGACTTTACCTGGCAGGCAGTGGCGCACGTTTTTTCGTTCGCCCTGTTTTTAATAACCCTTTTGCCATGCTCATGGCGGCTTCGCCGTGGGCGCAACAAAGGTGCGAATGATGTTCAAAAATTTCACTTCCCGGCTGTTCACTGCGCTCAGCCGTAATTTACCGCGCCGTTTAGTCCGCCGCGATCCGATGCTGGAAAACGTGTCTGTCCGCGCGGCGCAGGCGATCCCTGCTGCTATGTCTGCGCATTGTCAGGCCTGTGCCCGCGCTACCGAAGACCAGTTGTATCTGCAATTTGCCAGCCATCCGGAAGGGCTGACTGCGCACGAAGCCGATGCGATCCGCGAAGTTTCCGGCCTGAATCAGACCGGCGATCAGCAACCGTCGCCGTGGTGGCTGCATCTGTGGCATTGCTACCGCAATCCATTCAACCTGCTGCTGACCGTACTCGGTCTGGTATCTTACGCCACCGACGATTTAACGGCAGCGCTGGTGATTGGTGCGATGGTGTTTATTTCTACTTTCATGCATTTCATCCAGGAAGCGCGTTCCAATAAAGCCGCCGATGCGCTGAAAGCAATGGTCAGCAACACCGCGACCGTGCTGCGCAGTGACGCGCAAACCGGACGGCACGAAACGGTGGAGATCCCGATCAGCCAGCTGGTGCCGGGGGATCTGATCAAGCTTTCTGCGGGCGATATGATCCCGGCTGATCTGCGTATTCTGTCTGCTAAGGATTTGTTTATCAGCCAGGCGGCGCTCACCGGGGAATCCCTGCCGGTGGAAAAACATGCCTGTGAGAAAAAACCGATTGCCTCTGATCCGCTTGAACTGAGCACCCTGTGCTTTATGGGCACCAACGTGGTGAGTGGCACAGCGATTGCGATGGTGATCGCCACCGGCGGCAAAACCTGGTTCGGTCAGCTTGCCGAACGCGTGGTGCAGGAAGATACACAACCGAACGCATTTCAGGCGGGGATTAGCAAAGTCAGCTGGCTGCTGATCCGCTTTATGATGGTGATGACGCCAGTAGTGCTGCTGATCAACGGCTACACCAAAGGTGACTGGTGGGAAGCCGCACTGTTTGCGCTCTCGGTGGCGGTCGGGCTGACGCCGGAAATGCTGCCGATGATTGTCACATCAACGCTGGCGAAAGGCGCGGTAAAACTGTCACGCCAGAAAGTGATCGTCAAACGCCTGGATGCGATCCAGAACTTCGGTGCTATGGATATCCTTTGCACCGATAAAACCGGCACGCTGACGCAGGATAAAATCGTGCTCGAGCGCCACACTGACGTGCTCGGCGTGACCAGTGACGAGGTACTGCATCTGGCATGGCTGAACAGCCATTACCAGACCGGTTTGAAAAACTTGCTGGATGTGGCGGTGCTGGATGCGGGCGATCCGCATCCGGGGCATAGTTCACTGAAAGTGGATGAGATCCCGTTCGATTTCGATCGCCGGCGGATGTCTGTTGTCGTCGCAGAAAATGACCAGAATCATCGCCTGATCTGCAAAGGCGCACTGGAAGAAATGCTGTCGATTTGTACGCTGGTGCAGCTCAACGGTGAGATTGTGCCGCTGACCGATGTGTTGCTGGCGCGCATCCGCCGTATCACTGACGATCTCAATCAGCAGGGCCTGCGCGTGGTGGCGGTGGCGCATAAAGTGATGCCATCGCGTACGCAGGGCTATGGCGTGACCGATGAGTCCAGCCTGATTCTGGCCGGTTACATCGCATTCCTCGATCCGCCAAAAGAGAGCACCGCGCCCGCGCTGGACGCACTGCAACGCAAAGGCGTGACGGTGAAAATCCTCACCGGCGATAATCCGCTGGTGGCGCGTAAAGTTTGCAAGGATGTCGGATTACAGGCTGATAAAGTGGTCATCGGCAGTGACATTGACGCGCTTGATGATGTGCAGCTTCTGCATGTGGCCCGGGAAACCACGGTGTTTGCCAAACTGACGCCAATGCACAAAGAACGCATTGTGCGCGTTCTGCGCGATGAAGGGCATGTGGTCGGATTTATGGGCGACGGCATTAACGATGCTCCGGCGCTGCGTGCGGCGGATATCGGTATTTCCGTGGATTCGGCGGTGGATATCGCCAAAGAGGCGGCTGATATCATTTTGCTGGAAAAAAGCCTGATGGTGCTGGAGCAGGGCGTGACGGAAGGGCGCAGAACGTTCGCCAACATGTTGAAATACATTAAAATGACCGCCAGTTCCAACTTCGGTAACGTATTCAGCGTGTTAGTCGCCAGCGCCTTCCTGCCGTTCCTGCCGATGCTGCCGCTGCATCTGCTCATTCAGAACCTGATTTACGATGTGTCTCAGGTGGCGATCCCGTTTGATAACGTCGATGAAGAACAACTGGCGAAACCGCAGCGCTGGAATGCCGGAGATATCGGCCGTTTTATGGTGTTCTTCGGGCCGATCAGTTCCGTATTCGATATCCTGACCTTCAGCCTGATGTGGTGGGTGTTTAAAGCCAATACTGTTGAAGCGCAGACGTTGTTCCAGTCCGGCTGGTTCATTGAAGGATTGCTGTCGCAGACGCTGATCGTACATATGATCCGTACACGTAAAGTGCCGTTCATTCAGAGCCGTGCGTCCTGGCCGCTGTGCATCATGACGCTGATGGTGGTGATCACGGGTATTGCACTGATCTACTCACCGGTGGCCGGATTCCTGCAATTGCAGGCACTGCCGCTGAGCTACTTCCCTTGGCTGATCGCGATTCTGGCAGGCTACATGGTGCTGACTCAGTGCGTGAAAGGCTGGTTCGTGCGCCGTTACGGCTGGCAGTAATCTTTAAAATTCTATCCTGAATGCTAAAAAGCGCGACCGGTGAAGCGGCCGCGCTTTGCATTAATCAGTTTGAAATTTTACGACTGTGCATTGTTCTTGCGATCGTTACGACGGTTCACCCAGGTGTTAATCAGCAGGGTGATGATCAGAATCGAGGCGATCACGCCCAGTGAAATACCCACCGGAATGTGGAACACGTCGAGCAGCAGCATTTTGATACCGATGAAAATCAGGATCACCGCCAGACCGTATTTCAGCATCGAGAAACGTTCTGCCACGCCTGCCAGCAGGAAGTACATCGCACGCAGACCGAGGATCGCGAACAGGTTAGAGGTCAGCACGATGAACGGGTCGGTGGTCACCGCGAAAATCGCCGGGATGCTGTCGACCGCGAAAATGACGTCGCTCAGTTCGACCATGATCAGCACCAGCAACAGCGGGGTGGCGAACAGAATACCGTTACGGCGCACGAAGAATTTCTCACCCTGCAACTCGTCGGTCATGCGCATTTTGCTGCGCAGCCAGCGGATCATCGGTTTCTCACCAACCTCACCGTCGTCTTCTTTCGCCAGCGCCATCTTGATCCCGGTGAACAGCAGGAACGCGCCAAACACGTACAAAATCCAGCTGAACTGACCCACCAGCCAGCTTCCGGCGAAAATCATGCCGGTACGCAGGACGATAGCGCCGAGCACACCGTACACCAGTACGCGGCGTTGCAGGTTGGCCGGAATGGAGAAGTAGCTGAACAGGATCAGCCAGACGAAGACGTTATCTACCGCCAGCGCTTTTTCCAGCAGGTAGCCGGTCAGGAACATCGTGGCCTTGGCGTCGGCCACCTCGCGACCAAACTCGCCGTTGAGGTACCACCAGAAGCCGAAATTGAACAGCAACGACAGGCCTATCCACACCAGCGACCACAGCGCGGCGCTTTTCATACTCATGGTTTGCGCGCCTTTGCGACCCTGTAACAGCAGGTCGAAAGCGAGCATAATTATCACTACCACGGCAAAAGAGCCCCACAACATCGGGTTGCCTACGGAGTTCATCATTGCGTCATCCTCGAAAAAACATCAAAAAAAAACGGCCAGCGTCAGAAGACGTTAGCCGCTCATTTTTTGAGCTGTGAGCAACCTCGCCTTCCGGCAAGGTCTCACTTACAACCCGTTTCCCCTTCATCCTTCGAGCCGCAGGGTTGTTGGCTGCGTTCGCTCACCCGAATCACTGACCTGTGTCAGCTCATCGGGATTCGTTCGCTTACCGCCTACCTGCAACTCGAATTATTCGGGTAAACATTAATTAGTGGGTTGTCCCGGTAACCGGGTGGCTGAGATGGCGCTTAAGCGCGGATCCAGGCACCGTAATGACGATTATCCGGCGAAGAAGTTACTCCCCTTTGCAGTTCGCAAATTAATGCAAAATGTGTCAGATGTCAAATATTCAGAAACATTTTAGACTATTAACCCGCCAGTGCCTGACGTTTACCGAGTGCGCCGACAAAGGAAAGCAGCAGGCTGCGGCTGAGCGGTGTTTCGCTAAGTTGCTGAGCCTGATGCGCAAAATCGACATGATCATCTTCGGCAATGGAACCCAGCCAGGACAAATATGTCTTCATGACCGCCAGACTGAATTCAGGGTGAAACTGCGTGCTGATGGCGTTCGGGCCATAGCGCAGGATCTGATGCGGATCGTGCAGCGTTTTTGCCAGCACCTTCGCCGTCGCGGGCGGGGTTATGACGGTTTGCAGGTGGATAAGATTTGCGGCGAACTGCGCCGGAAGCTGCGATACCAGCGGATCAAGATGCCCGTCCGGCGTCAGCGTCACCTCATGGGTACCGACTTCAATGCCTTGCGGATGGTAATCCACCTCGCCGCCCAGCGCGTATGCCATCAGCTGATGGCCGTAGCAGGCACCGAACATCGGTAATTCCTGCAACATCCCCAGCCGTACCCAATCCGCCGCTTCTTCGCTCCATGCCAGATGCTCGGTCACCATGCTGCGTGAACCGGTAATGATCGCCCCGCAATAGTTTTCCGGCGGCAGCGGACGTTCACCTGCCTGTAAGTCCACAATCACAACCTGCTGTGCGTCAATATCGCCCTGACGGATAAACATCTGCGGAAAGTTATCGTGCGCACGTCGGATAGGTTCCGGCGCGTGGCCGGTCTGCAAAATCAGCAGAGGTTTCTGACTGGGTGCAATCATCTGTTACTCCCGATTATGACTGAACATTAAGGCTGGGTATCGGCCGGGAACACCACGCCGGTCTGACGGCGGATTTCCGTCAGCACTTTGGCGGTGATACGCGAGACTTCCAGCCCCGGATGCGCGACAAACTGGCTGTCGACCAGAATCGCAAACGTTTCTGCCTCATACAACATGGTGTTGATGTGCTGCGGTTGGGTCAGATCCAGCTTCTGGCTGCCGCGTGGCGTCAGGCTGAGCGTCTGGCATTCAGACAGTTTTTCCATCTGCAACGTACCGTCTTCGCCCTGGATCTCACTCGGCAAATGGGAATCGCTGATTTTGGAATGGTGGATCACCACTTCGAAATCATCAGCATATGACAGGATGACCGTTCCCTGACCATCAACGCCGCTTTCCAGCAAGGTCGCCGTGGCTTTCACCGATTCCGGTTCGCCAAACAATGAAATGGCACTCGCCAGACAGTAATAACCGATATCCATGATCGAGCCATTGGAAAACGCCGGGTTAAAGGTATTCGGGTTTTCACCGGCCAGATAACGCGGATAACGTGAGGAATACTGGCAGTAATTCAGAATGGCTTTACGCAGTTTACCGATACGGTTCAGCGCACCTTTCATATGCAGAAAGTTGGGCAGATAGGCAGTTTTAAAGGCTTCGAACAGCACCACGTTGTTCTCTTTCGCACAGGCGATCAGGCTTTCGGCTTCGCGCAGATTGGACGCCAGCGGCTTTTCGCAAATCACATGCTTTTTGTGGCTGAGGAACAACAGAGACTGCGGGTAGTGCAGGGAATTCGGACTGGCGATATACACCGCATCAATCAGATCGGATACTGCCATTTCTTCAAGGGAATCAAAATAATGCTCAACCGGATAATCCTCGCCAAGCTTTTTAGCGCCTTCCAGCGTGCGGGAATAAATCGCGGTTAACTTCATCTTACCGCTCTCGTGTGCGGCATCAATAAAACGCTGGGTGATCCAGTTGGTACCAACAACCGCAAAACGAATCATATATATTCCGTATAGATAAGTTGAGATCTCATTTAGGTGTATAACTTACCGAAAACTTCCAGATGCGTCAGGTACATGCGCGTGTCGAACTCTAACTGATGATAGTCAGGCGTCATATGACAGCACAGGCTGTAGAACGCTTTGTTGTGTTCTTTTTCTTTCAGGTGCGCGAGTTCATGCACCACGATCATTTTCAGAAATGCTTCCGGCGCGCTTTTAAACACTGTCGCTACACGGATTTCCGCTTTGGCTTTCAGCTTGCCGCCCTGAATACGGGATATCGCGGTATGCAGCCCCAGTGCGTGCTTCATCACATGAATTTTATTGTCGTAAGCCACTTTGCTTAACGGCGATGAACTGCGCAAAAACTGGTTTTTCAGGTCCAGCGTATACTGATAGAGCGATTTGTCGGTGGTCAGCTCGTGCGGTTCCGGATATCGCGTCAGCAAGACTTTACCTAAACGTTCCTGGTCGATTAACTGACGCACCTGAGCCTGAAGCGACTCCGGATAGCCTTGAAGATAGGTCAATTCAGGCATAACTGTTTGCTTTATCTCTTATTACCGGGGGAAAAGTTGCCGTACCGGCCAGCGTTGTTTTTGCAACGATCACACGCATCCGGCCATTAAACCCCTTTTTAACTGAAAAAACGTTTTACTGATAGACCAAATTAAGGGATAAACAGCGCAAATTGAATATGAGGAGGGCCAATGAGCCAATTTGAAACCGAAACCGGTGGTCAGTTACTGCAACTGCGTCTGGAACGTTATCCGCTGGAAGAAGCGGCAACGCAGTTACAGGCATGGGAAGCGGCCGATGAATATTTGCTGCAAAACCTGAATACTGATGCGCTCAACGGCCGTCCGCTGCTAATTTTCAACGATGCTTTTGGCACTCTGGCCTGCGCATTGCAGCCGCACAATCCGACCAGTATCAACGATTCCTTTATGAGCCAGCTGGCGATGCGCCATAATCTGCGCATTAACGGTTTTGACGAAGACAGTGTGGCAACGCAAAGTAGTCTGGTGCCGTTGCCGATCAACCCGGGTCTGGTCGTCATCAAAGTGCCAAAAACCCTGGCACTGCTGGAACAACAATTGCTGGCGCTGCGTGAAGTCGTGACGCCGGGCACGCAGATTATCGCCGGCGCGAAAGCCCGCGACATTCATACGTCAACGTTGCAGTTGTTCGAGAAAATTCTCGGTCCTACCAAAACCAGTCTGGCGTGGAAAAAAGCCCGTCTGATCCATTGTGAAGCCACTTTGCCTGCGCAAACCGCTGAGCCGGTGATTTCTGAATGGGCGCTGGATGACAGCGAGTTCCGTATTTCCAACCATGCCAACGTGTTCTCACGCGGCGGTCTGGATATTGGCGCGCGTTTCTTCATGCAGCATCTGCCGGAAGGCATCCAGGGGCGCATGGCGGACCTAGGGTGTGGTAACGGCGTGATCGGCATGACCGCACTGGCGCTGAATCCCGATGCGGAAATGCTGTTCGTCGATGAATCCTATATGGCGGTGGAATCGAGCCGTATTAATGTCGAAAACAACCTGCCGCAGGATGTCAGCCGCTGCCATTTCGAAGTAAATAACATGCTGGCCGGTGTCGAACGTGAAACGCTGCACGCCGTGCTGTGTAACCCGCCGTTCCATCAGGGCACGGTCATCAGCGATGACACCGCCTGGCGCATGTTCTGCGATGCCAAGCGTTGCCTGCAAACCGGCGGCGAACTGCGTATCGTCGGCAACCGCCATCTGGATTACTACCAGAAGTTACGTCGTCTGTTCGGTAACTGCACGACGATCGCCACCAATCAGAAATTCGTGATTTTGCGTTCTGTGAAAACGGCGTCGCATCACTGACATGCGCCCGCCGGCTCCGACATGGTTCCGGCGGGCGGCTCAGAGACTACACTGTTCGTAATAACTTAATAATGATGTCTGTGTTTTCCTGTCTGGCTGGGAATATATTTACGATGAACCTCACGGACGTTGTCAAAATATATAGATGTTGATTTTATGCCCTCGACTTTTTTCTGATTAGGGATGTAAACTCCAAACTTAGAATAATGTTTTTCAGATGTAGGGGAACCAAATGCGCAGGAAGTTGAAAACATATTTTTCCCATTGATCAATAGTTCAATAAAAGGCTTTCTTTTATCCCACGTTATTTTTATTTGAAATTGGTTCCAGGCATCAGGACAGGCCAGAGTAGCGATCATCTTGTTTGTTTGTTGTCCATAGATAGAATTTACGACGATCTTTATCTTTTTACCCTCGATCAAATGAAGGGATATGGGAGGGCGATCTTTCCCCATGGTCTTCATGAGGCCGCCAGGTTCGCGGACCTGAAAGAAAATCACATCGTTGGCGGCCTGTCCCACTTTCATTTTAAAGCTATAAGATGAATCTACATGCATGCCTAATTTATTATGATGGGCAAGTTCCGTGCGGAAATTACCTGTCTGGGCCGGGAGGTGAAATTTAATTACGGTGTTATTTTTCTCATGTTCCTGGGAAATGAAACCTGATTGTAACGCACTTTGTATGATTGTCTTGTTTGAACTTCCATGATGTGAATAATTTGGGGTGTCAATACTGATATCAAATTGCCTCAGATGATACTGACTGGAAAATGAACTCTGTATCCTTTCAAGCGTTCTGCCTGTACCATGACGAGAAAGAGAGGACATATTGACATGAGGTGAAGAACCAAAACATATATTCTGGATGAGTGTTATATCACGAGGGACCTCTAAAATATTTCCCTGAAGATTAATATTTTCAACCGAAATGGGTGTATCAGTAGAGCATAAGTGTTGTTGCGTATGTAGAGTGAGGTCGGAAGGCATGTTCTATATCCTTTGATAAATACAATCATTCAACTGGTGAATAAAATTGATGGCATCCTTGTCTTCCCCGGATGAAATATAGAGGGTGACGATTTGCCATGAATATAGGTATTACCAGCGGTTATGCTGTTCAGCGCAGATTGTTTATATGTGTCATCCATGAAATGGGAAACAGTAATTAAGTGATTAGCCCAAAACTATATCCCCCCAATTAACCCCCAATTATTGGGGGTAATGAAAAATATATAACAAAACATAAATTTTACTACTAAATTTTCAGTGCCAGCCGGGTACCCTGATCGATAGCACGGCGGGCATCGAGTTCGACGGCCACGTCTGCGCCACCAATCAGATGTACAGTTTGACCGGCCTCCTGCAATGGCTGATACAACGCGCGCTGGGGTTCCTGCCCGGCGCAGATAATAATGTTATCCACTTCCAGACACACCGGTTCACCGTTCATCATCAGATGCAAACCCGCATCGTCAATGCGTTCATAACTGACCCCACTTTGCATTTTCACGCCGCGTTGCAACAGACTGGCGCGGTGGATCCAGCCGGTGGTTTTCCCCAGGCCCGCACCGACCTTAGTGGTTTTGCGTTGCAGCAAAACGATATCCCGCGCGGCGGGTTCCGGCTGTGGCCCCTGCGGTGCCAGGCCGCCGCGATGCGTCAGGCTCTGGTCGATTCCCCATTCCTGGCTGAAAGCCTGGGTGCTGAGACTCGACGACGAGCCGTGGTGGATCAGATATGCGGCGGTATCAAAACCAATGCCACCGGCACCAATAATCGCGACACGCTGCCCGACCGGTTTTTTATCCCGCAAGACGTCGAGATAAGTCAGTACGCTCGGGTGATCGATGCCCGCAATATCCGGCAGGCGCGGCGAAATACCACAAGCGAGGATCACGTCGTCATAGTCTGTTAGCTGGCTGGCATCCACGGTTTCGCCCAGACGCAATGTCACGCCTAATAATGTCAGTTGCCGCGCGTAATAACGCAGCGTCTGATAAAACTCTTCTTTACCGGGGATCTGTTTGGCGATATTAAACTGCCCGCCGATTTCATTGTGTGCCTCAAATAATGTGACGTGATGCCCGCGGCTGGCGGCGGTGGTGGCAAAGGCCAGGCCGGCGGGTCCGGAGCCTACCACGGCCAGACGTCTGAGGACTGTGGCACGGCTGACCGGTAACAGCGTTTCCCGACAGGCGCGCGGGTTCACCAGACACGAGGTGACTTCCCCGGCGAAGATCTGATCCAGACAGGCCTGATTGCAGCCGATGCAGGTATTGATTTCATCAGCCCGTCCCTGCGCAGCTTTTTCGACAAACGCCGGATCGGCGAGGAACGGACGCGCCATCGAGACCATTTCCGCACAGCCTTCGGCGAGGATTTTCTCCGCCACTTCCGGGTCATTAATGCGGTTGGTGGTGATCAGCGGGATCCCGACTTTGCCCATCAGTTTTTGCGTCACCCAGCTGAACGCCGCGCGTGGCACCAGGGTGGCAATGGTCGGAATACGCGCTTCATGCCAGCCGATGCCGGTATTGATGATGCTTGCGCCCGCCTGTTCGATACGCTGAGCCAGTATTTCGACTTCCTGCCAGTCCGAGCCTTCTTCGACCAGGTCCAGCATGGATAAGCGATAAATAATGATGAATTCCCGGCCGCAGGTTTCACGTACGCGGCGCACGGCTTCGGTGGCAAACCGCATGCGGTTATCAGCAGAACCGCCCCAGCGGTCTGTGCGCTGGTTGGTGCGCGCGGCGAGAAACTGATTAATCAGATAGCCTTCTGACCCCATGATTTCCACACCGTCATAACCCGATTCTTTCGCCAGCCGTGCGCAGCGGGCGAAATCCGCCAGCGTGGATTCGATTTCCTCTTCACTCAGCGCATGCGGCGTAAAACGGTTGATCGGTGCCTGAAGGGCTGAGGGGGCAACGGGGTGTGGCTGATAGCTGTAGCGGCCCGCGTGAAGGATCTGTAGCGCAATTTTACCGCCAGCAGCATGAACCGCGTCAGTCACTATACGGTGATGCGTGATGTGTTCCTGTTCGGCGAGAACGGAGCCGCCCTGATACACCACGCCTTCTGCGTTAGGGGAGATGCCGCCGGTGACAATCAGCCCGACACCAGCGGCGGCGCGTTCGGCATAAAAGGCCGCCAGACGTTCAGGCCCGTCTTCCCGTTCTTCCAGCCCGGTATGCATTGAACCCATCAGCACACGGTTTTTAAGTCGGGTAAAACCTAAATCCAGCGGCGCCAGCAGGTGCGGATAAAACAGCGAAGCGCGTTCAGTCATGGAATTCTCTTAAGTGGTCGGATGAGATGAATTCAATTTAGCTGCTGGCAGAGTAATTGGAAAGTCAGTGTGTAATGACTGTGATATGTATCACTGTGCGCAATCTGCTGGGAATGAATTAACGATGATGCCTATTATTTATCGCCGTTTATTCATGAGCAGCGATAATTTTTGAGGGCGGAAAACAGCAAAACATGACAGGTGAAATAGTTATTTCTTTGTTTTTACACAGTATGCGTCTTATTGCAGGTCATTTATTTTTAACATTTTTTTAGGGATTTGTGCGTGTTAGGATTATTTTTATAAAACGATATCGAATCGATTCAGTTCGGGTTAGAGCTGGACTAGGCTGGAGCTGCTTCACCCTAAAATTCATTTCTAACCTGGATATATATTATGAATCTTATTGACCATACAGCCTGCCGCCCGTTCACCGAAGCCGGGCATTTGTCCCAGATTGCAGCCTATTATGAAGAAGGTCGTAATGTCATGTGGATGATGCTCAGGTCTTATCCACGCCCCTGTTTTAATCATGAACTCATTGAAGACATCATGACGCTGACTTATGCCGCAAAAGCGTCGGGGCTGCGTTTTGATTTTTGGGTTACCGGCTCTTTGGTGCCCAATATGTACAATGTGGGAGGTGATCTGAGTTTCTTTGTGGAATCCATCGTCAATAACAAACGCGAGACGTTACGTGCTTACGCCAGATCCTGTGTGGACTGCGTACATGCTGCTGCGCGCGGATTTGACGTGGGAGCGATCAGTTTGTCGATGATCGAAGGTACAGCCCTTGGCGGTGGCTTTGAAGCCGCGCTGGCGCACCATTATGTGCTGGCGCAGAATACGGCCCGGATGGGGTTCCCCGAGATCGCGTTTAACCTTTTCCCGGGAATGGGCGGTTACTCACTGGTGTCACGTAAGGCGGGGATGAAGCTGGCGGAGGAACTGATTTCCACCGGCGAGTCGCATACTGCCGAATGGTTTGAAAGCCGCGGACTGGTGGATGTGTTATTCCAGCCGGGGGAAGCCTTCAACGCCACGCGTACATTTATGGATGTTTTGCGGCCAAAGCTCAACGGTATCCGGGCGATGATCCGCGCACGCCAGCGTGTATTGCAATTATCACGTTCAGAACTGATGGATATTACAGAGGATTGGGTGGATGCCGCATTTACTCTGGAGGAGAAAGATCTGAGTTATATGGAGCGTCTGGTCATGCTGCAAAACCGGCATACGGCATCATTGCGTAAAACCGGCTAGCAACAGAGACAGCCCGTCACTGGCGCTATTTCTGTTTTGCTTTATGTTTAAAAATATGGGGTGAAGCACCTGTTTTTTCCTCAAGCCAGTGCTCCAGCTCATTCGCGGGCATTGGCTTGGCGTACAAAAAGCCCTGTTTGCTGTCCACACCGATTTCGTCAATCAACTTTTCTTCTTCCGCCGTTTCCACCCCCTCCGCGACCACCGTCAGTTGCAGCGTTTTTGCCACCGCCACAATCGCCCGCACCAGTGCCTGAGACACCGTATTGTCATTGATGCCACGGATAAAGCTTTGATCCAGTTTGATGCAGTCAAGGGGGATCCTCGCCAGTTGTGACAGTGAAGAATAGCCGGTGCCGAAATCATCCAGATGCACCTGCGCGCCCAGTTTATGCAATTGGTTAATCATGGCGACTGCTGCACTTTCGTCTTCCACCAGGCAGCTTTCTGTCAGTTCGAAATCCAGCAGACAGCCTTTCATACCTGCATTTTTCATGGCATCCGACAATGTGGTGATGAATGAACCGTTGTTGAGCTGGCGTCCGGAAAGGTTTACCGCCACACGCAAATTTAGCCCTTTTTTCTGCCATTCAGTGGCCTGACGGGTTGCCGTTTCAATCACCCATTTACCGATTGGCGTGATGAGCCCCGATTCTTCGGCATAGGAAATAAAGCTCTGAGGCTGGATCAGGCCGCGTTCCGGAGAATTCCAGCGCAGCAGCGCTTCCACGCTTTGCACGTTGCCGTAAAGCGACACTTTTGGCTGATAGTATAAAACCAGCTGGTCTTTCTCAGACAGGGCTTTGCGTAAGTGTGTATCTAACCACATGTATTCAGAGGCTTTTTCATTCATGCCTGATGAGAATACACAGTGTACATTTTTGCCTTTTTCCTTGGCCGCGTACATGGCGGTATCGGCGTTTTGTAACAGTGTGTCGCCGTCAGTACCGTGTTCCGGGCAAATCGCAATACCGGCTGAACAGGCGGTGTACACTTCAATCAGTCCAATACGGAACGGCAAACTGAGCCTGCGCAGCACCCGCTGACTCAGTGCTTCCAGCATTTTTATCTCAGCATGGGTGCTGAGAATAATAAATTCATCGCCACCGAGTCGCGCCAGTTTATCGTTGGGCGACAGGCAATCCTGAATGGCGTCAGAGACAGCCCGCAGCAGATGATCACCAAACATATGTCCGTAGGCATCGTTAACTTTTTTGAAGTTATCCAGATCCAGATAAATCAACCCGACTTTGTTTTCACCACGATCGAGAAGTGCTCTGGCAAGGGATTCCTGCAAGGCATTACGGTTAGCGAAACCGGTGACCAGATCGGTGTTTGCCAGCACGCGTAAACGCTCCTGCGCCTTACGTTCGTCTGTGATGTCAGAGCCGGAGCAAATCAAATATTTTTGTTGTTTACCGCTGCCGCTGTGGACGAATTTATTACGAAACAGGAACAGGCGCTGGCCCTTGACGGTGTTGATCCAGCGTTCCACTTCGTAAGACTGCTGATGCTGGAAAAAACCCGTGATGTTCTGGCGTGAAGCCAGACCTTCTTCCATGGACATGAATAAGTCATAGGCGCTTCGCCCGATAACATCTTCTTCGCGCAGGCCGGTATATTCCTCACTCAGACGGTTAAAACGGTGGACTTTGCCTTCCTGATCGATAATGACAATCACGGAATTGGCTTCGGAAACCACCTGTTCAGCAAAGGTCAGACCGACTTCAAGATCATGGGCGACAGACGCGGTGTCCTGATAGGCGGAGGCCGTACCGGCCCAGGCTTTGCTGTCGGTTTTGCGCCCGACAAGATACAGACATACAGGTGATCCGAACAGGGTGATATCCAGCGTAAAACTTGAGGTGATTCCGGTCAGTTGCCTTATTTTCCCGGCCTGCCATTGTGTCAGGGGGATAGTAATATTGACGACGCCTTTCTCTGCAGATAACTCAAGGGCATTGCTGTCTGAACCCAGTCGCCAATAAGGGCGTGGTGTACCAAAATGCAGGTACAGAAGGGAAGCATCTTGAGAGTCGGCCATGAATGTTTCTCCGCAAAGAACGCTATACGCCGCCAGTGTGGCGACAGGCGACAGTCAGCACAGACGGAGCTTACTCTGTTCAGCTCACCCGCAACACGCCATAAAAAACGGATAGGCGCGGAATGGCGTAACACATTGAATTAAAGGTTAGCAACTGTCGGTTATATATCCAGTAACCGGACAGATATTACTGCTCAGAACAGGCGGCCTCCGTTGCCGGACTACCGCCTGAAAGAGGAAGCTTTGCGATTGTGTTCCGGGCCCGGTTACAGGCCCGGAAAGTTATTTCAGCAGGAAACTGGTTTTTTTCACATCCTGCGAATCTAACCCCACAAATACATTGAATTTTCCTGGCTCTGAAGCCCATTTCAACTTGTCGTTGTAGAAACGTAAATCTTTTTCGTTGATCGCAAATGTAACGGTTTTTTCTTCACCCGGCTGCAGGTTGATTTTCTCAAAGTTTTTCAACTCCTTAACCGGACGGCTGATCGACGCCGTCACATCCTGCAGGTACATCTGAACGATAGTGGCACCACTGACTTTACCGGTGTTTTTCACCGTCACGCTGGCCGTCAGCGGGTGGCTGGCATCCATCGTCGTGGACGACAAACTCACGTCAGACACACTGAAACGGGTGTAGCTCAGACCATAACCGAACGGGAACAGCGGGCCGTTGGTGATATCAAAATAACGGGTGGTGTATTTATCCGGATGTTGCGGATTAAACGGACGGCCGGTATTGAGCACGCTGTTATACAAAGGAATTTGCCCGACAGAGCGCGGGAAGGTCATCGGCAGTTTGCCTGACGGATTGTAATCACCAAACAGAACGTCGGCAATCGCATGTCCCCCTTCGGTGCCGCTGAACCAGGTTTCCAGCATAGCGTCAGAAATTTCGTTTTCCCACGTCAGGGTCAGAGGGCGGCCATTCATTAACACGATAACCAGCGGCTTACCGGTGGCTTTCAATGCCTTGAGCAGGTCCCGCTGGCTTTGAGGAATGTTGATATCTGAACGACTGGACGCTTCGTGTGCCATGCCTTGTGCTTCACCGACGACGGCGACCACAACGTCAGCTTTTTCGGCCGTTTTCACCGCTTCGTCAATCATATCCTGCGGTTTGCGCGGATCGTTGATTACCTGTTTCTCGTAAGAGTTCAGAAAATCGACCATAGCCTGATCGTTAGTGACGTTGGCTCCCCGGGCATACAGGATGGTGCCTTTATCGCCGAGTACATCTTTCATGCCTTGCAATACCGTCACAGCCTGCGCCGCTTTACCGGCTGCAGACCAGCTGCCCATTACGTCACGTTTGCTGTCAGCCAGGGCGCCAACGACGGCAATCGTGCCTTTTTTCTGTAACGGCAACGTTTGATTGTTATTTTTCAGCAGTACCAGCGACGTTCGCGCCACTTCGCGTGCCTCCTGGCGATGCAGACGGCTCTCGGCATTGGTGTCCGCCGGGTCGCTCGACTGCGGGCCTAAATGACGATATTCATCGACAAACAGCCCCATATCCCATTTTGCGGCCAGAACATCGCGAACGGCGCGATCAATATCTTTTTGGCTGACCAGACCGTCGGCGAGTAAGCCTTTCAGGTATTTACCGTACATATTGTCGGCCATGTCCATATCGACACCGGCTTTCAGCGCCATCGCGGCAGCCTGACGATCATCTTCGGCCACGCCGTGTTTGACCAGCCCGCCAATAGCCCCGTGATCACTGACGGTCAGGCCCCTGAACTGCCAGTCGTCGCGCAGAATATCTTTCAGTAACCAGGTATTCGAGGTGGCGGGAATGCCGTTAACGCTGTTGAGCGCCACCATTACACCGCCGGCACCGGCATCCACTGCCGCTTTATACGGCGGCATGTAATCATTGAACATGCGGGTCAGGCTCATATCGACGGTGTTGTATTCACGACCGCCTTCGACAGCACCGTACAACGCATAGTGCTTGACGTTTGCCATGACGGCATCAGGAGCAGACGGATCTTTGCCCTGATAACCGGTAACCATTTCATGCGCGAGGCGCGAGGTCAGATAGGTATCTTCGCCGAAACCTTCTGAGACACGCCCCCAGCGCGGATCACGGGTAATATCGACCATCGGTGAGAACGTCATGTTCAGGCCATCGGCTGCCGTTTCCAGTGCCGAAATGCGTGCGCTGGTGGCAACTGCCTGCATGTCCCAACTCGCCGCCAGACCGAGGCTGATAGGAAAAATGGTGCGCTGACCATGCACCACATCATAGGCATAAAACGGTGGGATTTTCAGGCGGCTGTACTGCACCTGATCCTGCATACGGCGAATATCAGGTTTCGTTACAGTATTAAACACGCCACCGACTTTACCGGCGCGGATGTCAGCCATAATCGCTTCTTTTTGGTACTCAGGCCCCACAGTGACCAGATTCAGCTGACCGATTTTTTCATCAAGGGTCATTTTTTTCATCAGGTCAGCAATGAACGCGTTGCGTTCTTTCACCTGATCCTGAGGTATGCCCGTTGTTTCAACGGCGAGAGAAGAAGCAGAACTTACCAGTAACACTAACGCGCCAAGCATGTGATGCGTATTCATCGGAATTCCTTCAGCCATAAACAGGGGAGCTAAATCAGAGAAAATTCAGCAGCCTGAAGCAAACAAAGCAATGATCATTCTAAGAAAAGTATAGAGTGAGAATCTAATACGTCCGTTCAACTATTAGCAATGAATAGTTTAGACGCCAACACAATATCTTTTTACCTTTCGGGACATCCCGCAATTTACAGGTAATCAGAATGATAGATACAAAAAGACCTTTGATGCATCACGCAAATTTTTATATTTAGGATTACATGACATCTGGCTGAACAAATAAGCATCAAAAGTCTGGCGGGGGAAGCGCGTGGATAATACAAAAGGGCAGCACATACGGCTCTGCCCTTTAATATTCAGGAATATCCGCTAAGGACATCAGACTAATAGTAGTAAGACATATCGGTCGGGGTTTTACTCATGACATCAAAGAAAACGTCTTTGGTGTTTGCCCAGAACTGCGCGATGGCAACGGCGTTGTAGCTCATGCCCATCAGGCTCATGACAAAAAAACAGGTCACGGTCAGACCGATACCGCTGCAAACGAATGCCATGGTATTGCGGCTGGACTGGCGACAAACAATATTAAGCTGGCTGGTGCAGAACATCAAAAAGGCGCTCAGCAATTCCCAGCGCATCATTAAAATCCCGGCAGTTAATGTACCCATCGATAAAATCCTTACTCACTACAGCCGCTTGCACGAAGCCAAAAAACAGCCGGAGGACTGCTACAACAGGCGGGCAATGGGCTTTACTGAAGAAATGGTGAATTACAATTATGTGACGACGGTCACATTATATCACCGGATTTTATTTTTGAGTAAAAAATGTGCGCTAATGAAAAATAGGCATAACACATCAACTTATTTTGATGATGTGTTATGAAAGCGGCTAAATCGCGATGTCTGCCGACGGGATAATTACGCGCCGTAGCCCATGACTTGTAACAGATGCTGAGCCTGCTGTACCGCTTCCTGCCGGTGTGCGACGCCCAGTTTCTGGTAGAGATTACGGATATGCGTTTTGATCGTCGTCGAGGCTACATCCAGCTCACCGGCAATCTGGTCATTACTGTAGCCGGAGTAAATCAGCCCCAGAACCTGCCATTCGCGCTGAGTCAGCGGGCTGGTGCGGATAAGTTCCGGCACCTGCGGATGGGTCAGTAGTTTGTTCACAAAGCCTTCGTCGAAATGGGCAAACTTATGGCGGTGATGCTGGTTAATTTCGCGCAAAATCTGTTGGGCGCGACGCTGTTCCAGCTCCGGCAACAGATTAAGCTGGATCAGCTGGCGCAGTTGTTGCGCCATCATTTCCCCTTCAATGACGAAATGGCTGATAAAACCGGTGCGGTTCGCCAGTGACAGCGCTTCGATCAATACCTTTTGGGCGTCACTTCTGCGCCCGGTTTGCCAGTAAAGTAAGTTACTCAGCAGTAAATTGCGGTTGAGATCGCTGGTCAGGCGCAGCTGCCGGGCATTCAGATTCAGTTCATCCAGCACCACTTCTGCTTCATCAAACTTTTCCAGCAAAATTTGTACACGGGCGATGTTGCGCCACTGACCTTGCTGAAAATGGTTATCCGCCATATCCGGTTTACGCGCCTGTTGCAGCCACTGACGTGCCGCGTTTTTATCGCCAATCATCTGCCAGTAAATCACACGTGGCTTATCGGTATTGGTCAGCCAGTCGATGTGATACTGACCCGTTTTCAGCAACGCTTCACAGCGCTGCAAATGGTGATGGGCATTGTCGAGCTGGCCGCGTGCCAGCGAACATTTCGCCAGCATCGCCAGACATTGCAACTGCTGCTGTGGCTGGAAGTTGGTCAGCACATTAAGCCCTTCACGCGCGGCTTCTTCCGCATCATCGAGCCGCGACCACGACCACAAAAGTTGTGAACGTAAACGCAGTAAAAATTCGTGCATCGGCAATTGTTCCAGATGCTGTTCGCGTACCAGTTCAAAAGCGCGATCCTGCATCTCAAACGCGGCCTGCAAAAAACCCTGAGCAATCAGGATCTCACTCTGTTGCAGCAGCGCCCATAAAGCGTAGTGATAGGCTTCGTAACGGCGTGCGATTTGTTCGGTCTGTTGCATCAGCGGCAGTGCGCGGGTGAGATCCCCTTTGCAGTGCTGGATTTCACCGGTGACGGATGTCGCCACAATGCGGCTGTAATAGCTTTCATAAGGCAGATAACGCAGGGCCTCAGCGGCCAGTTTTTCCGCTTCATCCTGTCGTCCGTCGTTGATGGCCACCTGTGCACGCAGCGCATCAAACTCGGCTGCCTGCGCCTGTTCCATCACAATATTACGCTGTTTCATTTCGTTTTCAGCGCGAGCCAGCAGCACGTCGACTTCAGCATAACGGTGCTGGCTTTGTGCCAGCCATGCCTGTAACAGCACCAGCTTAGGATTCTGAATCAGCCGGTCGTAAGGCAGGGCGGCCAGACATTCTTCCAGCAACGCCAGTTCGCTTTGATTAAACAGCGCCCAGGCGTGTTGCAGCAGAATATCGCGCAGCAGATGAGTGTCTTCGGCACCCAGCGCATGATGAATCGCTTCGGCAGGGAAACCTTGTGCCAGCCAGCCTTCGGCGGCAGCGCGATGAATAGCGGGCAGCTCAGACGCCAGTTCCCACTGACAGCGCTGCCGCAGGAAGGTGGCAAACAGCGGGTGGAAGTTAAACCATTCGCCGCTGTCATCCATGCGATTAATGAATAACCCCTGGCGCTCCAGCTCCTCCAGACGTTGCTGACCATTTTCACTGCCGGTCAGGCGCACAATCAGCGCATCGTTCATCGAGCGCAACAGCGAGCAGCGCAGGAGAAAATCACGCGTCGGTGCATCAACGCGATTCAGAACTTCATCCACCAGATATTCAGAAAGATGGCTGGCATTCAACCCGGCCAGCTTACGTGCGGACTGCTGGGTCGAATGCTGGGAAGAGTGCGAAGACTGCCGTGCCGATAGGGCAATCAGTTGCAACGCGGTGGCCCATCCTGCGACTTCGTCACATAACCGGCTACTGTCCGCCTGCTCAATCGGGTCTTTCAGCCGGTTATCGAAAAATTGCTGTGTTTCCGGATGCGTAAAGGCCAGATGCGAAGCGTTGAGCTCCAGCAGTTGCTCGCGTACACGCATATTGGCGATGCCCAGCGGCGGCAGGGTGCGTGAAAGCACCACCAGTGAAAGATTTTCCGGCTGATGGCGCAGGAAAAAACGCATCCCTTCATGAATGGCATCATTGGAAATCAGATGATAATCATCGATGACCAGCAGCAACGGGCTGTGCCAGTCGGAAAGTTCCACAAAAAGCTGGGCAAACAGCGCCGGCAGACTGGCGTACTGATGCTTCAGACTCAGCGCTTCGCTTTTGACGCAATGTCCGCCGCAGGCCTGCTGCACAGCAGCAATCAGATAGCAGGCAAAGCGCTCCGGCTGATTGTCGCTTTCATCAAGAGAATACCAGCCCAGATCGCTTTTGCCTGCTGCCCAGTGCGCCACCAGCGTCGTTTTCCCATAGCCCGCCGGACTGGCGACCAGGGTCAGACGATAATTCGGCGCAGTCGAGAGCTTCGTCAGCAGACGTTCCCGAACTACTGTATTTTGCTGCCGCACCGGGCGGCTTAATTTTGAAGGGATCAGCATTTTTTTCGATTCTTTTGACAGAAAGGGACAGAGGGGTGTTATTTATTTCACAGCGTGTAATTAATCACTTTTTCTAAAGTCCTCCTTTGAAACATTGATTGCAAGAATGTTACGTTTTTACATGCCGTTAAGTTGCTCTGCATCACACTTCTTAATACAAATTTTCAGGCGTTTGCCCTGAACCTCCGTCTCCTCCGGCTACGCCCCGTTTCTCCTCCCTGCCTAATCTTTACCGGGATGATGCCGCTGACCGATACACACGTCAGCATAGTGATAATCAACATCAGGCTTTCCCTACAAATTCCCCGATAAAGAGGCATGAAATGCAGGTGACTTTAGATAAGACGCAATTTTTAGCCGCGCTGAAACGCCAGTGGCAAGGGTTCGGTTTGCAACAGGCACAGGATATGACACCGCATCAGTGGTGGCAGGCTACCAGTGCCGCATTATCTGAACAATTGAGTGCGCAGCCTGCGGCAAAAGCGACAAAACAGCCTCAGCGCCACGTTAACTATATCTCGATGGAGTTCCTGATCGGGCGCCTGACCGCAAACAATCTGATCAATCTCGGCTGGTATGACACGGTCAGTCAGGCGCTGAAAGAGCAGGGGGTTGAACTGGCCGATGTGCTGGAGCAGGAAACCGATCCGGCACTCGGCAATGGCGGGTTAGGCCGTCTGGCTGCCTGTTTCCTCGATTCTATGGCAACCGTCGGGCAACCCGCGACCGGCTATGGTCTGAACTATCAGTATGGTCTTTTCCGCCAGTCGTTCAGCGAAGGTAAGCAACAGGAAGCGCCGGACAGCTGGCATCGCGAAAGCTATCCGTGGTTCAGCCACAATAGCTCGCTGTCTGTAGATGTCGCGTTCGGCGGCAAACTGACGAAAAACGAAAAGGGCGTTCAACGCTGGCAGCCCGCGTTTACCCTGCGGGGGGAAGCCTGGGATCTGCCGGTGGTCGGTTACAAAAATGGTGTCACCCAACCGCTGCGCCTGTGGCAGGCCACTGACGTACATCCGTTCGATCTGACGTTGTTCAATGACGGTGAATTTCTTAAAGCCGAGCAAAAAGGCATTGATGCGGCCAAACTCACCAAAGTGCTTTATCCGAATGACAATCATGACGCCGGTAAACGCCTGCGCCTGATGCAGCAATATTTCCAGTGCGCCTGCTCGGTGGCCGATATCCTGCGCCGCCATCATTTCCTTGGCCGGAAAATTGAGGATTTACCGAAATTCGAAGTCATCCAGCTCAATGATACGCACCCGACCATTGCCATTCCTGAGCTGCTGCGTATTTTGCTCGACGAACATCAGCTTGACTGGGATGCGGCCTGGGCGATCACCCGTCAGACATTCGCGTACACCAACCACACACTGATGCCGGAAGCGCTGGAATGCTGGGATGAAAAACTGGTGCGCAGCCTGCTTCCCCGCCATTTCTCGTTGATCAAAGCCATCAATGCCCGCTTTAAAAAGGTGGTCGAAAAACAGTGGCCGGGTGACAAAGCCGTATGGGAAAAACTGTCAGTTCATCAGGACAAACAAGTGCGGATGGCGAATCTGTGCGTGGTCAGTGGTTTTGCGGTGAACGGCGTGGCAGCGTTGCATTCCGAACTGGTGGTCAAAGATCTGTTCCCGGAATACCACCTGCTGTGGCCGAATAAATTCCATAACGTGACCAACGGCATCACACCGCGCCGCTGGCTGAAACAGTGTAACCCTGCGCTGTCATCGCTGATTGATGACACCCTGAAAACGGAATGGGTGAATGACCTCGACGCGCTGAAAGGGCTGGAAGGTTTTGCCGACAACAAAAAGTTCCGTCAGCGTTATCAGGCCATTAAGCGTGAGAACAAAATCAAACTGGCGCATTACGTGCAACAGACAATGGGACTGACGCTCAACCCTGATGCCATTTTCGATGTACAGATCAAACGCCTGCATGAGTACAAACGCCAGCACCTTAACCTGCTGCACATTTTGTCGCTGTACCGCCAGTTGCGTGATAACCCGGAAATGGACCTGGTGCCGCGTGTCTTCCTGTTCGGCGCGAAAGCGGCACCGGGTTATTACCTGGCGAAAAATATTATCTACGCCATCAATAAGGTGGCGGAAAAAGTGAATAACGATCCGCTGGTGCGTGACCGCATCAAAGTGGTATTTATCCCGGATTACCGCGTATCCGTGGCTGAACTGATGATCCCGGCAGCCGATGTATCCGAGCAGATCTCAACAGCGGGCAAAGAAGCATCTGGTACCGGCAACATGAAACTGGCACTGAACGGTGCGCTGACCGTCGGCACCCTCGACGGTGCGAACGTTGAGATTGCCGAAGAGGTGGGTGAAGACAATATCTTCATCTTTGGTCATACCGTCGATCAGGTCAAAGCTTTGCAGGCGGAGGGGTACGATCCGCTTAAAATTCGCAAGAAAGACAAGCACCTGGATAAAATTCTCAAAGAACTGGAAAACGGCTTCTTCAGCAATGGTGACAAGCAGGCGTTCAGTCTGATGCTCGACAGCTTGCTGGGCGGCGGCGACCCGTATCTGGTGCTGGCCGACTTTGCGGATTACTGTGCGGCACAGCAGAAAGTGGACGCGCTGTATCGCGATCAGGATGAATGGACGCGCAAAACTATCCTCAACACGTCCCGCGTAGGGATGTTCAGTTCCGACCGTTCGATCCGCGATTATCAGCAGCGGATCTGGCAGGCGAAGCGATAAGGAGCCGGCATGGAGAACAAAGCACTGGAGCAGGCCGCCAGGGAGGCGGGGATCGCCTCTGGTTTTATTAACGCGCACGGTAAACAGCAGGCGATCGCCCCTGAGACCAAGCGTGAGCTGTTATCGGCGATGGGCTGGGAGGCGGGACACAGCCGCCCGGTGACCACACCGGTACCGTCGGTCAAAGTATTTGTCACGGGCAGCCGTCTGGCATTACCGGTCAGCGGTGAAGGCGAATATGCCTGGACACTGAAGCTGGAAAGCGGCACGACGCAAAAGGGGCGGATCAGCGGCAAAATGACACTGGCGCTGCCGGGTAAAATTCCTGCCGGCTATCATCAGCTGACGTTGACACAGGACGCGCAACAGTGGGATTGCCGGGTCATTGTGGCACCGAAACGCTGTTATGAACCGGATGCCCTGCTGGCCGGTAAAAAACTGTGGGGCGCCTGCGTACAGCTCTATACGTTGCGCTCGGAAAATAACTGGGGCATCGGTGATTTCGGTGACCTCAGTATGATGCTGAAAAATATCGCTCAACGCGGCGGCGCATTTGTCGGGCTTAATCCGATCCACGCGCTGTATCCGGCGAACCCGGTGGCTGCCAGCCCCTATAGCCCGTCTTCCCGCCGCTGGCTGAATGTGATTTATATCGACGTCAGTGCGGTAGAAGATTTCAGGCAAAGCGATGCGGCGCAACAATGGTGGCATCAGCCGCTGACGCAGCAACGCATACAGGCGGTGCGCGCGAATGACCGGGTGGATTACGCTAACGTCATGCCGCTGAAATTAGAAGGGTTACGGCTGGCTTACGCGCATTTCCTGGGGCGTAAGCCACAGGATCCGCAGGTGAAGTCCCTGGGTAATTTCGTCAAACAGGGCGGTGAAAGCCTGTATCTGCAGGCTGCCTTTGATGCATTGTACGAGTATCTGGCGAAAGAAAGTGATGTGGCGCTTGGCTGGAACCGCTGGCCGGAAAAATATCATGATGCCCGGGGCCCGGCTGTGAGGGCATTCTGTGAACAGCATGCGCAGGATGTGGAGTTTTATGTGTGGTTGCAGTGGCTGGCGGAAACGCAGTTTACGCAGTGTTACCACACCAGCCAGCAGTACGAGATGCCGATGGGGCTTTACCGGGATCTGGCGGTCGGCGTGGTAGAAGGCGGCTCCGAAACCTGGGGTGACGGCGAGCTGTATTGCCTGAAAGCCTCGGTGGGGGCGCCGCCGGATATTCTGGGCCCGCTCGGACAGAACTGGGATCTGCGCCCGATGGATCCGCATGTGATGGTGAGACGCGGCTATCAGCCGTTTATCGATCTTCTGCGTGCCAATATGACCAGCTGCGGTGCATTGCGTATTGATCATGTGATGACGTTGCTGCGTCTGTGGTGGATCCCGGCTGGTGAAACGGCGGATAAAGGCGCGTATGTACAGTATCCGGTGGATGATCTGCTGGCCATTTTAGCACTGGAAAGTCAGCGGCACCGCTGCATGGTGATCGGCGAAGATCTGGGTACGGTGCCGGTCGAGATCGTCAGTAAGCTGCGCGAAAGCGGTGTGTATTCCTATAAGGTGCTGTATTTCGAACGCGATGAGGAAAACAACTTCCGCGCGCCGCAGTCCTATCCGGTTCAGGCGATGGCAACTATCACCACGCATGACCTGCCGACGCTGCGAGGCTACTGGCAAAGTGACGATCTGGCGCTGGGCAAAACCCTCGGTTTATACCGTGACGAAGCTGTTTTACAGGCGCTGTACGCTGACCGTGCCCGCGCACGTCAGGGGTTGCTCGACGGCCTGCATCATTACGGTTGCATCCCGAAGAAAACCGGGCATAAAGCCGCGCTGATGGAAATGACGCCGGTACTCAACCGGGGTCTGCAACGCTACGTTGCCGACAGCGCCTGCGCCTTGCTCGGTCTGCAACCGGAAGACTGGCTGGACATGGACACACCGGTCAATGTGCCCGGCACCAGCGATGAATACCCGAACTGGCGGCGTAAGCTTTCTCATACGCTCGAAGACATGTTCGCCGACGAGCAGGTGAATAAGCTGATTAAAGATCTTGATAAACGTCGCCGGAAAGTCTCGGTAAATTAAACTGTCATCATTACAAAGAGAGCCATGAGTCATATCATGGCTCTCTTTTTATTGTCTTTTTTATTGTCTTTTTATTTAACTGATAAGAATAAATTAATTTCTTTCCAAAATGTAAATTACTAATGCATTCATCTCGTGAATCAGTTTTTTATGTGATTAGTTTCCGTAAGTTTTCTGAATTAATTAATTAACAGCCATGATTTAATTTCTCTATTAGTATATGTGCCTGTACAAGCGGTTAATTATTTAATTAAAGCCGGTTAATTTTGTAAAGCATTTAATAATAAAGGAAATTAAAATGGAATTTAATAAAATCAGCAAAGCCATGTTAGGTATGGGGATGCTGGCGGTTGCAGGCAGCGCCTGTGCGTTGGAAGCCTGGAATGGTCAGGAGGGCGGAGACACCATTCAGGTTATTTTTGATGGCTCCGTCTATCAGAATGCCTGGTGGGTGGGGGCAACCAATTGTCCGGTCACTCCGGACGCACCAGAAGGTTCTAACCCGTGGAATTATGTCCGTGATGCAACTCCGGCGGAAATCACGCAATATGGCAACCCGACCAGTTGCGACATTCCAGGCTCCGACACCCCTACTTATCCTGCCTTTAGTGCCGATAAAGTTTACCAGGAGGGGGATATTGTTTCTGCCGGCGAAACCAATTATCAGGCCACGACCACAATACCTGCGAATTCTTTCGCGCCTGATGTCCGCAACCCATGGCAAGCTTATATCCCGGCGAAACCGTGGAATGCTGAAACCGTTTATAATGAAGGCGATGTGGTCACTGTAGGCTCGCAGAGCTATGAGGCCTTATTTTATACAGTAGGTAAGGATCCGGCAGATGTTGCCAATCAGAACCCGGACGGGGTCAATGGCGCACCCTGGAAGCCATTAGACGCATCAACACGATATACCGATGAGGAACTGGCCGCTGCGCCGGTATTCGATGCCTCTAAGCTGTATGCCGCGAATACACTGGTTCGATTCCAAAATCAGCCGTACGTTTCCCAGGCTAAAGTTCAGAAGGTTTCACCAACCGATATCAACACCTGGAAAGCGATTGTCGACTGGACTGGCACGAAAGATCGCGTCGGTACAGCAAAAAGTGACTGGCCAGCGCATGTCTATGCTCCTTATGTTGACTTCACGTTAAACGATATTCCTGATCTGGCTAAACTGGCCACGGAGCAGGGTATTAACCATTTCACTATGGCATTTGTGGTGGCGAAAGACACAGACACTTGTATGCCAACCTGGGGTACAGCATACAATCTGCAAAACTACGCCCAGTATTCAAAAATCAAAGCATTACGTGAAGCTGGCGGGGACGTTATGGTTTCCATTGGTGGTGCAAATAATGCGCCTCTTGCTGCTGCCTGTCACAATATTGATGACCTGAAACAGATGTATGTGGATATCGTTGAAAACCTGAATCTGAAGGTACTGGATTTTGACATTGAGGGGGGGTATCTGGCTGATAGCGCCATCGTTCAGCGCCGGAATACTGCTGTAAAAGCGGCACAGGATCAATGGAAAAAAGACGGTAAGAAAATCGCAGTCTGGTACACATTGCCTGTTCTGCCTACCGGTCTGACGGCTGAAGGCATGTACGTGCTGAACGATGCGAAAGCGAAAGGCATCGAACTGGCAGGTATTAACATCATGACCATGGATTATGGCAATAGTATCTGCCAGTCCACAGGTACTGAAGGTCAGAATATTCATGGTCATTGTGCGACTTCTGCTATCGACAATATGTTCCTTCAGCTGAAAGAAATTTACGCCGATAAAACTGATGCGCAAATTAACGCCATGATGGGCACTACGCCGATGATCGGGTACAACGATGTGCAAGGTGAAACCTTCTATCTGTCAGATGCCAACATTGTGATGGAACAGGCGAAAGAACGTAATCTCGGGATGATCGGTATCTGGTCTATGGTCCGCGATCAGCCAGGACCTGCGGGCGTTGTAGAGGCCACCCATAGTGGTCTGACCGAAGAACAGGCACCGAAGTATGCGTTCAGTAAGGTGCTTTCACAGTTTGCTCAACCAGACGCACCGGATGATACCTGCTGCCATCAATGGGAGGAAAATGGCCATTATGGTGAGCGTGGCAATATCTATGTTTACGACAACCCTTATAACCATCAGACTGAATATTTCTCCGCCGCCAAAACCGGCCAATATTGGTATTTCCCAACCAATAAAACCAACAATGCTGACTGGATTTATTTAGGCACTGATAAGGAAACAGCAAAAACCAATAACGAATCGTTAATGGGTTATGCACAGTGGGGAGAAAACGATCGTAAAGCGAGCCTGGGAACGACGTTTATTTACAGTAATCCTTACAACGGTCGCCTTGAGTTATTTACCTTGAAAGCGACAGGAAACGATGGCCGTTATTGGTACTTCCCAACTAATAAAACCGACAATACTTACTGGAAGTATGAGGGAGAAGTCGCCTTCAAATAAATTGTCGGTGTAATAAATAAAAAAGGGCGGCCATTCGGCCGCCCAAGACACAGGGAATTGCTCAAGTATTACAAAGCGCATTAGCCTTACCGTTAACCTTTCACTCCCCCTGCCGTTAAGCCGCCCACCAGCCAGCGTTGAGCAATCAGGAACACTGCCGTAATCGGAATGGCAGACAGAATCGCCGCCGCGGCAAAGTCACCCCACAAATAATTTTGCGGATTCAGATATTGCTGCATGCCGACCGCCAGCGTGTAGCTGTTGACGTCACGCAGCAGTAACGATGCCACCGGCACTTCGGTAATAGCCGCGATGAACGACAGAATGAACACCACCGCCAGAATAGGTACAGACAGCGGCAAAAGCACCAGACGGAATGCCTGCCACGGGCTGGCACCATCCAGCGCGGCCGCTTCTTCCAGCGAGCCGTCGATGGTTTCGAAATAACCTTTGATGGTCCAGACGTGCAGGGCGATACCGCCCATATAGGCAAATATGACACCGCCATGCGTATTCAGCCCGAGAAACGGCACGTACATGCCGAGACGGTCAAACAGGGCATATAACGCCACCAGTGACAGCACCGCCGGGAACATCTGGAAAATCAGCATCCCTTTGAGCAGCGAACTTTTACCGCGGAATTTCATGCGGGCAAAGGCGTAGGCGCAGGTGGTAGAAAGCGCGACGATGCCGACAGCGGTAATCCCGGCGATCTTGACCGAATTCCACAGCCACAACATGACCGGAAACGGCGGTGGCGTGATGCTGCCGTCGCTGTTGGTGACGGCAATCCCGAGTGCCAGTTTCCAGTGATCCCACGAGACCTGATCCGGGATCAGACTGCCGGTGGCAAAGTTACCCGGGCGCAGCGAAATGGCGAATACCATCAGCAACGGGAACAGGATCAGCGCCAGAAAGCACAGCAGTAAAAGGTGCGTCATCAGCAATCTGACTTTCTGCGACTTCGGTTTAACCATGGGCATTGTCTGTTTCTCCTTAGTCGAATTTCATGCGTGATGCTTTCAGGTTCACGATAGCCAGCGCACCCACCAGCAGGAAGATCAGCGTGGCAATCGCCGCCGCCAGCCCGAAGTCCTGCCCGCCGCCGCCTTCAAAGGCGATGCGATAGGTGTAGCTGACCAGCAAATCGGTATGACCCGCTGGCGTAGTGGTGCCGAGCATGTCCGGCCCGCCGTTGGTCAGCAGTTGGATCAGTACGAAGTTATTAAAGTTAAACGCGAAACTGGCGATCATCAGCGGCGTCAGCGGTTTGATCAACAGCGGGAGCGTGATGCGAAAGAAGTTCTGCATCGGCGTCGCGCCGTCCATTGCGGATGCTTCGTAAAGATCGTCTGGGATCGCTTTCAGCAGGCCCATGCACAGGATCATCATGTACGGATAACCGAGCCAGGTGTTGACGATAATGATCATGCTTTTGGCGGTCCACGGATCGCTGAACCATGCCGGTTTGATACCAAACAGCGCGCTGAGCATCAGGTTTATTTCACCGAAGCTCTGATTGAATAACCCTTTGAAAATAAGAATCGAAATAAATGCGGGAACGGCGTAAGGCAGGATCAGCAGGATACGGTACGCCGCTTTGCCCCTGAGTTCTTCCCACTGTACGACGCAGGCCAGCACCATGCCGACCGCGACGGTGAGCACCACGGTCAACAGGGCGAACACCACGGTCCAGACAAAAATGGACAGGAAAGGTTTCTGGATCCCTTCGTCATGTAGCACGCGCAGGAAGTTGCCCCAGCCAATGCCGACGGTAAAGCCCGGGCTGAGTTTTTCAGCCTGCCATTCGCCCTGGGCGTTTACAGCCTGATAGAAACCGGTGTCCATATTCGGGCGGTAAATCGTGCCGGTTTGTACGTTGGTCAGTTGCTTCTTATCTTCACCGGGTTTGTACAACGCCTGCGTGCCGGAGAACTGGCGCAGTGAGCTCATGCGCAGCATTTCGCCGTCGGGTAATTTCGCTGAGATCAGACCGAGCGCCAGACGGTTTTGTGTCACCACCCGTAATCCGGCTTTTTCAGCCGATGGCGCGGTTTGCGGCAGCATGTCCAGCGTTTGCGGCGCCTGAGCGTTGAAAGCAAAAGGCGGGGAAACCAGCGTCTCGCTGTTATCCGCTGACGTCAGTGCCAGTTGCCATTTATCACCGGCGGGGTAGAGGGCGAAATTCAGCACCTTGCCGCCCTGGAATTCACGTCCCATCAGCACAGACTGTGCGCGCTCAAAGGTCAGCTGATTAGTACTGCTGTAGTTGGTGAAGGCGATTGCGATGGTGCAGATCAGCGGGAACAGCACAAATAACAACATCCCGGCCAGACCGGGGTATACATAGCGCCACGAATAGGCGCGGCGGTTGCCATAAATGTATAAGCCGACACCGGAGAGGATCAGGGTCAGAATGGCAAAAAGGGTTTCGCCCTGCGCATACATCAGCACGATCAGATAACCGGTAAAGCAGGCGAGCAGGGCGATGATCAGCCATTTGAACGCATTGCTGAACGGCCGTTTTTTGGCTCTTGGCATAAGGACAATCCTTGTGGTGGCGGTGTGCAACCCGTGAGTTGCGCACCGTTCATTGAGCTAATGCTTTGGCATTACTTGGTAATGCGTGTTTCTACGTCTTTCAGCGCTTGTACAACGGTTTGTCGGCCATTTACCGCGTTAATGATTGCGCTGCGTTCTGCATACCAGAAGGCGCTCATCTGCGGGATATTTGGCATGATTTCACCGTTCTTCGAGTTAGCCATGGTGGCAGCAATGCGCGGGTCTTTTTCCAGTTTTTCCTGATAAGACTTCAGCGCCACGGCACCCAGCGGTTTGTCCTTGTTCACCACAGCCAGACCGTCATCAGTGATCAGGTAATTTTCCAGGAATTCTTTCGCCAGTTCTTTGTTCGGGCTGGCGGCATTGATACCGGCCGTCAGTACGCCGACGAACGGTTTAGACGGTTTGCCGTGGAACGTTGGCAGCAGCGTCACGCCGTAGTTGATTTTGCTCTTGTCGAGGTTTGACCATGCCCACGGACCGTCAATGGTCATGGCGGTCTGGCCTTTGTTGAACGCGGCCTCAGCAATGGAGTAATCGGTGTCAGCATTAATGTGCTTGTTTTTCACCAGATCGATAATGAATTGCAGACCAGCCTGTGAACCTGCGTTATTCACGCCGGTGTCTTTAATGTTGTATTTACCGTCTTCATATTTGAACGCATAACCGCCATCAGCCGCGATGATCGGCCAGGTGAAGTACGGTTCCTGCAAGTTCCACATGATGGCGCTCTTGCCTTTGGCGCGTAGCTCTTTATCCAGCGCCGGGATCTCTTCCCAGGTTTTTGGTGCTTCTTTAATGATGTCTTTGTTGTAAATCAGTGACAGCGCTTCAACCGCGACCGGATAGCCGATCAGCTTGCCGTTGAAGGTGACTGCATCCCAGGTGAACGGGAACAGTTTATCTTTAAAGGTCTGATCCGGGCTGATTTCAGCCAGCAGGCCGGATTGTGCGTAGCCGCCAAAACGGTCATGTGCCCAGAAGATGATGTCAGGGCCGCCGCCGGTGGCGGCCACTTGCGGGTATTTTTCTTCCAGCTTGTCAGGATGCTCTACCGTCACTTTAATGCCGGTGTCTTTTTCAAATTTCTTACCGACTTCCGCCAGGCCGTTATAGCCCTTGTCACCGTTAATCCAGATGACCAGTTTCCCTTCTTCTATTTTGGCGAACGCGGAAGATGACAGCACCAGCGTAGCCAGCGCCGAGAGTGCCAGTGTGTGTTTAACAATCTTCTTAATGCTGAGGGTCATAATCCAATCCTTTTGTAGTCGGTTTTTTTATCGTCTGAGACGGAAAAGACAGGGTACGACGCCAGTGTGGATTCAACCTGTCGGCGCTTCATCATCCCCCTCTCTACGCCCCCGTCTCTCAGAATGTGATCCCGCCGACACTCTCAGGCGTTATGTGGCTCATCACTCAAAATTATGCTTCGTTTTTTGCCATTCAGATCACGAATTTGATTTTTGGTATGAACTTTCATCCGTTTACGGGAAACCGTCATCCTCCCTGCTCCTCCCCCATGAAAAACTTTGTTACGGATGATTACGATAACCGGCTAATCCTTCACTCTCCGTTGCATCGAGTTTTCTCGCTGGCAACAAGTACAGGAGTTCAGGATGGCGAGCGTTTCCCTTAACAGCGTGTACAAAGCCTTTGGCGATACCGTGATTTCCAGTGATATCAATCTGGAAATAGAAGAAGGCGAGTTTGTTGTGTTTGTCGGGCCGTCCGGCTGTGGTAAATCCACGCTGCTACGCATGATTGCTGGTCTGGAAGACATCACGTCCGGTGAATTAAAGATTGGCGATAAACGCATGAACGAAGTACCGCCCGCCGATCGTGGCATTGGCATGGTGTTCCAGTCTTATGCGCTTTATCCGCACCTGTCCGTGGCAGAAAACATGTCTTTTGGCCTGAAGCTGGCCGGTGCGAAAAAAACCGAGATCAGCCAGCGGGTGAATCAGGTATCCGAAGTGTTGCAATTGGCGCACTTGCTGGACAGACGCCCGAAAGCGCTTTCCGGCGGACAACGTCAGCGCGTGGCGATTGGCCGTACGCTGGTTGCCGAGCCGACGGTTTTTCTGCTTGACGAGCCCCTTTCTAACTTAGATGCCGCGCTGCGTGTGCAGATGCGCATTGAAATTTCACGCCTGCATAAGCGCCTGAAACGCACCATGATTTATGTGACTCACGATCAGGTCGAAGCGATGACGCTGGCCGATAAAATCGTGGTGCTCGATGCCGGACATATCGCTCAGGTCGGTAAGCCGCTCGGGCTGTATCACTATCCTGCCAACCGCTTTGTCGCCGGTTTTATCGGCTCTCCAAAAATGAATTTCCTGCCGGTGAAAGTCACCGGTGCTGAACCTGCACGTGTGCAGGTCGAGTTGCCAAACCGCCAGCAAGTCTGGCTGCCGGTGGAGGGGACCAACGTTAACGTCGGCAGCAACCTGTCACTGGGTATCCGCCCTGAACATCTTCTGCCAAGCGACGTCGCTGAAGTGACGCTTTCCGGCGAAGTGCAGGTTGTCGAGCAACTGGGTAACGAAACACAGATCCACATCCAAATTCCGGCAATTCGTCAGAACCTGGTGTACCGCCAGAACGACGTGGTGCTGGTAGAAGAAGGTGCAACATTCGCCATTGGTTTGCCGCCACACCGCTGTCATCTGTTCCGCGAGGATGGCACTGCATGTCGCCGGTTACACCCAGAACCTGGTGTTTGAAAGCACGCGATCCCCTACAGGAGAAAATGATGATCACAATGCGTAGTTCTTCCCTGGCGCTGGCAGTGGCTGCTGGCATCCTTTCTACACAAGCAATGGCGGTAGATTTCACCGGTTATGCCCGTTCGGGTATTGGCTGGACCGGCAGCGGCGGCGAACAGCAATGTTTCAAAGCAACCGGTGCAGACAGCAAATACCGTCTTGGTAACGAATGCGAGACGTATGCAGAGTTGAAACTGGGTCAGGAAGTGTGGAAAGAAGGAGATAAGAGCTTCTATTTCGACACCAACGTGGCGTATTCCGTCTCTCAACAGAACGACTGGGAGTCAACCGATCCGGCTTTCCGCGAAGCCAACGTGAAGGGTAAGAACCTGATCGAATGGCTGCCGGGCTCCACCATCTGGGCGGGTAAGCGTTTCTACCAACGTCATGATGTTCACATGATCGACTTCTACTACTGGGATATTTCAGGTCCTGGTGCGGGTCTGGAAGATATCGATCTGGGCTTCGGTAAATTGTCTCTGGCTGCAACCCGTAATACCGAAAGCGGCGGTTCATACGGTTATATTGCCGACCAGCGTAACGAAGTGCCAACCTCCAACGACGTGTTCGACGTGCGTCTGGCGGGCCTGCAAACTAACCCGGGCGGCGTACTGGAGTTAGGGGTGGATTATGGTCGTGCCAATGCGCGTGACGGTTATTCACTGGCGGATGATGCCACCAAAGACGGTTTCCTGGTCACTGCGGAACATACGCAAAGCATTTACAACGGCTACAATAAATTCGTTCTGCAATATGCTTCTGACTCCATGACCGATCCGGGTCAGGGCACGGCAAACGGCCACTCTAATGGCGCAGCCATCAATAACAACGGCAGCATGGTGCGCGTTCTCGATCACGGTGCTATCGACTTCAACGACACCTGGAGCCTGATGTACGTGGCAATGTATCAGGACGTTGATCGTGATAACAACAACGGCACCACCTGGTATACCGTCGGTGTCCGTCCGATGTACAAATGGACCCCGATCATGAGTACCTTGCTGGAAGTGGGTTACGACAACGTGAAATCTCAGCGTACCGGCGACAAAAATGGTCAGTACAAAGTCACCCTGGCGCAACAATGGCAGGCTGGCGACAGCATCTGGTCACGTCCGGCCATCCGCGTGTTTGCCACTTATGCGAACTGGGATGAAAAATGGGGTTACGACACCGATACCGGCACAAACAATGGCTTAGCGATGAATGATACCAGCACCCGTACCTTCAGCCGTGGTAATGACGATGAAGTAACGTTCGGCGCCCAAATGGAAATCTGGTGGTAAATTTTTCCTTCCTCCTTCGCGCTGCCGATGCGTTGGCTGCGCGTCCTCGCCCCGGTCACGTAGTTGTCTACGCTCCCGGGGACTTGGACGCTTGCCGCCTTCCGGCAACCCGAAAGAGTTTGGAAAAATGGCAATGTAAGCTTTAAAAATCGCAGTAAAGAAGATGTGCTGGCTGGCGGATTGTCGCTGATGACCGCCAGCCTTCATGGTGATTTCAAAGGAACCAATAATGAAAAAGAATCTGCTGTCACTGTGTCTGTCGCTGAGCCTGTTGGCTGCTGTCCCTGCGGGAGTGAATGCTGCGCAAAATGATGCGAATACGGCACCGGCTATTTCCAGCCAGACCTTACGCAACCTTTCATGGACGCCGCTGGTTCCGCCAATGACGCAGGATGTCACGCTGGGCACGTCCAGCGCTGAAATTAATCAGGGTGAAATTCAGGGTGCCGTCGGGGCTTTCGCATTACCTGCTGACCGTGGCTCGCTTGAAATTACACTGACCAGTATCGCGACCGGTAAAACCGTGTATGCGCCGAATGTTCTGGTGCTGGATGAGCAGATGCGTCCGGCGGCATTTTATCCTTCCAGCTATTTCCCGTATCAGAAACCGGGGATCGTATCGAGTGACCGTCTGGAAGGCACACTGAAACTGACGCCGGCGCTGGGTCAGAAACAAATTTATTTGCTGGTGTACACCACCCGTCAGGATCTGGCAGACACTACGCAGATGGTCAACCCGGCGAAAGCCTTTGCGGCAGGGGTAGGTAATGCGGTGCCGGATATCCCGGATCCGATTGCCCGTCACACGCCAACCGGCACGCTGAGCCTGAAAGTGACCGCTGAGCAAAAAACCGGCAACGTGATGATCGGCCAGATCTTCCCGTCATCCGCACCTGCAGCGGCAGCACCGGTCGTCGTCGGCAGCACACAGGCTCCGGCACCTGCGGCAGCCCCGGCAAAACCGTCTGAGCCAATGCTCAGTGATTCCGAAACTTACTTTAACGACGCGATTAAGAAAGCAGTGAAAGCAGGGGACGTTGATAAAGCCCTGAAACTGCTGGACGAAGCTGAACGTCTGGGTTCCAAAACCGCCCGTAAAACCTTTATTGAAAGCGTGAAGCACTAAGCTTTTCAGCGCATCCCCCGAGAAGAAGCTGGCAGTTTTTGTTAGCGCCTCCCCCTGCGAAGGGGGAGAAAACCGCCCAAGCCCGGTCATCCCGATACCCGTTTGCCTTCATTTCTTTTTCTCCCTTCTATTTGTTACCCTGTTGTTAATTCATTCAGCGGGGGATTTATGGTGTCTGCAAACTGGGTCGATTTATCGAAAGATAAAGACAGCGGGATCGAGACGATCCACGCCCATTTCGAAGGCCATGCTTACGATCCTCACTGGCATGACAGTTATCTGGTCGGTGTCACCCAGTACGGTTTGCAGCAGTTCAGCTGCCGCCGCCAGAAGCACCAGAGCCTGCCGGGTAAAGTGTTTATGCTCGAACCAGGCGAAATTCATGACGGCGATGCCGTGCAGCCCGGCGGTTTCACCTATCACATGTTGTATCTCGATCCGCAATGGCTGTGCCGTGAACTGGCGGCACGGCGTGATTCCCTTTCTTCGGCCGGTGATCCGAGTTTCGAAAATACCTTAGCGCAGGATCCGCAACTGGCACTGGCGACGTCGCAGGCATTTCAGGCGCTGCATGGTAAAGACCTGCGCATCGTGCGTCAGACCGCGCTTGACGCGCTGCTCAGCGCGCTGGGCGGTCATCTCACCTGGCAGCCGCCGCGCTCACAAGGCGTTGCACCGTGGTCACGGGTGGCGCATCAGGCACGGGAATATCTGCATGCCCATCTGCACGAAGATATCGGTCTTGAGCAACTGGCGGCAGCGACCGGCGAAAGCCGTTTTGTAGTCAGCCGTGCGTTTAAAGCTGAATTTGGACTACCGCCGCATGCCTACCTTATTCAGCTGAAACTGACCCGTGCCCGCGAAGGTCTGGCGCGGGGACACACACCGGCAGCGGTGGCGGCGGATTTAGGCTTTGCCGATCAGAGCCATCTCGGGCGCTGGTTCCGTCGTGCATATCAGCTCACGCCTGCGCATTACCGGCGTTTATGCACAAATCTTCCAGATTGAGAAAAAGCGACAGGCTAAGCTCGGCACTCAACTGAACCGGAGCCTGTCATCATGAATACGTCTGCAACAATTCTGCCCCCGTCCCCGGAACGCTGTGTGATTGTGATCAATCAGCAACTTGCCGCCGGACACGCCGCCAATGCCGCCGCCGTACTGGCCCTGACGCTCGGGCAACGCCATCCGTCGCTGGTAGGCGCACCACTGGTTGATGCCGATAACCGCGAGCATCCGGGGCTGATCCCGATTGGTATCAGCGTGCTGGTTGCCGACAGCGAACAGCTCACGCAACTCCATCAGCATCTGCTTAATGACGACGAAATGGATGGTATTATTTTCCCGGTCGGGGGACAGCAGACCACTGATTATGCTGCCTTTCGCGAAGCTGTGTCTGTTGTAGCGACGGACAATCTGCAACTGCTGGGTATCGCGCTGGCGGGCAAAAAGAAAGTGGTGCGTAAACTGACCGGCAAACTCGCTTTGCTCGGCTGACGCCTGTCATTTAAGTGTCACACTTGTTCTCTACTCTCCTGATATTCAAACTAATATCAGGAGTTTTCCCGTGCGTAAGACCCTCGTTGCTCTGCTGCTTTTCACCCTCGGTTCCACGTTTGCCGTCCAGGCTGCTGACGAAGCCAAACCCTTTATCACCAGCCAGGAACTGGATCTGACCAAATATCTGCCCGCGCCACCGGCGGATGATTCGGCGCAGACCAAAGCGGAACTGAAAGAATTGCTGGAAATTCAGGCCACCCGTACACCGGAGCAGGAAAAAGCGGCGATTGCCGATGCTGAGGAAAACGTCTGGCGTTTTGCCGATGTGATGGGGCCGGACTTTGATGCCGCAAAACTGCCGAAAACCGCGGCACTGTTTGATCGTATTGTTGCGACCGAAGATGTGGTGGACGATCACGCCAAGAAAGCCTTTAACCGCCCGCGTCCTTACATGCTGGATGAACAGATCCATCCGCTGCTGAAAAAATCCAAATCCGGCTCATGGCCTTCCGGTCATTCGACTATCGGTTACCTGATGGCGACCGTGCTCGGTGAAATGGTGCCGGAAAAACGTAATGCGCTGTTTACCCGTGCAGCCGGTTATGCCGAAAACCGTCTGGTGGCTGGTTTCCATTACCGTTCTGATACCGTGATGAGCCGCACCGGTGCTGCGCTGATTGCCCAGAAAATGGAAGAGCAACCGGATTTCAAAACCGAATTCGACGCGGCGAAAGCGGAAGTTCGTGCACAGCTTGGTCTGAAATAATTTTCGTCAGTTCCTGCCTTTCCGGTAAAGTATGGGGCGTAAAACTTGCAAAGGAAGGGACTGATGGAATACAGATTCAAGCGGATGGCATCACCGGTCGGGTTACTTACACTGGCGGCGAAAGGCGACAAGCTGACCGCCATTTTGTGGGAATGTGAAATCGACGGACGCGTGCCTTTGGGCACGATGCTGGAAGACCCTGCGTTTCCGATTCTGCTGAAAACCGAACAACAGCTGAACGAGTACTTTGCGGGTGAACGTACACGTTTTGAGCTGGATCTTGATTTCACCGGCACCGAATTCCAGAAAGAAGTCTGGGCGGCGTTGCTGGAAATTCCTTTTGGTGAGACGCGCAGCTACGGCGAAATCGCCCGACGCATCGGTCGCCCGAAAGCGGTTCGCGCCGTGGGTGCTGCCAATGGTCGCAATCCGATTTCTATCGTGGCGCCCTGTCACCGGGTAATCGGTTCTTCCGGCAAATTAACCGGCTTTGCCGGCGGACTGGAGAACAAGTTGTTGTTACTGAAGCTGGAAGGCCGTAAATCGTAAGGTTTTTATTGGGGAATAAATTGCTTGATGTCCGCTTGTTAGTCGATGCATAGTCAAAAAATAAGCAGTAAATAAAAAAGACAACATCACCTACAGACGGAGTTTTAAATCAATGGATCAGATTCAATCCCTCGGACAGTTTTTATCCTCAGTCCAGCAACGCGACCCGCATCAGGTCGAATTCTCTCAGGCCGTACGTGAAGTCATGACCACGCTATGGCCTTTCCTCGAACAAAATCCACAATACCGCCGTTCTGCATTGCTGGAACGTCTGGTTGAGCCGGAACGTGTCATTCAGTTTCGCATCGCGTGGGTGGATGACAAAAACCAGGTGCAGGTCAACCGTGGCTGGCGTGTGCAGTTCAGTTCAGCCATCGGCCCCTATAAGGGCGGGATGCGTTTCCACCCGTCGGTCAATTTATCGATTCTCAAATTCCTCGGCTTCGAGCAAACCTTCAAAAATGCGCTGACCACGTTACCGATGGGCGGTGGCAAGGGCGGCAGCGATTTCAATCCGAAAGGCAAAAGCGAAGGCGAGATCATGCGTTTCTGTCAGGCGCTGATGCTGGAGCTTTACCGCCATCTGGGGCCGGATACGGACGTGCCTGCGGGCGATATCGGCGTCGGCGGGCGTGAAGTCGGATATATGGCGGGGATGATGAAAAAGCTCTCCAACAATACCGCCAGTGTTTTCACCGGCAAAGGCTTGTCGTTCGGTGGCAGTCTGATCCGCCCGGAAGCGACCGGTTACGGGCTGATCTACTTCACCGAATCGATGCTCAGACGTCATGGCCTGGATTTCGAAGGCATGCGCGTGGCGGTGTCCGGTTCCGGCAACGTCGCGCAATATGCCATTGAAAAAGCCATGTCACTGGGCGCACGCGTGATCACTGCATCTGATTCCAACGGCACCGTGGTTGACGAAGCCGGGTTCACCCCGGAAAAACTGGCACTGCTGACGGAAATCAAAGCCAGCCGCGACGGTCGCGTGGCAGATTATGCACAGAAACTCGGGCTGACGTATCTCGAAGGCCAGCAACCGTGGAATGTGCCGGTGGATATCGCATTGCCTTGCGCCACGCAAAATGAGCTGGATGCATCAGCGGCGCGTGTGTTGATCGCCAACGGCGTGAAAGCGGTGGCCGAAGGTGCGAATATGCCGACGACAATTGAAGCGACTGATCTGTTCACCGATGCCGGTGTGCTGTTCGCGCCGGGTAAAGCGGCGAATGCGGGTGGCGTAGCGACCTCGGGACTGGAGATGGCGCAGAACGCCGCCCGTCTGAGCTGGAAAGCCGATGAAGTCGATGCGCGTTTGCGCCACATCATGCTGGATATTCACCAGTCGTGCGTCGAGTACGGCGGCGAAAGCCAGCAGACGCAGTATGTGCGCGGGGCGAATATTGCGGGCTTCGTCAAAGTGGCAGATGCCATGCTGGCGCAGGGCGTGCTGTAAGCCAGAGTGTCACCTGAAGGACAATGAATTTAGCCAATAAAAAAGCCGACTTGAAAAAGTCGGCTTAGTCATTTGATTTTAAATCTAAAATTTGGTGGCCCTTGCTGGACTTGAACCAGCGACCAAGCGATTATGAGTAACAAAAAAATCCTAGTAAAATCATGTATTTATTTTAATAAACAATGATATAGCTTGCCAGTAATTGCCTGTGTTTGCCGTGATACACCAATTGAATCGCCATTTTATCGCCATTGTTTTCTATGTCTCATGGAGACGATGCGCTACGGTTAGACGGTCAGCTTTGTGCTGTGAATTCAACTGGTCGATGCAAACGTTGACCAGTCAGTAGGAGTTGAAAGGTCTGCTGTCATCGGACCTCAGCAGCCAGGCCCGAAACGCATTTTTTCGCTGTTCGACGAAGTCTATCGGCTCGGCGTTTAGCGGAGTTGGGCTGACGACCCGGCCTGTCGGGGCCAATGGGTTTGAAACGCAGTTGACACTGATCTACCAGATGACTAATCCGGCGTAACAACTGCAGAACAACAATAATAACGTCTGTTTGAATATCAACCATAGCAATAAGGCATAGAAAATCGTCAGAAAGCGCAGGCTAAGCGGGATGATCGGTTCATCAGCACCGGTTTGCTCCGGCCCGAAGGGCCGTTCGCTTTAGGAGATATGGAGCAACCTCATCAGACTAGCCTTTGTCATTAGACTGCGGAATAAGATCAAGTGTCTTTCTAGGCGTAAATTCATTAATCAGGCACTGATAAGTTATTTGGGCCACATCGCGCCTATAGGCCTGCGCCTGCTCGCTGAGCATGCCTGTCGCTAATAATCGTTTCAGGAAATTACGGGTATTATAGTTTTCATGTTTACTCTTCTGCCAGTCTCTCAATATTTTTACCCGGAATCGTCTGAATTTTAATAACTTCGCTATGCTCGGTTTTGAGTTGCTGTGTATTTTCCTTACTCTGCGCAGACCTGAAACAATTTTGATTCGGTTTAACGCATTTTGAGCACAGGACATCATTTCGATGGCAATATATTGCAGATTCGCGTTCGTATTATTCCAGGAATCTATATCCGCTGAAGGAGGTTCTACATTACGCAGACGATTATCATACTCATCTAAACACTGAAGTAAGCGGTTCCCGTATTTATACATTATCGCGTAACGCTGTAATTTCTCAACCTCACTTGAATCGCCCCAAACCTCCGCCTGCTCAATACTCTGCATAAACTGGTTTTCAATGATGGTGGCCTGTTCATTCTGTTGCTCAGTAAGCCTAGTGTTTGCTTCACGCAGGTTATTTGTGAAGCAATCAACGGTAGCGCTAAGTTGATCGCTAACACCGCGCCTTTTTATCATTGCGCGTAGGTAAGGGTCATTCTTTCTGCCCTGAACAATAGAACTGTATCCATAAGTTCCTGGAGGCAGAGTACTCGTATCTACAAATGCATCAGTAACAACCTTCAAGCGGCATTCTGGCAGTAAAAAATCATTTGGCGATACCGTGTGTGGATGCAAGTCATTAGAGAATAGATCAAGGCCAAGGGTCGAGAAAAAAGTCGCGACCAGCTCTGAACAGAATGCACCCCTAGTGCCCTCATCAACACGGCAGCACTCTACTGTTTGAGCTAAACCTTTCAGGAGAAGATGGTATGGGTTGGGTAACGTCACGGCTTCAAGCAGCCGTGGCACAGCTGAATAAGTTTTAAAAAAATCATTTTTCTGGAGCTGTATTGACGCTTGACACATCTGGGCCTCATCAATATTTTTACACTCAGGGTGACGCAGTAAAACGCAGCTCTTAGGATTATCAGGAATACAATATACCGTCTCAGAGGTCGACAGTCCTTCCTGATAAAGACTCATTGGCATGATACGGGTGAAACCGACTCCGGCTGTGTCAGATTCAGCAAGAAAAAGATCTGTGAAATCAGCATCCCCTCCCGGGATCCAAATAGCGGCGTGAGAATATTGTCCCCCACTCATCATAACAATCAATGAGCTAAATGGGTTGTTCCCCCGCACCAACAGAACGTCACCGGGTTGCAGTTTGCTTTTTCTGAGCAGAGGACCGCTGTCCTGCAATTCGCTGAGGTCAAGCTTAATAGAGGCTGTATTATGCATTAGCTTCCTTGTGGGACGTTAAGTCACTTTCCTGATTAAGTAATCGTAATTTAATTCAACTTGTAAATATAAATACAGCAATTTCTTAGGGGCCCCAGTGGATAAAGCATTTGACTGCCTACACACAGGTTGCGACCCAACTGCAGTGACCTACTCCCAGTTGATTAACACTGGACAATGTTAATAATGCCTACCCGGCGGTGATAACAATTGCGAACTTCCGTTTTTTGCTCATGGCTGACCGAGGTCGTTGTTACCTGTCCCAGATGTGAGTGTCGATGCTTTGGGCGAATACAGTCGATGAGGCCGAGTAGTTCTATCATAATATTCTCCTCCTTCACTTTATCCTTTGTTATGTAAGCGTTATGAAACAATAGAGCGTGGGCCGCAAGTCAGCTCTGGACATTCATCAAGCAACTTTCCTATATGCTCAAAATCATCCTTTTGGCTGAATATGAACTGCTCTGCTCGCCAGACCTGTAAATTATTCAGGTGGGTCAGCCGCCACTCCTCAATATTAACCAGTCGTTTGTCCAGCAAACACTTTAGGAAGTCGAGTCTTTCAAAAATCTTTAAGTCTTTGCCGCCAATGTTATTTACAATACATTTATAGATGAATTTTCGCTCTTCACTGAGAACGTCATTCAGCGAAGGGCAAACCATGGCCAGCATCAGTGTTGAGGACAAGGGGATATATATCTGGATGCCTTTCAGGGCTATTCCTGTATTACTCCTATCGCTGAACTCATTTTCGTTATACAGAGTAACGGGATTATCAGAAATATAAAATGGTTTATCTGCAGTTGTTTCAAACAGCAGCCATTCCTTGTCTATAAGCACTGCCACCTCAAAATCGCAGTTAGCAATTTGACCCAGAAAATTGCCCTTGGTATTTTGCTCAAAGCGCTCTTCGCTGAAATAATCTTCGAACTCACCACTGGTTATGCCTCTTGACTTGAGCGCATTATAAAGCCCCTGTGCTATGTGCTTCTGGTTCTCATACTCACCTCGTGAACGGAGGTGTTGCACAGTGACAAACTGGGCCAGATTGAATTTTTCTTCCTCTGAGAGTCCCTGTATGTTCTTCGTGGAGATAAGCCTCTGGATCACCGACGCACCTCTGCCTTCATAGAGACACAGCAGGGATTCAAGGCTGACAGTCGTGGGCTGTTCGCGAAGATTGTAAAACCGTTTATGAACAGTTGCATCATTCACGCTCATTTTCATAACCCGACGGGTTTGTTTATTAAAAGCGAATATCTGACCGCCCCGTTTACTTTTCTCCGTATTGATGGCGAAATGCTGAAGCAGAAATCTCGGTACGGTGTGCTGCCTGATAACGTCTGTGTGAAGTAATCCCTTATTCTCCATAATGCTCTCCGGTATATAATTAAGGAAGGTCAACTGTTCAATTTATACGCACCTGCTACAGAGCGTTGTGAAATCAGATAATTGTTAAAGGATTAAGCCTTAATGCTTCTTCAAGGTGTTCCGGTGCGAAATGAGAATATCGCATAGTCATTTTGATATCTGTATGTCCAAGCACCCTTTGCAGAACTAAAATATTACCGCCATTCATCATAAAGTGAGATGCAAAAGTGTGACGCAGTACGTGCGTTAACTGACCTGCGGGCAACTCAATATTTGTACGCTCCAGAGCGGAACGGAAAGCGCCGTAGCAATTTTTTAACAATCTCCCTTTTTTCACTTCTGGCAAAGAGTCATAAAGATCTTCACTTATAGGGATGGTTCTATTTTTCCGGCCTTTTGCCTTTGTGTAAGTGACTTTATATTTTGTGACCTGGCTTCTATTGAGTTCTTCTGCTTCTGACCAGCGTGCGCCAGTTGATAGGCACAATTTAACAATACAAACTAGGTCAGGGCGAACAGGCATTTTTTGATCCTTTCTGGATCATGCAAATACATGCAGGTAATGCATGCATAGCCCCTCAAAGAGCTATGCACCGAAATCAATGGATTTTGCCCGCACCGTTTACATCAAAGATAATGGCAAGTAACCCCTCTTTTGCGGTTACGGCCATTTCCGCAATCCAAATGGCAACCATCTCACGTTCATCATGATCGCAATCTGTAGATGTGGCTAATTTGGCAATTAACGCGAACCTCTCCAACAATGCAGCCGTTTGTAAGCCTTCCATTCCCACCTCATTTAACTGAGTATTTATACAGTGTTCTAGGTTTTTTCTGATATGATTTCCATATATTTCTGAATGTTATGCATAGCAATAATCTACCACCTGAATGCTTTGCTGGCAAAATAGACAATCCCTGCCTTGCGGTAAAAGTCCATATTGTTCAAGGGTTTTTTTGGGTGTATGTTTTCCCTACAAAACATAAGGAGTTGTTAACAATGGCTATACCAGCGTATTTATGGTTGAAGGATGACGGTGGAGCAGATATTAAAGGTTCTGTCGAGGTCCGGGGACGTGAGGGAAGTATTGAGATAGTAGGTTTTACGCATGACGTTTCAATCCCCAATGACAACAATACTGGTAAGCCAACGGGCACCAGAATTCATGCACCGTTTACTTTCGATAAGGAAATTGATTCATCGACCCCCTATATCTATAAAGCTTTATGCACCGGGCAGACGCTCAAATCCGCTGAAATCAAATACTACCGTATCAATGATGCTGGGCAGGAAGTGGAATATTTTAATACTCTTTTAGAAAACGTAAAAATTATTGGGATTATACCAATGATGCACGATATTCAATCTGCGTATGGCGAAAAAATAAACCACATCGAATACGTTGAATTGAGATATGAAAAAATCACGTGGAAGTATTTGGATGGGAACATTCAACATTCTGATAGCTGGAACGAACGCGCTACTGCATAAGGAGATGTGAAAATGGTTTGGACATACAAACAAAGTACCGGCGAAATGTTCCACGATGGTGTGCTTGTTGGACAAGGTTATTCCGGCGTTTTGACTAACAAAAACAACCCTGACCGCCAACATGTTAGAGGAATGGGACCTCTCCCACGTGGGACTTATCGAATTGGATCCACGACTGCGTCTAAAGGCCCAATGACCATAGAACTTCACCAAACATCTGGCGATTCTTTTGGCAGGAGCCTATTTCGAATTCATGGTGAAAGAACGCACGGGCCATCAGGTTTCGCATCTGAGGGCTGTATTATCCTGCCGCCATCAGTGCGTCACCAAATCCGAGGGTCGTCTGAATCTCTTGAGGTAGTCAGATGAGGGTTTTTGCTGCACTTTTATTGTTTCCTGTGATGGCTTTTGCTGCGGTTACTCCGCAAAAATTACGCAGTGAAATCCGAAAATATGGCGAAACTGAATTCTCTGAAAAAATATCATCCGATGATTGGAAAACCGCACTTGATAATATTGCCAGCGGTCAAAATGATTGGATATTTTTAGCACCGGATTTAGCGCCGGTGATCAATCAGCAACAGGCAGAACAGCTCTCCGAAGCACTTTATTATGCTATTGCCCCAAATGTTAAAGAGACATTGAACACTCTCGCCATACTCGATAAGCACAAATATAAGCATCAGCAAGGAAGCGTTCTATCCTGTGTTTCCCCGTTAAATAAGTCTAAAGAAGAAGTGATGCGTATTTATAATGAAACACGTCTGGCATTGCTAGATGTTCCTGGAGTTGAATCCGCAACCTGTCTATGGTCACTGGAAGGATGGATGGAACAGGTTAAACAGGAAGATGCCTCAAAAACCAATAAGTAGTCTATGGCAGAAGAACATGCCTTAAATCGTGTCCTTTATTGAGGAATTATTAAGATTATGGTTGGATGAAGTGGGTTAAGTTTTTTTTTGCGGCCTTAGGCTATCTGATTGCGTTCTTCGTATTGACGGTCATCTTTAGCCAGGTGATTGACAACTTCATCACTGAGGGCGCAATGCACCACTTTGCATGGTTCTTTGGTATCTACGATGCAGAGGGAATATTAGACCTATACCTAAATATAGCGATGAGTGTTTCAGCCTTGCTTGCTGTAGGAGTAATTTATTTATTTCACTTACACATCCGGCTGCAGTTAAAAGCTTCAGATTGAAATACTCAGTAAATGAACTAAAACGCCCACCAGGGCATTTCTTTTAGCTAAACTCCGGCCAATCCTCAACCATTCCGAAATGTAATTCTGTATCACCTATTTTCAAGGTAGCCCCGCTGCTTAATACCTCCTACTCCCAGCGCGCAGCAGTGATTTTGCTTTTCATCAATTCTCGCTCAATTTCAGGCAAACGTGCCCGTTCTTCTGTCGTCAATCTCGCCGATGGAGCAACATCCCGGGCTTTCGTTGGGTCAAAACTTCGCTGTAACTTACTCACCTTCGGTGTTTCTTCCCTTATACGCGCCACAATCGCCCTCACGGCGGCTGTGTCTGTCCAGTCAATAACTCGCAGGTTGTCAGAATTGGACGCTGTAGCAGTGCTCCCAGCCTGGCCACCGGTGCTGTGGATCAAAGACATTCTCGTTAACACGGTGCTGGCCAATATGTATCTGGCGGCGGCCAGCGGCGCAATGCTGCGGATGTTGGCCTGGGGCGTAAACCTCACGGCCAAACCGGCGACGGCGGCAAAGGGTGCCATTCATTTTTACAAAGAAGATGCCCGCCATGCGGGCACCGTGGCGGCGGGTACGGTCATTCAGACCAAGCGCATTAACGGCGTGACCTACGCGGTCACGGTGGATGCAGACACCACGCTGGCGGCGGGGCTGTCCGGCTTTAAATCCGTGATCGACGCGCAGCACTAGATAATCAGCAAGGTGACGCACAGCCTGGGCGGCAGTGGCTTTGTGACGACGTTGAATCTGGAGGTATTGCTGTCAGATGTGAGTTATGAGGCTGCGGAAAGCAATGATTAGTAAAAAGAATGTAACTCTTATTTATCTGAAATTTTAAATGATACTTACTTCTATTTCGGTTAGAAAAGTTTTTATATCTAAATAGTTGTATGTTTTTTATGTCAAAAAATTGCTAAATGTAAGTTCGCGATTATTCTTAAAACGAGTCATGAAAATTTAGTCCGCAATCGTTATATCCCGCGTGAGGTATATCGAGTGCGGATTATTGAACAAGCCCCATATGGGGATGATTACTTTTTGAGGATAAGGAATGAAACTTAAATTGATAGTCAAAAGCCTTGCTCTGGCAGGCTTACTTTCATCAACCACACTCACACCACTCTTTGCACAAGAAGCCCCAAAAGATGCGACGGCGGCCACCAAACAAACTAATGACGCACTTTATAATCAGCTTCCTTTCTCCGATAACACCGATTTTACCAACGCACATAAAGGGTTTATTGCTGCTTTGCCGACGGATGTGATCAAAGGCGCACAGGGGAATGTCGTCTGGGATCCGCAGAAATATGCATTCATCAAAGAAGGGGATAAGGCGCCTGATAGTGTCAATCCAAGCCTCTGGCGGCAGTCACAGTTAATCAATATCAGCGGTCTGTTTGAAGTCACGGATGGCGTTTATCAGATACGTAATCTCGATTTGTCCAACATGACCATTATCGAGGGTAAAGAAGGTATTACGGTGGTTGACCCGTTAGTGTCGGCAGAACCCGCCAAAGTGGGCATGGATTTGTATTATAAGAATCGCGGGCAAAAACCTGTTGTCGCAGTGATCTATACACACAGCCACGTTGACCACTATGGCGGCGTGCGTGGTGTGGTTGACGAAGCGGATGTGAAATCCGGTAAAGTAAAAATTTATGCCCCTGCCGGATTTATGGATGAAGCCGTATCCGAGAATATCATGGCCGGTAATGTCATGAGTCGCCGTGCGAGTTATATGTACGGTAACCTGCTGAAACCAGATGCAAAAGGGCAGGTAGGTGCGGGGCTGGGAACCACCACATCGGCGGGAACAGTTACACTAATCGCACCAACCAACTACGTTACTAAAACGGGTCAGAAAGAAACGATTGATGGCCTGACCTACGATTTCATGATGGCTCCTGGTTCTGAAGCCCCTTCGGAAATGCTGTGGTATATCGAGGAGAAAAAACTCATCGAAGCAGCAGAAGATATCACGCATACCTTGCATAACACCTACTCGCTTCGTGGTGCCAAAATCCGCGATCCGCTGGCATGGTCAAAATATATCAACGACGCCATTAATCGCTGGGGTGATAAAGCAGAAATCATCATGGCTCAGCACCACTGGCCGACGTGGGGTAAAGATAACGTCGTTAATCTGATGAAAAGTCAGCGAGACATGTACCGTTACATCAACGATCAGACACTACGCCTGGCGAACACCGGCCTGACGCGTGATGAAATTGCGGCGAACTTTAAACTTCCTGACGGTCTGGCTAAAACATGGGCGAGCCGTGGCTATTACGGTTCTGTGAGTCATGACGTTAAAGCTACCTACGTGCTTTATCTCGGCTGGTTTGACGGCAACCCTGCAACACTGGATGAACTGCCACCAGAAGAAGCGGCGAAGAAATTTGTCGATTACATGGGCGGTGCGGATAACATCCTGAAAAAGGCCAAAGAGGATTACGATCAGGGGAATTACCGCTGGGTTGCTCAGGTCGTGAGTAAAGTGGTCTTTGCTGATCCGAAGAATGAGGCTGCCCGTAATCTCGAAGCTGACGCACTGGAACAATTGGGCTATCAGGCTGAGTCAGGGCCATGGCGTAACTTCTATCTTACCGGCGCGCAGGAATTGCGTAATGGCGTACAGAAACTGCCAACGCCGAATACAGCAAGCCCGGATACGGTAAAAGCCATGTCACCGGAAATGTTCTTTGATTACCTCGGTGTTCACATTAATGGCGAGAAAGCAGCGAATGCAAAAGCCGTGTTTAACGTTGATTTGGGCAGTGACGGCGGCAAGTACAAACTGGAGCTGGAAAACGGTGTCCTGAATCATACTGCTGACGCAGAGGCAAAAGATGCTGATGCAACTATTGTCCTGAACCGCGATACCCTCAATAAAATCATCCTGAAAGAAGAAACACTGAAACAAGCTGAAGATAAAGGCGACGTGAAAGTGACCGGCAACGGTGCAAAACTGGATGAAATGCTGGGCTATATGGATAAGTTTGAATTCTGGTTCAATATCGTCACACCATAAACCAAGCTCCCCTGTGGTGTCTTCACCGCAGGGGAGCTAATTTCAGGTGGTCTTATGCGTAGGATATTAATACCCTCACTTTTAAGCCTCACTTCGGGTTATGCCCTTGCTGCCGAAGAGCATGGGGCGGATGCTGCGCAGGCGAATAACCCCTTAGCCAATATGACTGCATTCAACATGCAGAACTATTATATTGGTGACGTCAGCGGCACGGATAAAGATGCTAACCAGTTCTGGTTTCGTTATGCACAGCCGTTTTCTCTTGGAGAAAGTAATTGGCTGCTGCGTGGTTCTTTGCCCATCAATACTTACCCATCCCCTCCTGATGGCGGCCACAAAACCGGCACCGGTGACCTTAACCTTTTCGCTTCATGGTTGATCGACACGGGTAACCCTGCTGTCAGCTTTGGCTTTGGCCCACAAATTACAGCGCCCACTGCGAGCGATGATTCACTGGGTACGGAAAAGTGGTCTGCGGGTCTGGTTAACGTGCTGTTTGACGCCAGTTCGCCGAAGTTTCAATACGGGTACCTGGCTTCCTGGCAGCATAGTTTTGCCGGAAAAGATGATCGCAGCGATATTCATCTCGGAACATTTCAGCCATTTCTCTTCTATCAGTTAGGGGGCGGTACTTATCTTCGTGCGGCACCTATATGGGCTTATAACTTCCAGAACGACAGTTATAGCGTGCCTATGGGGCTGGGGATTGGGCAGGTCATCAAGCAGGAAAAAACCGTCTACAACTTTTTTATCGAACCACAGGGCTCAGTAGCTGATCATGGGCCTGGTCAGCCCAGGTGGCAAATTTTTGCTGGACTGAACTTACAGTTTCTTTAGCTTGTCTGTACAACGGAAATTTAAAGGCGGAGGACTGACATTGTCGCTTGGGTAGGAATCCCCTTATATTTTTACTCTTTGAGTCTAATAAATTGAATGTGTAAATCACTGGAATGTCAGATGTATGTTTTGCGGGATAATATACAATGATTTCATATGATTAAAAATGATTACATGGTGATTGAAATGATGCGCTGCCCGAGATGCCAAACGCCACCCACGCCCGTTCAAGCCGTTACCTGAGCGCGAACACTAAAGAGCGTTATCATCAATGTCAGAATATTAATTGCAGCTGCACGTTCAAAATCCATGAGTCGCTCGCTGACATCATTGTGGAGCCGGGAACAGTTCACGCCGTTCAACTGCATCCAGATAAACATCAGCAGCAGTCCTTCCAGATGCACTGAAAACACATTTCAACAGAAGCTCGCGAATGCGGTTTTTTTATGGAGAACAAATTGAGGTGCGCAGGTTGGAGGTGGATATCAACAATTCAGGGTCAAAACCACGAGGCAGATTTTTTCTGGTGAGGCAATTTTGAGGCAATGATATTGAGAAAAGAAAAAGCCATCTTCTGATAGGTGGCTTAATTATATGATTTTAAAGATAAAATTTGGTGGCCCTTGCTGGACTTGAACCAGCGACCAAGCGATTATGAGTCGCGTGCTCTAACCAACTGAGCTAAAGGGCCGAGGTGCAGGATTATACGGTAAACTCTGCTTACAGGTCTATATGTGTTCGGTCTGTATGCGCGTTTTGTGCACAGTTTTAGTCTGTTGTGTTCACAGCTTTTTTTACCTATAACTCAGGTAAATACATCTTAAGGGATAATAATGATTACAGATATTATTGCCACGGATCTTTCTGTTGTGTTTTGCGGCATCAATCCCGGCCTGTCCACTGCTCATCATGGTTTCCATTTCGCTAATTCCAATAACCGTTTCTGGAAAGTTATCTATCAGGCTGGTTTTACCAGGCGTTTACTGAAGCCTGAAGAAGAACAGCATTTGCTGGATACCAGGTGCGGGATCACGATGCTGGTGGAACGTCCGACCGTTGAAGCAACGGAGTTGGTTCGCGATGAATTGCGGGAAGGGGGCGCAGCGCTGACGGCGAAAATTGAGCACTATCAGCCGCGTGCGCTGGCTGTTTTAGGTAAACAGGCATTCAGCAAAGCATTTGGTATCAGCAAAGTTAACTGGGGGCGTCAGACGCTGAAAATCGGTGACACAGAAGTCTGGGTGTTGCCTAACCCAAGCGGTCTGAACCGGGCGACGCTGGATGAGCTGGTATCGGCATACCGTGAACTATTCTTATCAATACAAACCACAGCATAACGCTATGGCCTCTCCCTCTTATCCCCTCTGATATAAAATATCAATATGTCGGTATTTTTTAAAAATAATCTTGTTTTTGGCTATTTTTACGAACCATTTCACTATTAAAGCAGCTTTATTCTCTCCCGGTTCCTCATGAATACATTTGGATATTTAATGTAAGAGGAATGCTTCCCCCGTGTGAATACGCTCAACTGAACTAAAACTTATTCCATCGCCTCATTCGGGGTGAGCAGCAAAGCAGTCGGGCAATGTGATTCTTCAGGAGCAGGAGATATGGCTAATGTTGAAACAGAAGAAAGACAGGAGAATCTGGAGGAATGGTTCGAATTATTTTCAGGACTACCGCTCCGGCATTCGGAAAGAGAAGCAAGACTAATCAACTTTTGTGAAAAGAACCGTGTCAGCATTATGTCGGTGATGCCCTGGATAGCGTCGGAGTTTGCTGAACACGGGGGATTTTCCGGATTATTTCATTTTATTCATCTCCACGGAGGGAGAAAAATATATATGCCCAAAGAGGCGGAGAAGTTTCATCAGATCTACGGGATTAATATTCCGCAAAATAAATATAACAGAATTTATAAAAAAATTGATTCTTCTGGATATCTGGATACGCCATCCAACTGGGGTGTGTTTATCGCTATTCGCCGGGCAGCAATGCAGGTGGCGATGAAAGAAGATATTCCGGCAAAACTACTCACACAAACTTATAAAGGGAATGTCTATATTGATGCCTGCGAATCTGCAGATAATACGGAGGATCTGCTTAGCTTCGCCGAAACGTTTTATCTGGATTTTCATGCAGATCATCAGACATCAAAAGTATTGGGTATTACCGGTGTGAGTCAGGGGATGATTCCCTTACCTGACGACTCAAAATGGATTGAAGTGGATCCGGAACTCAGTTAGCAGAAAATGGAAGTAATGATGACTTCAGTAAGATGCAAATGAAAAAGCCCCGCCGTTTCCAGGGAAAGGCGGGGCTTTTTATTGGCTGACAGCCTGAGAACGATTAATCGTCCAGGAAGCTGCGCAGCACTTCGGAGCGGCTTGGGTGGCGCAGTTTACGCAACGCTTTCGCTTCGATCTGACGGATACGTTCACGGGTAACGTCGAACTGTTTGCCCACTTCTTCCAGCGTGTGGTCAGTGTTCATATCGATACCGAAACGCATACGCAGAACTTTCGCTTCACGTGCGGTCAGGCCAGCCAGAACGTCATGTGTTGCAGAACGCAGGCTTTCAGACGTTGCAGAATCCAGTGGCAGCTCGAGGGTAGTATCCTCGATGAAATCGCCCAGATGCGAATCTTCATCGTCGCCGATTGGCGTTTCCATGGAGATTGGCTCTTTCGCAATTTTCAGCACTTTGCGGATCTTATCTTCCGGCATCAGCATACGTTCAGCCAGCTCTTCCGGCGTTGGTTCACGGCCCATCTCTTGCAGCATCTGACGGGAAATACGGTTGAGCTTGTTGATGGTCTCAATCATATGTACCGGGATACGGATGGTACGCGCCTGGTCGGCGATGGAGCGGGTGATAGCCTGACGGATCCACCAGGTCGCATAAGTTGAGAACTTATAACCACGGCGATATTCAAACTTATCAACGGCTTTCATCAGGCCGATGTTACCTTCCTGGATCAGGTCAAGGAATTGCAGACCACGGTTGGTGTATTTCTTCGCGATAGAAATAACCAGACGTAAGTTTGCTTCAACCATCTCTTTTTTCGCGCGACGGGCTTTCGCTTCGCCGATCGACATGCGACGGTTGATATCTTTAACCTGTTCGATAGTCAGGCCAGTCTCTTCTTCGATCTGACGCAGTTTCATCAGACCGCGCTGCACGTCTTCGGTGACTTCTTTCAGCTTTTCAGACCAGGGTTTACCCATTGCCAGAGCTGCATCAAACCAGGTATCACTGGTTTCGTTACCGGCGAACAAATTGACGAAGTTTTTCTTCGGCATTTTGCACTGCTCAACGCACACTTTCATGATCAGACGTTCCTGCATGCGGACGCGATCCATCATGGAACGCATGCTGTTGACCAGGAAGTCGAACTGTTTTGGCACTAAACGGAACTGTTTGAACACATCGGACAGCTTCAGGATTTCTTCTGCTGCGCTCTTGTGGCTACGGCCGTTTTTCTTGATGACCAGACGCGTTGCTTCATGCTGTTCACGCAGTTCGGTGAACTTCTGGCGAGCCAGTTCCGGATCGATGCTGTTGTCGTCTTCAGCGTCGTCGTCTTCATCTTCGTCTTCGTCGTCGTCATCCTGCTCTTCAGTGGTCAGTTCAGAACCCACATGAGTTGCCGTTGGCGCGATTTCTTCTTCAGCGTTCGGGTCAACAAAACCGGTAATCAGATCAGACAGACGAACTTCGCCTGCTTCCACACGGTCATATTGCTCTAACAAATAAGTGATAGCTTCAGGATATTCGGCAACGGAGCACTGAACCTGATTGATACCGTCTTCGATACGTTTGGCGATGTCGATTTCGCCTTCACGGGTCAGCAATTCAACGGTACCCATTTCGCGCATGTACATACGCACAGGGTCGGTGGTACGGCCAATTTCTGATTCAACGCTGGAAAGTACCTGCGCCGCCGCTTCTGCAGCGTCTTCGTCGGTATCAGGACGGTTTTCGGCCAGCATTAAATCATCGGCGTCCGGTGCTTCTTCAAGTACCTGGATGCCCATGTCGTTAATCATCTGGATGATGTCTTCGATCTGGTCGGAATCGACGATATCTTCCGGCAGATGGTCATTGACCTCAGCATAGGTCAGATAGCCTTGCTCCTTACCACGGGTGACAAGTAGCTTAAGCTGTGACTGCGGGTTTTGCTCCATAAGACGGTATCCACACTTCAGAGTATTTGGGTTGGTGTCGGTCGGATAACATCGCCAACAATAACGTTAGGGGCGTTTATTGTGCCGCGGCCCACCAGGGCGGCTCTGCGCAGGGCCGTGCCCCGCTTTTTATCGGCACTTAAGCCGTTTTTTCGGTTTTACCCGTCGTACTTCGCGTTGCAGATGCGTTGGCTGCTCTTATCGCCCGCGGTATAAACTCATCGGGACTCTTCGTTTGCTGCCTTTCAGTAACGCGAATTACTTGGGGTAATTATATGTTTTTGTTATAAAAGCTTAACTTTTTCTCGCTAATACCTGATTCAGGGAACTGACTTCGGTCCGTTCCTCGGGACTCAGGCCGTGCGTCCTGGCTTTTGCAATCAATGTTTCAAGCCGCTGCTCCAAAATCGAGTCATACAGGCTGGCTAGCGTGGCACGAAATTCCTCTTCGACCATGTCCTCTACGATCATGTGGTTCCATGTCGCCAGAGTTTCAAGCTGTTGGTAGAACTTATTGTCGCGATAAAGTTCCAGTAACTGGCCGGTTGTCAGCCCCGGTTGGGCTAAGCAAGTGGTCACTAACTCGCTGAACAGATCCAGTCCTGGTTGCTTCGCTTGCTCCAAACCTTGCAGTGAGGGTATAAGTGTAGCCAGTTGTGGATTTTGTACCAGTAACCCTATAAGTATACGCATGGTTGTGCGTTTTAGCTGGGGCGCCTGATAGACATTGCTACTTTCTGCCTGTTTAGGCATCAGCTTTTCCAGCTGGCTGTCATCCAAAATACCGAGCTTATTCCCTAACTGTTGGCGCAAATACATCCGTAACGTTTCACCGGGAACCTGGCGTATCAGCGGCAATGCCAGCATGCTCAATTTGGTGCGCCCGTCAGGGCTGCTCAAATCTACCTGCGGCAACAGCGAATCAAACAGGAAAGTGGAAAGCGGCATAGCCTGTTCCATTCGTTGTTCGAACGCTTCTTTACCTTCTTTACGCACCAGCGTGTCCGGATCTTCGCCGTCGGGTAAAAACATAAAACGCAGCTGGCGACCATCATTGAGATACGGTAATGCCGTTTCCAGAGCGCGCCATGCGGCTTCACGTCCCGCGCGGTCACCGTCGTAACAGCAAACCACATTATCTGTGCTGCGGAACATCAGCTGAATATGATCAGCGGTTGTGGATGTGCCCAATGAGGCAACGGCGTAATCAATGCCGAACTGCGCCAGCGCGACGACATCCATATACCCTTCAACCACCAGTAAACGCGGCGGCGTAGGATGCTTTAACTGCGCTTCATACAGGCCATACAACTGACGGCCTTTATGGAAAATTTCGGTTTCCGGTGAGTTCAGATATTTCGGCGTACCGTCACCGAGAACCCTGCCACCAAAGGCAATCACGCGGCCACGTTTATCGCGGATAGGGAACATCACCCGTTCGCGGAAACGATCATAACTGCGGCCATTGTCATTAGTGACCAACATACCGGCATCAATCAGAGACGCTTTATCATCGGCATTTTTACCGAAACGCTTTAATGCGTTGTCCCAACCCGGTGGGGCGAAACCAATGGCGAAATGGCTGATGACGTCTTCACTTAAACCGCGCCGGGCCAGGTATTCCCGTGCGGGAGCTCCTGCAGGCTGTTTAAGTGACTGCTGATAGAACTCGCTAAGCGGTGCCATCAACTGGTAGAGGCTTTGACGCTGATGACGCTCCATCTGGCTCGGACCGGTGCCTGCTTCGTACGGCACTTCCAAACCCTGCATTGTCGCCAGTTCCTCAATGCTTTCGACAAACTCAAGCCTGTCATAGTTCATCAGGAAATCGACGGCGTTGCCGTGGGCACCACAGCCGAAACAGTGATAAAACTGCTTATCGCCATTTACGGTAAATGAGGGTGTTTTCTCATGGTGGAAAGGGCAGCACGCGTGATAGTTTTTACCTTGTTTCTTGAGCTTTACCCGGGCGTCGATCAGATCGACGATATCGATGCGAGCCAGCAAGTCATTGATAAATACGCGCGGAATTCTCCCAGCCATAAGCCCCTTACTCACTAGCCTATAAACGAGAACAAGCCGCGCATTCCTTTCGGAAAGCACGGCCTTCGTATGCTACTACGCAGTCTGCGCGTTCTTAATATTGCAAATCACGCGATTTGGGGTTGCCCCCGAAGATTAATACAGACGAGTGCGGCGTGCGTTTTCGCGAGCCAGTTTCTTGGCGTGGCGTTTTACTGCAGATGCTTTAGCGCGTTTACGTTCGGTAGTCGGTTTTTCATAGAACTCACGACGACGAACTTCTGCCAGAACACCTGCTTTTTCGCAGGAACGCTTGAAGCGACGCAGAGCTACGTCGAACGGCTCGTTTTCACGTACTTTAATTACAGGCATGTGCCTCTCACCTCGATAAAATCGGTTTGTTTGCTGATGTTGTACCAGCACATTTCAAAATGGTGCGGAATTTTACTCCAATTCGCGTCGTCTTGTAAAGCATAACGGCAAATTGAAACAGGCGCTTTCTGCAACCCTTCTGCAACATTGTGCGCTCGCTTTTGCGTCGGGCGGCGATTATATACCAATCAGTCGAAATTGCTCGACATTAATTGGCCTGTGAAGCGAGGAATTCCCACTCCGGTGCAGCACCGGCAGAAGCTTGTGTGCTAAACTGCGCGCCGCGAGTTAGCGCGAAAACATGATGGAAAGAGTGATGCGAGTACTGGGTATTGAAACGTCCTGCGATGAAACCGGAATTGCAGTTTATGACAGCGAAGCCGGTTTGTTAGCCAACCAACTGTATAGTCAGGTAAAACTGCATGCAGATTACGGCGGCGTGGTGCCTGAACTGGCATCGCGTGACCATGTACGTAAAACAGTACCCTTGATTCAGGCCGCGCTGAAAGAAGCCGGGCTGACCGCTCAGGATATCGACGGGGTGGCTTACACCGCCGGCCCTGGCCTGGTCGGGGCGTTGCTGGTCGGGGCCACCATCGGGCGTTCCCTGGCCTTTGCCTGGGATGTACCTGCGGTGCCGGTGCATCACATGGAAGGCCATCTTCTGGCACCGATGCTGGAAGATAATCCGCCGGATTTCCCGTTTGTGGCGCTGCTGGTTTCCGGTGGCCATACGCAGTTAATCAGCGTTACCGGGATCGGCGAATATACCTTGCTCGGCGAATCCATTGATGATGCTGCCGGTGAAGCCTTTGATAAAACGGCTAAATTACTCGGCCTTGATTACCCGGGTGGCCCGTTGCTGTCGAAAATGGCTTCTCAGGGTGTTGCAGGACGTTTTACCTTCCCGCGCCCGATGACAGATCGGCCGGGGCTGGATTTCAGTTTCTCCGGCCTCAAAACTTTCGCAGCGAATACCATTCGTGGCAATGACAGTGACCCTCAGACGCATGCCGATATCGCCCGCGCTTTTGAAGATGCGGTGGTCGATACGCTGGCGATTAAATGTAAACGCGCACTCGATCAGACGGGTTTTAAACAGCTGGTGATGGCCGGTGGTGTCAGCGCGAACCGCACATTACGCACCAAACTGGCTGACGTAATGGCGAAGCGTGGCGGCCAGGTGTTTTATGCACGTCCTGAGTTCTGTACTGATAACGGTGCGATGATCGCGTATGCGGGTATGGTGCGGTTGAAAAGCGGTGCAACGCCCGATCTCGGTGTGACCGTTCGCCCGCGCTGGCCTCTCGCTGAGCTTCCGCCAGTCTGAGTCAGGCCTTCGCCAGTCTGAGCGGGGCTGCGACTGCGTTGCTGCGCCGACCCGAAATGCTCACATACTCAAGTATGCTGCGCTTTCAGCTCTCCTGGCGCCTTGTCTCGCTCCCGCTCAGTCAGGCTTGCTGCGCTGAAAAAACCAATAAAAAACGACCTGCTGAGGTCGTTTTTTTATGTCTGAAGTCTGACGTTATCCGCTATCCGGCTTTATCTTCTTTTGTGGCTTTACGTTTCTTCTTCAGCTTATCCCAGATTTTTCCTTCCTGGCCCCGCCACAGACGCTGGATATTGTCGTGATGACGCAACAGGATCAGACACGAAAGCATCGCAACCGGAAAGGTAAACTCGGGTTTGAACCACCAGACGTAAAAGGGGGCTATCAGTGCGCTGACAATGGCGCCCAGTGAGGAATAACCGCTCAGCAGCACGGTCAGCAGCCATGTACCGGTCATCAGGCCGGTTAAGTCCCAGCCGATCGGGGCAATGGCACCGAACGCTGTGGCAACACCTTTGCCGCCTTTAAAACGGAAGAATACCGGGTAGATGTGGCCGAGACACGCCGCAATCGCCGTCAGGCCAAGATACATCGGCGGAATGTTCAGGCGATATGCCAGCCAGACCGGCAGCATGCCTTTGAGGACATCGAAAATCAGAACAGCCGCTGCAGCCAGACGGCCGCCAAGGCGTAAAACGTTGGTGGCGCCAGGATTGCCTGAGCCCGCCGTACGCGGATCAGGTAAGCGGGCTACCCGGCAGACCAGAATCGCACTGGAAATCGAGCCGCAAAGGTAGGCGAAAATAATCATTCCAAGCGCGGTAGCACTCATAAAGCCGTTCCGTCTAATAAGGGTCGTTTTAATCGCAACATCCATGGATAATACGCATTTTCTGCTGGAAGTGGTATCCGGCTGGGCCAAAAACAGAGAATCGCGTGATGGATATCGTATTTATTGAGCAACTAAATGTAATCACTACTATTGGCGCTTACGAATGGGAACAGACCATTAAACAGAAACTGGTCTTCGATATCGAAATGGCCTGGGATAACCAAAAGTCCGCCGCCAGTGACGATGTGAATGATTGTTTAAGCTATGCTGATGTCAGTGACGCAGTGATCGAGCATGTTTCTTCACAAAATTTCGCGCTGGTTGAGCGCGTAGCGGAAGAAGTTGCGACATTGCTGCTGAGCCGGTTTCATTCCCCGTGGGTTCGGATTAAGCTCAGCAAGCCGGGTGCCGTTGCTCAGGCGGCCAATGTCGGTGTGATTATTGAGCGCGGAAAGCGTTTTTAAATCCTGTCATGGATAAAATTTAAAAAACGCTTGTCTATTTAATGTCATAAAGAAGCGTTAAAAGGAAAGTCCGGGTTGCCGGGGTTTCTTTAATGAAGCGGCTCAGCATGATGCCGCTTTTTTATTGTCTGTTTTGTAAGCATATTTCCCATAGCGGATCTTTTAAAGGGTAGGGTGCGATAATGATCGTCGAAAGTCATTCTTTGCTTGTTGCGGCTATTTTGGGGGTGGTTGAAGGGCTCACGGAGTTTTTGCCTGTCTCTTCTACCGGTCATTTGATTATTGTCGGGAATCTTCTTGGCTTTACCGGGGATACCTCAAAATCATTTGAAGTCGTTATTCAGTTAGGTTCCATTTTGGCTGTGGTTGTGATGTTCTGGCGTCGTTTGTTCAGCATGTTAGGTTTGCATTTCGGTAAACCGCCTGTTCACGAAGGCGCCGGTTTTCGCCGTTTGAATTTATTACATATTATATTGGGAATGGTTCCGGCAACGGTAGTGGGGCTGCTTTTGCACTCTCAAATCAAAACGTTGTTTGAGCCAAAATATGTCATGTACTCGCTGGTTGTCGGCGGTATCTTGCTGATTGCTGCTGAATTGCTGAAACCCAAAAAACCGCGTGCCGAGGGCGTGGATGACATCACCTACGTCCAGGCATTTATGATCGGTGTTTTCCAGTGTCTGGCGCTCTGGCCGGGGTTCTCCCGTTCAGGGGCGACCATCAGTGGCGGGATGTTAATGGGGATTAGCCGTTTTGCGGCGTCTGAGTTCTCTTTCCTGCTGGCGGTGCCGATGATGATGGGGGCGACGGCTCTGGATTTGTACAAGAGCTACAGCTTCCTGAACATGTCAGATTTACCGATGTTTGTCACAGGGTTTGTCTCTGCATTCATTGTTGCGCTGATCGCGATTAAAACCTTCCTGGCGGTGATTAAACGTATTTCGTTTATCCCGTTTGCGATTTATCGTTTCTTCGTGGCAATTGCCGTGTATTTTGTCTTCATTGCCTGATTTTTGCTTGCCCTGAGGCCATAAAAAGCCCCGCACGGTGAATAACCGGCGGGGCTTTTCTTATGAAAAAAGTCAGCGTTTAGCTCGCCGCATCCTGGGTTTGTTTCCAGTCGGCCACCGCCTGAGTACGGCGTTTCTTCAGTTCATCGCGGATAGCCATACCCTGGAAACCGGCATCCAGCACATCTTTATTTGTCACGCTGCGGGCAACGTTAAAGGCTTCTCGCAGGTAATCGCCTTGCGGATACGGATTATTTTCAAAGGTCGTCCGTCCGCGTGCGTCGGCTTCACTGGTCATAATCATCTGCTCAAGCCGCTGAGGTTTGCGCCAGACATCAATGGTATCGAACAGTTTTAACAGGGTTTCCGGACGCAGTTTATTCACGGTATGAATCAAATCATGAAACTCCGCGACCAGTTTCGCTAAATCACGAATGTGTGTCGGCACTTTCAGCCGCTGGCAGAGTTTTTCCACCAGTTTTACGCCTGCCGGGCCATGTCCGTGATGAGCAGGCCAGAATTGCGGCGGCGTCAGGGCCTTACCCAAATCATGGCAAAGTGCTGAAAAACGCACATCAACGTCAGGTGTCAGGGTACTGGCGATTTTCAGTGTCATCAGCGTATGGATGCCGGTATCAATTTCCGGGTGCCATTTCTCCGGCGCAGGCACGCCAAATAACGCATCAATTTCAGGGAACAGAACTTTCAGGGCACCACAGTCACGCAGCACCTGGAAAAAGACCTGCGGGTCCTGCGTTTGTAATGCTTTTTCTGTTTCTTTCCACACACGTTCAGATATCAGGGCTTCCAGCTCGCCGCTTTCCGCCATCTGTTGCATCAGAGCCTGCGTTTCCGGGGCGACCGTGAAACCTAAATGCGCGAAGCGTGCTGCAAAGCGGGCAACTCGCAGAACACGCAGCGGATCCTCGCCGAAAGCATCGGAAACGTGGCGCAGCAGACGCTGTTCTATATCACGCTGGCCGTGGTATGGATCGAAAAGTTCGCCGTCTTTGCTTTTGGCGATGGCATTGATGGTCAGATCCCGACGCATTAAATCTTGTTCCAGCGTCACATCGGGGGCGGCGTAACAGGTGAAACCGTTATAACCGGAGCCCGATTTTCGCTCAGTACGGGCCAGCGCATATTCATCATGAGTCACCGGATGCAGGAAAACCGGGAAATCTTTACCGACCTGCTGATAACCCTTTTCGAGCATGTATTCAGGCGTGGCGCCTACCACGACCCAATCGTGTTCAGACACAGGCAGGTTTAATAAACTGTCTCGGACTGCGCCGCCGACCAGGTAAATCTCCACGCGATAACTCCTGAAATTAGCTTATTCCAACGCATCATGTCGCTGAAAACAGAAAAGGAACCCTGCCTTTATCATAGCAAAGTTGTGTTGTTGATTTCCCGGGCTGATGATTTCCTGACAAAAACAAACACGAAAAGGCACCGGAGTGCCTGAGCAATGACAAGAGATCACGAGTCTTGCGTGGGAGCCTTCAGCTCATCCAGCGATCTTTTTTCCTGCGACGCGGAACCAGATGTGGCAATACCAGCCCCAGCACCAGACCGACACCTGCGACACCACCGCCATACATAAACCATTGTAAAATAATGGTTCTTTGTTTGTCATCGAGCTGGACATTCACGGCATCCACTTTCTTTTTGGCAACGATCAGCTGATTTTTCAGATCCTGATTTTCTTTCTTCAGACCATCAATAATACCGTCACTCGACGAGACTTTGGACTGCATTTGGGCCGTGCGCTGATTCCAGCTGGAATCAATGTTGTTCAGCTTGTCGGTCAGCGTTTTCACCTGTTGTTCCAGATCCGGAACGCGGGTACGCAGGCTCGGCACATTGCTTAACTGATCAAGTGGGATCCAGGCTGTTTTGCCTTTAGAATCAACGATCTCACCGTATTTTGTGCTCTCGTTGACACTGCGCAGGGTGACTTCTTCACCGGCATTCAGAGTGCCTACGATACGATACTGATTACCCGGACCGCTGTGGATATAGGTGATCAAATCGTCGGAGATATAGCGCTTCTCATCAGCGTGAGCGCCCCATGTCATGCTTAAACCAAGCAAAGCGAAACCAATTAGGCGTAATTTCTGCATTATTTCATCGTTTCTTTGTGAATTTAGGGAACGTGAAGTGTGGATCCGTTTTATCGGGATACGTCTTCTGGCAACCGCCACTGTCCGGCCATTGCACTCATACAGGTACTAAAAGTTGGAGACCGATAGTAAGGGCAACAGTGTGACGACGCAACGTATAAACCGGAATGAGAACTATCTTACAATCCCGCAACATGCGGCTTGCGCGCTGTGCTTATGATAGAATTGCAGCGACGCGTTAATCCCTTTTGGCAGCAAAGCATCGGTGTGAAGACTCATATGACCGTAGAAATAGAATTAAAATTTATCGCCACCCCGGCCGCAATCGCCGAATTACCTTCGCAACTCGCTGGTTTTAACAGTGAGCACACCGCGCCTTCAAAACTGACCAACATCTATTTTGAGACTGCGGAAAACTATTTACGTTCGCATGACATGGGTCTGCGCATACGTGGTTTTGACGATCAGTATGAAATGACCATCAAAACCGGTGGCAAAGTGGTGGGTGGGTTACATCAGCGCCCGGAATACAACGTTGAGCTGAAAAAGCCGGTGTTGAAACTCAGCGCGTTCCCGAAAGATATCTGGCCGGAAGGCTGCAAGCCCGCTGCTTTACAGAAAGAACTCGCTCCGCTGTTCCGCACGGATTTTACTCGCGAGAAGTGGGTAATTACTTACGGCGAAAGCGAGATAGAACTTGGGTTAGATCAGGGTGAAGTGGTCGCCGGTGAACTCACCGAACCGCTGGCTGAAATCGAACTTGAGCTGAAAAAGGGTAACACCGCCGATTTACTGGCACTGGCGGCAGAAATCGGTGCTCATGGCGGCTTACGTCAGGGCGGTTTCAGCAAGGCGGCTCGTGGTTATCACCTCGCGAAGGGCAATCCTGCGCGCGACATTAAACCGCTGCCGGTGTTTAAAGCGAAGCCGAAAGCCACGGTTGAACAGGCTATGTCTGCGATGTTCGAACTGGCGCTGGATCACTGGCAATATCATGAAGAACTGTGGGTTCGCGGCGACAAAACTGCACGTCTGAGCGTATTGCAGGCGGTGGAAACCGTGCGTCAGATTTTGGTACTGTTCGGCGGGCTGGTGCCGCGTAAAGCGTCCGCAGAACTGCGCACATTGCTGACTGATCTGGTGCCGGTGCTGGAACAGAAATCGGCGGATGCGCAGGAAATTTGTTATGGCACGGCCTGTCTGAAGTGCAAGTTAGTGCTTACTTCCTGGCTGGCAACCTCAGGCTGGACGCCGTTTATTGATGATAAATCTGCGAAGAAACTGGACGCTTCCTTCAAACGTTTTGCTGACATCATGCTCGGTCGTACCGCAGCGGATCTGAAAGAAGCCTTTGCGCAGCCACTGACGGAAGAAGGTTATCGCGATCAACTGGCGCGCCTGAAACGTCAGATCATTACCTTCCATTTGCTTGCCGGTGCTTACCCTGAAAAAGACGTCGATGCGTATATTGCCGGCTGGGTGGACCTGCAACAGGCCATCGTTCAGCAGCAACACGCCTGGGAGGATTCGGCCCGTTCTCACGCGGTGATGATGGATGCTTTCTGGTTAAACGGACAACCTCGTTAACTGACTGACTAGCCTGGGCAAACTGCCCGGGCTTTTTTTTGCAAGGAATCTGATTTCATGTTGCCACTTTCTTCTGTTTTGCAAAGCCATGCGCAGAGTTTGCTTGAACGCTGGCGTGAACATCCTGACAACCTGCCCCTTCCCGATGATCAACAACTGGCCATTCTGAGCAGCAGTGAATTCGTGACGGACAGTTTGCTGGCGTTTCCGCAGTGGTGGCATGAAATTGACCAAAATCCCCCCCAGGCGCAGGAGTGGCAACTTTACCGCCAGTGGCTGGAGGGATCGCTGACACAGGTGACCGATGAAGCCGGCTTAATGAAAGCGCTGCGTCTGTTTCGCCGGCGTATTCTGACCCGCATTGCATGGTCGCAATCAGCACAAACCAGTGAAGCGAAAGATACGCTTCACCAACTGAGCGAACTGGCAGAGTTACTGATTGTCAGTGCCCGTGACTGGTTATATGAAGCCTGTTGCCGTGAGTTCGGTACGCCGGTCAATGCGGCAGGAGAAGCGCAACGTATGCTGATCCTCGGGATGGGGAAACTGGGCGGAGGTGAACTTAATTTCTCTTCGGATATCGACCTGATTTTTGCTTATCCGGAAAATGGCCAGACCCGCGGCGGACGCCGTGAACTGGATAACGCGCAGTTTTTCACCCGCCTTGGTCAGCGTCTGATCAAGGCACTGGATCAGCCGACTATCGATGGTTTTGTCTATCGCGTGGATATGCGTTTGCGCCCGTTCGGCGACAGCGGCCCGCTGGTGATGAGCTTTCCCGCACTGGAAGATTATTACCAGGAGCAGGGGCGCGACTGGGAGCGCTACGCGATGGTGAAAGCGCGTCTGATGGGCGGTGCGGAGGATATCAGCAGTCAGGAACTGCGAAAAATGCTGATGCCTTTTGTTTTCCGCCGCTATATCGATTTCAGTGTGATCCAGTCCCTGCGCAACATGAAAGGCATGATCGCCCGCGAAGTACGCCGCCGTGGTCTGAAAGACAACATTAAACTCGGTGCGGGCGGCATCCGTGAGATTGAATTTATTGTGCAGGTATTCCAGCTGATCCGTGGCGGACGTGAACCGGCATTGCAGCAACGTGCGTTGCTGCCCACGCTCCAGGCGCTGGAAAATCTGGGCCTGCTGCCGGTAGAACAGGTGTTGCAGTTGCGTAACAGTTATCTGTTTCTGCGCCGCCTGGAAAACTTATTGCAGGCGATAGCGGACGAGCAAACTCAGACCTTGCCGTCGGATGAACTGAATCAGGCGCGTCTGGCGTGGGGGATGGATTACGCCGGCTGGCCGCAGCTTCTGGATGCCGTGAATGCTCACATGCAGGCTGTGCGCTCGGTGTTTAATGAGCTGATAGGCGATGATACGCCAGATGCCGAAGACGATGTGCAACTCGCCCATTTCAGCAGCTTATGGATTGATGCACTGGAGCCTGACGAGCTGGCTCCGCTGGTACCGCAACTTGACGAAAACGCGCAACGGCATGTTTTGCATCAGATTGCTGATTTTCGCCGTGACGTGGATAAACGTACGATCGGGCCACGCGGGCGTGATCAACTGGATTTGCTGATGCCGCGTTTACTGGCACAGGTCTGTACCTATAAAAATGCCGATGTCACGTTACAGCGGCTGATGCAGTTACTGCTTAATATCGTCACGCGCACGACATATATCGAGTTGCTGGTGGAATATCCCGGTGCGCTCAAACAGTTAATCCGTCTGTGTGCCGCCTCGCCGATGGTCGCGACACAACTTGCACGTCATCCTTTATTGCTCGATGAACTGCTCGACCCGCGCACGCTTTACCAGCCGATTGAGCCGGGCGCTTACCGCGACGAACTGCGTCAGTATCTGATGCGGGTGCCAACAGAAGACGAAGAACAGCAGCTTGAAGCCGTGCGCCAGTTCAAACAGGCCCAGCATTTGCGTATCGCAGCCGGGGATATTTCCGGGGCATTGCCGGTGATGAAAGTCAGTGACCATTTAACCTACCTTGCCGAGGCCATTCTCGATGTCGTGGTGCAGCATGCGTGGGAACAAATGGTCGTAAAATACGGGCAGCCCGCGCATCTTCAGCACCGTGAGGGGCGCGGTTTTGCCGTGGTCGGTTACGGGAAACTCGGTGGCTGGGAGCTGGGTTATAGCTCAGATCTGGATCTGGTCTTCCTGCTCGATTGCGCGCCGGAGGTGATGACGGACGGCGAACGCAGCATCGACGGACGTCAGTTTTATCTTCGGCTGGCGCAGCGCATTATGCACTTATTCAGCACCCGGACATCGTCAGGCATTCTTTACGAGGTTGATCCGCGTCTGCGACCTTCCGGCGCATCCGGCATGCTGGTCAGTACCATTGAAGCGTTTGCAGATTATCAGGCCAATGAAGCCTGGACGTGGGAGCATCAGGCGCTGGTTCGCGCGCGTGTGGTTTACGGGGATCCGCAACTGACACAGCAATTTAACGCCACGCGTCGCGACATTCTTTGCCGCCAGCGCGATGGCGACGGCCTGCGTAAGGAGGTCCGTGAAATGCGCGAGAAAATGTATGCCCATCTGGGGAGTAAAAAAACCCACGAGTTTGATCTGAAAGCCGATCCGGGTGGCATCACGGATATTGAATTCATTGCACAATATCTGGTTCTGCGTTTCGCGCATGATGAGCCGAAGCTGACGCGCTGGTCTGATAACGTGCGGATTTTTGAACTGATGGCACGATATGACATCATGCCGGAAGAGGAAGCGCGCCATCTGACGCAGGCTTATGTGACGTTGCGCGATGAAATTCATCATCTGGCGTTGCAGGAACACAGCGGGAAAGTGGCCGCGGACAGCTTTGCTACTGAGCGCGCGCAGATCCGTGCCAGCTGGGCAAAGTGGCTCGGCTGAGGGTTTTTATTCGGCTAACAGGCGCTTGTGATATTATCCGGCGCATTGTATTTACCCGATTTGATTTATCTGTTTTGGAGTCTTGGGATGAAAGTGACTTTGCCTGATTTTCACCGCGCAGGTGTGCTGGTTGTCGGTGACGTAATGTTAGACCGTTACTGGTATGGCCCGACCAATCGTATTTCTCCGGAAGCTCCGGTGCCGGTGGTGAAGGTCAGTACCATTGAAGAGCGGCCTGGCGGTGCAGCTAACGTGGCGATGAACATTTCATCTCTGGGCGCCTCTTCCTGTCTGATCGGCCTGACCGGCGTAGACGACGCTGCGCGTGCCCTCAGTGAGCGTCTGGCAGAAGTGAAAGTTAACTGCGATTTCGTCGCACTATCCACACATCCTACCATCACCAAACTGCGAATTTTGTCCCGTAACCAGCAACTGATCCGCCTCGACTTTGAGGAAGGTTTTGAAGGCGTTGATCTCGAGCCGATGCTGACCAAAATAGAACAGGCTTTACCGCAAAGTGGCGCACTGGTGCTGTCAGACTACGCCAAAGGTGCCCTGACTGAAGTGCAGAAAATGATCCAACTGGCGAGAAAAGCGGGTGTGCCTGTGCTGGTTGATCCTAAAGGATCGGATTTCGAACGTTACCGTGGTGCAACGTTACTGACGCCAAATTTATCCGAATTCGAAGCTGTTGTCGGTCATTGCAAAAACGAAGGTGAAATTGTTACCCGTGGTATGCAGCTGATCGCTGATTTCGAACTTTCCGCGCTGCTGGTCACCCGCTCTGAGCACGGGATGACCTTATTGCAGCCCGGCAAAGCGCCATTCCACATGCCAACGCAGGCGCAGGAAGTGTATGACGTGACCGGTGCCGGTGACACGGTGATCGGCACGCTCGCTGCTGCACTGGCCGCAGGCAATACGCTGGAGGAATCCTGCTTCCTGGCGAACGCCGCCGCCGGTGTGGTCGTGGGTAAACTCGGTACCTCAACCGTTTCTCCGGTTGAACTGGAAAATGCTATCGGCGGACGTTCAGACGTTGGTTTTGGCATAATGAACGAAGAACAACTAAAAGCTGCCGTGGCGATGGCGCGTCAGCGCGGTGAGAAAGTCGTGATGACCAATGGCATCTTCGACATTCTGCATGCCGGACACGTTTCTTATCTGGCGAACGCCCGCAAACTGGGTGACCGTCTGATCGTCGCGGTGAACAGTGATGCTTCGACCAAACGCCTGAAAGGCGAAACCCGTCCGGTGAATGCGCTGCAAAACCGTATGATCGTGCTGGGCGCGCTGGGCGCTGTCGACTGGGTGGTGTCTTTCGAAGAAGACACTCCGCAGCGTTTGATCGCCGGGATCTTGCCAGATCTGCTGGTCAAAGGTGGCGACTACAAGCCTGAGCAAATTGCCGGGAGTCAGGAGGTCTGGGCGAACGGCGGCGAAGTGCGCGTACTGAATTTTGAAGATGGTCTTTCTACCACCAAAATCATCAATCAAATTAAATCGCAGGACTGATTTCCTCTGTCTGGATCAGGTTATTTGCAACGAAGGGCTTATCTGATAAGCCCTTTTCTTTTTGATTTTTCTATCAACGATGAAACGGAAGTGACTCTGTTGTGAGCGGATTAAAACAGGAACTGAGCCTGGCGCAGGGCGTCGGGCTGCTTTCGACCTCATTACTCGGAACCGGGGTTTTTGCGGTGCCTGCACTGGCGGCGGAGCTGGCGCAAAATGACAGCCTGTGGGCATGGCCGGTGCTCATCCTGTTAGTGTTTCCGATAGCCATCGGATTTGCCGCGCTTGGCCGGCATTTCCCCAGCGCGGGCGGCGCGGCGCATTTTGTCGGCAAAGCTTTCGGACCACATATGGCACGGGTTACCGGTTGGTTATTCCTGTCAGTTATCCCGGTCGGGTTGCCCGCCGCGCTGCATATTGCTGCCGGTTTCTGGCAGGCAGCCTTTGGCTGGAGCAGCACAAATCTGTTGCTGGTGCAGCTTGGTACGCTTTTTTTCATCTGGTTCCTCGGCACACGCAGTGCCGGGTCAAGTGCCAATATCCAGACGGTAATCGCATTGCTGGTGATCGCACTGGTGGCGGCGATCTGGTGGAAAGGGAATATTTCTCTGTCTGAAATCCCGCTGCCTGCGGTGCATGACATTTCTCCATCAAATCTGTTTGATGCGCTGGCGGTGATGTTCTGGTGTTTCGTCGGGCTGGAGGCTTTTGCGCATCTGGCGACCGAATTTCGTCATCCGCAACGGGACTTCCCGCGCGCTTTATTGATCGGCATGCTGCTGGCGGGCGCGGTTTACTGGGGATGTACGGTGGCGGTGCTGAAATTTCATGCCTGGGGAGAAGGGCGGGAAGCCGGGGCCTCGTTACCGGGTATTGTCGTACAATTATTCGGGCAAAAAGCACTGTGGATCGCCTGCATCATTGGCTACCTGGCATGTTTTGCCAGCGTGAATATTTATACCCAGAGTTTTTCCCGGCTGGTATGGTCGCAGGCGCAGGTTAAACCGCAAAGTGCACTGGCACAGCTTTCCGCTCAGCAGGTGCCGGTTGCCGCGCTGAATCTGGTGGTGGGTTGCTGCGTGTTGTTTACATTACTGATTTACTGGTTGCATCTACCGCTGGGCGCGCTGATCACTTACGCTAACGGGATTTTCATCCTGATTTATCTGTTATGCATGCTGTCGGGTACCCGGATTCTGAAAGGGCGCTCAAAATGGATGGCGATGCTGGGTGCTGTATTGTGCTGCGGATTGCTGGCTATGGTCGGCTGGAAAGCACTGTACGCGGTCGTGGTGTTTGCAGGATTGTGGCTGTTATTACCCCGTGCTAAAACAGTATTCCGCATACAATAAACCCGATTTTACATAATGAAAGAGCCTGCCAGGCAGGCCCTTTCTGTTTACACAACTCGTAATAATCAGGCCGGATCTTGCGGTTTTTCCGCTTCTGCCTGTTTGCCTTCCAGCACGGACAGGCGTTGTTCCAGCGCGGCCAGTTTTTCACGCGTACGCAGTAAAACCTGGGTCTGAACGTCAAACTCTTCGCGATTGACTAAATCCATGCGGCTGAACTGCGCCTGCAATACCTGACGGATTTTCTTCTCGGCATCCTCACCAAACTCACGGATCCCTTTAGGCATTGATTCGTGAACCTGGCGGGCAATTTGTTCAATTTTTTTCGGGTCAATCATGTTATTTCCTTTTCTAGAAGGAGGTGCTTTTCCATAGTGTAATCGCTGAGGCCGTTTCTATAAACCTTCAGGGGCACTAATTGGCCAAACCGCAGGATTGCCCTGTTGATTTATTGGCGCTATAGTTGTTTTGCTTATTCTCAGGGCGGGGTGAAAGTCCCCACCGGCGGTAAACCACGGAATATCGGAAGCGTTATAATCCCTTCCATGTGGAAGCCCGCGAGCGCTCAATCCTTCGGGATTAGAGGTCAGCAGATCCGGTGTAATTCCGGGGCCGACGGTTAAAGTCCGGATGGGAGAGAGTAACGATTCAAGCCGGGCAAACATGCCCGCTGCGTTATTTTTTATAACTGTAGCACGCCTGATGGCTGCTGCAGCTAGCCTCCTCAAGACGCCCTGATTCTGGTAATCCACATACAGAACATGAGGTTATTTTTACCATGAATCAGACCCTACTTTCCGAATTCGGTACATCAGCTGAACGTGTTGAGCGTGCTATTGACGCCATGCGTAATGGCGTAGGTGTATTGGTACTGGATGACGAAGATCGTGAAAACGAAGGCGATTTAATTTTTGCCGCTGAAAATATGACCGTTGAGCAAATGGCGCTGACCATTCGTCACGGCAGCGGCATCGTGTGCCTGACCATGAACGAAGACAGCCGTAAACGGCTGGATTTGCCAATGATGGTTGAGAACAACTCCAGCCCGTTCCAGACGCCATTTACCGTGACTATTGAAGCGGCTGAAGGGGTAACTACTGGCGTTTCTGCGGCCGACCGTATTACGACTATCCGTGCGGCAATCAAAGACGGCGCGAAACCTTCTGATCTCAATCGCCCGGGGCATATTTTCCCGCTGCGTGCGCAGGCCGGTGGGGTGCTGACCCGTGGCGGTCACACTGAAGCGTCGGTAGATCTGGCAACGCTGGCGGGTCTGAAGCCTTTCGGCGTGCTGTGTGAACTCACTAATGATGACGGCACTATGGCGCACGCGCCGGAAGTGGTGGTGTTTGCCCGTCAGCATAATATGCCGGTAGTGACCATCGCCGATCTGGTGGCCTATCGCCAGGCGCAGACCCGTCAGGCAAGCTAAGCGACGGGTTATGCGTAACAGAAAAGGCCGCCTGTGCGGCCTTTTTGCTTTTTATTGTGAATTATTGCCAAAATTGTGCTTTGAAGAACACCATCCTCCCGCTTTCTTTTGATTTGACTCATCAAATTTATTGAACATCTCCTTCACGGTTACCCGGCTGTCACCGGCCATCAAAAAGAGTAACGTAGTGTTATTACGCGGCAGGTCACTCACCGGCCCGCTCTCTTTTATTTTGGGTAAGGAATTCATGATGACGACTCAACGTATGCCCGCACTCTTCTTAGGCCACGGCAGCCCGATGAACGTGCTGGAAGACAATATTTATACCCGTGCCTGGCATACGCTGGGTGAAACATTACCGCGGCCAAAGGCGATCCTGGCCGTATCAGCTCACTGGTTCACCCGTGGTACTGCGGTTACGGCGATGGAAAACCCGCGCACGATTCATGATTTTGGCGGCTTCCCGCAGGCGCTGTTTGATAAGCGTTATCCGGCACCCGGTTCACCGGCGCTGGCAAAGCGGGTTCAGGAATTACTTAGCCCGGTAAATGTGATTTCAGATACCCGCGAGTGGGGTTTCGACCATGGCACCTGGGGTGTGCTGATCAAGATGTATCCTGACGCGGATATTCCGGTGATCCAACTGAGTATTGATGGTACACAGCCGCCGGAATACCACTATGAATTGGGTAAGAAGCTGGCGGCGCTGCGTGACGAAGGCGTGATGATTGTTGCCAGCGGTAATGTGGTGCATAACCTGCGGATGGTGAAATGGGGCGGCGATACTGAAGCTTATCCGTGGGCGACGTCTTTTGAGACTTATGTGAAAGACAATCTGCGCTGGAAGGGTGAGGCGAAAGATCATCCTCTGGTGCAGTTTATGGAGCATGAAGGCGGCGCATTATCGAATCCGTCTCCGGATCACTATCTGCCATTGCTGTATGTTTTAGGCGCGTGGAATGGTATTGAGCCGATCACGCAGCCAACGGACGGGATCGTGATGGGATCGCTTTCGATGCTCTCGGTGCAGTTAGGTTAATAGCACTGTCAGCCCGAAATAAAAAGGATAATGAATTTCTTCATTATCCTTTTCTGGTTTTTCATCCGACAATCGTGTGCGGATAAAAACGTGACAGATCCTGGGTGATCAGCGCTTTATCTTCACGGATGCCGATCCCGCAGGGTTGATCATTGACCAGCCAGCTGCCGATCAGGGTGTAACTGCCTTCAAACACTGGCAGCGGATGGAACTGCTGCACGATCATGCCTTCAGCACCGTACGGGCCATCCACACGGGCGACTTCCTGGCCTTTCTCGATGACTTTAATGTTCGCGCCTTCGCGGGAAAACAGCGGCTTCACCACGTAGTGATCCAGTTCCGGATGCTGATCTTCGGCAAAATAAGCCGGTAACAGATTCGGGTGATCCGGGAACATTTCCCATAACAACGGCAGCAAAGCTTTATTCGACACAATGGCTTTCCAGGCCGGTTCCAGCCAGCGTACACCGGCATCTTCCAGCTTGGTCGCGAAGACTTCGCGGAACATGAATTCCCACGGATACAGTTTAAACAGGTTAGAAATCACCTGATCCTGCGTGTCGGTGAATTGCCCGCGTTCCCCCAGACCGATTTCCTCGATAAACAGGAATTCGCTGGCCAGTTCCGCTTCCAGCGCGCAGTCCTGCAAATATTGCACGGTGCCGCGATCTTCTTCGGTGTCCTGACAGCAGGCGATGTGCAGCAACGAGAAACCATGCTGGTTTTTAAGCCCGGCAAAACGTTCGATCAGCTTTTCCTGCAGGCTGTTGTACTGATCAGCATCCTGCGACAAATTGCCTGCCGCAATTTGATCTTCAAGCCATAGCCACTGGAAGAAGGCCGCTTCGTACAAAGAGGTCGGCGTATCGGCGTTATTTTCCAGCAGCTTCGGCGGATTGACGCCGTCGTAAGCCAGATCCAGACGTGAATACAGGGAAGGCTGTTGCGTGCGCCATGAACTGCGGACAAATTCCCAGACGTGTTTCGGGATCTGGAATTTCGCCATCAGTTTGTCGTCATTCACTACGCGCTCAACGACCTTCAGGCACATCTGATGAATGTCCGCCGTCGCCTCTTCGATCTCTTCAATCTGCGCCAGCGTGAACTGGTAATAAGCATCTTCACACCAGTACGGTTCGCCATACATGGTGTGGAAGTTGAAGCCAAACTCCGTGGCTTTTTCGCGCCAGTCCGGGCGCTCATTAATGGCTAAACGTTTCATCGGTATCTCTTAGCCACCCATGCTGCGGCCAGGGCTGCGTGGCGCCGCAGAGGAGCTGCGCTGCATTGAGGTTTGTTTTGCCACACTGTCGCCAAAACCGCCACGGGTGATGGTGTTGGTCACGGCAGGTTTCGGCGCCATCGCTGTTCTCGGAACGTTCATGGTACGACCGCCCGCTGTTGCGGGGCCGTAGTTTTTACCGGTCGCATCCACGAACTTACCGTTAGCCGGGCTGGCCGGGTTTTTTGAGCTGAACAATGGCTGTTGCGCGTAACCGCCACCGCTCATCATCCGGCCCATCATGTAACCTGCCATCAGCGGCATCCACATGCTGCCGCCGCTGCTCTGGTTTTCGGCCGTGGCGACGCCTGACTGTGCCGGAGCCTGAGTACACTGGCCTTCGCCAAATTCAGCGATACAGTCTTCTCGGCTGGCATATTTAGGTGCGGTTTTTGCCGCTTCCTTTTTCGCTGCATCATACGCTGCAACACATTGCGCACTGCCGGAAGGGTTGGCTTTCGAGCAGTCATCCGCATTCTGATACAGCGAAACGGTTTCGTCGGTTTTCTCGCAGCCGGCAAGCATAAAGACTGCGCTTATCGCCAGGGCGACAGGAGTAATTCTAGAGCTACGCCATGATTTACGGAAGGTAGCCAGGTTAACGTGTTGTGTCCGTTTCATCGTTCTTATCCCATGTTTAGGGCTTTTTTGCCCTTTCCCAGTAGGGTCTAAGAATAGGGGAAAGCGGGTGATTGTTAAAGCAGCGACAGGCAATTGTTACGAGACTTTACAGAGCGGCGTGACTCAGGCAAAAAAAAGCAGCCTTTTCAGGCTGCCTTGATGGAAATGCGGGGGACTTTTCAGAATCAATTCTGGAAAGGATTGCCACTTTTCTTCGGTGTTGCGGTTGCTGTTGTTGCGCTGGCTTTCTGAGCACGAGGCGCAGCTGCCGGGGTGCTTTTGCCGTAACCGTCTGCCGCAGCATCCTGATCAGGTGTTTCTGGTGCCACCTGATCCGGTGCGGTTGGGATGGGTTTACCCAGGGCACCGTTGAGTGCCAGCAGATCGCTTTCGTTCAGTGTACCCAGTGCTGATTTGATGTTCAGCTGATTAATCAGGTACGTATAACGCGCACTGGAAAGTTGCTGTTTGGCGTTATACAGCGTGGTGGTGGCATCCAGAACATCCACAATAGTACGGGTACCGACCTGATAACCGGCTTCCATCGCATCTAAAGAACTCTGAGCAGAAACAACGGCTTGTTTATACGCGTTGATGCTACTGATCGAGGCAGAGATGTTATTGAAGGAAGAACGAACGGTCTGCACGACGCTGCGGTGCGCGCTTTCAAGCTGCTCGCTGGCCCCGACAAAACTGTACTGTGCCTGTTTCACCTGAGAGGTGACAGAACCGCCACTGTACAATGGCAGGGAGAAGCTCAGCCCAATCTTGTTCTGGCCAGCATCGGCGTCCTGATAACTGGAAGAACCACCCGTTTTGTCGCCGTGATATTTGGTATTGCTGATACCGGTTGAGGCAGTCAGATCAACCGTAGGCATATGGCCGGTTTCCGCATAACGAATTTGCTCACGTGCCAGATCCTGTGACAGACGGGCAGACAGCAAGCTCAGGTTACGGCTTTCTGCTTCTTTCAACAGCGTGGCGACCGGTTGCGGGCGCGTGGTGTTGAAGTTATCGACATTCAGCGAAGACAGTTGCGGGTAATACATACCGGTAACCTGACGCAGGGACTCCAGCGCATTATCCAGGTTATTACGCGCAGTCACTTCGTTAGCCAGTACGGTGTCGTATTGTGAACGGGCGTTCTGCACGTCGGTAATCGCAACCAGCCCCACGTTAAAGCGCTGAGTGGTTTGATCTAACTGACGGTAAATAGCCTGTTTCTGTGCTTCGGTATACGAAAGCGAATCGATTGCACTCAATACGTTGAAATAAGCCGTTGCAGTATTGAGGATCAGAGATTGTTGATCCGTCTGGTAAGACACATCCTGAATACCGGCAGTTTTTTCCTGCAGTGTCAGGGCGCGCCATTTTGACATATCAAAGATGGTCTGCGTTAATTGCAGGCTGGCACTGCCAACGTCGCTGTTAACGCCATTCGCATCACGGTACCCATTGGTGTAATTGTAATCCGCACCCAATCCGAGTTGCGGTAATAAAGGACTGCGGCTTTCGTTAATTTTTTCGAATGCAGCATCCCGGTCAGCAGCAGATTTGCGCAGGTCCGGGTTACTTGTCCTGGCTTGCTGATAGACCTGCATCAGGTTTTCGGCCTGGCTTATCGTACTGAAGCCGCCCAGGCTGAGTCCGATGAGAAGGGGGAGCAGTTTCTTCATTTGCATTCCTTGTTGTGCAGCAATGTTGTTATGTATGGTGGCGCAGTCAAATTAACCCATAGACGCGGATTCTAGCAGAGTCAGGCTAGCGGGGCGGTTGGCTTAACGTGCCTTCCCGAGTGAATGAGCCTAAATCTATCACAAACAACCTTGATTATTATTAACGCATTTTCATCAAACTGACCTCAAAGGGCAATAAATTACCTCTGTGAGGGATAAGGAAACATTCCATGTCTTCATTTAAACGGTCACCGGTTACTTTCGGCAAAGATGATGTAGAAATTATTGCACGCGAGACACGATATAAAGGTTTTTTTTCTATTATTGCATATCGGTTTCGCCATCGGCTGTTTAATGGAGAAATGAGCGCAGAAGTCGTCCGTGAAGTTTTTGAGCGCGGCCACGCTGCGGTACTCTTACCTTATGATGCGAAAAGGGATGAAGTTGTGCTGATAGAACAGATCCGCATCCCTGCTTTGGATTCCAGTGATACTCCTTGGCTTCTGGAGATGGTCGCCGGTATCATTGAAGAGGGCGAGACAGTGGAAGATGTTGCCCGCCGCGAAGCACTCGAGGAAGCGAACATTGTGGTGAAACGCTGCAAACCGGCTGTGAATTACCTGGCAAGTCCGGGCGGAACCAGCGAGCGTCTTTCCATTATGGTCGGTGAAGTTGATGCCACGACGGCAGAAGGAATTCACGGTCTGGAAGCAGAAAATGAAGACATCCGGGTACATGTGGTCAGCCGTGAGCAGGCTTACCGGTGGGTGGAAGAAGGAGCGATAGACAATGCGGCGTCAGTGATTGCCCTGCAATGGCTGCAGCTGCACCATGAATCCCTGAAAAAAGAGTGGGCTAACTAATGATTAAGCGCTATACCCCTGACTTCCCTGAAATGATGAGATTGTGTGAAACAAATTTTGCACAATTGCGCCGTTTGATGCCACGCACCGATGAACCTGGTGAAACGGTGACATATCAGGTGAGTAGCGCAACGTATTGCCTGACGATCCTTGAATCAACACGTTATACATCCCTGATAGAAATCAAACAGACTGCGCCGGCCGTGAGTTACTGGAGCCTGCCTTCGCTCACCGTTCGCCTGTATCATGATGCGATGGTGGCCGAAGTGTGTGCGAGTCAGCAGATCTTTCGCTTCAAAGCACGTTATGATTATCCGAATAAAAAGTTGCATCAGCGTGATGAAAAGCATCAAATTAACCAGTTCCTTGCGGATTGGCTGCGTTATTGCCTTGCGCACGGAGCGATGGCAATTCCGGTTTGTTAGACAGACTTCAACAACAAAGGAAACGATTTGGAAAGCCTGTTTACACTGCCTTTGGTGAATGGGGCCAAAGTCAGGATTCTACAGATTACTGATACCCATCTTTTTGCCGGTGAAGATGAAACGTTGTTAGGCGTAAATACGTTTAACAGCTATCGCGCAGTGCTGGACGCCATCAAAGCGCAGCAGCGTGAAGTCGATATTATCGCGGCAACAGGGGACCTGGCACAGGATCAGTCGGTGGAAGCCTACCATCAGTTTGCCCGCGGTATCGGCGAGCTGACCGCGCCCTGCGTCTGGCTGCCGGGCAATCATGATTTCCAGCCTGCGATGGTCAATGCCTTGCAGGATGCGGGGATCAACCCTTCGAAACACGTTCTGCTTGGTGAACATTGGCAAATTATCCTGCTGGATACACAGGTATTCGGTGTGCCGCACGGCGAGCTGAGCGAATATCAGCTGGAATGGATGGAACGCTGTCTGAACGCGTACCCTGATCGTTTTACTTTGTTGATGTTACATCATCATCCGCTGCCTTCAGGCTGCACCTGGCTTGATCAGCACAGCCTGCGCAATGCGCATATGCTGGCGAATACCCTGGTGAATTACCCGAAAGTGAATACGCTGTTGTGCGGACATATTCATCAGGAGCTTGATCTTGACTGGTACGGACGCCGTCTTTATGCGACGCCGTCAACCTGCGTACAGTTTAAACCGCATTGCACCAATTTCACGATTGATACGGTTGCACCGGGCTGGCGTTACCTTGATTTATATCCGGACGGCCGTGTAGAGACTGAAGTCTTCCGTCTGGAAACCAGCGAGTTTCATCCTGACACGGAGTCGGACGGCTACGAATGAACACCTTACTTTACCTGCACGGATTCAACAGTTCTCCGCACTCAGCGAAAGCCACGTCATTAAAAAACTGGCTGGCGGTTAATCATCCCCATATCGATATGATTGTCCCGCAATTACCGCCTTATCCGGCTGACGCCGCGGAAGAACTTGAGAGTCTGGTCATTAGCAATGCGGGTAAAAAACTGGGTATTGTTGGCTCCTCGCTGGGGGGGTATTACGCCACGTGGCTGTCGCAATGTTTTGCCGTGCCGGCCGTGGTGGTGAACCCGGCGGTGAAGCCGTATGAGCTGCTGATCGACTTCCTCGGACAAAACGAGAACCCCTACACCGGCCAGCAATATGTGTTAGAGTCACGCCACGTTTATGATCTGAAAGTCATGCAGGTCGAACCGCTGGAGTCACCGGATTTACTCTGGTTGCTGCAGCAAACGGGCGATGAAATTCTCGATTACCGTCAGGCTGTGGCGTACTACACCACCTGTCGCCAGACGGTCGAACCCGGGGGGAATCACGCATTTGTCGGCTTTGAACGTTATTTTTCGCCGATTGTAGATTTCCTGGAACTGGCCGCAGACTAACATCGTCAGGGTGACTTTTACCCCGGATTTATAGCCTCTGCTTGCTGCCAGTGCTTCCACCCGCCCACATACTGTATCGTTAGCCCACAAACCTATGAGCCACGAATAATCAACGATGAGCCAATCAACTTATAACGCGGATTCCATAGAGGTCCTCAGCGGACTCGAACCGGTGCGCCGCCGTCCGGGCATGTACACCGATACGACCCGGCCAAATCATCTCGGTCAGGAAGTGATTGATAACAGCGTGGATGAAGCATTAGCAGGCCACGCCAAACGCATTGAAGTCATCCTTCACGAAGATCAGTCTCTCGAAGTCATTGATGACGGTCGCGGCATGCCGGTGGATATCCACGCCGAAGAAGGTGTTCCGGCGGTCGAACTGATCTTCTGCCGTCTGCACGCGGGCGGTAAATTCTCCAACAAAAATTACCAGTTTTCCGGCGGCCTGCATGGCGTAGGGATTTCAGTGGTTAACGCCTTATCCAAACGCGTCGAAGTGGCGGTAAAACGCGGCGGCGAAGTGTATGAGATGGCATTTGAAAATGGCGATAAAGTGCAGGACCTGCACGTTACCGGTACCTGCGGTAAGCGCAACACCGGTACCAGCGTTCATTTCTGGCCTGATGGCAGTTTCTTCGACAGTCCGCGTTTTTCGGTCAGCCGCCTCAGCCACTTGCTGAAAGCCAAAGCCGTACTGTGTCCTGGCGTAGAAATCCTGTTTAAAGACAAAGTGAATAACACCGAACAACGCTGGTGTTATGAAGACGGTCTGACCGATTACCTGATGGAAGCAGTCAATGGCCTGATTACGCTGCCAGAAAAAGCCTTTGTCGGGAATTTTGCCGGTGATACCGAAGCGGTTGACTGGGCACTGTTGTGGCTGCCGGAAGGCGGCGAATTGCTGACCGAAAGCTACGTCAACCTGATCCCGACCATGCAGGGCGGTACGCATGTTAACGGTCTGCGTCAGGGGCTGCTTGAGGCCATGCGCGAGTTCTGCGAATTTCGCAATATTCTGCCGCGCGGCGTGAAGCTGTCTGCGGAAGATATCTGGGAACGCTGCGCCTATGTGCTGTCAGTAAAAATGCAGGATCCGCAGTTCGCCGGTCAGACCAAAGAACGTCTGTCCTCGCGTCAGTGTGCGGCCTTTGTTTCCGGCGTGGTGAAAGATGCCTTCAGTCTGTGGCTGAACCAGAACGTTCAGGCCGCAGAACAACTGGCGGAACTGTGCATTTCCAGTGCCCAGCGTCGTTTGCGTGCAGCGAAAAAAGTGGTGCGTAAGAAACTGACCAGCGGCCCTGCGCTGCCGGGCAAACTGGCTGACTGTACATCACAGGATCTGAACATGACCGAACTCTTCCTGGTGGAAGGGGATTCAGCGGGCGGTTCTGCCAAACAGGCGCGCGATCGGGAATATCAGGCGATCATGCCGCTCAAAGGTAAGATCCTTAATACCTGGGAGGTCTCTTCCGATGAGGTCCTGGCCTCGCAGGAAGTGCACGATATTTCTGTGGCAATCGGTATTGATCCGGACAGCGAAGATCTGAGCCAGCTGCGTTACGGCAAAATCTGTATCCTGGCGGATGCGGACTCCGACGGTCTACACATTGCCACCTTGCTGTGCGCGCTGTTTGTCCGTCACTTCCGATCCCTGGTGCGTGGCGGCCATGTTTATGTGGCAATGCCGCCGTTATACCGTATCGATCTGGGTAAAGAAGTGTTCTATGCGCTGGACGAGCAGGAAAAAGAAGGCGTGCTGGAGCAACTGAAACGTAAGAAAGGTAAGCCGAACGTACAGCGGTTTAAAGGTCTGGGTGAAATGAACCCGCTGCAACTGCGTGAAACCACGCTCGATCCGAATACCCGTCGTCTGGTGCAACTGACCATCGATGAGGAGGATATCGATCAGACGCTGCGCATGATGGATATGCTGCTGGCGAAGAAACGGTCTGAAGATCGCCGTAACTGGTTACAGGAAAAAGGCGATACCGCCGAACTGGACGTTTAAGCATTCATTGTAAGAAGTCTCTGTAAGCCCGGAGAGGAATGATTCATCTTCCTGCCGGGCGTTTTACCATGTGGTTTTGATTGTTGAGGGCTGAATAGTCCCGTAAGTGAAGCTCAGGAGGAGCAATGCCATTACCTAAAACCGGCGATCTTATTTACGGTCTGCATACAGATTTTGGAAGAAAGCGTTATATGTACTCTGTTAAGGGATTTCAAAACGGGGTAATCACCGCAGATGTTTTTAAAGTCCTCAGGCATGACCAGCCTTGCCGACTTGCGGAACAGGCCTCGCTTGAGCATTTCATTTCATCACACATAAAGTATTGCTCAGCATTAAACGGTGAGCGAAATAATGAAAATTTACGCAGGAAATGCAAGGCCATCGTAGAATGGGCCGTGTCGAAAGGGCGAAATATTCATTTCGTGCTGGATGAATTGGATATTACCGCTGTCGCGAATAAATCATACCGTGGTATTAATCCGGATGAAAATAAACCTGAAAAAAACCGTTCAATTACGGGATCTGAATTACGGCATATTTACCGGAACTGGCAAAAATTTAAAAATAACGTTTATTTCTGGTTTGAGCAGACGCCTGTTTCTCCCCCTTGGGAGCAGGACATTGTCATGGACACCCTGATAAAGAAAAACAGACGGCTACAATTGAGCACTGTCGTTCATCGTAAAGAAGTGTGGGCCGCTTATAATGCAACGGTGGGGCTTAGCCGAAATCGCTAGGTTACGTCGCGCTATAACGTGTCTTATAACGATGCGATGAAAATTGCCGGGCTACATTCCGGCGATTTTCATCAGGCAGTAAACTCAGGCTTTCTCAATAATGTGGATCACCACATCCAGAACGTCTGCTTTAATATTTTCGCGGTGCTTATCCATATGATCAGCCTGCTGATGCGCTTCGAGATGCGCCAGACTTTCCCAGTCTTCCAGCATGAAAATGGAGTCAGGTACTGTTTTACGCCAGGGGATCTGGCCGTTGAAATCAACATAAGGTTCATAACGGTGACAGCCCTTCTCTGCCAGAACGCTCGGCAGCAGGGCGGTGATTTTTTCCATGACCGAATCGCGACGGCCTGGTTTGACTTTGATTTCAGCAATAACAATGATCATAAAAACCTCTTTCCCGGGTGACCCTCAACCTTAAGCCTGGCCGAAAGCATTTTCAAGATGGGCACGGTAGCGCGCAAAATCACCTTCTACATCAGGCTGTTTGATCACATCGTTACACATAAAAGTCGGCAATGTATCAAGGCCGATGAACTGGTTGGCTTTGTGCTGTGCCATGTACACGCCGTCAACGCCGACGCCATGGAAAAATTGTTCTTTATCTTCGAACGCCTCTAAAGGTGCGTTCCAGGTTACGGACAACATATAACATTTACCGTGCAGCAGACCGCCTGAACCGTATTTTTTCGAGGCATCGGAGTGTGTACGGCCATCGCTGGCGTACAGTTTGCCATGGCCTTCGGTGAACACTTCATCGATGTATTTTTTCAGCGTCCATGGCATGCCCATCCACCAGCCCGGTTGCTGATAAATGATGGCGTCAGCCCACAGATAGCTTTCGATTTCAGTCTGCACGTCATAACCGTCTTCCAGCACGGTCACACGCACTTCATGACCTTTATCGCGCAGAAAAGAGGTCGCGACATCGGTCAGGCTATTGTTCAACGCGCCTTTGGAATGGGCAAAGGTCTTACCGGCATTGATAATCAGGATATTGCTCATGTTTTTCCTTATCGGGAATTCTTCAATTCTGGTGGTCAGGCTGTTATCACGTAGTGTACTCAACTCTGCATGACAGAAAAATGTGAGATTACGCACAATACTACTGACTCAAATGCAATAATCGAAGGGACAACGCGGTAATTTAACCATTTTGTGAGGAAATAATTGTTTAAAAATAAGGCAGAAACACAGCAACTGTGACAGTCATACGGCAGATGATGTACTATCGCGGACATCATTGCCTCGCGGCAGCGGACATCACGCGCCTGCGGATGCAAGCTTCCTTAATTTCCAAAACGATAACGCCACGGGTCTGAGGATTAAACATCAATGAGCGAAATGACTCATGACGGAACAGAGCGTTTAGCCCTGCATACGTTTACTGAGAACGCCTATCTCAACTATTCCATGTACGTCATCATGGACCGCGCGCTGCCGTTTATCGGTGACGGGCTCAAGCCGGTGCAGCGCCGTATCATTTACGCGATGTCAGAGCTGGGCCTGAGTAATAACGCCAAATTCAAAAAATCCGCGCGTACCGTTGGTGACGTGCTGGGTAAATATCATCCGCATGGTGACAGTGCCTGCTACGAAGCCATGGTACTGATGGCGCAGCCGTTTTCTTACCGCTATCCGCTGGTTGACGGCCAGGGGAACTGGGGGGCGCCGGATGATCCGAAGTCCTTCGCCGCGATGCGTTATACCGAATCGCGTCTGTCCAAATATGCCGAAGTGTTGCTGCGTGAATTAGGTCAGGGCACAGTCGATTATGTGCCGAACTTTGACGGCACGATGCAGGAGCCGAAAATGCTGCCTGCGCGTCTGCCGAATATTCTGCTTAACGGAACCACCGGCATTGCAGTCGGGATGGCGACCGATATTCCGCCGCACAATATTCGCGAAGTGGCCGCTGCTGCGGTGGCATTGCTTGAGAAACCGAACAGCTCGCTCGAAGACCTGCTGGAATTCGTGCAGGGGCCTGATTTCCCGACAGAAGCAGAGATCATCACGCCGCGTCATGAAATCCGCAAAATGTACGAATCGGGTAAAGGCTCAGTGCGTATGCGTGCGGTCTGGCACAAAGAAGATGGCAGTGCCGTGATCACTGCGTTACCGCATCAGGTTTCCGGCGCGAAAGTGCTGGAGCAAATCGCCAGCCAGATGCGTGCTAAAAAGCTGCCAATGGTTGAAGATCTGCGTGATGAGTCCGATCACGAAAACCCGACCCGTCTGGTGGTCGTGCCGCGCTCCAACCGTATCGATCTGGATCAGGTGATGAATCACCTGTTTGCGACCACCGATCTGGAACGCAGCTACCGCATTAACATGAACATGATCGGTCTTGATCACCGTCCGCAGGTCAAAGGACTGGTTGAGATCCTGAAAGAATGGCTGGATTATCGCCGCGATACCGTTCGTCGTCGTCTGAATTTCCGTCTCGATAAGGTGCTGAAACGTCTGCATATCCTGGAAGGTTTGCTGATCGCGTTTCTCAATATCGATGAGGTGATCCACATCATCCGTACTGAAGATGAGCCGAAACCGGTACTGATGCAGCGTTTTGAACTGTCAGACACGCAGGCTGAAGCTATTCTGGAGTTGAAATTACGTCATTTGGCGAAACTCGAAGAAACCAAAATCCGCGGTGAACAGGATGAACTGGCGAAAGAGCGGGATCAATTGCAGGCATTACTGGCGTCTGAGCGGAAACTGAGCACGCTGATCCGCAAAGAGATACAGGCGGATGCCGAAGCTTTTGGTGATGAGCGCCGCTCACCGATCACTGAGCGCGAAGAAGCGCGGGCGATGAGTGAGCACGATTTTATTCCGTCTGAGCCGGTGACTATTGTGTTGTCAGAATCAGGTTGGGTACGCAGCGCTAAAGGCCATGACATTGATGCTTCCGGCCTGAGCTATAAAGCCGGTGACAGTTTCCGCGCTGCGGCCAAAGGCAAAAGTAATCAGCCCGTGGTGTTTATGGACTCCACCGGTCGCAGTTATGCGCTTGATCCGACCACGCTGCCGTCCGCACGCGGACAGGGTGAACCGCTGACCGGCAAACTGACACCACCGCCGGGCGCAACCATCGAGCATGTACTGATGGCGGCGGACGACCAGAAACTGCTGATGGCATCGGATGCCGGTTATGGTTTCGTTTGTACCTTCAACGATTTAGTGGCTCGTAACCGTGCAGGCAAAGCGATGATCACTTTGCCTGATAACGCCAAGGCCTTCCCGCCAATGGAACTTCATGGCGATGAGGATATGCTGTTGTCGATTACGGCCGCAGGACGGATGTTGCTGTTCCCGGTAGCGGATCTGCCGCAGTTGTCGAAAGGCAAGGGTAACAAAATTGTCTCAATACCGGCTGCACAGGCGGCCAGTGGCGAAGATAAACTGGCATGGTTACTGGTTCTGCCACCGCAAACTTCGGTCACGCTGCATGTCGGTAAACGTAAGCTGGTTCTCCGTCCGGAAGACCTGCAGAAATTCCGTGCTGAACGTGGTCGTAAAGGCACGCTTCTGCCGCGCGGGCTGCAACGTATCGATCGTGTTGAAGTCGATTCCCCTGTACGCGCCAGTGGCGGTGGAAGCGAAGAATAAGTCTGCCACTGACCGGCAAAAATCAGGGCACATTGGTGCCCTGAAATCTTTTGATAGGATTCAGTGGCCTGAGACTGTCGTGCAGTGCAAAAATTTTACATTTGTATTAATAAAACCGTTGTGCGGTGTTGAATGAGGCTTGAGAATAGTTCACCGCACAGGGAGCGAAACTGCACAGGTTTCTTACCGGCTTCGGCTGTAGTTTTAAGAGGATGTTATGTTATTTATTTTGCGTCTGATTATCGTGGTAGTTTACTCGATTCTGGTCTCTGTCTTTGGTTGCATCTACTGCCTTTTCAGCCCGCGTAATCCGAAACATGTGGCGACATTTGGTAAGTTGTTTGGCCGTCTCGCCCCGGTATTAGGCCTGCGTGTTGAAAAACGTATTCCGGCAGATGCCGTGAATAATGGCAACTGTATTTATATTGCCAACCATCAAAACAATTACGATATGGTGACGGCATCATCGGTCGTCATGCCCGGCACCGTCACCGTGGGCAAAAAAAGCCTGGCCTGGATCCCGTTCTTTGGTCAGTTGTACTGGCTTACCGGTAATCTGCTGATTGACCGTGATAACCGCGCCAAAGCGCACGGCACCATTGCGCAGGTCGTGAGTCAGATTAAGAAAAAGAACCTGTCGATCTGGATGTTCCCGGAAGGTACCCGCAGCCGTGGACGTGGTCTGATGCCGTTCAAAACCGGCGCATTCCACGCGGCGATAGCGGCCGGTGTGCCCATAGTGCCGATTTGCGTATCGAACACCAGCAATAAGGTGAAGCTAAACCGCTGGTCTAACGGGCTGGTGATTGTCGAAATTTTGCCACCGATCGACACCAGCGGTTACACCAAAGATCGTTTGCGTGAATTGTCCGAACATTGCCGTCAGATCATGGCGGATAAAATCGCCGAGCTGGATGCTGAAGTTGCGCAGCGTGAAGCCGCCGCAAAAAAATAATACTACCTATAAATCCGAAAAATATTCCGAGCAGTCAACGGATCTGTCATGTGAATTACGATGCGGATTATTCCCGCTGCCATTGATGGCGGCGGCGTTCAATACAGTTTATGTTTTTGTTTTCATGGAGAAGATATGTCACTCAGTCGTCGCTCGTTCCTGCAGGCCTCCGGCGTAGCTCTTGCCGCAGGTGCTCTGCCTTTAAAAGCAGAAGCGAGTGGTTCGCAACCGGCATTACCTGTTCCCCCGCTGCTTGAATCGCGCCGTGGGCAACCGCTGTTTCTGACATTGCAGGCAGCGCACTGGTCATTCCTTGGCGGCGCAAAGGCACCGGTCTGGGGCATTAATGGAATGTACCTCGGTCCGACAGTTAAAGTGCACAGCGGCGATGACGTTAAACTCATTTACAGCAACCGTCTGGCCGAACCGGTTTCCATGACCGTGAGCGGTTTGCTTGAGCCTGGAACCTTAACCGGTGGCGCAGCGCGTCTGATGCAACCGGGTGTCGACTGGTCACCGGTGTTGCCAATCCGTCAGGCTGCCGCGACCTGCTGGTATCATGCCAATACGCCTGACCGTATGGCGCCGCATGTTTACAACGGTCTGGCGGGCATGTGGATTGTCGAAGATGAAGTCAGTAAGAACCTGCCATTACCGAATCATTACGGTGTAGATGATTTTCCGCTGATTATTCAGGACAAGCGTCTGGATGGTTTCGGCGTACCGCAATATGATACGCCGGCATCAGGCGGATTCTTCGGTGACACCATGCTGGTAAACGGTGTGCAAAGTCCTTACGTCGAGGTTTCGCGGGGCTGGGTGCGTTTGCGCTTGCTGAATGCATCCAATGCCCGTCGTTACGAACTGAGCATGACTGACAACCGTGCGTTTCACGTCGTGGCTTCTGATCTGGGTTTCCTGCCTGCGCCAATGACCGTTAAACGTTTGTCGCTCGGGCCGGGAGAACGCCGCGAAGTGCTGGTGGATATGTCGCAGGGCGAGGATGTCTCGATTACTGCCGGTGAAGCCGCGGGGATGATGGACCGATTACGTGGCCTGTTTGAGCCCTCGAGCATTCTGGTGTCAACTATTGTTCTGACGCTGAAACCCACAGGTCTGTTGCCTCTGGTGACAGATAATCTGCCGATGCGTTTGCTGGCCGATCAGATCCTTTCCGGTAACGTTGTCCGTACCCGGGATTTGCGTCTCGGTGACAGTGAACCGGGGATCAACGGCGCGATGTGGGATATCAACCGTATCGATCTGACCGCGCAGCAGGGGACATGGGAACGCTGGACTGTTCATGCGGATATGCCGCAGACCTTCCATGCAGAAGGTGTGTCTTTCCTGGTGAAAAGCGTCAACGGTGCTGCTCCGCTGGTTGAAGATGCCGGTTTCAAAGACACGGTCTGGGTGGATGGCGATGTCGAACTGCTGGTGTATTTCAACCAGCCTTCGTACGATCATTTTCCGTTTGTTTACCGCAGCGGCGCGCTGGAACTGGCTGACCGCGGCTCAGCGGGAAATATGCTGGTTCAGCCATCGGTGTAACCCTGTTTTGTCTAATAAAAAACCCGCCGTGGCGGGTTTTTAGTTTTAAAGCATGAAAGGAACGATTTACAGCCCTTTTTCCGGATCCGGCCCCAGACGGTGTGCTTTATCCAGTTTGGTCACTTCCGCCAGTTCCTCCTTCTCCAGTTTAAAATCAAACACGTCGAAGTTTTCACGGATACGTTTTGGCGTCACCGATTTCGGAATAACAATCAGCCCGTTATCCAGATGCCAGCGGATGACTATCTGCGCGGGGGTTTTGTCGTATTTTTCCGCCAGTTTCTGGATCAGGGGCTGATCGAATACGCCTTCGCCACCCTGCGCCAGCGGGCTCCAGGACTCAGTAGCGATGGTGTGGGTAGCATTCCAGGCGTGCAACTGGCGCTGTTGCATCAGCGGGTGTAACTCAATCTGATTGACCACAGGGAAAATACCGGTTTCGTCTTTCAGCTTCTGTAAGTGTTGCAGCGGGAAATTACACACGCCGACACTTTTTGCTAACCCTTGTTCTTTCAGTTTCAGCAGGGCTTTCCAGGCATCGACGTAATGACCCTGTGCCGGTTGTGGCCAGTGGATCAGATACAAATCGACATAATCGGTTTTCAGCTTTTTAAGGCTGGTTTCCAGCGCCTGTGGCGCGTTTAGCTGATCGTCATTCCACAGTTTGGTGGTGATAAACAGCTCTTCACGCGGAACAAGGTTAGCGGCAATCGCTTCGCCGACGCCTTCCTCATTTTTGTAAATGGCGGCGGTGTCAATGTGGCGATAGCCGGTTTCAATCGCCGTTTTCACCGCGCTGGTGGCTTCCTGATTACTGGCTTTCCATACGCCAAGTCCTAACTGAGGCATCAGGTTGCCATCGTGAAGTTTGATGATGGGTTGCGTTGCCATGAGTTTCTCCTTTCAGGGCAGAGTGCCGGCCGGAATGCGCGGGCACCGTGTAGGGATTGCCGTTAAGTCTAGTTAACGAAACGGCATCTTGCTGAGCAGGCTAGCTATTTTATGTGAAAAAAATGCCTAAGCATGCATATCCAGTACCACGCGGTAGCGCGCTTTCCCTTCATGCAGATGTTCGATGGCATCATTAATTTTACTCAGCGGGAAGTGCTCAACCTGCGGCGTGATTTCATGACGGGCGCAGAACGCCAGCATGTCGGCAAGACGGGAAGGAGAACCGGTCGGTGAACCGGAGATTTCTGCCTGTTTGCTGATAAGCGCCATGACATGCAGCGGTACAGCTTCCGGCACCACGCCCACAAAATGCAGACGGCCTTTCGGTGCCAGCGCGCCGATAATGGCGTCCCAGTCCAGCGAAGCATTGGCAGTCACCATAATAAAGTCCAGCTGACCGGCGATTTTCTTCAGTTCTCCGCTGTCACGGGTGGCGATAACGCGGTGCGCACCGAGTGACAATGCTTCATCACGTTTGGCCAGTGATGATGTAAACGCGGTGACTTCGCAGCCCCACGCATTCAGGAAGCGCAGCGCCATGTGGCCTAAACCGCCGATACCAATCACGCCGACGCGGTGAGTAGGCAGTACGCCAAATTGCAGCAGCGGGTTGAAGACGGTAATACCTCCACAGAACAACGGACCGGCGCTGGTGATATCCACGCCTTCCGGCAGCGGGATCGCCCACGCCCAGTGGCTGCGGATGCGGTCAGCAAAGCCGCCGTGATGGCCGATGATGGTGGCTTCCACGTCATGACAAAGGTGCTGATCGCCGGACATGCAAGGGTGGCAATGCATACAACTGCCACGGTTCCAGCCCACGCCGACAACCTGGCCGACTTTCAGCCCTTTGTTTTGCGCATGGTTACCTATTTTGACGATTTTGCCGACCACTTCATGGCCCGGTACGAACGGATACTGCGTGATTCCCCAGTCGTTGTTGAGCATCGACAAATCCGAATGGCAAACACCGCAGTAATCAATGGCGACTTCAATTTCTTCATCGCCAATCGGGCCGGCATCGAACGGGAAAGCTTCAAGTGGCTGATTCGGGCCTGCAGCGGCCCAGGCGTTAAAGGTATTCTCAGCAGCGGTAGGTGCAGACATAATATCCTCCGAAGTCTCGGGTTAGATGAATAGTGAATTGAAATAAGAAGTTATCAGAAAAAAGAGCCGGTGACCGAAGGTCGCTCACAATCAGCGAATGAAAAGTGCGTTCATACAGACTAGCAGTTCATCGCATTTATGCAGGGGTATCCCGCTGTGGAAGGCGACATTAACTGTAAGAGAAAATTGGCGGCAGCAAGATGCCCATTTCTGCCGGAGTCTTGCCTGATTCTGCTTGTCTCTGTAGGAAATTAGGGTGTTATGGCAGAATCACTGCCAGTTTATTGAATATGGGGAAGCAGAATGATGGAAAACGTGAACAGTCTGTGCGCCCGCATGGCAGCCAGAGTTGCGCAACTCAGCGGTGATAAAAACCTGACGCCGTCGGCAGTACCGCAGGTAACGCTGATGTACACCACGCGTTACCATCCGCGCCAGCCGGTTCTCTATAATCCCGGTATCGTGATCCTTTTTCAGGGGCGGAAAGTCGGATATCTGGGCAAGAAAACCTTTTCTTACGACCCGCACAATTATCTGATGCTGACCGTACCGCTGCCTTTCGAATGTGAAACCTTCAGCAGTCCCGGGGAGCCGCTGGCCGGTATTCAGATCAGTATTGATAACCTGATGTTGCAGGATTTACTGATGGATATGGGCGACGAAAGCGTGGTGCGTCAGAAAGAGCCTTCCACCGGTATCAATTCCGGCGTACTGGATGGCGATATTTTATGTGCCACAGAGCGACTGCTGGATGTAATGGATAAGCCGTTGCATGCCCGCATTCTCGGGCCAAAGATTATTCGCGAGATCCTGTTCTTTATTCTGACCAGTGAGAATGGCGGGGCGTTACAGGCGCTGGTTAACCGCCACACACATTTCAGCCAGATAGCCAAATCCCTGCGCCGGATAGAAGCGCAGTACGCCGATAATCTGAGTGTGGAAGCGCTGGCCAGCGAAGTGAACATGAGTGTTTCTGCGTTTCACCATAACTTCAAAGCCGTGACCAGCACCTCGCCGTTGCAGTACCTGAAAACCTATCGTTTGCACCGGGCGCGGACGCTGATGATTTTTGATGGCGTGAAAGCCAGCGTAGCGGCATTACAGGTCGGGTATGAAAGCGCCTCACAATTCAGTCGTGAATTTAAGCGTTACTTTGGCGTCACGCCGAGTGATGAGATGGCGCGTCTGCGTGAAGGGAGTTCCGGAGTGCTGGCGTTAGCGGATGTGGCGTTTAAAGCCTGAGCAGTACGCTCAGGCACGACATTTGCGTTTCTTCCATACCACCACCAGCCCACCAACCAGCCCCATCACCAGCAACAGAAGCGGTAAAATCATCAATCCCGCCATGACCTGATCTTCATGGCGTTTGACCAGCGGAATGTGGCTCAGCGCGAACCCGAGAGTGATCACCACACCGACCCACAGAATGGCGCTCAGCCAGTTAAAGAACTGGAAGCGGGCATTGTTCAGTCCGGAGATGCCCGCCATGGTAGGCAGCAGGGTGCGGACAAACGCCAGAAAACGGCCAACCAGCAGTGCCATCAGCCCGTGTTGAGTAAACATATGATGTGCGCGCTGATGATAGTGCGCAGGAAGTTGCAGCAGCCAGCCTTTCACCAGGCGGGTATGACCGAGCCAGCGGCCCTGAATATAGCTCAGCCAGCAGCCCAGACTGGCAGCGGTGACCAGAATAATCAGGGTCGGCACGAAGCTCATGACACCTTTGGCAATCAGCGCGCCGGTCAGCAGCAGCAGGCTGTCACCGGGCAGGAAAGAGGCGGGAAGCAGCCCGTTTTCAAGAAAAAGCGTGGCGAACAGAACAGCGTAAATCACCCAGAGAAGTTTCGGGTCGGCGAGCATACTGAAATCATGCTGCCAGAGCGCATGAAAAATGTCGCAAATAACGGCCATATTCTGTCCTGTTTCTGTTCATTAAAAACTGTCGCTTACCAGTGTATCGCGATTTACGCCAGAAGACGTTGATCTGAGGCTCCTGGGAAAAAGACAGAATGCCCCGGCAGAGGTGACCGGGACTCCTGAGAGCTTACAGATTATTCTCATTTTGCGAACGAAAATACGTCAGACACCTTACCGATCTGCGCGGTGTGTCGCAATCTCTGCGGATCAGGATGTCGCAATCCGTTCAAAGGCTGTTGAAAGATCGGCGATCAGGTCGTCACAATTTTCCAGCCCGATATGCAACCGTACCAGCGTACCGGTGAAATCGACGGTTTCTGCCGGGCGTATCGCCTGGATTTCTTCCGGCTGATTGGCTAAAACCAACGATTCAAACCCACCCCAGGAATAGGCCATACTGAAATGCTCGAAGTGATCGAGATAATCGGAAAGTTGCTGTTTGCTCAGGCGCTGTTTCAGTACAAAAGAGAACAGGCCACAGCTGCCGGTGAAATCACGTTTCCAGAATTCATGGCCTTTGCTGCCGGGTAATGCGGGATGATTAACTACCGCCACTTCGGGCCGTTCTGCCAGCCATTGCGCAATGCGGATACTGCTTTCTGCATGTTGTTTAAGCCGCACACTCAGGGTGCGCAAACCGCGACTCGCGACGTAAGCGGTATCAGCATCCGCCATCTGCCCCATCAGATACGACTGCTCCCGCAGTTGCTCCCAGCAGCGTGCGTTCGATACAGCGGTGCCGATCATGGCATCAGAATGACCGACGATATATTTGGTGCCTGCCTGAATTGAAATATCGATATCGAATTCCAGCGCTTTAAACAAAATACCTGCCGCCCAGGTATTGTCGATCATGATGACAACCTCCGGGTTCACTGCCCGCACGGCTTTCACCATTGCCGGAATATCGGGGACTTCCAGGGTGATTGAGCCTGGTGATTCCAGAAATACTACTTTAGTGTCGGGCTGCATCAGCGAACCTAACCCCGCGCCGATATTGGCTGGAAAATAGGTCGTGGATACGCCAAGTTTTTTCAGTACTTTTTCACAGAAATCCTGGGTGGGTTCGTAAGCCGAACCCGCAACCAGAATGTGGTCGCCGCTGCTGACAAATGAAAGCACCGCGTTACTGACTGCCGCTGCGCCACAGGGATAGAGCGCACAACCCTCGCCCCCTTCCAGTTCCACCATCGCTTCCTGGAAGGAGAAATGCGTCAGGGTGCCCCGGCGTCCGTAAAACAACTCGCCATTGGCGCGGTTAGCAGTGGCATGTTTTTTATCCGCCACGGTTTCAAACACCAGTGATGAGGCGCGTTGTATCACGGCATTCACTGAACCCTGCGTAAATTTCTTGTTCCGTCCGGCGCTGACCAGTGTGGTTTCAATTTTTTTTGACGACATAATCCGTATTTCACCCTGTTTTGTTGCGCGGTGTGCTCTGGCATCCGCGGATATGCAATTAACTTAACATGATGAATTTATGGGGTCAGGCTTTTGGCAGATGGATGAGAAAATTTCAGCCAACTGTGCAGAAAAAAGCCCGTCATGACGACGGGCAAGGGAGAAACCGGTTTGGCGTCAGCCGGTATAGACGCCAAACAGTTTGGGCAGGAACAGCGAAATAGTGGGGATGTATGTCACCAGCATCAGCACCATAAACAGCATGCAATAGAACGGCATCATGGCTTTGACGACATGCTCAATGCTTTGCTTGCTCACCGCGCTGGCGACAAACAATACCGAGCCGACCGGCGGGGTGATCAGGCCAATGCCCAGGTTCACCAGCATGATCATGCCAAAATGCACCGGGTCGATGCCGAGCGATAACACCACAGGTAACAGCACCGGCGTCAGGATCAGAATGATCGGTGCCATGTCCATCAGTGTGCCGATCACCAGCAGCATGATATTGATCCACATGAGGATCACGTACTTGTTGTCGGAGATCGAAGTGAAGAATTCGGTGATGCGCATCGGCAATTGCATGTAGGTCATGACCGCGCCAAAGCTGGCAGCAAACCCTATCAGGATCATCACGATACTGACGGTTTTCACCGTGCGATACAGCAGCTTGGGCAGCTCATTCCATTTGTAATCGCGATAGATAAACATGGTGACGAAGAACGACCACAAACACGCAATCGCTGCGGATTCCGTCGCGGTAAATATTCCGCTGAGAATACCGCCCATGATGATGACTACGGTCATCAGCCCCCACAGCGTGTCGATAAAAATCTTCAGCGCCTGGCGGAACGGCACACGTTCGCCTTTCGGATAGCCGCGCTTGTGCGCGAACATTACGCACATCACCATCAGCGTCAGGCTGAGCAGTAAACCGGGCAGAATACCGGCAATGAACAGCGCGGCAATCGACACCGTACCGCCGGTCGCCAGCGAGTAAATCACCGAGTTATGGCTGGGTGGCGTCAGGATCGCCTGTACCGAGCCGCTGGCAGTGACGGCCGCCGCAAAGTCACGCGGATAGCCCTTTTTTTCCATTTCCGGGATCATCACCGATCCGATCGAGGCAGTATCGGCCACTGAGGAACCAGAGATCGCACCGAAAAATGTCGAGGCCACGATATTCACCAGCGACAGCCCGCCGCGGATAAACCCGACAAAGATGTAGGCAAAACTGACCAGCCTGCGGGCGATCCCTCCCTCGGCCATGATCGCGCCCGCCAGAATGAAAAACGGGATCGCCAGCAGGGAAAATTTGTTCACGCCGTTGGTGAGCTGGATCATCAGGGCTTCAAACGGCAGGTCAATCCACCAGGCACCGACCAGTGCGCTCAGACCGACGGCGTAGGCGACCGGCACGCCAATCGCCAGCATTACCGCCAGCGTTAACAACAAGATTATCGCGTCCATAACAGGCTCCGGTCAGGCGTCAGAGTTGCCCAGTATCACTACAGGCCGCTGATGTTGCGGGCCGGCAATGATCTGCTCAATGATGAATAACAGCGTCAGCGCAGAACCGAGAGGCAGAGGCAGATAGGTTTGCCCGGCAGTCAGCAACGGAAATTCCGCCACCGGCTGCTGCCAGAGTTCGCTGCATAATTGCAGGCTGTACCAGAAAATAAATACGCTGATCGCCAGCATCATCAGATCAGAAAGCAATGCGGCAAATTTTTTCAGCACGGGCGGCAGCCGGTCAGTGACCATGGCGACGACAATGTGCGAACCGGCACGGTAACTGACGGCGGCACCAATAAACGTGAAGGTCACCATGCACATAATCGCGATCGGTTCCGGCCACGACAGGGCGTTGTTCATGACGTAGCGGGCAAAGATCCCAATGGGGATCACCGCCACCATCAGCAGCAAAGCGATACCCGCCAGCCACATCGCGCAGCGGTAAAGAATGTCCATCAGGGTGTGATAACTCGAAACCATAAATCCCCCGGTGAATGATCAGAAAGAGGCAGTCCGCAGACTGCCAGTGTCAGGGTTTACTTCACGTCAGCGATTTGCTGCATCAGATCCTGATGATCTTTACCGAATTCATCGCGCACGGATTGTGTGGCTTTGACGTAGGTTGCAGGGTCAATTTCATAGAATTTCACGCCGCCTGCTTTCATGGTGGCGAGGGCTTTCTCGTTATAGGTTTTCCACAGTTCGCGTTGTTCATCCTGCGCCTCTTTTGCCAGTTTGAGGATTAACTGCTGGTCTTCCGGTTTCAGCTTGTCCCATTTCACTTTTGAATACAGGAACAGTTCAGGGATGATGAAATGGCGGCTGTAGGTGTAGTTTTTCACAACCGGCAGGTAATTATGGGCGACAAAAGTGGGCGGGTTGTTTTCAGTGCCGTCGATGACGCCGGTCTGCATACCGCTGAACACTTCACTGACACCCATCGCCACCGGATTTGCGCCCATCGCTTTCAGCGTTGCCAGTGCAATAGGGCTGCCCTGTACGCGGATTTTCATGCCATGCAAATCTTCCGGTTTCACCACCGGCTGTTTGGTGATCAGGTTACGTGTTCCGCCATCCATCCATCCAAGAAAGACCAGCCGTGAATTCGGGTTGTTAGTGATCTTATCGCCGATCTCTTTACCGATCTGACCGTCGAGTACTTTATGCATATGATTTTCGTCGCGGAAAATGTAGGGCAGGGTGAAAACATTAATTTCCGGCAAAATCGAGGCAACCGGTGTCATTGACACACGGATAATATCCAGCGCACCAAGCTGTGCCTGTTCAATTTCCTGCTTTTCATCACCCAGTACGCCACCCGGGAACGTTTTAATCTCGAGGCGTCCGTCCGTTTGCTTTTGCAGTTTTTCGCCCATGTGCTGGACAGCGACTACGTTGGGATAGCCTTGCGGATGTACATCAGCGGCTTTGAGCGTTTGTGCTGCCACGCCATGGGTAAATAAGAGGGTCGCGGAACTCAGGCAAAGGCTGAGAAGTGCTTTTTGCATTTTCATCAGTTTGTCTCCAGGGTACTCAGTAAGGGAAAGATAAATGAGAGCAAGCGTCGAACACGGTGTACCCGGGGGGTGCAACCTGTCCATGTTAAAAATGACTAAATAAGCTTGTAAATTAAAAGGATACATAGGGTGCCGGTGTGTGGTCTTCCCCAGTAGAAGCACATTACCTTATTTTTTGTTGCGCGGTATTTGAGCGTTATCACAAACTTATAACAAATATAAAAAGCCGTTGCTTAATATTTAAAACGTTGTTTTGACTTGGTTAATAAGCGTCAGATGATTGATTAATGGTGTAATTCTTCCGGAAAATGTGACGGAGATTAAATTGTTCATCCTTTGTGCAAAAAGGAAAAACCTTGTGATCAGTCAATGACACGCAGGTCGCCAGGCGGGATAATGTAAATAATAATGAGAACGACTATCAATTAGGTGTTTTTTTTTGATATCATCCGACGTTATTCATTCTTTCTACATACTGATTCTGGCTGGAGGCGACGCGTGAAAACGGCTCGCAATAAGATGAAAGAGGCGACCTCATTACTGATGTCGTTAATGTTGGTTGCTGGCCTGAGTGGCAACGCGATGGCGGCACCGGCGACGCCGGCTGGACAAGCCGTCAGTTCTGCTGCAACTCAACCTGCAACGGCGGATACCCCAGCATCGGCAACCCGTGACGCAACGGCGGCTCCGGTGATGCAACCCGCACCAACGGATACCGCACCTGTCATTCCAACCGATTTGTCTGTTATGGGCATGTACCATCATGCTGATGTGGTGGTGAAAACCGTCATGATCGGTCTGTTGCTGGCTTCTGTGGTCACCTGGGCGTTGTTATTCAGCAAGGGGGCAGACGTCTTCACCGGCAAACGCCGTATGCGCCGTGAATTTGACGCGTTGTCTTCTGTTCGTACGCTGGATGAAGCTGCCGAGCAGGCTGAAAGTTTTGCCGCCAGCAGCATCAGCGCGCAGATGATCCGTGATGCCCAAAACGAGCTTGAACTCTCTGCAGGATCAACTGACAACAACGGTATTAAGGAGCGGACGGGTTTCCGCCTTGAGCGCCGCGTCAGCGCTGCCGGCCGCCACATGGGCCGTGGCAATGGTATTCTGGCGACCATCGGGGCAATCTCTCCGTTCGTCGGCCTGTTCGGTACTGTATGGGGCATCATGAACAGTTTCATCGGTATCGCACAGACGCAGACCACCAATCTGGCGGTCGTGGCACCGGGTATTGCCGAAGCCTTACTGGCGACGGCTGTGGGCCTGATTGCGGCCATCCCTGCGGTGGTGATCTACAATATTTTCGCCCGTACTATCACCTCTTATCGTCATCAGGTCGGCGATGTGGCGGCGCAGATAATCCTGTTACAGGGCCGTGATTTGGATCTGGCTGCCAGCAAAAGCAATACGCCACGCGGTCAGACAGGTCAGTTACGTGTAGGGTAAGAACAGATTATGGCTATTCGGTTAAACGATGATATCGACGAAAGTGGTGAAATGCATGACATCAACGTCACGCCTTTTATCGACGTCATGCTGGTATTGCTGATCATTTTCATGGTGGCAGCGCCGCTGGCTACCGTAGATGTGCGGGTAGATTTACCGGCTTCGACGGCAAAACAACAGCCGCGTCCGGAGAAACCGATTTTCCTGTCGGTAAAAGCTGATAAGCAACTGTTTCTCGGTGATACACCGGTCAACAGCAGTAATCTGACCGCCATGCTGGATGAGCGTACTCAGGGCAATAAACAGAGTACGATTTTCTTCCGTGCGGATAAGAGTGTGGATTACGAAACGCTGATGAGTGTGATGGATAACCTGCGTAAAGCCGGTTATCTGAAAGTCGGGCTGGTCGGTGCAGAACAAGCCGGTGCCGCAGCGGCGCAGTAGGTTTTTCTTCAGTGCAGAAACATCAAAAGGCCAGCATTTGCTGGCCTTTGGTTTATCGGAGGATCGGTGACTCAGGTCACGGGGGCGGGGTTAAACACCGCCAGTGCATTGTGGATGCCCCAGGTATCTGACCAGGTTTTCTTGCGCCCGCTGGCGATGTCCAGAATGAAATGGAACAGTTCCCAGCCCACATCCTCAATAGTGGCATCACCCGTTGCGATTGTCCCGGCGTTGATGTCCATCAGGTCATGCCAGCGGTTTGCCAGTGTGGTGCGTGTGGCCATTTTAATCACAGGCACGGCGAGCAGACCGTATGGCGTACCGCGTCCGGTAGTGAATACCTGAACGGTAATCCCCGAAGCCAACTGCTGGGTTCCGCAGACAAAATCACTGGCAGGTGTGGCGGCGTAAATCAGGCCTTTTTTGGTCGGACGCTGTCCGGGTGACAACACTTCAGAAATCGCACTGGTACCGGATTTAGCAATGGAGCCCAGCGCTTTTTCAACCACATTAGCCAGCCCCCCTTTTTTGTTGCCCGGAGACGGATTAGCGCTGCGGTCAGTCTGGCCCATCGACAAATAATTATCGTACCAGGCCATTTCTTCCAGCAGACGCTTACCCACGTCGACGTCCGCAGCGCGAGGCGTCAGCAAATGGATGGCGTCGCGTACTTCTGTCACTTCCGAGAACATCACCGTTGCGCCGCAGCGCACCAGAAGGTCTGATGCATAACCTACCGCCGGGTTGGCGGTTACGCCTGAGAAAGCATCGCTGCCGCCACACTGCGTGCCCACCACCAGATCTGAAGCCGGGCAGGTTTCGCGCTGACGACGGTTCAGGCGTTCCAGATGAAATTGTGCGACGGTCAGGATATCGTCCACCATCGACTGGAAACCGACATGTTGCTCATCCTGCAAACGCACAATGTGTGTGTCATCGAGTGAGATTGCCTGCACATCCGGCGTGCCTTCCAGTAACCGCTCTGGTTGTAATTTTTCACAACCCAGACCGACTACCATCACTTCGCCACCAAAATTTGGGTTCAGCGCCAGGTTATGGATGGTGCGGATCGGCACAATCGCCGCAGGCGCATTAATCGCCACACCGCAGCCGTAAAGATGGTTCAACGCCACGACACCGTCGACATTGGGGAATTTAGGCAGTAAATCACGCTCAATGATTTTCACCACGTAGTCTACGACGCCCGCCACGCAGTGCACACTGGTCGTGATCCCCAGCAGGTTTTTGGTGCCGACGCTGCCGTCGGCATTACGGTAACCTTCAAAGGTATAACCTTCCAGCGGTGGCAGTTCCGGCGGTACACGGGTGGCCAGCGGCAGGCTGTCAAGTTCAGGCGCGACCGGTAATTCTACCAGTGATTCGTCGATCCATCCGCCCTGCGCAATATCCCGTACTGCATAACCAATGACTTCTCCGTAACGGATAATATCGCCGCCTTTGGCAATCGGCTCTAGTGCCACTTTATGGCCTTGCGGAATATGCTCAATTAATTCCAGACCATTAGCAAATCGGGTGCCGGCCTTTAAACCGTTGTCATTCACAATAATTGCTACGTTATCGCTTTCATGAACTTTAATAAAAAGCGCTTCGGTAGCGTGTTCTTTATCTTTATTACGTGACATAACTGTCTCCGCGTTTATTAAACATCCCAGAATAATATATCCCGGTTAATTCTCTGAAGTTGACGCTCAATAAGACTCTTGTAAACATACTCGGGTAATACAGGATATGGAATCCATTATAAGGCAGTCTTCAGGGAACCTCATTGTGCAACTGACCAGCTTTTTGCCTGTTGGATGTCATTCTGTGTGGCAGGTGACAGAATCAATGTGATGCTAATCACCCTTTTGTTGGCGCGGTTATCGCCTTTGCACAATCTGTGAGTCTCCTCCCACACCGATGTGTGTATGCAAAAGAATAGTCACAATCAGCGGGGGTATTCTTGGGCGAATGCACAATGTTATTTTGGAACCTCTTTTTTATACTGTATTGGCCCTCTGAAGGTGATGTTGAAAGTAATACAGGTAAATGTCAGGCGATCATAAATAAAACGTTTGTTGCCTGTTTCGAATGAAGAAACTGTACGGCGAATAACCACAGGTGAATGTAAAACGTTATTTCGATAACGGTAATTTCCCTGAAATTTTTCGCATTATGATAATGAGGGTCACCATGAACATTGAATCTCAGTCCAGGACAGTCGTGCAAAGTAAGGTACGTACGCACATACGTTACTATATTTTGCTGATTATCTTTTTAATCACGGCGGTCAATTACGCTGACCGCGCAACGCTTTCTATCGCGGGTACTGAGGTCGCGCGTGAGCTGGGTCTGGATGCTGCCGACATGGGACAAATCTTTGCAGCATTCGGCTGGGCTTACCTGATTATGCAATTACCCGGCGGCTGGCTGCTGGACAGATTTGGCTCCAAAAGAGTGTATACCTACAGTTTGTTCTTCTGGTCGCTGTTCACCCTGTTGCAGGGGTTTGTGGGCTGGTTCCCGCTGGCTTACGGTGCACTGACACTGTTCATGCTGCGCTTCATGCTCGGCTTTTCAGAAGCGCCGTCTTTTCCGGCAAATGCCCGTATCGTGGCAGCCTGGTTTCCGACCACTGAACGCGGCACGGCTTCCGCAATTTTTAACTCCGCCCAGTATTTCTCCCTGGCACTGTTCTCACCATTACTGGGCTGGCTGACCTACGCCTGGGGCTGGGAACATGTTTTCATCGTCATGGGCGTGATTGGTTTTGTGCTGACGCTGGTGTGGATCACATTCATTCACAACCCGCCGGAACATCCGCATATTTCTAAAAGCGAGCTGGAGTATCTGAAAGACGGCGGTGCGGTGGTGGACATCGACCACAAGAAAACCGGCAGCGCGAAAAGTGGTCCGAAATGGAGTTACGTCCGTCAGATGCTGAGCAGCCGCATGATGCTCGGGATCTTCTTCGGTCAGTACTTCATTAACAGCATTACGTGGTTCTTCCTGACCTGGTTCCCGATTTATCTGGTTCAGGAAAAGGGTATGTCTATTCTTAAAGTCGGGATGATTGCCGCCATCCCTGCGCTGTGTGGTTTTGCGGGCGGTGTGCTGGGTGGCGTGTTCTCGGATTTCCTGATCAGACGTGGTTACTCGCTGACCGTGGCCCGTAAAATTCCTATCGTACTGGGCATGTTATTAGCCACCAGCATCATCTTGTGCAATTACACCGACAATAATGCGCTGGTCGTTACCCTGATGGCGCTGGCCTTCTTCGGTAAAGGCTTCGGGGCGCTCGGCTGGCCGGTGATTGCCGATACCGCACCGAAAGAAGTCATCGGCTTGTGCGGCGGCATTTTCAACGTATTCGGTAATGTCGCCTCTATCGTGACGCCGCTGGTGATCGGCTACATCGTGAAAGGTCTGCACTCTTTCAATATGGCATTAATTTTTGTGGGTTGTTCAGCACTGATGGCAATGCTTTGCTATCTGCTGGTGGTCGGCGATATCAAACGGCTGGAACTTAAGAAACAGTAAATTGTGATGCGGGGCATTCCGGATATCCGGCTCTGCCCCTTTGATGAGGTCAGATATCAGATATGAGTAATCAAATGATTCCAAATCAGTTTCGTCAGGATTTGTTGCAAGGGAAAACCCTGATTGGATGTTGGTCAGCATTATCCAGCCCGATTTCAACCGAGGTGCTGGGTGTGGCGGGTTTTGACTGGCTGTTGCTTGATGGTGAGCATGCACCCAACGATGTCGGTACTTTTGTGCCGCAGCTGATGGCGCTGAAAGGCAGCCGCAGCGCACCGGTGGTCCGTCCGCAATTTAATGATCCGGTGGTGATTAAACGCCTGCTGGACATCGGTTTTTATAATTTTCTGATCCCGTTTGTAGAAACACAGGAACAGGCAGAACTGGCCGTAGCATCAACCCGTTATCCGCCCGCCGGGATCCGTGGCGTTTCCGTTTCACACCGCAGCAATATGTTCGGCACCGTGCCGGATTACTTCACCCGCATCAATGACAACATTGCGGTGATGGTGCAAATCGAAAGCCAGCAAGGCGTCGACAATCTGGATGCCATTGCTGCTGTTGATGGCATCGACGGTATTTTCGTCGGCCCGAGTGATCTGGCCGCCGGCATGGGACATCTTGGCAACGCCGGGCACCCGGACGTGCAGGCCGCTATCCGTCACATTTTTGCGCGTGCAAAAGCGCATGGCAAACCCAGCGGTATTCTGGCTCCGGTTGAAGCCGATGCCCGCCGTTATCTGGAATGGGGCGCGACCTTTGTGGCGGTCGGCAGTGATTTAGGCGTTTTCCGCGCAGGTACACAGGCGCTGTGCGATCGCTTCACCCAGTGATCTGCTCTCAATACATCATTATAAAGAGGATACCCGAATGAAAATTGGCTTTATTGGTTTAGGCATCATGGGCAAGCCTATGAGCAAAAATCTGCTGAAAGCAGGTTATGAGCTGGTCGTCATGGACCGCAATCTGGATAACGTAAGTGAAATCGTAAAACTCGGCGCAACGGCCGCCGACACGCCAAAAGCGGTTGCCGCCGTTTCCGATGTGATTATCACCATGTTGCCAAACTCACCGCAGGTGAGAGAAGTGGCACTGGGTGAAAACGGTCTGATTGAGGGTGTGCGTCCGGGTAGCATTCTCATCGACATGAGTTCAATCGCCCCGCTGGCAAGCCGTGAAATCAGTGAAGCACTGGCCGCCAAACACATCGCGATGCTGGATGCTCCGGTCTCAGGCGGAGAACCTAAAGCCATCGACGGTACGCTGTCCGTAATGGTCGGCGGCGACAAAGCGGTGTTCGATAAATGCTATGAAATCATGAAGTCTATGGCCGGTTCCGTTGTGCATACCGGGGATATCGGGGCGGGCAACGTGACCAAACTGGCGAACCAGGTGATCGTGGCGCTGAACATTGCTGCGATGTCAGAAGCGCTGGTGCTGGCAACCAAAGCGGGCGTCGATCCGGATCTGGTTTTCCAGGCTATCCGTGGTGGTCTGGCGGGCAGTACCGTGCTGGAAGCGAAAGCGCCGATGGTGATGGATCGCAACTTCAAACCGGGCTTCCGTATTGATTTACACATCAAAGATTTAGCAAACGCACTTGATACCTCCCACAGCGTCGGCGCACAACTGCCTCTGACCTCGCTGGTCATGGAAATGATGCAGGCTCTGAAAGCGGATGGTCACGGGCAATCTGACCATAGCGCCATTGCGCGCTATTATGAAACCTTAGCGAAGGTTGAAGTTACCCGTTAGTCTGCGGCGGACGCGCGGCGCTAATGAACACGGTGGCGCGCGACCCTTCAGGCAGGATGCAAAACTGACAGGGCGCTTTCCCACATCGGCGCACGCAGTTTATGAAGGTAATGACTTTATGAAAATAGTGATCGCACCGGATTCATACAAAGAAAGTTTGTCAGCTTTGGATGTGGCAAAAGCCATTGAGAGCGGGTTCCGTGAAATTTTTCCCGACGCGGAGTACGTCAAGTTACCGGTTGCCGATGGCGGCGAAGGCACGGTGGAAGCGATGGTTGCAGCCACCGGCGGACGGGTGGTGAAGGTGAATGTGACCGGACCACTGGGCACGCCGCTGGAAGCATTCTTCGGGCTTTCAGGTGATGAGAAAATCGCTTTCATCGAGATGGCGGCGGCCAGCGGGCTGGAAAGTGTTCCCCCTGCGCAACGCAATCCGCTGAAAACCACGTCGTACGGCACAGGTGAACTGATCCATTCTGCCCTTGGCCACGGCGTAAAACACTGCATTATCGGGATCGGGGGCAGTGCCACCAATGATGGCGGAGCAGGCATGATGCAGGCACTGGGCGCGAAGCTGCTGACCAAAGAGGGCAAGCCGATTGGCCAGGGCGGCGGCGAGCTGGAAAAACTGCATCGCATTGATATCAGCGGGCTGGATCCGAGAATTAAAACATGCCGCTTCGAAGTGGCCTGCGACGTCACGAATCCGCTGACCGGTAAGGATGGCGCTTCTGCCATCTTCGGGCCGCAAAAAGGCGCGACACCGGAGATGATCCAACAGCTTGACGGCTATCTGCACCATTACGCCCGGGTGATCAAACAAGATCTGGGTATTGACGTTGAGTATGTTCCCGGAGCCGGTGCGGCCGGAGGCATGGGTGCTGCACTTTACGGGTTCTGTCATGCTGAGCTGCGCCAGGGTATTGAGATTGTCACCGACGCGCTGGGGCTGGATGAACTGGTGAAAGACGCCACGCTGGTGATCACCGGCGAAGGGCGGATTGACAGCCAGAGCATCAACGGCAAAGTGCCGATCGGTGTGGCGCGGGTGGCTAAACGTTACAATAAACCGGTGATTGGCATCGCCGGCAGTCTGACAAAAGATGTTGATATTGTTTATGACCATGGGCTGGATGCTGTTTTCAGCGTGCTCTACAGCATTTGTACGCTTGATGATGCCCTGAAAAACGCCGCAGACAACCTGCGTAAATCTGCACGAAATATTGCCGCGACGGTTAAGCTATCGCAAAAGCTTTAACCGACAGCTGTCAGGATAAAAAACCGGTGTTCAGGCTCCGCCTGCGCCGGTTTTTGTATTTTATTTGCAGCAGTTTTACGTTAGGTTTTAAAGACATTCGCCAATGAGAAAACACGTATGTCAGAGACTGATTTTTCACAGCAGCCGGTTAATACACACACGAAAGGTCTGGGGCCGTTGCGCGCCGGTGCACGTATGGGCGATATCCGTGAACAGGGCTGGAATATCCTGCGTGAAGATGTCAGCCTGCCGGTGGCCGTACTGCTCGAAGAACGAATCGAACACAACCTTGCCTGGATGCGTGAGTTTATCCAGCGCTATCAGTTGAAACTGGCACCTCATGGCAAAACGACCATGAGCCCTGAACTGTATCAGATGCAGCTGGAATTCGGCGCTTGGGGTATCACGCTGGCGACACCTCCCCAGGTCAGCGCGGCGTTTGCTCACGGCGTGCGTAAAATCATTATGGCGAATCAGCTGGTGGGGAAAGGCAACATGGCGATAATCGCCGGTCTGATGCGTGCAGACACTGCCTTTGATTTTACCTGTATTGTGGATTCGGCCGAAAATGCCGACGCGCTCGGGCATTACTTCTCCAGCAATCAGTTGAAACTGCGGGTGATGTTTGAATACGGTATCGCGGGCGGGCGTACCGGTATCCGGACAGAACAGCAGGAAGCCGACGTGCTGGCGGCGGTAAAACGCTGGCCGCAATCGCTGGCGCTGGTGGGCGTCGAGCTTTATGAAGGCGTGAGCAATGATGAAGCGGTGATCCGCGGCTTCCTGCGTCACGTGATGGCGCGCACCGAAGCGCTGGCAAAGGCCGGAGAATTTGCCGAGCCACGGGTTATTTTAACCGGCGCAGGTTCTGCCTGGTTTGATGTGGTGGCGGAGGAACTGACACGAAAAGAAACGCATCTGGATGCTGAAAAACGCTACACGCTGGATATTATTCTTCGCTCAGGCTGTTATGTGACGCACGATGTTGGCGCGTATCAGGCCGCGCTGGAACGCATGCAAACCAGCAATCCTGTCGCGCGTGAAATGAACAGCAGCTTACAGCCGGCGTTGCAGGTCTGGGCGGCCGTGCAGTCTTTGCCGGAACCGGGCAGGGCGATTATCGCGCTCGGCAAACGTGATGCCGGTTATGACGCCGGATACCCGAAAGCCGCCGGACATTTTCGTCCGCGCAGTGCCACGCAGGCAGGATACACCACGGTAGTGCCGGCACCTGACGACTGGAAAGTGTTCGCGATGATGGATCAGCATGCGTTTATGTCGATCCCGGAAGGGGCAGATTTGAAAGTCGGCGATATGCTGGTGTTTGATATCTGCCATCCGTGCCTGACTTTTGACAAATGGCGTCATCTGCTGCTGGTGAACGAACAGTGGGATGTCACGGGCGCGGTAACGACCTGGTTCTGAGGAACATCATCTGACAGTCTGTAAAAACGCCCGGGCCGGGCGTTAATCTTGTTACTGTCGTATTGCTAGCGGGGTAAATAGGCCACTGCCGCACGCTTGACGTTGTCAATTTCATCAAGCAATTCAAACCATTCCGGTTCGAGTATTTCCACGCTGACACCCTGACGCAGCTGTTGTTCAATGTAGAAACACAGTTGCTTAAGGCGCGGCACACCGCTGTAGCTGCAACTGCCATGAAGCTTATGGATCAGCGCCAGAATATCGTTGTCCGGTTCGCCGCGGGTGACGGCTTCCACCCGTTCTGCCACCTGGGGCAGGAATTCCACCAACATTTGCAACAAATCCTGAGCCAGCGCAACTTTATTGGCTGACTGACTCAGCGCCAGTTGCCAGTCGAGCGTGCTGATCGGCGCGAGTGACTCGCTGGCCTGTAACGGTGAATCCAGTTGTGTCTGATGCTGATGGTGGCGTGACAGGACATTTTTCAGCATGCTTTCATCAATGGGTTTAGACAGATAATCGTCCATGCCCAGTTTCAGTAACTGTTCACGTTCGCCGCTCAGCGAGTGCGCAGTGACTGCCACGACCGGTGTGTTGGTATGTCTTGCCATCTGGTGGATGATTTCGCTGGCACGGATGCCGTCGATATCCGGCATCTGAATATCCATCAGAATAATGTCGAGATCGGTATGACGGGCAACCTCGATGGCTTCTTCACCACTGTGGCAAAGCACGGTGGTTTCCACCAGTTCTTCCAGCAAGGCGCCAATCAGTTTAAGGTTTGCCGGATTGTCATCCACCGCCATGGCGGTCAGCGGCAGGCGCGAGGTCTTGTCTTCATCATTGCCGATCACCCTGACGGAAGGCTGCTGTTGGTGCAGCAACAACGGCAGCAGGCGGATGCTCGACATCGGTTTAATCAGACAGGCCTGAACGCCACGTCTTTTCAATTCTTCGGCATTCACCTGGAACTGACTCGGCAACGCCAGCAGAAGATGCTGTGTCATGCCCAGCACTTTCTGTAATTTACCGTCGTAGTCTGCGGGAACCTGATCCTGTTTGACCGGAATGCTGCACAACATGATGTCATACCACGGATCAGGGAGCGCAGTCAGCGTGGTGCGATGCGTAACGTCCAGGGGGGTGGCCTGCAGGATTTCCATCGTGGCTTTCGCCGCCGCCGGGTTGGCTTCAACATAGGCCAGACGTTTGCCTTCAAGATGACTCATGGAGACCGGCGTGATATGACGGTTTTCATTCAGCTCAAGTGTCACGTGGAACCAGAAGGTCGAACCGCGGTTTATCTGGCTATAGAAACTGATGTCTCCGCCCATTTCTTTCACCAGACGCTGGGTGATCACCAGCCCTAATCCGGTGCCGCCATGCCGGCGCGAAATGCTGGCATCTGCCTGACGGAAAGCCTGGAACAGTTGTGACTGCTGACGTTCGGAAATCCCGATGCCGGTGTCGTGGATTTGCACTTCCAGTTCCACCTGCAAATTGTTCTGCGAACGCAGTTCGACATTAATGTCGATGTTGCCGGTTTCGGTAAATTTAATGGCATTTCCCAGCAAGTTAGTCACAACTTGCTGCATGCGCATCGGATCGCCCAGCACGTTTTCCGGCACGTTGTTGTGGACGTTCAGCGTCAGTTCCAGACCTTTATCATGCGCGGTATGCGCCAGCAAAATAACCACTTCATCGAGCATTTCACGCAGCGAGAACGGAATATGTTCCAGCACCAGTTTGCCGGCTTCCAGCTTGGAGAAATCCAGCACGTCATTAATGATGGTTAGCAGATGATTCGCGGAACGCTCAATGGTTTGCAGATAGTCTGCCTGTGTTGGCGAAAGCGGTGTTTTCAGTGTCTGGCGGGTAAAACCGATCACGCCATTAAGCGGTGTACGCAACTCGTGGGACATGTTCGCCAGGAATTCAGATTTGATACGCGCCGCTTCCTGTGCGCGTTTCTTCGCCAGATCCAACTCGACGTTCTGTATTTCCATCTGCTCCAGCGTTTCGCGCAGGTCTGACGTAGCCTGATCGATATTCTGTTGTACTTCTTCATGATAGGCCGTCAGTGACATCGCCATCGAGTTAATGCCGTTTTTCAGCATACTCAGTTCGCCCGGCATGTTGCCTTCCACGCGGCTGTCGAGTTGCCCGCGGCGGATACGGTCAACGGTATTCACCATATTACGGATCGGCCCTGTCACGTCGCGCATCAGGCGGTAAGCGAACAGCGTGGCAATACCCAGACACAGCAACAACAGCATGGTGGAAACGAACGCTTCCTGATATTGCGCCAGTTTTACCGAACGTAAATCCAGTTCAATAGCAATGTAACCCAGACGATTGTCCGGCGAGGCGCTGAACGTCTCATCATCGGCTTCTGTATGATTTTCGGCCTGAATAGGCGTGCGCAGGATCAGTACATCGCCGGAGCGGGTTTTCGTCAGCTCACGGGGAATGTCTTCGACGCGTTTTACCTGCAACGGACTGCCGTCATGCTGGCTGGTCGAACTGGCAAACAGTTTGTTCGCGCCATCAAATACACTGATGCTGCGTACAATATCAGAATGATTGCGGTGCAGGCGGCTGATCAGCCGTTTGACCGGTTCGCGTTCCCGGAACGTCATGCCATATTCGCTTGCGACTGCCAGAGGCTCGATAATGCTGGCTCCGGCTTCTGTCAGCTGGTTTTGCAACTCGTTGTAGCGGTGCACCACGAAGAAGGTGCTGAGCAGCAAACCGATCATTAAGGTCGGTGCCAGGATCAGGATCATCATCCGTGCGCGAAGGCTATATTTGGTCATGAGGTTCCAATGTGGGAGAATTAGCTAAAGTAAGCTTAATAAACCAGCGTGTAATCGACAATAATGGCTCAATTCTACTCTCCGAACCGTCGTGTGACGACCCGGCAAACGATAACTGTGACCGCTACCGACCTGGATGCTTTCGGGCAAGGTGTGGCGCGTCACAATGGCAAAGCCGTATTTGTCAGTGGCTTACTGCCCGGTGAACAGGCAGACGTCACTTTAACAGAAGATAAAAGTAAGTACGCCAAAGGTAAGCTGAAGCGTTTGCTGACCACCAGCGATGATCGGGTAAAACCGGTGTGTCCGCACTATGCGACCTGTGGCGGATGTCAGCAACAGCATGCCAGCGAAGCGCTGCAACAGCGCAGTAAATCGGCGGCGTTATTACGTCTGATTTCACGGGAAACCGGTATTGAGGCACAACCGCAACCGGTGATTGCGGGCCCGCAATACGGTTATCGCCGCCGTGCGCGTCTCGGATTGCAAATCGCGGGCGTTAAGCCCGGGCGTAAAGCGGGTCCGGCAAATGGCACGCTGATAATGGGGTTTCGTCAGGAAGGCTCAAACGATCTGGTGGCGGTGACCCGTTGTCCGGTGCTGCGGCCTGAACTGGAGCAACTGCTGGTACCGGTGCAGGCATGTTTGTCGTCATTATCGGCGGCGAAGCGTCTCGGACATCTGGAAATGGTGCTGGCGGATAACGGCCCGCTGTTGGTGCTGCGTCATCTTGATCCGCTCAGTGAGGCCGATCGCGCGCGCCTGACGACGTTTGCGGTGCAACATCAGTTAACGATTTTTCTGGCCCCTGACAGTGAGAGGCTGGAGCTTTTGTGCGGGGAGACACCTTATTATCAGATTGAGGGTCTGGATCTGAAATTTGGCCCGCGCGATTTTATTCAGGTAAATGACGTCGTTAACCAGCAAATGGTGGCGCAGGCCCTGGCGTGGCTGGAACTGACGCCGGAAGATCGCGTGCTGGATTTGTTCTGCGGGATGGGGAATTTCACCCTTCCGCTGGCAAAAAGAGCTAAGCAGGTTGTCGGCGTCGAAGGTGTTGCTACACTGGTGGCGAATGGGCAAGATAATGCCCGGAATAATGGATTACTTAATGCGTCCTTCTTTCATGAGAATCTGGAAGATGATGTCAGTAAACAACCCTGGGCGGCACAAGGTTTCAATAAAATCTTGCTGGATCCTGCCCGTGGTGGCGCTGCTGGCGTCATGACGCATATCGTTAAGCTTGCCCCGGCGCGTGTGGTGTATGTGTCATGCAATCCCACAACATTGGCGCGGGACAGTAAAATTTTGTTGGAGGCGGGTTATCGCTTGGCTCAGGTGCGTATGCTGGATATGTTCCCGCACACCGGGCATCTTGAATCGATGGCTCTGTTTATCAACCCGTCTGACACAGGTGTTGTGTCAGAAACGTAGGGAGAGGGTATGGTTGCGGTAAGAAGTGCACATCTGAATACGGCTGGCGAGTTCGCGCTCGACGACTGGATCAGCAGTTTAGGACTGTCCAGCCAGCAATCATGTGAGCGTTTAGCCGAAACCTGGCGCTACTGCGAGCAACAAACGCAGGGCCATCCTGACGCTTCGTTGCTGCTGTGGCGCGGTCTGGAGATGGTTGAAATCCTCTCGACCCTCAGTATGGATAACGACAGTATGCGCGCGGCGCTTCTGTTCCCGCTGGTTGATGACGGCATCATCGACGAAGATACTCTGACTCAACAGTTCGGCAAGGGCATTACTGATCTGGTACACGGCGTACGTGACATGGACGCCATCCGCCAGCTGAAAGCCACGCAAAACGACTCTATGGCCTCCGAGCAGGTGGATAATGTCCGCCGCATGCTGCTGGCGATGGTGGAAGATTTCCGCTGCGTGGTGCTGAAACTGGCTGAGCGTATCGCCCATCTGCGCGAAGTGAAAGATGCACCGGAAGAAGAGCGCGTACTGGCGGCCAAAGAATGTACCAATATTTATGCGCCCCTGGCCAACCGTCTGGGTATCGGTCAGCTAAAGTGGGAGCTGGAAGACTTTTGCTTCCGTTATCTGCACCCTGACGAATACAAGCGTATTGCCAAACTGCTGCACGAGCGTCGTATTGATCGTGAGCAGTATATCGACGATTTTGTGTCGACCGTTAAAAACGCGATGGCCGAAGAGGGCATTAAAGTCGATGTTTACGGACGCCCCAAGCATATCTACAGCATCTGGCGCAAGATGCAGAAAAAATCGCTGTCCTTTGACGAACTCTTCGACGTGCGCGCCGTGCGTATCGTGGTGGAGCGCTTACAGGATTGCTATGCCGCGTTAGGGATTGTACACACCCATTTCCGCCATCTGCCGGATGAGTTCGACGATTACGTCGCCAACCCGAAACCGAACGGTTATCAGTCGATTCACACCGTGGTGTTAGGGCCGCGCGGGAAAACGCTGGAAGTGCAGATCCGCACCCGTCAGATGCATGAAGATGCTGAACTGGGCGTCGCAGCGCACTGGAAATACAAAGAAGGCACCGCCGTCGTCGGTGGCCGCAGCGGGGGCTACGAAGGTCGTATTGCCTGGCTGCGTAAACTGATTGCGTGGCAGGAAGAGATGGCCGATTCGGGCGAAATGCTCGATGAAGTGCGCAGCCAGGTCTTCGACGACCGTGTGTACGTGTTTACGCCAAAAGGCGACGTCATCGATCTGCCGATGGGTTCCACGCCGCTCGATTTTGCTTACCACATCCACAGCGATGTCGGTCACCGGTGTATCGGGGCGAAAATCGGCGGCCGCATTGTGCCGTTTACCTATCAGTTGCAAATGGGCGATCAGATTGAAATCATCACCCAGAAGCATGCGAACCCAAGCCGTGACTGGCTGAATCCGAGCCTCGGTTATGTTACGACCAGCCGCGGACGTTCGAAAATTCAAAACTGGTTCCGTAAACAGGATCGCGATAAGAATATTATTGCCGGTAAGCAAATCCTCGATGACGAACTGGACCGGCTGGATATCAGCATCAAAGATGCCGAGAAACTGCTGCTGCCACGCTATAACGTTAACTCGCTCGATGAAGTGTTGGCGGCGATCGGGAACGGCGATATCCGCCTGAATCAGATGGTGAACTTCCTGCAATCGCAGCTGAAAAAGCCGAGTGCGGAAGAACTGGACAAAGAAGCGCTGCGCCAGCTGACGCAGAAAACCACGCCGCCACCGACCCGCAGCAAAGACAATGGCCGCGTGGTGGTTGAAGGTGTGGGCAATCTGATGCACCACATTGCACGCTGCTGCCAGCCGATACCGGGCGACGAAATCGTGGGTTACATTACTCAGGGACGCGGAATTTCAATCCACCGTGCCGATTGTGATCAACTGGAAGATTTACGCTCAAATGCCCCGGAACGCGTGGTTGATGCAGTGTGGGGCGAAAGCTATTCCAGCGGGTATTCACTGGTCGTGCGTGTCGTCGCCAATGACCGCAGCGGTTTGCTGCGCGATATCACCACCATTCTGGCCAATGAAAAAGTGAATGTTCTCGGCGTGGCCAGCCGCAGCGATACCCGTCAGCAACTGGCAACTATCGATATGGATATCGAGATCTACAACCCGCAGGTTCTGGGGCGTGTGATTGCCAAACTGAACCAGTTGCCGGATGTGATTGAAGCCAAACGACTTCATGGCAGTTGATTACCTGCTTCTAAGGCCCGTTCGACGGGCCTTTTCTTTTTTGCTTCTGACAACCTTTTAAAAACGGACAGATCTTATGACCGAATCTTCTTTGCAACGCCTGCTCACCATTATGAAAACCCTGCGCGACCCGCAAGCGGGTTGTCCATGGGATAAAGAGCAAACTTTCGAGACGATCGCCCCGTACACGCTGGAAGAAACCTACGAAGTGCTGGATGCCATTGCCCGCAAAGATTACGACGATGTGCGCGACGAACTGGGCGATTTACTGTTTCAGGTGGTGTTTTACGCACAGATGGGCAGTGAACAGGGGTTGTTTGAATTTGACGATATCTGCAATGCCATTTCAGATAAATTAGAGCGCCGTCATCCGCAAATTTTTGGGCAGGAAGCAGCCTGGTCGAAAGACGCCAGCAGCAAAGACGTACTGGTCAAATGGGAGGCGCGCAAGGCGCAGGAGCGGGCGGAGAAATCCCTGCATTCAGCGCTCGATGATATTCCTTCCGCCCTCCCTGCGCTGATGAAAGCGCACAAAATCCAGAAGCGCTGTTCGAATGTCGGCTTCGACTGGACGACGCTCGGACCGGTTCTCGACAAAGTGTACGAAGAAATCGATGAAGTGATGTTCGAAGCGCGTCAGGTGGTGATTGATGAAGAAAAGCTCGGCGAGGAAATAGGGGATTTGCTGTTTGCGACCGTTAATCTCTCACGCCATTTGGGTCATAAAGCGGAAGATGCATTGCAGGCGGCCAACCGCAAGTTTGAGCGCCGTTTCAGGCAGGTCGAGGAAATTATCCGTGAAAAAGGCTTAAACATGGAGGAGGCGACGCTTGAACAGATGGAAGCCGCCTGGCAACAGGTGAAAAAGCGGGAAGGCTGAGTTCCACAAGGGACTTTGATCGGAAACAATATCTGCACAAGCTGAAACGGTTAAGCTCAGTACTCTGGACGGCTTAACCGGCTGATCTGCGGCAGTAAAGTCCAACAAATTGAAATCTAAGATGTTTTAGCATGTCATGCGAGCAACACAGCACTTTTAATAAGGTAACTGGTTGTTTTTGAAAGAATGAAAGAACAGGGCCGGCAGGGTTAACCCTGGTGAACGGACGGTAAGGAAAACGATGATGGACAGCAAAACGTTTATTTGTGGCGCACACAAGGTTCCGGTATACTGTTTTCCCGTCTTGGTTACTCCATCATCTTTAAACCTAACCTCTCAGGTTCAGCATGACAACTAATTATATTTTTGTGACCGGCGGGGTCGTATCCTCTCTGGGTAAAGGCATTGCCGCAGCCTCTCTGGCGGCTATTCTTGAAGCCCGTGGCCTCAACGTGACCATCATGAAACTGGACCCGTATATCAACGTGGATCCGGGTACGATGAGCCCAACTCAACACGGCGAAGTCTTTGTTACCGAAGATGGCGCTGAAACCGATCTCGATCTGGGTCACTACGAGCGTTTCATCCGTACCAAGATGACTCGCCGCAACAACTTCACCACGGGCCGTATTTATTCTGACGTGCTGCGCAAAGAGCGCCGCGGCGATTATCTCGGCGCAACCATTCAGGTTATCCCGCACATCACCAACAACATCAAAGAACGGATCATTGAAGGTGGCGAAGGACACGATGTTGTGTTGGTTGAAATTGGCGGTACTGTCGGTGATATCGAATCCCTGCCGTTCCTGGAAGCGATTCGTCAGATGGCGGTTGAAGTCGGCCGTGAGCACACATTGTATATGCACCTGACGCTGGTGCCTTACATGGCCGCTGCCGGTGAAGTGAAAACCAAACCGACTCAGCACTCAGTGAAAGAATTGCTGTCTATTGGTATTCAGCCAGACGTGCTGATCTGCCGCTCTGATCGCGCTGTGCCTGCCAACGAACGTGCAAAAATCGCGTTGTTCTGTAACGTGCCGGAAAAAGCGGTTATTTCTCTTAAAGATGTTGATTCTATTTATAAAATACCGGCGCTCTTGAAATCTCAGGGGCTGGACGATTATATTTGTAAACGTTTCAGCATCAATGCGCCGGAAGCCAACTTGTCCGAATGGGAACAGGTGGTTTACGAAGAGGCCAATCCGGGCGGTGAAGTCACTATCGGTATGGTGGGTAAGTACATTGAGCTGCCAGATGCGTATAAATCTGTGATTGAAGCGCTCAAACACGGCGGCCTGAAAAATCGACTGACCGTGAATATCAAACTTATTGATTCACAAGATGTCGAAACCCGTGGCGTCGAAGTGCTGAAAGGTCTGGATGCTATCCTTATCCCGGGTGGCTTTGGTTACCGTGGTGTTGAAGGAAAAGTAGCCACAGCGCGTTATGCACGTGAAAATAACATTCCTTATCTGGGCATTTGTCTGGGTATGCAGGTTGCACTGATTGAATTCGCCCGTAATGTCGCGGGTATGGAGAATGCCAACTCTACCGAATTTGTGCCAGACTGTAAGTTCCCGGTGGTTGCTCTCATCACCGAATGGCGCGATGAAGAAGGTAACGTTGAAGTGCGTTCCGAAGACAGTGATTTAGGCGGTACCATGCGTGTAGGTGGGCAGCAATGTCACCTGAACGACGGTAGCCTGGTTCGTGAGATGTACGGCGAGCCGACAATAGTTGAACGCCATCGTCACCGTTACGAAGTGAACAATATGCTGCTGAAACAAATCGAAGCCGCAGGTTTACGCGTAGCCGGTCGCTCTGGCGATAAGCAACTGGTGGAAATCATTGAGCTGCCGAATCATCCATGGTTTGTCGCTTGCCAGTTCCATCCAGAATTTACGTCAACGCCGCGTGATGGTCATCCGTTGTTTGCAGGCTTTGTGAAGGCTGCCGGTGAGTATCAGAAGCGTCAGGTAAAATAAAATACCGGGGAAACGACGTGTCTCAGGCACGTCGTTTAACTGAAGCTTTAGTTAACTTGTACTGAGGAAATCCTAATGTCCAAAATCGTTAAAGTCATCGGTCGTGAAATCATCGACTCCCGTGGTAACCCGACCGTAGAAGCTGAAGTTCATCTGGAAGGCGGTTTTGTTGGTCTGGCTGCTGCGCCATCTGGTGCTTCTACCGGTTCCCGCGAAGCGCTGGAACTGCGTGACGGTGACAAATCCCGTTTCCTGGGCAAAGGCGTACTGAAAGCCGTTGCTGCTGTAAACGGTCCTATCGCTCAGGCTGTAACCGGTAAAGACGCTAAAGACCAGGCTAACATCGACAAGATCATGATTGATCTGGACGGTACCGAGAACAAATCTAAGTTCGGTGCTAACGCGATTCTGGCTGTTTCCCTGGCTGCTGCTAAAGCTGCTGCTGCTTCTAAAGGTCTGCCACTGTACGCACACATTGCAGAACTGAACGGCACTCCGGGCAAATATTCTATGCCACTGCCTATGATGAACATCATCAATGGCGGCGAACACGCTGACAACAACGTTGATATTCAAGAGTTCATGATCCAGCCTGTTGGCGCCAAAACGCTGAAAGAAGCTATCCGCATGGGTTCAGAAGTGTTCCACACTCTGGCTAAAGTGCTGAAATCTAAAGGCATGGGTACTGCTGTAGGTGACGAAGGTGGCTATGCGCCAAACCTGGGTTCTAACGCCGAAGCTCTGGCTGTTATCGCTGAAGCGGTAAAACAAGCAGGTTACGAGCTGGGTAAAGACGTGACTCTGGCAATGGACTGTGCGGCATCTGAATTCTACAAAGACGGTAAATACGTTCTGGCCGGCGAAGGCAACAAAGCTTTCACCTCTGAAGAATTCACTCACTTCCTGGAAGAGCTGACCAAACAGTATCCAATCGTGTCTATCGAAGACGGTCTGGACGAATCTGACTGGGATGGTTTCGCTTACCAGACTAAAGTTCTGGGCGACAAAATCCAGCTGGTGGGCGACGATTTGTTCGTAACCAACACCAAGATCCTGAAAGAAGGTATCGATAAAGGCATCGCTAACTCCATCCTGATCAAATTCAACCAGATCGGTTCTCTGACCGAAACTCTGGCTGCGATCAAAATGGCGAAAGACGCTGGCTACACTGCCGTTATCTCTCACCGTTCAGGCGAAACTGAAGATGCTACCATCGCCGATCTCGCGGTGGGTACTGCTGCAGGCCAGATCAAAACCGGTTCTATGAGCCGTTCTGACCGTGTTGCTAAATACAACCAGCTGATCCGTATCGAAGAAGCGCTGGCGGCTGCGGGTACTCCTGCTCCGTTCAACGGTCTGAAAGAAGTGAAAGGTCAGTAATTACTGCGCCTGTAACGCTTTCTTAAAACCCGCTCCGGCGGGTTTTTTTATGCCTGTAATTCAGGGGAAAGTGCGGAAATCGCTGGCTTAGAGCAATAAGGAAAGCGTGGCACTCGCACTGTGTTCGCTGGCCTGCAGGTAATCCGGGGAGAGGGTTAGCAGCTGATTTATCAGTATTTCCACCAGCAACATTCCGCCGACTTTTGATGTTAATAATCCCGCTGTCAGTGGGCCTTCAGGTTTGGCGGCCACCAGTAATATATCGGCCAGCGAGGAAAGCGGGCTGTGCAGCGTATTGCTGATGCCGATGACCGTGGTGCCCTGACGCTTCGCCAGCGCGGCGGCGTGCAAGACATCTTTCGTTGAACCTGAGCTGGAAATGACCACCACAACATCCTGACCGTCCAGACTCACCGCATTCATCGCAGCGCGGTGCATATCGGCGAAACATTGCGACGCTTTGCCCAGGCGCAGCAGCTTGTAACCCAGATAGTCGGCCACGATAGCGCTGGCGGCGACACCATACACCTGCACGGAGCGTGCATGATGAATGTGCGATGCGGCGCCCGCCACCACCTGACGATCGAGCAGCTTTCCGGTATCACGCAGGGCGGTGATGCTGTCTTCGATAAGTGTCTGAATATCATCATTGCCTTCAGCCGGGTGCAATGCCGGAGTTTGGCGCGTCTCAAGTGCGAGACCCATCTTAAATTCAGTAAACCCTTTGCAACCCAGCTGGCGGCAAAGCCGCGTGACACTGGCTTCACTGGTATCACTCTCCCGCGCCAGTTCAGTGATGGTCAGGTAAAGCACGCGCTGCGGCTGTTCCAGCACAAAACTGCCCAGCTTGTGCAGTGTGGGGCTGTAATTCTCCAGCCCCTGACGCATGCGCAGTAACAGCGTGCCTGTTTCCTTGGTCTGACTCACTGTGTTCTCCTCAGAATAATTGACCTGACTAGTTTGGCTGATGTGACGCCGTTAACGCCAGAAGAATTCCGTATTGATCACCGGGCACATTAGATGGTAATTATTATTTTATTTATATAGTGTGGTGAAAATAATTATCACAACAACACAACGCGGAGTCATCTCATGTCAATATTCAATGGTTCAGGGGGCGGGGCCTGGTTCGAAAGAGCCCAAAAGTTTGGCAAGTCTTTCATGTTGCCTATCGCTATTTTGCCCGCTGCCGGATTGCTGTTGGGGATTGGCGGGGCACTTTCTAATCCCAATACGTTAACGGCGTATCCGTTTTTGAATATCCCGGCCTTGCAGGCGATTTTCACCGTCATGGCCAGTGCCGGATCGATCGTCTTTGCCAATCTGGCTGTGCTGTTTGCCGTCGGTGTCGCCGTCGGACTGGCCCGCAGTGATAAAGGAACTGCCGGTTTGTCCGCACTGCTGGGGTATCTGGTGATGAACGCGACCATCAACGCCATTTTGATCCTCAGGGGGCAACTCGCGACCAGCAATCTGAGTGCGGCAGGGCAGGGGATGGCGCTCGGTATCCAGACGCTGGAAACCGGCGTGTTTGGCGGTGTGGTGATTGGGCTCGTGACGTGGTGGCTCCATCACCGTTATAACAAAATCGAATTACCGCAGTTTCTCGGCTTTTTTGGCGGTTCCCGCTTTGTGCCGATCATCAGCTCCGTCGCGGCTATTGTCGTTGGAGCGGTAATGTTCTTCATCTGGCCACACTTCCAGAAAGTGATTTTTGGCATGGGCGGGCTGGTGGATGCGACGGGTTACCTCGGCACCTTCATTTACGGTTTTGTGCTGCGTATGCTTGGCCCGTTCGGCCTGCATCATATTTTCTATCTGCCTTTCTGGACCACCGCACTTGGTGGCACCGAAGTGGTCAACGGACATCTGGTGGAAGGCACGCAGCGGATCTTCTTTGCCCAGCTGGCAGACCCCAATACGCAGCAGTTTTATATCGGTACTTCACGGTTTATGTCCGGGCGCTTCATTACCATGATGTTTGGCCTGGTGGGTGCCTGTCTGGCGATGTATCACACGGCGCGGCCTGAGAATAAAAAGCGCGTCGCCGGGCTGCTGCTTTCGGCGGCACTGACCTCATTCCTGACCGGGATCACCGAACCTATCGAGTTTTCGTTCCTGTTTGTCGCACCAATGCTGTATGTCCTGCACGCGGTGTTCGATGGTCTGGCATTTATGATTGCCCACATTTTGCAGATCACCATCGGACAGACTTTTTCCGGTGGCTTTATCGATTTCATTCTGTTCGGGGTCTTACAGGGGGAAAGCAAAACTCACTGGATGTATGTCCCGCTGGTCGGCGTGCCGTGGTTTGCCCTTTACTACTTCTCTTTCCGTTATCTCATCAGGCGCTTCAACTTGAAAACGCCGGGGCGTGATGAGGCTGAAATTCAGCAGGACAACGTCGTGACCGATCGCGCCGGGATCATTATTGAAGCACTTGGCGGCGCGTCCAACATCGCGGAGCTGGATTGTTGTGCAACGCGTTTACGCATTAGCGTCCGTCAGGCCGCTAAAGTGGATGAAAAGATGCTGAAGGCCAGCGGTGCGCGTGCCGTGCTGATGCGCGGGAACGGTATTCAGGTCATCTACGGGCCGCATGTCACGATTATTAAAAATGAAATTGAGGAGATGTTGGGAGTATGAATCAGTCAATGTTAACGACCGTCAGGGGACAGTTGATCGTGTCCTGTCAGGCGCTGGATGACGAACCGCTGCACAGCGATTTTATTATGAGCCGCATGGCGCTTGCCGCTCTGCAGGGCGGCGCAGCGGGGATCCGGGCTAACAGTGCCACGGATGTGAAAGCCATTCGCGCCACTGTTCCGCTGCCGGTTATCGGCATCATTAAGCGTGATTATCCGGCAAGCGATGTCTACATTACCGCCACCCTGGCGGAAGTGCGCGAGCTGATGGCCGTTGCACCGGATATGATCGCGATGGATGCCACTACCCGTCAGCGCCCGGGGGACATGCAACTTGCGGCGCTGGTGCATCGTATTCGTGAGGAGTTCCCGGCGCTATTGCTTATGGCGGATATCTCAACCTTAGAAGAAGCGCTGAACGCGCAGACTTTAGGTTTTGATTGTATCGGCACAACATTGCATGGCTATACTCAGGAGACACAGGGTCATAAACTCTGGCATGACGACTTCGCCTTCCTGCGACAAGTGCTGGCGCGGTGCAGGACGCCGGTCATTGCCGAGGGAAACGTGGAAACACCTGAAATGGCGGCACGGTGTTTAGCACTTGGCGCGCATGCTGTTGTGGTCGGGGGGGCAATCACCCGCCCGCAGCAGATCACGCAACGCTTTACTGACGCTATTCACTCTCCGGGCCGATAAACATTTTTACAGACACTCCCGCTGCGCCCTCTGTTTGGCGCAGCGCCTGTGATCTGCGATAATGCGTGCTGACTTTTTTGAGATGGCTGAGAAACTGATGCAGTACCCGATTAATGAGATGTTCGAAACCCTGCAAGGGGAAGGCTATTTTACCGGTGTGCCGGCGATTTTTGTGCGCCTGCAAGGCTGTCCTGTAGGGTGCAGCTGGTGCGACACCAAACACACCTGGGATAAAATTGCCGATCGGGAAGTCGATATGCAGCGCATTTTGATCAAAACCGAAGAAAGTGATGCCTGGGGCAATGCTACCTCAGAACAATTGCTTGAGGTTATCACACAGCAAGGTTACACCGCCCGCCATGTGGTGATCACCGGCGGCGAGCCATGCATTTATGATCTCACCGGACTGACGTCATTGCTGGAAAAAAACGGTTTCAGTTGCCAGATTGAAACCAGTGGCACGCATGAAGTGCGTTGTTCAGTGAATACCTGGGTGACCGTTTCGCCGAAAGTGAATATGCGCGGGGGGTACGACATTCTGCCGCAGGCACTGAAACGTGCAGATGAAGTGAAACATCCGGTGGCGCGTCAGCGTGATATCGACGCACTGGATGCCTTGCTTGAAACACTGACTGACAGCAAAGCGCGTATTATTGCCTTGCAGCCGATCAGTCAAAAAGAAGACGCCACCAAACTTTGCATCGCAACCTGTATTGCTAGGAACTGGCGACTGTCGATGCAAACGCACAAATATTTAAATATCGCCTGATACCCAGCATCCTTCGCACTACCTCTGCGCTGGCTGCTTTCATTCACCCCAGTCATTGACGATTGTCAGCGCCGGGGGAATCATTCAATTGCCGCGCGGACATCGCACGAAGGATTGTGGGTATCCTGCGTTAGCCTTTATAAACGCAGCCTGCTGTGCAGGTTTCTTTGACGCGCACGGCGCTGAGCAGTGGCAGCTTAGGTTTCATCTCGTTCCAGATCCACGCGGCCAGCACTTCGCTGGTCGGGTTTTCTAAACCCGGAATGTCGTTCAGATTATAGTGATCGAGACGATCCAGCGTCGGATTAAACGCAGCTTTCAGATCGGCGAAATCCATCACCCAGCCAGTATGCGGATCCACTTCACCGGTGATTTCTAAACGGACGGTGAAAGAGTGGCCGTGTAGCCTTCCGCACTTATGCCCGGCAGGCACATGGGGTAAATGGTGGGCGGCTTCAAACTGAAAATCTTTAAACAATGTGGTGGTCATAAGGCAGTCTCGTTGCTCGAAAAAACGCGGCATAGTACCGGAATACCCGCTTACGTGCCATGACTTAACTGCGCTTTTCTTCACCAAATCCTGACTTCTCCTCTCTTTACTCTACCCGCATTGCTGGCTTACAGTGAGCCAGTAGAAACTAACCTGTTGAGATAGTGAATGATTACTGTGCTTCGTTGCGCTGTTCTGGCGCTGTTGTTCTCTGCCGGTGTACGGGCAGAAACCACGGTGCCTGCTCAGGAGCCCGCGTCTGCTGCGGCTAAACCGGTGGTGAAAACCTCTCAGGTTGTCAAAACTCCGGTCAGTAAAGCGCCTCTGATTTTCCCGCCAGGATCCGGGGTGATGCATATCGCACTGGCACCGGGCAAAAAGCCGCTGGACGTTTTCACCTATCAACCGGTCGGTGCGGATGAGACGACGCCGGTAGTCATGGTCATGACCGGCGTTGACCGTAATGCAGCCACGTATCGCAATGACTGGATGACCGTCGCCGATCAATATCATTTGCGCGTCATCGTGCCACATTTCAGCGAGCAGGATTTCCCCGGTGCGGCGGGATATAACCTGGGCAACCTGACGGACAGCAAAACGCATCGTCGCCTGCCGAAATCGCAGTGGGCGTTCAGTATTGTCGATAATCTGTTTACGACGCTGCAAAAACAGGGCATCACCCGCCAGAAACAGTACTATTTGTTTGGTAACAGTGCGGGCTGCCAGTTTGTCCACCGTATGCTGACGCTGTTGCCTGAGCCGAATGTCAAAGCTGCAGTCTGTGCCGCCGCGGGCTGGTGGACATTGCCGGATACCGATCAGCGCTGGCCTTACGGTTTACGTGAAGCGCCGGTAGTGGTCAGTCAGCAGCAACTTAATGATTATTTTGCCAAACCGGTGCTGATTGCCGTCGGGGCTGAAGACGATGATCCTGAGAATCATCTGCTGCGTAAATCCAAGCAGGCGATGGCGCAAGGCACTAACCGGCTGGAACGCGCCGAGAGTTATTTCACCACGTCCCAGCAACGCGCTGAACAGAACAACACGCCGTTTAACTGGCACTTTATGGATTTGTCAGACATCGGTCACAGCGGCAGTAAAATGTCGGTATTTGCCGCAGGTCAGTTTGCGTGGTTTGAGCAGCACAATGCTTTCCATCTTTAAAAAGTCTTCAATCCTGAAAAAAATTCATCACCCCGCTCCGGCGGGGTTTTTCTTTATGTATCCGGCACTTTGCAGAGAGCCTGAGAACAGCGAAGAAAATTTTTAGCGATTTCAGTATGATAAAAATCGTCGCTTACCACTTTTTCAGATAGACCTTACCTCTAAATCCTCTTAGTCATTTTGGTTATTTATTATTTCCATCACTTCTTTAATTGTTATTATCCGCCTCGTTAACCTACATCCTCTGAAAGGTCTTTCCCGCGCGAAAACACACTGTAAAAGGCGCAGGGGGCCGGATTGATGACTTGCTTTTGCATAAGGGAATTCGTACCGCGATGACGACTCAGGCTCCTCCAACTTCACTGCTCCCGCTGACCCCCGAGCAAATGGCCCGCCTTCAATCGGCGATTGGTGATTACTCACCGACTCAGATGGCCTGGCTGTCCGGATATTTCTGGGGCAGGGTGAATCAGCAACCGGGCGCGGTTGCAGCGCCTGCTCCGGCACAGACTGCCGCGTCGGTAACCCTGATTTCCGCCTCGCAAACGGGTAACGCCCGCCGTGTTGCCGAGCAACTGCGTGATGACCTGATCGCCGCGAAAATTAACGTTAATCTGGTGAATGCCGGTGACTATAAATTCAAACAAATCGGCCAGGAAAAGCTGCTGCTGATTGTGGCCTCTACTCAGGGCGAAGGCGAGCAGGCGGAAGAAGCGGTCGCGCTGCATAAATTCCTGCAATCCAAAAAAGCGCCAAACATGAAAGACACCGCCTTTGCGGTGTTTGCGCTGGGTGATACCTCTTATGAATTCTTCTGTCAGGCGGGTAAAGACTTCGATACCCGTCTGGGCGAACTGGGGGCAGAACGCCTGTTAGACCGCGTTGATGCTGACGTTGAATATAAAGAAGCCGCCGAAAACTGGCGTAAACGTATTGTCGATGTGCTCAAACAGCGCGTACCGGCTGACACTGCGGCGCAGGCGGCTCCGACGCTGGCAGGCAGTGTGAATCAGGTCGACAGCAGCCCTTATACGAAAGAAGCGCCGCTGACCGCGACACTTTCCGTTAATCAGAAAATTACCGGCCGCGATTCTGACAAAGACGTTCGTCATCTGGAAATTGATCTCGGCGATTCCGGTCTGCGTTACCAGCCGGGCGATGCGCTGGGGATCTGGTTTGAAAACGATCCGCAACTGGTGCAGGAAATCGTTGAACTGCTGTGGCTGAAAGGCGATGAAATCGTTGAGGTGAACGATAAAAAACTGCCGCTTTCACAGGCCCTGCAACATCACATTGAACTGACCCAGAACACGACACCGATTATTGAAAAATACGCCGCGCTGTGCCGCGACGAACATCTGACCGGTTTACTGGCCGATAAACCTGCGCTTCAGCAATACGCACAGACCGTACCGTTTGCTGACATGGTACGCCGCGCACCGACGGAGCTGGATGCACAGCAACTGGTGGATTTACTGCGTCCGCTGACACCGCGCCTGTATTCGATTGCCTCCTCGCAGGCTGAAACCGAAACAGAAGTGCATATTACCGTGGGGGTGGTGCGTTACGAAATCGACGGGCGTTCACGCTCCGGTGGCGCTTCAGGTTTCCTGGCCGATCGCCTGGAAGAAGACGGCGAAGTGAAAGTTTTCATCGAGCATAACGACAACTTCCGCCTGCCAGCGGATCCTGAAAAGCCGGTCATTATGATCGGGCCGGGCACCGGTATTGCGCCGTTCCGCGCTTTCATTCAGCAGCGAGATAACGACGGAGCTACCGGCAAAAACTGGTTATTCTTCGGTAACCCGCACTTTACCGATGATTTTCTCTATCAGGTTGAATGGCAACGTTACGTCAAGGACGGCCTGCTGACGAATATCTCCCTGGCATGGTCACGCGATCAGGCTGAAAAAGTATACGTACAGGACAAACTGCGTGAGCAGGGAGCCGAAGTCTGGCAATGGTTGCAGGAAGGCGCGCATGTGTATGTTTGTGGCGATGCCAACCGTATGGCGAAGGACGTCGAGCAGGCATTACTGGAAATCATTGCGCAATATGGCGAAATGGATCTGGAAACGGCCGACGAATATCTCAGTGAATTGCGCCTTGATCGCCGTTATCAGCGTGATGTGTACTAATGCCCTGCATCCTTCAAATTACAGGGGTGTTGGCTTCCTTCAATCACCCGATGAACTGACTTGAGTCAGTTCATCGGGATTCCTTCAGTTGCCGCCTACCTGCAACTCGAATGATTTTGGGCATAATGTTATGAGTGAAAAAATGATGAGCAATAAGTTGTGGAGTGAACTCAATCCCGGCCCCGGCCCGCTGATCGTCGATGCCCCGCTGGCTGACGCTGAACGTCTGAAGAAGGAAAGTAATTTCCTGCGCGGGACGATTGCCGATGATTTAAAAGACGGCCTGACCGGCGGCTTCAACGGTGACAACTTCCTGCTGATCCGCTTCCACGGCATGTATCAGCAGGATGACCGTGATATCCGTGCTGAACGCGCTGAACAGAAACTGGAACCGCGCCACGCCATGATGCTGCGTTGCCGCTTGCCGGGCGGAGTGATGACACCTGCGCAGTGGCTGGGGATCGACAAATTTGCCGAAGACAGCACGCTGTATGGCAGCATCCGTATTACTAACCGTCAGACATTCCAGTTCCACGGCATCCTGAAACCGAACGTTAAACCGGTGCATCAGTTGCTCAATAAACTCGGACTGGATGCGCTGGCGACCGCCAATGACGTTAACCGTAACGTATTGTGTACGTCTAATCCGGTGGAATCTGAACTGCATCAGGAAGCGTATCAGTGGGCGAAGAAAATTTCCGAGCATCTGCTGCCGCGCACCCGTGCTTACGCTGAAGTGTGGCTGGATCAGGAAAAAGTTGAAACCACCGATGAAGAGCCGATTCTGGGTGCGACTTATCTGCCACGTAAGTTCAAAACAACGGTCGTGATCCCGCCACAAAATGACGTGGATTTGCACGCCAACGACCTGAACTTCGTGGCGATTGCGGATAACGGTAAACTGGTCGGTTTCAATGTGCTGGTCGGCGGCGGGCTTTCTATCGCCCATGGTGATAAAGCCACTTATGCGCGTACGGCCAGCGAACTGGGCTTTATTCCGCTGGAGCACACGCTGGCCGTGGCCGAAGCCGTGGTGACCACGCAACGTGACTGGGGTAACCGCACCAACCGTAAAAATGCCAAAACCAAATACACGCTGGAACGCGTCGGCGTACCGGTATTCAAAGCCGAAGTTGAAAAACGCGCCGGTATTCAGTTTGCTGATATCCGCCCTTACGAATTCACCGATCGCGGCGACCGTATCGGCTGGGTAAAAGGTATCGACAACCAATGGCATCTGACGCTGTTTATCGAAAATGGCCGTATTCTCGATTACCCGGGCAAGCCGCTGAAAACCGGACTGGCAGAAATTGCTAAGATCCATAAGGGGGATTTCAGGCTTACTGCTAATCAGAATCTGATCGTGGCCGGTGTGGCTGAAAAAGACAAAGATGCGATCGAAACTCTGGCACGTAATCACGGCCTGATTGACGACAGTGTCACTGAGCAACGTAAAAACTCGATGGCCTGTGTGTCTTATCCGACCTGTCCGCTGGCGATGGCGGAAGCGGAACGTTTCCTGCCTGAATTTGTCACCAAAGTGGAAGGCATCATGCACGGACACGGTGTGGGCGATGAACACATCGTTCTGCGCGTGACCGGTTGTCCGAACGGCTGTGGCCGTGCGCTGCTGGCGGAAATTGGTCTGGTAGGGAAGGCGTTGAACCGTTACAACCTGCACCTCGGCGGTAACCGTGCAGGAACACGTATTCCGCGTATGTATCGTGAAAATATTTCTGATGCAGAGATCCTGAGCATCATTGACGAACTGGTCGGTCGCTGGTCGAAAGAGCGCGAAACCGGTGAAGGCTTTGGTGACTTCGTGATCCGCGCCGGGATCATTAAGCCGGTGCTGGATCCGGCACGCGACTTTTATGACTAAGCGCGATAACCGACTGGAGGCAATATGAGTTTGCTGAATCTTACTCTGGCTGAACTGAATGACATGCCGAAGTCCGGACAATCTATGGCGCTGGCGGAAATTAATGTCAGCCTGGAGAAACTGTCCGCGCAGGAGCGTGTGCAATGGGCGCTGGAAAACATGCCCGGCGAATTCGCGCTGTCTTCCAGCTTCGGCATTCAGGCGGCGGTCTGTCTGCATTTAGTCACTCAGCAAAAACCGGACATTCCGGTGATCCTGACCGATACCGGTTATCTGTTTCCGGAGACGTATCAGTTTATTGATACGTTAACTGAACAGCTAAACCTGAACCTGCAGGTATTCCGCGCTGAACACTCGGCTGCCTGGCAGGAAGCGCGTTACGGCAAACTGTGGGAGCAGGGCGTTGAGGGTATCGAAAAATACAACCACATCAACAAAGTCGAGCCAATGAATCGGGCGATTCAGACGCTGGGTGTGCAGACCTGGTTCGCCGGTCTGCGTCGTGAGCAATCCGGCAGCCGTGCGCATCTGCCGGTGCTGGCGGTACAACGTGGGGTGTTTAAAATCCTGCCAATTATTGACTGGGATAACCGTCAGATTTTCCGTTATCTGCAAGACAACGGCCTGAGCTATCACCCGCTGTGGGATCAGGGCTATCTTTCCGTCGGTGACACGCATACGACGAAAAAATGGGAAGAAGGGATGAAGGAAGAGGATACGCGATTCTTCGGACTCAAACGCGAATGCGGCCTGCACGAATAAATCCCCGTCATACTTCGGGTTGCAGATGCGTTGGCTGCGTTCAGTCGCCCGAATCACTGACTCATGTCAGCTCATCGGGACTTCTTCGCTTGCCGCCTGCCTGCAACCCGAATTATTTAGGGGATTCCTGTTATTAGCGTCTCAACTCCCCCTATTCGGGTTGCAGATGCGTTGGCTGCGTTCAGTCGCCCGAATCACTGACTCATGTCAGCTCATCGGGACTTCTTCGCTTGCCGCCTGCCTGCAACCCGAATTATTTAGGGGATTCCTGTTATTAGCGT
>NZ_SEWS01000007.1:0-56904 GCF_004195095.1 Rahnella sp. CFA14(1/10) | reverse complement strand
CTCAATTACCCCTATTTAATCAGGCGTGTTTTGCCGGTTTTGCCAGATCCTTCAGCAGCGGGAATAACACTTTTACCGTGTCGCGCGAGCGCTTCTCAATGCGGCCCGGCAACGCTTTATCGAGATATTGCAAACTATCAAACTGGCTCTGATAACGGGTGTTGCCCAGCGGGAAGTGGCGGGTGATCGCACGTTGCTGCACGCCGTCTTTCTTACCCAGCGCAAAGTTAGTCGCCGTCACATTCAGCAGCGGCAGGTGCGCGTCATCCAGCGCTTTTATGCCATCGCAGCAATGTGTGCCTTCATGGCTTTGTGCCGGAATACCCAGACTGCGGGCAATACTCAGCGCCTTAATCCGGGTCAGTTTCGCCACAGCCACTGAAGTATTCTCGCCGCTATTGAAATACAACCGGTCGCCGGTGATCAGCGAATCCATGTTGATCACCAGCAGCGTATTTTTCTTCTCTTCAGCGCTCATCCGGTTTACAAAGTCTTCCGCACCTTTAGCGCCGGTTTCTTCCGCGCTCAGTGCCACGAAACGCAGGCTATAGTGTGTCGGGATGGCCTGCATGCGTTCGGCCAGCTCAAGCATCACACCGACGCCGGAGGCGTTGTCATCGACACCCTGCAACGTCAGGCCGCCGAGATTGTGGTTGGTATCATTGTCACTTTGCGGCACATAGGTATCGAAATGCGCCATCACGATGATTTGTTGTGGTACTTCACCGGCACGAGCGGCAATCACCGACGTGGCGTGAATATTTTGCCAGTTCTTTTTCCCCGTATTGCTGGTGTAAAGATAACGGGTATCGAAGCCACGTAAATCGCTCTTATAACCTAATTTGTTGAATTGCTGGTTCAGATAATCCGCCGCGATCAGCTCTGCCGGGCTGCCGGCCATGCGCCCGGGGAAATAAGTCGCGATATGGCGAATTTGCTGACTGGCGATCATACCCATCGCCGGAAGCGGGACGGATGCCGCCATCGCATGACCCATACAGACACCGCTCAGGCTCAGCGCCAGCAGCGTCTGTTTCATGCGTGAAAAAGAAAACATAGCCAAAAATCCTTATTTGCCGGTCAATACGACCGGAAGGCAATCAAACAACAGGCCGCGTGTGGCGGTCTTTCTGGGGCATACAGTATGCGATTGTCTGCGCGATTAGACAATTTCCCGTTATCCCAAACCGCTCTTTTTGCCGGGCTATATTCCATTTAGTAACTAATCATTCTTTTTCGTCATTTCAGATCAATTATTGCCTGCACGTATAGTTTGTTTATTAATCCTGATAATCATTTAAGGCTTTCGTGGACTATCTACCAATATTTGCCGACCTAAAACAACGCCCTGTTCTGGTTGTTGGGGGTGGCGAAGTCGCTGCCCGCAAAATCGATCTTCTCCTGCGGGCGGGTGCGCAAGTACGGATAGTCGCACAGGCACTTTCTCCCGAGCTGGAACAACGCAGACAGGCCGCCGAAATTAGCTGGTCAGCACAGGCATTTTTGCCGGAACAGCTCGACGATGTTTTTCTGGTGATTGCCGCTACAGACGACGCTGCGCTGAATGCTGAAGTTTTTGAGCAAGCTAATCTGCGACATGTGCTGGCTAACGTGGTCGACGATCAGCCGAAATGCTCTTTCATTTTCCCTTCGATTGTCGACCGTTCGCCGATTGTGGTGGCGATTTCTTCCAGCGGTAAAGCACCGGTACTCGCCAGAATGCTGCGCGAGAAGCTGGAAACTCTGTTGCCGAACAGCCTGGGGCAAATGGCCGATATCGCCGGACGCTGGCGTGAAAATGTGAAAGCGCAGTTCAGCTCCATGCGTTCACGTCGTCGTTTTTGGGAGCATGCATTTGCCGGACGCTTTGCCAGCCTCGCTTCTGCGGGAAAGCTCGCAGAAGCAGAACGGGCACTGCAACAACAGTTAGAAAATGCGGAAGACATCTCGCATAGCGGACATGTCACGCTGGTCGGTGCCGGGCCCGGTGATGCAGGATTGCTCACCCTTCGCGGGCTGCAGGTGATGCAGCAGGCTGATGTGGTGCTTTACGACCATCTGGTCAGCGAAGAAGTGCTGGATTTAGTGCGCCGCGATGCGGACAAGATTTGTGTGGGTAAACGTGCGGGCAGCCATTCTGTTGCGCAGGAAGAAACCAACCGTCTGCTGGTCGAACTGGCGCAGCAGGGGAAAAAAGTCGTGCGCCTCAAAGGCGGTGATCCGTTTATTTTTGGACGCGGCGGCGAAGAATTACAGGCAGTGCAGGCGGCGGGTATTCCTTTCCAGGTTGTGCCTGGCGTAACCGCTGCTGCCGGCGCGACAGCTTATGCCGGGATCCCGCTGACGCACCGCGATTATGCACAGAGCGTGATCTTCGTGACAGGGCATTGCCGCCCGGAAAATAACGGCGTGCAGTGGGAGACTCTCGCGAAAGGCCAGCAGACATTGGCGATTTACATGGGCACGCTTAAAGCGGCAGAAATCAGCCAGCAATTGATCGCTCATGGTCGCGCAGCGCTTACACCCGTTGCGGTCATCGGACGGGGAACACGTTCTGATCAGCAGGTGCTGACCGGAACACTCGATAATCTTGAACATCTGGCTCAACAGGCGCCGACGCCGGCGTTACTGGTGATTGGTGAAGTGGTGTCACTTCATCAGCAACTGGCCTGGTTTGGGCATCATCCTGAGACTGACGGCACCCAACGCCCGTCGGTTGTGAATTTGGCTTAAAGGATCTGTTATGGACGAAAAACGACTGACTCATTTGCGGCAACTGGAGGCGGAGAGTATCCATATCATCCGTGAAGTGGCTGCTGAATTCGCCAACCCGGTGATGATGTATTCCATCGGGAAAGATTCCTCGGTGATGCTGCATCTGGCACGCAAAGCCTTCTTCCCGGGAACCTTGCCCTTCCCGCTGCTGCATGTGGATACCGGCTGGAAATTCCGCGAAATGTATGAATTCCGCGACCGCACGGCGAAGAATTACGGCTTTGAGCTGCTGGTGCATAAAAACCCGGAAGGTGTGGCGATGGGCATCAACCCGTTCGTGCACGGCAGCGCGAAACATACGGATATCATGAAAACCGAAGGTCTGAAACAGGCGCTGAATAAATACGGCTTTGATGCCGCTTTCGGCGGCGCGCGCCGTGACGAAGAAAAATCCCGTGCCAAAGAACGTATCTATTCGTTCCGTGACCGCTTCCACCGCTGGGATCCCAAAAATCAGCGCCCTGAGTTGTGGCATAACTACAACGGCCAGATTAACAAAGGTGAAAGCATCCGCGTGTTTCCGCTCTCCAACTGGACTGAGCTGGATATCTGGCAGTACATCTATCTGGAAAATATTGAGATTGTTCCGTTATATCTGGCCGCGCCACGTCCGGTGCTGGAGCGTGACGGTATGTTACTGATGGTGGATGACGATCGTATCGATCTGCAACCGGGTGAAGTGATCGAGAAGAAAATGGTGCGTTTCCGCACATTGGGTTGCTGGCCGCTGACCGGGGCTGTTGAATCCGAAGCTCAGACGCTGCCGGAGATCATCGAAGAGATGTTGGTGTCGACCACCAGTGAACGCCAGGGACGCGCGATCGACCGTGATCAGGCCGGGTCGATGGAACTTAAAAAGCGTCAAGGGTATTTCTAAGGAGCCGCAGCTAATGAATAACGCAATTGCACAACAAATCGCGGAGCAGGGCGGCGTTGAAGCTTACCTGCACGCTCAGCAACACAAAAGCCTGCTGCGCTTCCTGACCTGCGGCAGCGTCGATGATGGCAAAAGTACCTTAATCGGACGTCTGCTGCATGACACCCGTCAGATCTACGAAGATCAGTTATCTTCACTACATAACGACAGCAAACGTCACGGAACACAGGGTGAAAAACTCGATCTGGCACTGCTGGTGGATGGCTTACAGGCCGAACGCGAGCAGGGTATTACCATTGATGTGGCATACCGTTATTTCTCTACCGAGAAACGTAAATTCATCATTGCCGATACCCCGGGGCACGAACAGTACACCCGTAATATGGCGACCGGTGCATCGACTTGTGATCTGGCGATCCTGCTGATCGACGCCCGTAAAGGCGTGCTGGATCAAACCCGCCGTCACAGCTTTATTGCGACTTTGCTCGGGATCCGTCATCTGGTGGTAGCCGTTAACAAAATGGATCTGGTGGATTACAGCGAAACGGTTTACGAGCAATTCAAACAGGATTATCTGGATTTCGCTCAGCAACTGCCGACCGATCTGGACATCAAATTTGTACCGCTTTCTGCCCTGGAAGGCGACAACGTCGCCACGCCGGGAGATAAAATGAGTTGGTACACCGGCCCGACTCTGCTCGACGTACTGGAAACGGTCAACGTTATTAACATCCGTGAACAGCAACCGATGCGCTTCCCGGTGCAGTATGTTAACCGCCCGAACCTCGATTTTCGCGGCTATGCGGGAACGCTGGCATCGGGTTCAGTGCGTGTTGGCCAGAAGGTGAAAGTGTTGCCATCGGGTGTGGAATCTACCGTGGCACGCATTGTGACCTTCGACGGTGATTTACAGGAAGCCTGGGCGGGTGATGCCATTACGCTGGTGCTGGCCGATGAACGTGATATCAGCCGTGGCGACACGCTGGTTGATGCGCAAGAAACGGTTAAACCGGTACAACATGCCAAAGTCGATGTTGTGTGGATGGCTGAGCAGCCACTGAGCGTCGGTCAAAGCTATGACATTAAAGTCGGGGGTAAGAAAGCCCGTGCGCGTGTTGAGAATATCGAATATCAGGTTGAAATTAACTCACTGACTCAGCGTGTGGTTGAAAATCTGCCACTTAATGGTATCGGACTGGTGGAACTGGCCTTCGACGAACCTCTGGTGCTGGATAGCTATCAGAGCAACGCGGTGACCGGCGGCATGATTTTTATCGATCGTCTGACCAACGTCACTGTCGGAGCCGGTCTGGTGCGTGAGGCGATTGAACAGGTGTATCAGGAGTCGGATAAATACAGCGCATTTGAGCTGGAACTGAACAGCCTGGTTCGCCGTCACTTCCCGCACTGGGGCGCACGCGATTTACTGGGTGGTAAATAAGATGGTGTCACCGGATGGCACTTTACGTAAAGATGACAACGTTGTCTGGCATCCGCACGCGGTGACACGTGCGGATCGTGAAAAGCAGCAGGGTCATCGCGGTGCGGTGCTGTGGTTTACCGGGCTTTCGGGCTCAGGGAAATCCACCGTGGCCGGTGCGCTCGAGCAGGCGCTGCACCGGCAGGGGGTCAGCACTTATCTGCTCGATGGTGATAATGTCCGCCACGGGCTGTGCCGTGATCTGGGCTTTACCGATGACGACAGGCGCGAAAATATTCGTCGCGTGGGTGAGGTGGCAAAACTGATGGTGGATGCCGGGCTGGTCGTGCTGACGGCGTTCATTTCACCTCACCGCGCCGAGCGTGACATGGTGCGTGATTTGCTGGAAAACGGTCAGTTTGTTGAGATATTTGTGGATACGCCGCTGGCTATCTGTGAGGCACGCGATCCGAAAGGTTTATATAAAAAGGCCCGTGCGGGTGAACTGAAAAACTTCACCGGTATCGACGCAGAATATCAGCCGCCGGAGACCCCGGATGTGCATCTTGATGGTGAACAATTGGTAACACAATTGGTGCCTCAATTATTAGAAGTGATGCGCCAGCGCGCTATTATCAATCCCTGAATGTTACCGGCCAAACGCCACAGAGCGTGCCGGTTTACACTGAAATACAGGGATCAACTATGCAGGCGTTATTGAGCAGACTTGTCAGCCGGAACCGCGTCGATCGTACCGGGGAGATCAGCCTCCGGACACGTGCGCCGATCACGACAACAGACAGTGCAGATACCGAAGAACCGTCCTATTCCATGCAGGGTGGGTTTATCGGTTTTGTCTTCTACTGGCTGGCGTTTGCGATCCCTTTTCTGGTTTATGGTTCTAATACCCTTTTTTTCCTGCTTTACACCTGGCCGTTCTTCCTGGCGCTGATGCCCGTTTCCGTACTGATAGGCATTGCGTTAAGCATGTTCTTTCGCGGTGGCTGGTTCAAAACCTCGGCCGCCAGCGGCATCTGTGTGATTGGCATGTTTTGGACCGTCTTCTCATTCTTGTCTGGCTGGTGATTTTTTCTGGCGGTTTTCCCGGCAAATTCCCTTCACGATGTAACCCATTGTGTCATTCTCACCCATTATTGCGTGCGTAAGTCTGATTCTCACTGGCAATTACCTTGCCACAGTGGAGTCAGAGGGAAAGTTGTGGGATGATTGTCCAGCTTTTTTAGGGGGCGGGGATGGGCAAACTAACACTGCTATTACTGATTTTACTTGGCTGGCTACAGTATTCGCTGTGGCTGGGTAAGAATGGTATTCACGATTATGTACGTGTAAATGATGACGTTCAGGTGCAACAAGTTAATAACGGCAAACTGAAATCACGTAATGATCAACTTTTCGCAGAAATCGACGATTTAAACGGCGGTCAGGAAGCGATCGAAGAACGTGCACGCAACGAACTGGGCATGATTAAACCCGGCGAGACTTTCTATCGTCTGGTGCCTGACAATAAACGTGCGCCGGGCAGCACCGTTTCGCAAAACAACCTGAATCAATAGCCATGAGCCATACCGCAGTTTCCCTTCCAGAGGTCATCGCCGTGTTACCGGCTGCCGGTATTGGCAGCCGTATGCAGGCCGAATGCCCCAAACAATACCTTTCTGTCGGCGGTAAAACGCTGATAGAACATTCAATTTATGCACTGCTGCAAAGCGGCAGCGTCCGTCAGGTTATCGTGGCGCTTAGCCCGCACGACACGCAGTTCGCCCAACTTCCCATTGCCAGCGATCCGCGTATCCGCGTGGTGGCAGGCGGTGCTGAACGGGCTGAATCGGTTATGGCCGGGCTGGATGTTGCCGGAGATAACGGCTGGGTGCTGGTGCATGACGCTGCGCGCCCGTGCCTGCATCCTGATGATCTTAATAATCTGCTGGCGATTGCCACCACCAGCAAAATCGGCGGGATCCTCGCCGCGCCGGTGCGTGACACCATGAAGCGTGGTGAACCCGGTCTGGCAGCAATTGCACATACAGTGGATCGTCAGGATCTGTGGCATGCGCTGACGCCGCAGTTTTTTCCGCTCGAATTATTGAAAACCTGCCTGCGCCGTGCACTCAATGAAGGTGCGGTGGTCACAGATGAAGCCTCTGCAATGGAATATTGCGGTTTTCATCCTTTGCTGATCCCGGCACGGGCCGATAATATCAAAGTCACCAGACCAGAAGATCTGGCCCTGGCTGAATTCTATTTAACCCGCTTATCCCAGGAGGAAAACGCATAATGCGTATCGGTCACGGTTTTGATGTCCATAAGTTTGGCGGAGAAGGCCCGCTGGTGATCGGTGGTGTGCGTATCCCTTATCCGCTGGGTTTACTGGCGCATTCAGATGGCGATGTTGCCTTGCACGCGGCAACTGACGCGCTGCTTGGCGCGGCTGCGCTGGGAGATATCGGCAAGCTTTTCCCGGATACGGATCCTGCATTCAAAGGTGCTGACAGTCGCGAACTGCTGCGCGAAGCTTACCGCCGTATCCGAGCAAAAGGCTACAAGCTGGGCAATCTGGATATCACTATCATTGCACAGGCACCGAAAATGGCTCCGCACATCCCGCAGATGCGTGTGTTTCTGGCCGAAGATCTGCAATGTCATATGGATGACGTCAATGTAAAAGCCACGACCACCGAACAACTGGGCTTTACCGGCCGTGGCGAGGGTATTGCCTGCGAAGCCGTTGCCCTGCTGGTTAAGGAATGATGTTGTGGAAGATTACCGCATGATAGATATGTCCCGTCTCACCTGGTTACTGGGTGAGCCTGTCGCCAGCGGTCAGCTGAAAGCCAATCCCGAAGACTTTATCGTCGAAGAGGATCTGGGTTTTGAGCCGGACGGTGAAGGTGAACATCTGTTGGTGCGGATCCGCAAAAATGGCTGCAATACCCAATTCGTCGCGGAGCAACTGGCGCGTTTCGCCAAAGTGCATCCGCGCGACGTCAGTTATGCCGGTCTCAAGGATCGTCATGCGGTCACGGAACAATGGTTTTGCCTGCATTTGCCGGGTAAGGCTGACCCTGATTTAAGCCAGTTTGACCTCGAAGGCTGCGAAGTTGTCCGCGTCTCGCGCCATCGTAAAAAGATGCGTATCGGCACGCTGAAAGGCAACGCATTTACACTGGTGCTGCGACAGTTAAGCAATATTGCTGATGTTGAAGCACGTCTGGAAAAAATCACCCGGCAGGGCGTACCGAACTATTTCGGTACCCAGCGTTTTGGCCGTGGCGGCAATAATCTGGTGCAGGCGAAACGGTGGGCAACCAACGAAACCCGTCCCAAAGAACGTGCGAAGCGCAGTTTCTATCTTTCCGCCAGCCGTAGCGCGATGTTCAACATTATTGCCAGCCAGCGTCTGGCTGAAGGTTACGTGCGTGAGCCGATGTTGGGCGATGCCCTGCAACTCAGCGGCCGTGGCAGCTGGTTTGTTGCGAAAGCCGAAGAGTTCGTGTCGCTGTTACCGCGTGTTGAAAGCGGTGAATTACTGATCACGGCACCTTTACCGGGTGATGGCCCGCTGGGCACACTCGAAGATGCCGAAGTTTATGAACAGGCCTGTCTCAAGGATCAGGGAGATTTACTGTCGCTGCTCAAGCGCGAGCGAGTCGAACCGGCACGACGTGCCATCATGCTGCAACCGTTGCAGATGCAGTGGCAGCGCTGGGATGATGTCACTCTGGAACTCAAATTCTGGTTACCGGCCGGCAGTTATGCCACCAGCGTGGTGCGTGAACTGATGAATCTGGATGAAAGTGATGCGGATATTACTGAGTAACGACGACGGCGTACTGGCTCCCGGCATACAGGCGCTGGCGTCCGCGCTGCGTGAGTTTGCTGATGTGAAGCTGGTGGCCCCTGATCGTAACCGCAGCGGTGCATCTAATGCGTTGACGCTGGATGGCCCGTTGCGTATTCAGTCTTACCCTAACGGTGATACCGCCGTGATTAACGGTACGCCGACCGACTGTGTGTACCTTGGTGTGAATACGCTGATGCGCCCGAAGCCGGATATTGTGGTTTCTGGCATCAATGCAGGGCCAAATCTGGGCGACGATGTGATCTATTCCGGCACGGTTGCCGCCGCGATGGAAGGACGCCATCTGGGCTTTCCTGCGTTGGCGGTGTCGCTGGACGGACATCAGCATTATGACACGGCAGCAATCATCACCTGCCGGCTCCTCAGGGCACTGGCACGTGAGCCTTTGCGCACCGGCAAGATTTTGAATATTAACGTCCCGGATCTGCCACTTTCGCAGGTCAAAGGGATCAGGGTGACGCGTTGCGGTAGCCGTCATCCGGCCGAGCAGGTATTTTGTCAGCAGGATCCGCGGGGTCAGGACTTGTACTGGATAGGCCCGCCGGGAGATAAATTTGATATCGCACCTGATACTGATTTTGCTGCTGTAGCGCAAGGTTATGTTTCAGTGACGCCACTACAGGTGGATTTAACCGCCTATGCGGCTCAGGATGTCGTGGTCTCATGGTTGGAAAAGGCCGGGGTGAGCGCGAATGGTGAATAAACCGATGTACAACCTGCTGGAACAACTGCGCCAGCAGGGTATTCATGATGAAAAACTGTTGCATGCCATCGAGTCTGTGCCGCGTGAGCGTTTCGTGGATGAGGCCTTTCAGCATAAAGCTTACGAAAACACGGCGTTGCCTATCGGGTCCGGTCAGACCATTTCTCAGCCTTATACCGTGGCGAGAATGACCGAGTTATTGCGCCTTACGCCCTCGTCCCGCGTGCTGGAAATTGGCACCGGTTCAGGCTATCAGACGGCCATTCTGGCACATCTGGTTGAGCATGTTTTCTCGGTTGAGCGCATCAAAGGGTTGCAATGGCAGGCGAAAAGACGCCTCAAGCAACTCGATTTGCATAATGTTTCCACCCGTCATGGTGACGGCTGGCAGGGCTGGCCTTCGCGTGGCCCGTTTGATGCCATTATTGTCACCGCCGCACCTCCTGAAATACCTCAAGATCTGTTACAACAACTCGATGATGGCGGTGTATTAATTCTGCCAGTGGGCGAAGAAAATCAGACATTGCAACGGGTCACCCGGCGTGGTGGTGAGTTTGTTGCAGAGACTATCGAAGCTGTTCGTTTTGTCCCGCTGGTGAAAGGCGAACTCGCCTGACACCGGCCATACGCCGGTACCTTCAGGACTAACTCCTTAAAATTTAAATACAACTGATATATGGTGCTGTACTGGCGATGTTGATAGCATCCACTACAGTTTTTTATGGCACTGCGGCATTCGGGCGAAGACCTGAATGAGTATGTTGCCTGCCCGCACCGTGTCCGGTGACACGAAAAGCGCCAGCTGGCGCGGTGTGCGCGGTTAAAGAGATATTCTGAGATTGCCGTAACGGGGGAAATATGAGCACGGGAAGCCCAATAAAAACACTAAGCCGCATTGCAATGTGTACTTTTATCAGTGCCTGGATGGCGGGATGTACGAACAATTCAACGACATCCGCACCCATCAGCAGCGTCAATGGCGGCGGTAACAGCGGCAATAGTAGTCAGAATACTCTGAATTCTGCTCCGCAAATGGCACCTGCCGTCGGACCCGGCGGACATATTGTTTACAACCGCAGCTATAACTCGATCCCTAAAGGAAGTTATAGCGGCAGCACCTACCAGGTGAAGCGCGGCGACACCCTGTTCTATATTGCCTGGATCACGGGCAATGACTTCCGCGACCTGGCCGCACGCAATAATATTCCTGCGCCATACAGCCTTGAAGTTGGCCAGACAATCCAGATCAATAACGTTTCTTCTGCGGCGAGCACCGGGGGTACGGTAGCGGTCGCAGATGCCACAAATGGTGGTGTTCCGAAAGCTCCAACCGGGGGCATGCTCACAGGTTCTGTGGTTGCATCTCAACCAACTACCACGTATTCTGATTCTTCTGGTAAACAGAATGTAGGCAGGATGTTGCCTTCATCAGGTGCAGTTACTACCACCACAACACCTGTTGCTGTAGCCAGCACTCCCGTCGCCACCTCAACAAATAATGGCGGTCCGGTTTCCTCCTGGAAATGGCCGACTGACGGGAAAATTATCGATAATTTCTCTGCTTCTGAAGGGGGAAATAAGGGGATCGATATTGCTGGTTCGCGTGGACAGTCTGTCGTAGCAACCGCCTCGGGGCGTGTGGTTTACGCGGGTAATGCTCTTCGCGGTTACGGTAATCTGATCATCATTAAACACAATGATGATTACCTGAGCGCCTATGCACATAACGATACAATGCTGGTCCGGGAACAACAAGAAGTGCAGGCGGGACAAAAAATAGCGACTATGGGTAGCACCGGAACCAGTTCAGTAAGATTGCATTTTGAAATTCGTTACAAGGGGAAATCCGTAAACCCGCTGCGTTATCTTCCGCAGCGATAAATCGGGGCAGAGCATCGATTCTGCCCTCGGGACCACGGGTAGGAGCAGCTTATGAGTCAGAATACGCTGAAAGTTAACGAGTTACATGATGATGTAGATTTCGATGAGAACAGCGCTGAAGCCTTTGACGAGAAAGCAATAGTCGAAGAGACTGCCGACAACGATGCTGAAGAAGAATTGTTGTCGCAGACTGTAAGCCAACGAGTGCTGGACGCCACTCAACTGTACCTCGGTGAAATCGGTTATTCCCCTCTGCTTACTGCAGAAGAGGAAGTTTATTTTGCACGACGCGCGTTGCGGGGAGATGTTCCTTCCCGCCGCCGTATGATTGAAAGTAATCTGCGTTTAGTGGTTAAAATTGCCCGCCGCTACAGTAATCGCGGTCTGGCACTGCTGGATCTGATCGAGGAAGGTAACCTGGGTCTGATCCGTGCGGTTGAAAAATTTGATCCTGAGCGCGGTTTCCGTTTCTCTACCTATGCAACATGGTGGATCCGTCAGACGATTGAACGGGCGATCATGAATCAAACCCGTACTATCCGTTTACCCATTCACATCGTTAAAGAACTGAACGTTTACCTGCGTACTGCACGTGAACTTGCACATAAACTGGACCATGAACCGAGTGCTGAAGAGATTGCTGAGCAGCTCGACAAACCGGTACATGACGTCAGCCGTATGTTGCGCCTGAATGAACGCATTACTTCTGTGGATACTCCGTTGGGCGGTGACTCAGAGAAAGCGTTGTTAGATATTCTGGCGGATGAGAAAGACAACGGCCCGGAAGACACCACACAAGATGACGATATGAAACAAAGTATCGTTAAGTGGTTATTCGAGTTGAATGCAAAACAGCGTGAAGTTCTGGCGCGCCGTTTCGGCCTGTTAGGCTATGAAGCAGCGACGCTGGAAGATGTAGGCCGCGAGATTGGCCTGACACGTGAGCGTGTTCGTCAGATTCAGGTAGAAGGTTTGCGTCGCCTGCGTGAAATCCTGCAGGGGCAGGGACTGAGCATCGAAGCATTGTTCCGCGAATAACTTATTCGCCGGGCAGTGGTTGCATCATGTTCTATCCTGTAAGAACAACACATAAAAACGGTGGGTCAATCCCACCGTTTTTTTATGCTTCCTGTTCTGACCAGCGGATATCTACACCATATCTTTCAGACGATATATCCATTCCAGCGCCTGACGTGGCGACAGAGAATCTGCATCGAGAGATTCCAGCGCTTCAACCGCCGGAGACACTTCTTCCGTCAGTAATGCCAATTGCGGGCCATCGACTTTGCTGGCTGCAGCGTTGTTGGACAACGTTTCCAGCTCTTTCAGTTTCTGACGCGCACGCTTAATCACATCTCGCGGAACACCCGCCAGCGCCGCAACGGCCAGACCGTAACTCTTGCTGGCCGCGCCATCCTGTACGCTGTGCATAAAGGCGATCGTGTCGCCGTGTTCAATAGCATCCAGATGAACATTGACCGTGCCTTCCATTTTTTCCGGCAGGGTAGTCAGCTCGAAATAATGGGTGGCGAACAGCGTCATGGCTTTAATACGGCTGGCGAGATTTTCCGCACACGCCCATGCCAGCGACAAACCATCATACGTTGACGTCCCTCTCCCGATTTCATCCATCAATACCAGACTGTTTTCGGTGGCGTTATGGAGGATATTGGCGGTTTCGGTCATTTCCACCATAAAGGTAGAACGCCCCGAAGCCAGATCGTCCGCCGCACCGACACGGGTAAAAATGCGATCCACAGGCCCGATAACAGCGGCTTCTGCGGGCACATAGCTGCCGATATGCGCCATCAGGACGATCAGCGCCGCCTGACGCATATAGGTACTTTTACCGCCCATATTCGGACCGGTGATGATCAGCATGCGCCGTGCCGGAGACATATTCAGCGGGTTGGAAATAAACGGTTCGCTCAGTACCTGTTCAACCACAGGATGGCGGCCACCGGTAATATTAATGCCCGGTTTTTCACTCATCGTCGGACAGGCGTAATTCAATGTGTACGCACGTTCTGCCAGGTTGCTCAGAACATCCAGTTCCGCCAGTGCACTGGCGCTTTGCTGTAATGCGGAAAGGTGTGGCATCAGTAGATCGAACAGCTCTTCGTACAGCGCTTTTTCCAGAGACAAGGCTTTGCCTTTTGAAGTCAGCACTTTGTCTTCGTACTCTTTCAACTCAGGAATGATGTAGCGCTCAGCGTTTTTGAGCGTCTGGCGACGGACATAGTGGATCGGCACCAGATGGCTCTGACCGCGGCTGACCTGAATGTAATAACCATGCACGCCGTTGAAACCGACTTTCAGCGTATCCAGCCCCAGTTTCTCGCGTTCGCGGATCTCTAATCTGTCGAGATAATCGGTCGCGCCGTCTGCCAGGGCTCGCCATTCATCCAGCTCGGCATTGTAGCCCGGTGCGATTACACCGCCATCACGTACCAGAACCGGCGGCGTTTCGATGATTGCGCGCTCGAGCAGTTCCACCAGTTCGGTGAACTCACCGGTTTGTCCGACCAGTGTTTTTACATGTGCGGCGTCGGTTTCCTGCAATATTTCCCGGATTTCCGGCAGTTGCTGCATCGCATGACGCATACGAGCCAGGTCACGCGGGCGGGCGCTGCGCAATGCGAGCCGTGCCAGTATACGTTCGAGGTCGCCGACCTGTCGCAGTACCGGTTGCAGATCTGCCGTGAGATCCTGCAATGCACCGATCGCCTGCTGGCGATGTGTCAGCAATTTGATATCGCGGCTTGGCATGTGGATCCAGCGTTTGAGCATGCGGCTGCCCATCGGCGTGACAGCCTGATCGAGCACGGCCGCCAGCGTGTTTTCTATACCACCGGCCAGATTTTGCGTCAGTTCCAGGTTACGGCGGGTTGCCGCATCCATAATGATACCGTCCTGCTGGCGTTCCATCGTGACGCCCCGGATATGCGGCAGGGCAGTACGCTGGGTATCCTTAACGTATTGCAGCAGACAACCGGCAGCGCGCAGTGCCTGAGTGGCCTGCTCAACGCCGAAGCCGCTTAAATCGCGTGTGCCAAATTGCAGGTTCAGCTGCTGTTTGGCAGTTTCCAGCTCGAATTCCCACATCGGACGGCGGCGCAGGCCACGGCGGGAAGAAATCAGCGACATGGCTTCAAAGCTTTCCGGGTAGAGTAACTCCGCCGGATTGGTGCGCTGTAATTCGGCCGCCATGGTTTCCGGATCATCAGGCTGTGCGACGCGGAAACGGCCGGAACTGATATCCAGCGTGGCGTAACCAAACCCGCGTCCGTCCTGCCAGATCGCCGCCAGCAGGTTATCGTAACGCTCGCTCAGTAATGCTTCGTCACTGACGGTGCCCGGCGTGACGATGCGTACGACTTTGCGTTCAACCGGCCCTTTGCTCAGTGCCGGGTCGCCAATTTGTTCAGCAATCGCAACGGATTCACCGAGCTGGACCAGCTTCGCCAGGTAACCTTCTACTGCATGATAAGGCACACCTGCCATCGGGATCGGCTCACCGGCAGATGCACCGCGTTTGGTCAGGGAGATATCCATCAGTTGCGATGCGCGTTTCGCATCGTCATAAAACAGCTCGTAGAAGTCACCCATACGGTAAAACAGCAGAACATCCGGGTTCTCTGCTTTAAGGCGCAGGTATTGCTGCATCATTGGGGTGTGGGCATCCAGTCCGGTCATATTGTTTTGTTTTTCATTGAGTTGATTCAATTTTAAATCATCCTGTTGGCTCTTACCGCCTGGGGCAACGACTTTACAACGGATCCTAACGTGAGTAGAGCCAAAAAACTACGCTGCGTTCTGAACTTGCGTAACGTCACGCAACTTATCTGAAAATGTAACCTTTCTGCTGTGGTGTAAAGACGGTGATTTTCAGTTTTTTCGGCCTTGATAATGCTCTACCATATCCGCACCTCTTTTTTTGCATGGTTACGGATATCCGATGCGCCATCTGGCAGTCATTCTTCCCCTGGTTCTTATACTTTCTGCATGTAGCAGTCATAAAAGCGCACCTCAGCCTGCAGGTCCGCGAAATCCTTTTTCCGATGGAAGAAATGCCAGCGCGAGTACCGTGCCTGACGGTGGATTTCTGCTCCAGCCGGAGCATACCGGTGCCGTCCAGACCGGCGATTTCGCCTATGATCCGGCCATGAACCAGTTTGTTGACAAAATGGTACGCGAGCATGGATTTGACCGTCAGCAACTGCATGACGTCCTGTCGCAGACTAAGCGTCTGGCCTTTGTCTTAAGACTGATGGATCAGCAGGCACCTTCCGGCCCGCCATCGACCGTGCCGAACGGGGCGTGGAATCGCTACCGCAGTAAATTCATTACGCCGGATAACGTGCAAAATGGCGTGGTGTTCTGGAATCAATATCAGGATGCGTTACAGCGTGCAGAGCAGGTTTACGGCGTGCCGCCAGAAATCATTGTGGGTATTATCGGTGTGGAAACCCGCTGGGGGCGCGTAATGGGTAAAACCCGTATTATTGATGCGCTGGCGACCTTATCCTTTGCCTATCCGCGTCGGGCTGAGTATTTTTCCGGCGAACTGGAAACCTTCCTGTTGATGTCGCGCCGTGAAGGCGACGATCCCCTGAGTCTGCGCGGTTCTTTCGCGGGCGCGATGGGCTATGGTCAGTTTATGCCTTCGTCTTATAAAGATTATGCCGTCGATTTTAATGGCGACGGTCATGCTAACCTGTGGGATCCCATTGATGCCATCGGCAGTGTCGCTAATTATTTCAAGGCCCATGGCTGGACGAAGGGCGCGCCGATTGCGGTACCGGCAGCGGGGCAGGCACCCTTGCTTGAAAATGGCTTTAAAACCAAGTATCCGTTATATACGTTGAAAGCGGCGGGGCTGAGCCCGTTGGGTTCACTGGGTAACTACCAGGAAGCAAGCCTGCTGCGCCTTGATATGGGCACTAATTATCAGTACTGGTACGGACTGCCGAACTTTTACACTATTACCCGTTATAACCACAGCGTTCATTATGCGATGGCGGTATGGCAGTTAGGTGAGGCAGTGAAAGCGGCACGTTAATGCCGGTTCAGGAATTGTTCATGGGGGCCGCAAAACGCGGCCCTTCTTTTTTGTTTTTATGCCAATTCTGAATACATCGCGCAAAACGCGTCGACATGACTCACAGACCTGAAGAGAAATGCTAACATCAGGTCAGTTTCAGATGACCTGCCAGGAGGGAATATGGACGAGAAACGTTTACATGAGCTGAGTGTGGAAATCGGCGCTGCGCTTAAAGCACACGGACTATGGATCACATGCGCAGAATCCTGCACTGGCGGGCTGATTGCTAAATCCATCACGGATATTGCTGGCAGTTCCGCCTGGTTTGATCGCGGATTTGTCACTTACAGCAATGCGGCCAAGCATGAATTGCTGGGTGTGCGCGAAAGCACGCTTGAACAATATGGTGCGGTGAGTGAGCAGGTGGTGCATGAAATGGCAGTGGGTGTTCTGCACGCAGCGGGCGCGGACGTTGCCGTTTCGGTAAGCGGTATTGCCGGTCCTGATGGCGGTTCCGAAGAAAAACCTGTCGGCACTGTCTGGTTTGGTTTTGCCGGTAAAAACGGGCATGTTCTGATGGTTAAACAGCATTTTTCCGGCGATCGCGAAGCGGTGCGTTTGCAAGCCGCTGTTTTTTCGCTACAAACAGCATTGGATGAGTTTATTAAAAATTAGTCTTGATACTGTATGAGCATACAGTATAATTACTGCCAATTACCTGTACATAAATTATATTCAATGATGCAGGCGGGATGTTCCCCTGTATCAGACGAGGAGTAAAAATGGCTATTGATGAGAACAAGCAAAAAGCGTTAGCTGCAGCACTGGGCCAGATCGAAAAGCAATTCGGTAAAGGCTCCATCATGCGTCTGGGGGAAGATCGCTCCATGGACGTCGAAACGATCTCTACCGGCTCTTTGTCTCTGGATATCGCGTTAGGTGCTGGCGGCTTGCCAATGGGCCGTATTGTTGAAATTTATGGTCCTGAATCGTCCGGTAAAACCACACTGACCTTGCAGGTTATCGCGGCTGCACAGCGTGAAGGCAAAACCTGTGCGTTCATCGATGCAGAACATGCGCTGGACCCTATCTACGCTAAAAAACTGGGTGTAGATATTGATAACCTGCTGTGTTCACAGCCAGATACCGGAGAGCAGGCGCTCGAAATCTGTGATGCGCTGACCCGTTCAGGTGCAGTTGACGTTATCATCGTTGACTCCGTGGCAGCACTGACACCAAAAGCTGAAATCGAAGGCGAAATTGGTGACTCTCATATGGGCCTTGCAGCACGTATGATGAGCCAGGCAATGCGTAAGCTTGCCGGTAACCTGAAAAACGCCAACACCCTGCTGATCTTCATCAACCAGATCCGTATGAAAATCGGCGTAATGTTCGGTAACCCGGAAACGACTACCGGCGGTAATGCCCTGAAATTCTACGCCTCTGTACGTCTGGATATCCGTCGTATTGGTGCTATCAAAGAAGGTGATGTGGTTGTCGGTAGCGAAACGCGTGTGAAAGTTGTAAAGAACAAAATCGCAGCGCCATTTAAGCAAGCTGAATTCCAGATCATGTACGGCGAAGGTATCAATATCAACGGCGAACTGATCGACCTGGGCGTGAAGCACAAACTGATCGAGAAAGCCGGTGCCTGGTACAGCTACAACGGTGAGAAGATTGGTCAGGGTAAAGCAAACTCTTGCAACTACCTTAAAGAAAACCCGAAAGTCGCTGCAGAGCTGGACAAAAAACTGCGTGATATGTTGCTGAGCGGTACCGGTGAGCTGAGTGCTGCGACCATTGCTGAAGATGCTGACGACAATATGGAAACCAGCGAAGAATTTTAATTTCGCGGTTGTCTGACAGAGACATTTGAAGGCAGGGGATAGTTATCCGTGACTTTCAGAAGTCGTTAAAATGCCAGTCTGGTTTCCAGACTGGCATTTTGCATATCAGGGGAAACCTTATGCACGATGAAAAAGCGCCCAATGAAAAAATTATCGACCTGAAAAAACTGCTGGAAGAAGTGGCGCAGAACAGTGAGTCCACGCTGTTTGAGCCCCCAAAAAAAGAGGGTGATGCGGCTAAAATCAACACCCTGATGAACCGCGCTATGCGTTTGCTTTCTCAGCGTGATCACGGTGAAGCCGAGTTGCGTCGTAAATTGCTCACTCCACCGATGCCTTTTGTTAAACCTCAGAATAAGAAAAACAGTGGGTTATCGCGTAAAAAGCCGGAGCAAAATGCATTTGCTGACGAAGAAGCGGTGAGAGGTAAACCTGAGCCACGGCCTGTGCCAGAAGCCATTTCGGAAGAACATGTGCAGGCGGTGATTGATTACTGCTATCAACATCACTGGCTCGATGATGCCAAATTTGCCAGCCGCTATATCTCTGGCCGCAGTCACAAAGGTTACGGTGCGGTGCGCATTCGTTCGGAATTACTGCAAAAAGGTGTCGATAAAGAAATCATCACCGTGGCGCTGGAAAACACTGATGTTGACTGGTGTGTTCTGGCACGGGATTTGGCAGTCAGGAAATTTGGTGAAAATTTACCGACCGACTGGAAGGAAAAATCGAAAGTTCTGCGTTATTTACTCTATCGGGGCTTCTTTCAGGAAGAAATACAGTCTATTTATCGCGATTTTGACGATTGACCGCATACGGTATTTTACTTCCCCGCGCAGAAATTTTATCTTATCCGCACTTTTTCGTTCGTGAGCTGTACAGATTGCTGTCATATACAGCGTTATCCGGCTCAAGAGCCGTTCTTCCAGCATGATTCCGGGACATTTATGAGCAAGAGCACCGCTGAGATCCGTCAAGCGTTTCTCGATTTCTTCCATAGTAAGGGACACAACATTGTTTCAAGCAGTTCGCTTGTCCCGACAAACGATCCGACACTGTTGTTTACCAATGCCGGGATGAACCAATTTAAAGACGTTTTCCTCGGTCTGGATAAGCGCGATTACAACCGCGCCACCACGTCTCAGCGTTGTGTACGTGCGGGCGGTAAGCATAATGACCTCGAAAATGTCGGCTATACCGCACGTCATCATACCTTCTTCGAGATGCTGGGTAACTTCAGCTTCGGTGATTACTTTAAGCACGATGCCATCAACTACGCCTGGGAATTACTGACCGGCGAAAAGTGGTTCAACCTGCCGAAAGAGAAGCTGTGGGTCACCGTCTATGAGACTGATGACGAAGCTTTCGACATCTGGGAGAAAGAAGTCGGCGTTCCAAAAGAACGTATTATCCGCATTGGCGATAATAAAGGCGGTGCATTCGCTTCTGATAACTTCTGGCAGATGGGCGATACCGGTCCGTGCGGCCCTTGTACTGAGATATTCTATGATCATGGCGATCACATCTGGGGCGGCCCTCCGGGTTCTGCTGAAGAAGATGGCGACCGTTATATAGAAATCTGGAACCTGGTGTTCATGCAGTTCAACCGTCAGGCTGACGGCACGATGTTGCCTCTGCCAAAACCATCTGTAGATACCGGGATGGGGCTTGAGCGTATCACGGCGGTTATGCAGCATGTGAACTCCAACTACGATATCGACCTGTTCCAGAAACTGATCGCGGCAGTGGCAGACGTCACTGGCGCGACCGATCTGACCAACAAATCACTGCGCGTTATTGCTGATCATATCCGTTCATGTGCATTCCTGATTGCGGACGGTGTGATCCCATCGAATGAAAACCGTGGCTATGTGCTGCGTCGTATCATTCGTCGTGCAATCCGTCACGGCAATATGCTGGGCGCGAAGGACACTTTCTTCTACAAACTGGTTGCTCCGCTGATTGAAGTTATGGGTCCGGCTGCGACGGAACTGAAAGAACAGCAGGCGATGGTTGAGCAACTGCTGAAAACCGAAGAAGAACAGTTTGCCCGTACCCTGGAACGTGGACTGGCGTTGCTGGACGAAGAATTGTCCGCATTGGAAGGCGACACTCTGGACGGCGAAATTGCTTTCCGTTTGTATGACACCTTTGGTTTCCCGCTGGATCTGACTGCTGACGTGTGCCGGGAGCGTAATCTGAAAGTGGATGAGGCTGGTTTCGAAAAAGCGATGGACGTTCAACGCCGCCGTGCGCGTGAGTCCAGTGGTTTCAGCGCGGACTATAACAGCATGGTGCGTGTTGATGGCGTCACTCAGTTCTCCGGTTACGAACATCTGCAGCGCCATTCCAAAGTCGTGGCGTTGTTTGTCGATGGTCAGCCCGTGAATGATATTCAGGCTGGCGTTAATGCTATTGTGGTTCTGGATGATACGCCGTTTTACGGTGAGTCTGGTGGCCAGGTGGGTGATAAAGGCGTTCTGAAAACGGCTGCTGGCATCTTCTCTGTTTCTGATACCCAGAAATATGGTAAAGCGATCGGCCATCAGGGCGCACTGAACGCGGGTAAACTGAGTGTCGGCGACAGTGTCGAAGCAGAAGTTGATGCCGCACGCCGTGACCGCATCCGTCTGAACCACTCTGCAACGCACTTGCTGCATGCTGCGCTGCGTCAGGTGCTGGGCAAGCATGTGGCTCAGAAAGGCTCTCTGGTTAACGATAACTATCTGCGTTTCGACTTCTCGCATTTTGAAGCAATGAAACCAGAAGAAATCCGTCAGGTAGAAGATCTGGTGAATGCTCAGATCCGTCGCAATTTGCCTATCCAGACCACCATCATGGATCTGGACGAAGCGAAAGAAAAAGGGGCAATGGCGCTGTTTGGTGAGAAGTATGAAGACAGCGTTCGTGTACTGAGCATGGGGGATTTCTCTACCGAATTGTGTGGCGGTACGCACGCCAGCCGTACTGGCGATATCGGTTTGTTCCGTATTCAGAGTGAATCCGGTACTGCAGCTGGTGTTCGTCGTATTGAAGGGATTACCGGTGAAAACGCGATTAATGCACTGCATCAGCAAAGCGATTTGCTCCAGGATGTGGCGCATTTAGTGAAAGGCGATGTGAACAGCATCACCGATAAAATCCGTTCTTTGATTGAACGTTCACGTGTACTGGAAAAAGAACTTCAGCAGGTGAAAGGTCAGCAAGCCGCGCAGGAAAGTGCCTCACTGTCCAGCCAGGCGAAAGAAGTGAAAGGGGTTAAGCTGTTGGTTCGTCAACTGGATAACGTAGAGCCTAAAATTCTGCGTACGATGGTTGATGACCTGAAAAATCAGCTGGGATCAGTAATTATCGTTCTGGCAACCATTGCTGATGATAAAGTCAGCCTGATTGCTGGTGTCACGAAAGATCTGACCGATCGTGTTAAAGCCGGTGAGCTGATTGCTTCTGTGGCACAGCAGGTCGGTGGAAAGGGCGGCGGTCGTCCAGATATGGCTCAGGCAGGCGGCAGTGATGTGCAGGCATTACCTGCCGCTCTGGCGACGGTTGAAGCCTGGGTTGAAGCTAAGCTGTAATAAGAAATAAATAGCTAACCATGAAAACGCCATAATCTATTGTGCTGTATGGCGTTTTCAGTCTTAATGGCGCTGTAAGCTTCGCGATTAAAGTCGCGACAATGATGATATCGGCTAAACTTAAAGTACACATGGCTGAAGTTGCAGGCTGCTTACATTTTATGTAGGGGTCATGGCTTACGTTTTACCCGCTTATGATCGATAATGGCCGGGAAACTGAGAGACCCGACTCTTTTAATTATTCAAGGAGCAAAGAATGCTTATTCTAACTCGCCGAGTTGGTGAAACCCTCATGATTGGCGATGAGGTTACTGTTACCGTTTTAGGTGTTAAAGGTAATCAGGTGCGCATTGGTGTGAATGCGCCGAAAGAGGTCTCTGTTCACCGTGAAGAGATTTATCAGCGTATTCAGGCTGAAAAGTCTCAACAGTCGAGTTACTGATTTACGAGGCGTCTCGCTAATGGCGAGGCGCTGAACCTCTTTTATGTGCCTTATCATTTATCCCTCCTTCGTTTCCCTGCATTTTCTTTTTTAATTTCTTCCTGTGTTTTATCTCCCGTGTTGTCTTTTCCTGAAAATGAAGGCGTTTTTTTCGCGTTCACGGTCATTTTTTGCATTCAAACTGCTCAGGTTGCGCGTGAAATGTCCAAACGGGTGATTGTTAGGAAAAAAGGGTTTGACTTATAAGGGCCAGAAAGTAATATGTGCGCCACGCAGTGCCGATGAGCTTGAACAAAGTTAGTCAGCACACTCGAAAGAGGCGTATGGTGAGGTGGCCGAGAGGCTGAAGGCGCTCCCCTGCTAAGGGAGTATGCGGTCAAAAGCTGCATCCGGGGTTCGAATCCCCGCCTCACCGCCATTTAAAATGCACCCATAGCTCAGCTGGATAGAGTACTCGGCTACGAACCGAGCGGTCGGAAGTTCGAATCTTCCTGGGTGCACCATACTTTCCTGAGCGTATGTTGATTTGCAATCAAATGAGCGTGACGGGCAAACGCAAAAGCGGATGCAGTAAGGAAAATGGTCAGGTAAATCTGCAGTAAGAATCAAAATGCACCCATAGCTCAGCTGGATAGAGTACTCGGCTACGAACCGAGCGGTCGGAAGTTCGAATCTTCCTGGGTGCACCATATTTTGTGTGTGTTGAAGCGATGATAAGATTTTACATTGTCCTCAACATGCAGATAGCACGAAGGAAGATAACGTTGCTGAAGCAACGGCCCGCAGGGCGAGGCGATAGCCGAGTAATCTTCCTGGGTGCACCATTCTTTCTCTAAGTATTTCCCGAAAAAAAAATCAGTATTACCCCCCCCTGCACCCATAGCTCAGCTGGATAGAGTACTCGGCTACGAACCGAGCGGTCGGAAGTTCGAATCTTCCTGGGTGCACCATATTCTAAACATGTTTGAGCGACGGCTTTCGTATAGAGTCCTCCGGCATGAAGGTAGCACGAAGGAAAATAACGTTGCTTTAGCAACGGCCCGCAGAGCGAGGCCCTGCCGAGTAATCTTCCTCGGTGCACCAGATTAGAAAACCCGCTTCGGCGGGTTTTTTGCTTTTTACATTTCGCAGCTGTTTCTCCTTCTTCTTTTTCATTTTTCTGGCCTTTCTGACGTGTTCGTATGTGCTGTGTACGTGGACAAAATGCGACTTTCTACAGACTTTGCGATAAAGTAGTTTTCCAGTTTTTTCGTGATCACGGAGCATCCCGATGTACGATCGATACGAAGGGCTAATATTTGATATGGATGGCACCATATTGGATACCGAACCTACGCACCGTAAGGCATGGCATCAGGTATTGACCAAATACAATATGCAGTTTGATGTCGCATCCATGGTTGCTCTGAATGGTTCTCCGACCTGGCACATCGCCAGGTTTGTTATAGACAGTAATAATGTTGAGATGGATCCCCATCTTCTTGCAGCTGAGAAAACGGCTGCAGTGCAGGAAATGTTACTCGATACCGTGCGGCCTTTACCGCTAATTGATGTCGTCAAATCCTATCATGGGCGCCGGCCAATGGCGGTAGGAACGGGCAGCGAGCACTGGATGGCGGATGCATTGTTACGACATTTAGGATTGCGCGATTACTTTGATGCGATTGTGGGTGCCAACGATGTGAAGAACCACAAACCGGCACCGGACACGTTTTTGCGCTGTGCGGAGCTGATCGGCGTGCCTCCTGAAAAATGTGTCGTCTTTGAAGATGCAGATTTCGGTATTGAGGCAGCAAAACGCGCCAATATGGATTTTGTGGACGTACGTAAGCTGTGAGTAGCGCCCTGGCGCTGGCTTCCTTATTCGGCAGCAGCTTTTTAAGCGCCACATTACTGCCTGGAAATTCAGAAGTTTTATTAGTGGCTTTATTGTCAGCTGGCAGCGCAATGCCAGCTGCACTGGTTTTGTCTGCATCTGTTGGCAATACCTTAGGCGGCATAACCAACGTCATCATCGGACGCTTTCTGCCACAGCTTAAGCCTCAGCGTGGACTCAATATTGCACAAGGCTGGCTGAAGCGCTTCGGACCCCCGGCATTATTGCTAAGTTGGTTACCGGTGATGGGTGATGTGTTGTGTGTATTAGCAGGTTGGTTGCGAATGCCGTGGGGGCCTGTAGTCTTTTTCATGCTTATCGGAAAAGCGGTGCGTTACATACTTTTGACTTTTGTAACGCTGGAGGGGCTCTCATGGTTCGGTTAGATTGGCATCAGCTATCAATTATGGTCACATCTATGCAGATTCAGTATGCTTGCAAATTAATGGTTTCACCGAACGGGAGGTCAATTTGATCCCGGATGTATCTCAGGCGCTTTCCTGGCTGGAAGCCCACCCTCAGGCATTAAAAGGTATTCGTCGTGGTATCGAGCGTGAAACGCTTCGGGTTAATCCTGATGGTTCATTAGCGACGACGGGACACCCGGAATCTTTAGGTTCAGCTCTGACGCATCGCTGGATCACCACCGATTTCGCTGAAGCCTTATTAGAATTCATTACGCCCGTCGATGACAATATTGAACATCTGATGGCGTTTCTGCGTGATATTCATCGTCACGTGGCCCGTGAGCTTGGTGACGAGCGTATGTGGCCGTTCAGCATGCCGTGCTTTATCGAATCAGGGCAGGATATTGAACTGGCACAATATGGCGCCTCGAATGTCGGGCGTTTCAAGACGCTTTATCGCGAAGGCCTGAAAAACCGCTATGGCGCACTGATGCAGGTAATTTCCGGCATCCATTACAATTTTTCGTTGCCAATGACGTTTTGGCAGGAGCGGTTGGGTGTTACCGATACCGAAAGCGGGAAAGAGGCCATCTCTGCAGGTTATTTCAAACTCATCCGAAACTATTACCGTTTTGGTTGGGTGATCCCGTATCTGTTTGGTGCGTCGCCTGCAATCTGTTCCTCATTCCTGAAAGGCCGTGTAACGGATCTGCCTTTTGAATATACCGAAGGTGGGTTGTGTTATCTGCCTTATGCGACATCGTTGCGCCTGAGTGATTTAGGGTATACGAATAAGTCGCAGAGCAATCTGGGTATCACTTTTAATGATCTGAACACCTATGTTCAGGGTGTGAAGAAAGCGATCCGCACACCGTCTGCTGAATATGCGGAAATGGGGGTGAAAAAGGACGGCAAGTATCTCCAGCTGAACACCAATGTGTTACAGATTGAGAACGAACTTTATGCGCCAATCCGGCCTAAGCGCGTCACCAAATCGGGTGAAACCCCTTCGGATGCGCTGATGCGCAGCGGGATTGAATACATTGAAGTCCGTTCGCTGGACGTTAATCCGTTCTCGCCAGTCGGTATCGATGCAACCCAGGCGCGTTTCCTGGATCTGTTTTTGGTATGGTGTGCTTTAGCCGATGCGCCGGAAATGAACAGTGATGAGTTGCTTTGTACGCGCAAAAACTGGAACCGCGTCATCCTTGAAGGGCGTAAACCGGGTCAGACAATTGGTATTGGGTGTAACGATGAACGTCAGCCATTAGCCAGCGTCGGCAAAGCATTGTTTGCTGATCTGAATCGGGTGGCTCAGGTCATGGATAATCAAAACGGTGATCATCTTTACCAGGATGTCTGTAAAGAGTTAGCTGCTGCGTTTGATGATCCTGAACTGACTTATTCTGCCCGCATCCTCAAAGATCTGAAACAGCAGGGCCTCGGTAACCTCGGGCTGGACTTGGCGGAAAAATATCGGCAGATGCTGGTGAGTGAACCGCTGGAAGTGTTGGATGAAAGTGCCCTGCTGGCTGAGCAGGATGGTTCATGGCAGCGTCAGCGCAACCTGGAAGCCAGTGATAAGCTAAGCTTTGAAGAATACCTGGCTGCAAATGCAGGCAGTAGTGATAAGTAGAAAAGAAAAAGGCCACAATTAATGTGGCCAAATAAACATCTCTGTTTACAGGGATGATGATAACAAATGCGCGTCTTTCACTAATTAAGACCCGCATGCTGGGAAAAGGTTTCCTGAGTTCGCAAAAAAAATTAATTTATTTAGGAGAGGTGACGATATGCCACTGTTGGATAGCTTTACCGTAGACCATACCCGTATGGCAGCACCTGCTGTTCGCGTCGCAAAAACCATGAATACCCCGCACGGGGATACCATCACTGTGTTCGATCTGCGTTTCTGCCGCCCGAACATTGAAGTGATGCCGGAACGTGGTATCCATACGCTTGAGCACCTGTTTGCGGGTTTCATGCGTAATCATCTGAACGGTAACGGTGTGGAAATCATTGATATTTCTCCGATGGGTTGCCGTACCGGTTTTTACATGAGCCTGATCGGTGTGCCGGAAGAGCAACGGGTTGCTGACGCCTGGAAAGCAGCAATGGCTGACGTTCTGAAAGTGAAAGAACAGCGCCAGATCCCAGAGCTGAATGAATACCAGTGCGGGACTTACGAAATGCATTCCCTGCAGGAAGCCCAGGAAATCGCACAACACATTATCGATCATGATGTTGTCGTGAACCGTAACGATGATCTGGCTCTGCCAAAAGAGAAATTGTCTGAACTGCACATCTAGTTTTTAGTTCGTGTTGATGACAAAAAAGACGCGAAGTTCGCGTCTTTTTTATGTCTGAAATTCAGAGGGTTAGTGCTGATTTACAGTGCTTTGCAACGGTTGTAACGGCCGGACCTGCACCTGTTTAATCATGTTGTCCTGTACATCCAGGATCTCAACTTCATAATCTTCAATGCGCAGGCTGGTTCCGATTGTCGGGATCTCTTCCAGTACTTCCAGCAGCATGCCGTTGATCGTTCTTGCTTCTTCGGCGGGAAGATGCCAGTTAAAGGCTTTATTCAGTTCCCGCACGTTCGCACTGCCTTCAATCAGCACTGAGCCATCGCTTTGTGGCGTGACTTCTTCAGCCAGCGTCGGTGACATTGAGGTTGTGAAATCGCCGACGATTTCTTCGAGGATATCCTCAACCGTGACCAGCCCCTGAATATCACCGTATTCATCAACCACGATGCCCACTTTCTTTTTATTCCGCTGGAATTTTACCAACTGAATGTTCAGCGGGGTGCCTTCCGGAATGTAGTAAATCTCATCAGCGGCGCGCAGCAGATTTTCTTTGGTAAACTCTTTTTTCTCGGTCATCAGGCGATAAGCTTCGCGCAAACGCAACATCCCAATTGCGTCGTCGAGTGAGTCCCGATAAAGCACAATACGGCCATGAGGCGAGTGAGTAAGCTGACGAATAATCGACTTCCAGTCGTCGTTGATATCAATACCAACGATTTCATTGCGCGGCACCATGATGTCATCAACAGAGACTTTCTCCAGATCAAGCACGGAAAGCAGCATGTCCTGATTTCGGCGCGAGATATTGGAGCGAGACTCGTTCACGATGGTACGCAGTTCTTCTTTACTGACGGCATCACTGAGGCTGGTGGTGGTTTTGATGCCGAACATTCTCATCAGCAAACGCGAGAGACTGTTAAGGATCCACACCAGCGGCATCATAATGGTCTGCAGCGGACGCAACAAAATGCTGCTCGGGAAGGCGATACGTTCAGGATTCAGTGCGGCAAATGTTTTAGGCAGCACTTCTGCAAACAGCAGAACGACAAATGTCAGGACGCCCGTGGCAATTGCCACACCGGCATCGCCGTACAGACGGATACCCACAATAGTTGCCAGAGCGGAAGCAAGGATGTTGACCAGATTGTTGCCGATAAGTACCAGGCTTATCAGCTGATCCGGGCGTTTTAACAGCTTTTCGACGCGCCGCGCCGCGCGGTTACCTTGTTTAGCCAGGTGACGTAACCGGTAACGGTTGAGTGTCATCATACCGGTTTCGGAGGCTGAAAAATAAGCCGAAACCACCACCATGATGATCAATGTGATGATCAGGGTTGTTGTTGAGACGTGCTCCAACGGGTATTCCTTTTAATTAATGAACCATGATTTGCTGGATCAGGCGACTGCCAAAATAGGCAAGGGTCAATAGGATGGCGCCCGCCATGCTGAACCATACCACGCGACGGCCACGCCAGCCTTCGTGATAATGGCCCCACAGCAGGACGATATAAACGAACCATGCCAGTATCGATAAGACGGCCTTGTCGATATTCTCCGGGCTGAACAGGTTGTTCAGATACAGTAATCCGGTGCACAGCGTCAGTGTCAGTAAAATCACGCCAATCTGGGTGATGTGAAAAAGTTTGCGTTCAATACTCATCAGCGGCGGCATATCAGCCGTAAACGTCAGGCGTTTATTCTTCAGCTGATAATCCAGCCATGCCAGCTGCAACGCATAAAGAGCGGCAATCATCAGCGTAGCATAAGAGAACAATGCCAGGCCGATATGTACCAGTAAGCCTTTGCTTTCCTCAAGGTGCGTGATGAACTCACCCGGAAGAAACGTCACGAACGCCAGATTGATCAGCGAAAAACTGTAAACAATAGGCAAAACGAACCAGCCGCGATTGCGCGAGGCGACGATGGTCATTACCGTTCCGATGATTAAACTGACTACCGAGCCGATATTGACCAGGCTGAGGTTCTGGCCGGTGCTGACATCAAAAATACGCTGCTGCAACGCCACGGCGTGGCAAACCAGTGCCACCACAACAGACATCAGTGCTAAGCGCCGGTATGCGCTGTTCTTCCGGATGATGCTCGGAATAATCAGTGCAAGGCTGAACAGATAGGCCAACATGGCGACGAGAGCAAAAACTGACATAGCGTTTCGGTTGCATCGAAAAGTGAATGAGAACCGCAGTATAACGTTACCCGCGTCACGCTCCAACCTATCTGAGATGCCAAAGCAGAGATCGTCCGCACTTCGTGTTATAATCCCGCAATTACGTCGCAAAAGCGGCCTGTCATTACGTTGAGCAAGAGACGATGTTTGAGAATTTAAGCGATCGATTGTCGCGCACACTGCGCAATATCAGCGGCCGCGGGCGGCTGACCGAAGAGAATATCAAAGAGACATTACGTGAAGTGCGTATGGCGTTACTGGAAGCGGACGTTGCGCTGCCGGTCGTGCGTGACTTCATCAACCGGGTGAAGGAAAGCGCTGTTGGCCATGAGGTCAATAAGAGTCTGACGCCGGGTCAGGAATTCGTCAAAATTGTCCAGAAAGAACTGGAAACCGCGATGGGTGAGGCTAACACCGAACTCAACTTAGCGGCACAGCCTCCGGCTGTGGTGCTGATGGCAGGTTTACAAGGTGCCGGTAAAACAACCAGCGTCGGTAAACTGGCGAAATTCCTGAAAGAAAAGAAAAAGAAAAAAGTACTGGTCGTGTCCGCCGACGTTTATCGCCCGGCGGCGATCAAGCAGCTGGAAACCCTGGCGCAACAAGTTGAAGTGGATTTCTTCGCGTCTGACGCGCAGGAAAAACCGGTTGATATCGTTAACCGTGCCCTGCAGCAGGCGAAACTGAAATTCTACGACGTGTTGATTGTCGATACTGCCGGCCGTTTACACGTCGACGAAGCGATGATGGACGAAATCAAACAGGTACATGCCGCGATTAATCCGGTGGAAACCTTGTTTGTTGTCGATGCCATGACCGGTCAGGATGCTGCGAATACCGCAAAAGCGTTTAACGAAGCGCTGCCGCTGACCGGTGTGATCCTGACGAAAGTGGATGGTGATGCCCGTGGCGGTGCTGCGCTGTCGATTCGTCATATCACCGGCAAACCGATCAAATTCCTGGGCATGGGTGAAAAAACCGATGCACTGGAGCCGTTCCATCCGGATCGTATTGCCTCCCGTATTCTGGGCATGGGCGACGTTCTCTCTCTTATCGAAGACATTGAGAGTAAAGTTGACCGCGCGCAGGCAGAAAAACTGGCCAGCAAACTCAAAAAAGGCGACGGCTTTGACCTGACCGATTTCCTCGAGCAGCTCAAGCAAATGCGTAATATGGGTGGCATGGCGAGTATGATGAGCAAACTGCCGGGTGTCGGTCAGTTGCCGGATAACGTCAAATCCCAGATGGATGACAAAGTGCTGGTGCGGATGGAAGCGATCATCAATTCGATGACGCTGAAAGAGCGCGCTAAGCCAGAGATTATTAAAGGTTCCCGTAAGCGTCGTATCGCGATGGGTTCCGGCATGCAGGTGCAGGACGTCAACCGCTTACTTAAGCAGTTCGACGATATGCAGCGCATGATGAAGAAAATGAAGAGTGGCGGCATGGCGAAAATGATGCGTGGCATGAAAGGTATGATGCCACCGGGTTTCCCTGGCCGTTAATCGACGTCACTGCCTATATATCAGCCATATAGGCGGCTCATGCAAAATGGTGGCTAAGGTTTCTACGCTTTAGATTGCTTTTTGCGCCAAAATGAGTAAAATTTTCGGGCTTTTTATATTGCAACCAGACCCCGTTCCCCGATGGGGTCTGGTTGTTTTATTAACTAAAGAGGATGTTATGGTAACAATTCGTTTAGCACGTGGCGGCGCAAAAAAGCGTCCGTTTTATCAAGTAGTAGTGACCGACAGCCGCAACGCTCGTGACGGTCGTTTCATCGAACGCGTAGGTTTCTTCAACCCATTGGCTTCTGGCCAGGCTGAAGCACTGCGTATGGATCTGGACCGTGTTGCCCATTGGGTTGGTCTGGGTGCTACCGTTTCTGATCGCGTTTCTGCGCTGATCAAAGACGCTAAGAAAGCAGCTTAATCTGTCGCGGTGGTGGCAATGAGCAAGCAATCCAATCCAGTGGTACCCGCTGAGCCGTTAGTCCTTGGCAAAATGGGTTCAACATACGGCATTCGTGGTTGGCTCAGAGTGTTTTCATCCACCGAAGACGCTGAAAGCATCTTTGACTACCAGCCCTGGTTTATCCAGCGTGCCGGTAAATGGCAAGTTGTCGAGCTGGAAGGCTGGAAACGCCATACTCAGGACCTGATTATCAAAGTCAAAGGCGTTGATGATCGGGATGCGGCGAATCTTCTGACCAATTGCGAAATTGTTGTCGATTCAAAGCAACTGCCTCCACTGGAAGACGGTGACTACTACTGGAAAGACCTTTTTGGTTGCCAGGTAGTGACAACTTCCGGTTACGAACTGGGCAAAATCATCGATATGATGGAAACCGGTTCTAACGATGTGATGGTAGTTAAAGCCAACCTGAAAGATGCCTTCGGACTCAAGGAGCGGTTGATTCCGTTCCTCGATGGGCAGGTTATCAAGAAAGTCGATCTCACTACTCGCACTGTTGAAGTAGATTGGGATCCTGGTTTTTGACCTCCGTAGTGTTTACTCATGTAAACAAGGTCTGGTTGAGCGGTCAAACATTTGGAAGGGGTAGGCTATGTGGATCGGTATAATTAGCCTGTTTCCTGAAATGTTCCGCGCAATTACGGATTACGGGGTAACTGGCCGGGCAGTTAAGAATGGCCTGTTGAGCGTAAATTGCTGGAGTCCACGTGATTTCGCATACGATCGACATCGTACCGTGGATGAGCGCCCTTACGGCGGTGGTCCCGGAATGCTGATGATGGTGCAACCCTTACGGGAAGCCATTCATGCAGCAAAAGCAGCGGCAGGCGAAGGTGTGAAAGTGATTTATCTTTCACCTCAGGGGCGCAAGCTGGATCAAACCGGTGTTTGCGAACTGGCGGCTCATCAGAAAATTATTCTGGTTTGTGGCCGTTATGAAGGGATCGATGAGCGCATAATCAAAACCGAAATTGATGAAGAATGGTCAATTGGCGATTATGTTCTTAGCGGTGGAGAGTTGCCGGCAATGACTCTGATTGATTCAGTTTCCCGTTTTATACCGGGTGTTCTGGGTCGTCAGGCTTCAGCAGAAGAAGATTCTTTCGCTGACGGATTGTTGGATTGTCCCCATTATACCCGCCCTGAAGTGTTGGAAGGCATGGAGGTACCGCCAGTTTTACTGTCGGGAAATCATGCTGATATACGTCGCTGGCGCCTGAAACAGTCGCTGGGTCGAACCTGGCTTAGAAGACCTGAACTTCTGGAAAACCTAGCTCTGACTGACGAGCAAGAGGTGTTGCTAAGAGAGTTCCAAAAGGAACATCGGCTTAGTCAACAAAACTATGAAGGGAACGCCAAAGCATAACGCGAGGCCGTCCCGATATATCAGTTTACCTAGGGTAAGAGACATATTATGAGCAATATCATTAAACAAATCGAACAAGAGCAGATGAAGCAAGACGTACCTGCATTCCGTCCAGGTGATTCTCTGGAGATTAAGGTATGGGTCGTTGAAGGTTCTAAAAAGCGTCTGCAGGCATTCGAGGGCGTGGTTATCGCTATTCGTAACCGCGGTCTGCACTCTGCATTCACTGTTCGCAAAATTTCTAACGGCGAAGGTGTTGAGCGTGTATTCCAGACTCACTCCCCGGTAATCGACAGCATTACTGTTAAACGCCGTGGCGCCGTTCGTAAAGCTAAACTGTACTACCTGCGTGAGCGTACTGGTAAGTCTGCTCGTATTAAAGAGCGTCTTAACTAAGGTATCGCTAACGCGACATCTACTAGTTAATATAGAACAAGGGGTTAGCCATCGGCTAACCCCTTTTTTTGCATCAATGACCACATATTGACTACGCAGCAGAAGGCTGGCTACCCGGCTTTGAGATAACCCTGGCGACCGATTCATGCGTAGCAAACGTGCAACTGCATTCAATATTCTGGCACTGATGATAGCGTTCTTTTGTTGATTCACTCAGATAACGGCTTGAGCGTGTATGGGCGACCTTTCCACAAAGCGGACAATGCATCATAAAAACCTCCGGCATGACAGGTAAGCGATGAGGTCATTATGAAACTCATAACTTGCAAAAGCAAGTTAATATTATGAAATTGAAGATTGATAGGTCATATCTGCAACATAAAGCTTCAGATTCAATGTCGTCGTGAAACCTTTTTCATTAAGATTATGAACGGCTGAATCGATGATCCAGCGCTGGTTGTCTATCACCTCTTTAAACCCCTGCACGTTGACCGGCGTTTGTGCGCTCAGGTCTGCGCGCCCCTGCGCCAGACGGATGCTAAAGGAGGCCGAATCTGCCTGAACCTGATTAAACACAGAGTCAGCTGCGCGTTTTGCGGTTTCCTCGTCAGGAAATATTTTGGCGAGCTGGAGAACGTTACCTTTTGTGCCTGCGGTATAACTTTTTTCAGACGTATTTTTTAGCGCGACATTGCTTGTTGTTGCCGTTTTAATGTCATGCCATCGGGCATTCACTCCCTCATAGGCCTTCTTGTCGGCAATTTTGAAAATATGGTTATCACCGTCACTTCGAGTGAGGGTCTTCCAGGGAAGCGGTTGCCCGGAAGCGGTACGGCCTGTGCCTGGTTTGAAAAATAAAATAGCGCCATTTTTCACGGTTACCTGAGCACCGTAAAGCTGCGCCAGCCGGGTCAGGAAATAGCCGTCATTCTCTTCCGTCTGGTCAATATGTGGGATCTTAATGCTGTCGAGTTCCGGCGGGATGACCGGCAGGAATAATTGGTTGCGGCTGGAAATCATGCGGATAATCGCGCCAAGCGTGTAATCATCGTAGGACTGGCTGAGTTTTGTCTCGAAAGAACCCCGAAAATCGGCACTCCGGGCAGTAACATCGATCCTGTCCGGTGAACCCTGATGATTCACAGTATCTACCGTGAAATAACCACAGTCATATAACGCCTGCTTCGACCATCCGAGGTGCAGATGTAAAATCGTCCCGTGGGCTGGCATTTGAAGCTGACCATCACTGTCGTCGAAAGTCAGGGTCAGGGTGTCCGCCTCAAAGCCACTTTTGTCAGTCACTGTCAGGCTGATAATGCGGTCAGAGATATTTTGCTCAAGCACCTTATTTTTGATCTTTAAGCTAAAAACAGGCGCGATGCGTGCGCCGACAGGTAACTGCAAATCAGTAAGCATGATCAGGCTCCGCTGGCGAAATTGCTGAGTGCCGAACTGGCCTTGTTATATAAGCCCTCGGCCTGAGTTAGCAGATCGCCGAACATGGCGGCCTGAGATTCATCGACGCGCGTCAGATTGAGCGTGAAAGTGATGCTTCGCGCCTGGCCGTTGGAGTTAAACTCGGCATTGTCATTGGCTATGCTTTTGATCACGAACATGCCGTAAATCGTCCCACTGCCTTCAATGAGCGGCCATGCGCGCCCGGAGTCCGCCATAACCTGCAGGGCTTGCAGATACCGTACTCCACCGGTGACTTCGGGCAACAGTTGCCCTTTGAGGGTCATGGTCTCTTCACCCAGTCCAAGAAATTGCGAGACCGGGCGCTGTCCAAACCGGGTATTGGTGCCCCAACCATAATTTACCTGACGGGAAGTATTCTGATACGGCAGCGTGTTTAATTTAAACACGAATAAACCCAGCGACATCATCATGGGTAAATCCCTCCGTTGTTGTACTGGCTGAGAAGATTATTGGTATTGTTCCATTCCCGCTGGTTTAACGAATCCTCGATCCAGGTTCTGATCTGGTTATGATCCGTCTCCGGTGTCGCGGTGAAACTTAAGTTCACGGTCGTCGCCCGGTTATCCGTCAGGTTGTTGGCCACGCTGCTTTTAGCTGGCTGATACAGGTTCAGCGCGCCGCCGGTTGGGGATATGCTGTCTGATGGGGGTGCTGAGATATCCGGGCGTTCAGCGGGATCACTGTCGCCAAAAAGGGAGTCCCATCCTTTTTTTGCCCAGTTGAAGACTTCGCCAATTTGGGAGACGGCTTTATTGAGCGTGACGAAAATCTCCCCGATCGCTTCTCCGACCGCTTTGCCGATATCAGTGAAGCCGCTCAGGGTGTTCTGTGTGAAGTGAATGGGCTCAAACAAATCCGTAATCCATCCCAGCGCGGTTCTGAACGGTGCAAACGCGCCACTTATTGGCCCCATTGCCGCAGTAAATCCGTCAATCATTCCTCCGACAAAGGCACTGATCGGCTCCCAGAGTTTCACCACCGCAATTCCAATCCCGGCAATTAATGCGATGACCGGCAGAAGTGGCAGACCGATGGCCGTGAACGCCGCGGCAATCATGCCACCGGCACCGGTGAACAGCGTCCCCAGCAAACCGGCGCCCGCCATCAGCATATTGATACCACCCAGTACCGGCGCAACGACCATGCCGAGCGAGCCCAGCCCACCGATGATGCCGGTGATGCCTAACGCCAGACCGAGCAGCGTATTCACCAGCAGCGGGTTGTCGGTGATCCAGGTATTGATCGTGCCCAGCCAACGGGTGGCGGTTTGCGTCAGTTCGCGCAGGGCGGCATTTTGCCCGTCAAAAAGATTGATACGGATAGTGTCCCAGGTGGCAAATAACTTGGTGATATCGCCATCCAGATTATCGCCTTTGACGGTAATGGCCATTTGCGCTGCAGATGTTTCCCCGTTCAGTTGAGCCGGTGTTTTGGTCAGTATCTGATCGGCATTCATTCCTGTTTGTGCTAATGCCTGTTGTCTGGCGACAACTTCAGCGGGCGAATGACCTGAAGAGGCCATCGACAGGCTTTGCTGGCGTAATGCCGCCAGTTGTGGATCGTCATTTTTCAGTCCGAGGACCGACTGCACTTCAGCCAGTCCAGCCTCCAGATCTGCACCCGGTTTGAGAAAATTTTGCGTCAGTGCCAGTTTCGGTTGTGCAAAGGAAAGGGCTGATGAACTGAAATTTTTTAACTGACCAATTTTCAGTTCGCGATTTTTAAACTGTTGCCCGATCTCCAGCCCTTTTTGTTCCATTTGCATCGGGCGTTGCTGCCGCAGCTTTTCTAAGGACTGGCTGGCCACCTTTTTTTTCAGGCCAGAAAATGCCTGCGCTTCGGTCTTACTGTCCGGGGCGAACAGTGACGTTTCAAACTGAAGGGAAGCATCAACCATATCTTCTGAAACAACGCTGAATAACGTCTTCCCGGGCAGCGCGAGCAGGTTTTTCCTGACCCTGTCTGTTTCTGCCTTGAAGACGGCCAGATCCTGATTTATTTTTTCAAGCGTGTCGGGTAACTGTTCAAGATTACTCATCTGTTTTTACTCCGCTGCGTTGCAGTGCCTTATGTCGCCAGTTCAACAGATCGGTGAGTGACATGCCGTCCATCTCGGACGGCGGCCAGTGAAAGATCACCGCGATATCAGCCATCAGGTCATCCACGGTGAGACGGGGCGCAATGCTTACACCACCGGTTTCGGCGATAAAAAACCAATCACCTTGCCTGCCAGCGCGATCAGATCGGGAAGCTCCAGGCGTGAGCACTCTTCTTTGGTCAGGTTCGGATAAGTGATGCGCGGCAAAATAGTGATCAGAGCATCCACATCGGCGTTTGCCAGCGCCGCGAGGCCGATGCCCCGCAGGCTGCCCGCTGTCGGTTTAGTCACCTGAATTTCAGTGATTTCCATTTCACCGCGTTTTAGCGGAACATCTAAAATCACGGTGTTGTCGTTGATGTCAGTAAGATTCATACGTTTCCTGCTTAATCGGAGATGAAGCTGGCAATAGCTGCCAGCTTGGGGAAGAGATTACAAGCCGAGTGCGGTGCGATGTTCCGCCAGACGGTCAACGCCGTTGACGATTTCCACCATATTGACGGTGTCGATCTCGATCAGTTCTTTACCGTCGATAGTGAGTTTGAAGTACGTACACTGGGTGGTGACTTTGGTCTCAGTGTCTTCACCTTGTTTGTACTCGCCGAAATCAAACTCTTTGTGGCGGCCGCGCATCATCACTTCAACTGCCGACACATCGCCGGTGTCGTCACGTTGCAATGAACCGGCAAAACGCAGCGGAATGTCTGATGTGCTGCCCCATTGCTGCAGAACCAGCTCATCCAGACCGCCGATGGACCATTCCAGTGTCAGCGCGTCGTCATCCAGCCCGAAGTCCACCGCAACCGAACCGCTCATGCCGCCGCCGCGATAGTTTTGCAGTTTGCGGGTGAGTTTCGGCAGTGTCAGCGAAGAGACCAGACCGAGGTAGCTGTTCCCGTCATTAAACAGGTTCAGGTATTTCAATTTCTTTGGAAGTGCCATGAGTCTTTGTCTCCTTAGCTGTTAATGGACGCGGCAAAGTTCACCAGATAAGAGTCGGTGATTCGCTGGCGCAGGGTCAGATCTTCCAGTGGAGGAACCGGGGTGTAGTCGTAATCGATGTAGAGTTTGCCAGCTTTCAGCGTTTCCGCTGTATTCGCGGTTTCGTCGTACCAGCAGTCACCGTCAATGATGTAACCCGCTGATTTCATTTCACGCATTTTGGCTTTGATGCCGTCGATCATGTCGCGAACCAGCGTCGGGGTCATCGGCTTATCGACCGCCCACATGTGTGCTTCCGCCATGGTATCAGCCAGAATTTGCGCGGTGCGGGTGTAGTTTTCAAACAGGAACATCGTGTCATCGCTACAGGTACGGTTGCCCCAGAAGCGGAAACCGTCTTTGCGCACCAGCGTCGTCACACAGGCTTCGTTCAGTAAATCGGCATCGGTGCCGGTGGCCTGCAAATCCCAGAAGACACTGGCGGACAGACCGGTAACACCATTGACGCCGACGTTTGACAGGGTTTTATGCCAGCCTGTTTCCTGGTCGATTTTGGCGCGTAAGCCCAGAGCACGAGCGGTGGCATAAGCGATATCGGACTGGCTGGTGGCGGTATTCCAGTTAATAAAGTCCGGCCAGATCAGCATCAGTTCGCGCTGACTGAAGTTTTCACGGTATTTAATCGCATCTGAAATCGTTTTTGCGCCATATACGCCGACATAACCAAAGGCACGCAGCTGCTGGCAAACACCCGCCAGTGCGGTTGCCACGGCCTGATTATCGAGACCTGGAACACCGAGAATGCGTGGTTTAACGCCAAGCTCAGCCTGAGCAGAAAGCAGTGCTTTCATGCCGGTGTAACGGCCATTGGCATCAGAACCGCCGATAATATTGCTGGTAGTCTCAGCCTCATCTTCGCCCGTGGCAACACGCACCACGACGGTGACCGGTTTACACTGGTCAGCAATCGCCAGAAGCGCTGCGCGCAACGTCCCGCTGGTGCCTGCTTTACCGCTGGCTGCCAGAACATCAGTGATCAGAACCGGAGTATTCAAAGGGAAAATGGTCGCATCCGCATCTTCTGCGGTACAAACCATGCCGATAATTGCTGTGGAAACGGTGGAAATAATGCGGGTGCCGTCGTTGATTTCGACGACACGTACGCCGTGATGATAATCAGCCATCAGGGTGACTCTCTCTGTTGTGGGGGTGAAGCAAGGATGCCGGTTCTCAACAGAAAGCGCATTTCATTAGGGGCGTGAGGGGAATGGCACAACAGAGGGAGGAACAAAAAAGAGATAATGATAATTATCCCTTTGAGAAATTAGGAATTTTAGGCGTATTGCTAAGGGTCAGACGGCCCGGACAATATAATTAAAAGCGATATTGCGAGGACGGGTTTCATTGCCACCAGTAGATGATGTTGGGACTGGTGGGGCATAATCATAACCCTTATAACTGTTATTTGATAAGTGCCCAGGGACCTCATATGTCCCTGAATTCAATTCGGAACTATCTGATGTCGGCGCGTTATGTGTATGAGCAATAATAGAATGATCTTGGGAGCTACAGATCAATCGCCCTGTATCAACTCCCCTTCCATCATCCCAGCCACGAATAAACTCCCCGCGTAAGTCAGGTAATAAGCCAGATGGATAGGCTAATGCCAGTTTAGGATATTTTGCCTTATCAAATGCCGCGCCATTACATTTCAACCATCCTGCTGGTGGCGTTGCTGTCGGCCAGGGAAGGGGAATGCCAACAGGCAGATCGTATTGTGGATGTGGATTCACAGCCGCCACATGCTTCGCCATCAGATCATCCGCATACGCCTTAACCTCAATGACTTTATCATCGACATATTTGCGTGTTGCCAGTACCACTGACGGGTCAATTTTCAGCGTTACCGCGTCCGTGCTGTTTACCACTAAAATCATACGAACCGTCTGCGTCCGGCCGCTGCCTTCCTGTAATTGGGGTTTATAGGTTTCAGGGCAGTTGGCGATAGCAATCAGCGTATTGTCCTGATCAAATAAGCCAATTTCTCGGATCCAGAATCCGCCCTGATCTTCAGGAATGATCTGTTCGGCGATAATCTGATTAGTATTCGCCGGATCAACGCTAAGTGCGTTGAGTGAGGCACGACGCTTTTCGCCAATCAATTTTGTTTGCGCCGGATCGGGCGTTGGCAAAATACCGCCGCCATCACCGACCGCCATTTGGGTCAGGCTCAGTTGGGTACCCAGCGCCGTAGCATTGGCCAGTTTTGCTGCCCCCAGATTGGTCAGCAACGCATAATATTTAGCTGTCATAGTTCACTCTCAGGTTGTCGATTAAATGAATGGCTGAACCGGTAAACGCGGATCCGGATGCGGTAATGGTTTCGGGGAAATAGGGATAAACTGTGAGTTCTTCGCCGTCGTAAGTGGCTGCCGCAATATAAAAATCTCCTGTCACGTCCAGATTGATGGAGAGGCCAATCAGATGGCGGCTACAGGGTTTGGCATCGGTGATCAGTCGTTCGAGTTCCTGATACATTTCTTCCGTAATGCCTGTTTCAAGAACACCCACATCAAGCCGGAATGTGCCGGGCGCATCGTGGGTCTGCCACCATTCGGTGACGCGGATTAAATATCCGAGCGGTTCAACGACCCGCCGCAAAGCCCCGATAGTGCCCTTATGTTTATGAACGAACCAGGCCGCGCGAACTGCGGAGCGTTTCGCTGGTTCCGTCCAGTTTTCATCCCAGCGGTCTACCGAAAATGCCCAGGCAAGATAGGGTAGTAATTCCAGCGGACAGAAATCAGGATCCCAGAGTTCACGAAGAGGAACGCTGAGATTACCGATTTGCGATAACGCCTGTGCGGCCGCGACTTCAAGTTGTGTGGAACCGGAAGGTAAAAGACGGTCACTCATCCGAGCCTCCCACTGTCAGTGAGTAACCGGTACAGAGTGACGCCTGAGTTTTATCAAGCACGATATCCGCCAGCGGCGATGACAACTCGACCCGCTGAATGCCTTCAACATGCAAAGCGGCATAGATGGCAGAAAGCCGGATATCGCGGCCTAGCCGACTTTGCGTATTGATATACGTTTTTAACTGCGCTTCTGATGCCGCCCGGACAGGCTCAATTTCAGGTGTGGGTAAGACATACAGCACGGCATCAATCTGATAAGGCACAATATCTGCCGCCTGCACAGTGACGCGGTCGGCGACAGGCCGGACATCTTCATCGTTCAGTGCCTTCTCCACGGCAACGAGCAAATCAGCGGAGGCAACGCCATCGTTGTCACGTGACAAAATGGTGACTGTCACTTCTGCGGGAGACAGGCTGATGGCCGATGCATCCGCGATGCGTCCGTCTGCCGAGCGCGCATGATATTCGTAAGCGCCTGTCGGCCCTGCCACGCTCAGCCCTTCGAATGCCTGAGGAATACGCATACGTAAATCGCTATCGGCTTCTAAAACGGCGGCTGTTGGTGGGATTGTATTGATATCCGCAGGCTGTAGAACCAGGCGCTGAACGTTGAAATTCGCCGCCAGCTGATCCAAATCACTGCCCGTCGCATAGGCAACCATCACCGCGCGGGCGGCTTCGTTAACACGCTGGCGCAGGATCAGTTCTCGGTACGCGTTTTCCTGCAACAGTTTGACCAGTGGCTCGGATTCCAGCGTCAGCGTGCGGCTGATGGCCTCCTGCTGATCGGCGGGATAGAGCGAAATCAGCGTTGTTTTACGTGCTTTAAGCAGGCTTTCATAATCCAGTTCTTCGACCACATCAGGGGGCGGTAACTGGCTCAAATCGATCGTTGCCATAAGTATCAGCTCACAGGAATATTCAGGGAAAAATCCGTTGCCGTGTCGGTACGGCTTCCGGTCAGTTCCACCACCATCTTGCCGTCGTAACCGGTGTCGAAAGTGATGGCATTGAGTGAAATGCGGGGTTCCCACTGCAACAATGCGGTGTAGCAAATTGCCATCATCTGCAGTCGCAGGGCGCCGTTTTGCGGCTGGTCGATCAACTCTGAAAGCAGCGAACCGTAAGTGCGGCGCATCACTCTCGAGCCCACCGGCGTATTCAATATGTCGCTGACGGACTGGCGGATATGGTCGAGATCCTCAATGGCGATACCGCTGTTTCTGTTCATTCCCAGATATTTTGGATTGCTCATTGCGGGCCTCCTGTCTGACCGCTGCCTGTCTGTACACCGCTGTGCCGGTGGGTATGCACAACAATGCCGTTGGATGTCAGGTTGCCGCCGCTGTGGGTTAAGTTGCCGGTCAGCGTGCCGCCTTGTTTCACTTCGAGTGAACCTGTCGTCAGTTTGCGGGTGCACACCACTTCCGGCGTATCCAGCGTGATGCGGGTGCTGGCGGTACAGCGGATTTCGGGTGCGGTAACGTCCACTTTCTGCGTCGCATTGATCACGGCGGTTTTGATGCCGGTGACCTTCAGTGCACTGGTTTCCGGTTCGTACTCAAAAATGGCACCGTCCGGAAAGGCCAGATGAAGGGCGTCCGCCGAGGATGAAGGTGCGGGCGAGGCATCGGAGAAAACCGCCGGCAAAACGAATGCCGTATTGAGTTCGCCACCCATCGAGAGCAGTAAGACCTGTTCACCGACGGAGGGTGCCCACCAGCTACACGTGCGTCCGGCACGGTGCGTCATCCACGGCAACCAGGCCGTCACATTGCTGCCTGTGGCAACGCGGCAGCGGGCGTTGGCAAGATCCAGTTCTGAGACCTTGCCGATGCGCACCATATTGCCAATCAGCCGCATCATGTCGTTGAGTTGAAGAGTTGTGTTCATGAGATAAAGGATGCCGTTTCAGAGGGTTGGGCGACAACCTGTGGCCGTCCGACAGTGGATGGCACAACGAGGCGTTGAGTTACACGGTCCAGCTGCTGATCAGTTCGCCGTTGAGATAAACCTGACGCGGCAGCGCCACGTTTTCCGGCAGCGGGGGCTCCGGCAGATGAGTGATCGTGCGCACCTCATCCTTGTCACTTACCTGGACGCGTTCCGTCAGTTGCAGCGTCAGAACGAGGCTTCGTTCCTGATGAGTGAAGGTAAAATCATTCAGCCGGTGCAGGGCGTTGCCCAAAACTTCAGGCTGACTGACCTGTAGCCAGTCGAGAACGGTAACGACGGCCAGATCAACCAGCGTTTCGCTCAGCGTATCGTCAGTGATCGTCATCGTCAGCGGATAGCGGTACTCAAAAGAAAGCGACGGTGCGGATGTGGCCACCACGTTGCCCGGCCCGGTGGCGATCACCAGTTTTTCAGGTGCGGCCGCAAGCAGGGGAATTCGTTCAATGAGCCGTTGTTGCAACTGAATCGGTTTTTGCATGTTGTGCCTCCTGACACTGTTTGATGGCTTCAATTTGTAAGCCGCAATCCATCAGCGCGGACTCCAGCTGAAGAATGTCGGCACTCAGGTCCTGGTTAGTGGCGGGATGACTGGCCGGTATCGGGCAGGAACTCACTGCCGGACAGCCAACGTAAATAATCGCTGGCGGAGCTGAAGGCGGGGCGCTGGTGCAGCCGGCTAATATCAGCAGGCAACCCGTTGTCAGCCCACTGACGGGTTTGCGAATTTTCATAGAGGCTCCTCAGCCTTTGTTGTTCACGGGCTTGCATCACCTGTTGAGCGGCGCTCAGGTTTTTGCGTAATGACAGTTCCGCCTGTTCACGCTGACGCATTTGTTGGTTTAACAGGATGATCAACTGCTCCCGTTGATGTAACTGTGTGCTCAGGGCGTCACGTTGCTGACGGCTCTTATCGAGGTCGTGCTGTAATGAGCGGTTGGAAAGTATCAACATGGCAACCAGCAAAGTCATTGCGGCCAGAACGGCCAGAAATATGCGCATTCATATCCCTTTCAGGCAGAGGGCACGTTCGGCGTTTCGCCTGCGTTCCAGACCCCGGTTGCGTTCGCCATTGACGAAAACCCACCGTGGCAGCTGATCACAGGCTTGTCGCCATTGCCATTTGTTGATGAAAAACGCCAGTGTTGATCTACACGCGGCACCGGTACCGACGTTAAAACTGAAGGACACCACAGCATCAAAAACCGGTTGAGGCATCGTGACCGGCATGCATTTTTTGATGGCACGCTCGGTTTGCTGAATATCGGCCAGCAGGTTTTCAGCGGCCTGATGTTCAGTTATTTCCCGTGCCGGTTTAACGCCTGCCGTATGGCCAATACCGCTGGTCCATGCCCCGGCGCTGCACTGATAGGGTTGCAGCTGACAGCCTTCAAAGTCGGTGATCAGCCGCAATCCTTCTTCCGACACCTGCAATGACAGGTAGCCCGGCAATGCCGCCATCAGCCCTAACACGACGGCAACGCTGCAGCGTTTAAGAGTTGAGGTTTTCATAGTCGTCTTTGCTCAGGCTTTTACGTGCCAGCAACTGGTAGCTTTTGCGCCGGTAGTACCAGTTGATCAAAAACGTGCCGACACCCACTGCTGAGCCGATCAGAAAGGCAACATCTTGCGAGGTCAGACTGGCAAGCCAGGTCAGCGAGGTGGCTATAAAATAGGCACAGCCTGAACTGATGCGTTCTGTATTCAGTCCCATAATTTGAGAACCTCCTGTACGGGTTGTTCTGCTATGTCTGGCATATCGACGGCTGTGCCATGGGGTAATAACGGGCCTAAATCCGCGATGCCAGTATTGGCGGCATACACTTTTTCGACGACGGACGCCGTGCGGTTGTAATAGCGCCAGCATAGGGAATCGAGGGTATCGCCCTGTTGTGCATAAATTTTCATGGGTTTTTCTCCGCAAGTGAATGAAATCGTCAGGGGGTGAGTTCAGTCTGCGTAATAGCACGCCGGGAGACAATCTGAGAGGGGTGTGAAACGGCTGGCACAACAGATAAGCAGGCAGTGAAGACAGGGAGAGGGCGGGGCGCTTACTCCGGAGGGAAACCGGTCGGGCAAGCGCCAGCAATGTTGATGACTACCGCTGCGGAGTCTGGCAATCAGTGGGTGTCGTCAGCGCTCCCGTTGCAATACACAGCGTCCTGATTTTCGTCAGTCAGCGCCTGGCTGGCCAGCTCTGAGATCAGTGACATCACGACCAGAAATTCTTTTGGATTGCATTGCGCCGTCTGCGAAATGTCTGCGATCAATTGTATCCTGGACAACGTTAGCTGTTGTTTAGTCAGGTTTTCCATTTTCTCCCCTCGCCAGATACTGTGTTTATATACAGTATTCTTTAATTGATGTAATACGTCAACAGTCAGGGTATTTCAAAATTTATAATTCATTGAATTTATGCATGAATTTTTATTGGCGTGGTTTTTGTATCAATTCAGACCGTCATCATTAGGTCGGGAGGCGGTTAAACGTTTCTTCTTCCATGAGTAGCTTTTGCGAGATTTGACGATTCAGATTGTTTCTCGCGTTGACCTGTTTAATACGCGGCCACAAGCGTTGTGTGAAAACTGTCATCAGGAAATGAAACGCAGCGCGACCCCTTTTGTTTCCAGCAAAAAGGTATATCGCTGATATAAAAGTGTTCGCAGGCAACGGGGCAGCGTTGCCAGCTGAGAAAGCGCTGTTTGCTGGCGCTGACAAAAATCACGAGTCAGGGGCTTTTCCAGCGGACTGCTGAGCGCCGCGCGGGGGGGCATTCCACCACCAGCCGCCCGGGAAACCTTGCCCGGCTCTCCGGTTAAGCGCGGGCGGCGGTAAAGCAAGTGTTCTGTCTGTGATATTATCTGTCATACTGGCTTTTCCAAAAATGAAATATGGGAAGCCTTCCGGAAATAATATTATTCCCAGTGAGTTGATTAATTTGAATGGTGTTAATTCAGCTGTTTATACTGGCCGGTAATTCTTTCTTTTGAGTTCTTCAATTTCCTGACATTCAATACATCGCTGTACACCTGAGATGATGTTCCTGCGTTGTTCCGGGATGGAAGCTTCGCAATCCACACAGAACAAGGCCGACGGTTCAGGCTGTGTGCGGGTTGCCTTTGATATTTGCGCTTCAAGTACTCTCAGTTGGTATTCCTGTGATTCATCTATCCAGTCGGTCATGAATAAAGTTCTCCTGTAAATATCGTCATGAAATGGTGAAGGGATAATAAAGCCTGAGTAATTTTCAATTGCTCTTCGTCACTTAATTGTGAATAGGTCAGAAAAGTATGATGTTGTTTAAAGCCAGCATGAAAACATAATGTGGTTTTCCATTTTTCAGGGGCCTGATCAAAAATAACCTCAACCCGACTTTTATTCCGGGGGAAATAGGTTTCTTTCAGATGAGCGATATGGCGCAGGCCAGCCTGGCGCTGCTGCTCCGTTCCTAAAAACATCGCATCTCCTTATTTCTCCACGACGCCGTAAATTTGGTATCATGGTCGTCTGTCGGTACATTACATAATCAATCTAAGCTTGCATTTGCGAGTTGTCAAGATGATATTTACAGATTCAGGAGTTTTCGCCAGATGCAATTAGATGAACTTGAAGGTGGAAAAGCTGTTCTGACGCGTATGCTTCAGGCTTACGGCTTTAGCATGCAGAAGGAACTGGGGGATCTGTATGGATTGTCATCTGGCACGATAAGTACTTGGGTAAGAAGGGATTATTTCCCCGGTGATGTTGTCGTCGCCTGTGCGCTGGATACCGGTGTCTCGTTGCGCTGGCTGGCAACGGGCAAAGGTACGATGCAAGATGCCAATGCTTCAGCTGCCGGGGTATCAGGTGAAATCCACCAGCTTAAAAAATTAAGATTGCGTGGCGGCACGCTTGAGGAAGAAGGCCTCTGGGCTGTTGACCCGTCACTGCTGGACGATTCGCTGGCACAGCCTGCGTATATAGTGAAGGGCAACCATTCGTGGATTATCGATCTGGGCAGTACGCATCCCGGCAATGGCCGCTGGCTGCTGGATATCGATGGTGACCTGGATGTTTACGATGTGGCCCGCATTCCAGGTAACCGCCTGAAGGTGAGCCGTCAGGAAAGTCATTTCGAATGCGGTGTTGATGAAGTGACTGCTTTAGGGCAGGTGTTTATTACTCTGGATCGTAACCTGTAGATTTCTCTTCCTCAGCAACATCTGCGTTGCTGAGGCTATTCCCAATCTCGTCCTCACTCCTCCTCTCTTAATGATTACGGCCTCTGCGGATAAATCGTATGTAATAATTACGGTACAGTCATTTCGATCCTGACGCCCTTTATGTAAATAAAACTTTCCATAAAATGTCTTATTGCCGTCAATTGGTAATTTTATGTTTACAAGTAAGGCTTGCTAAGTTTACGCGCTGTGTTAATGTTGTCCGCAGATGCCGCCGTGGCAACCCCTTTTCCTTATAACGGAACACGATCATGCAAAAAGATGCCCTGAATAATGTTCACATCACTGCTGAACAAATCCTTATCACTCCTGAAGAGCTGAAAAACCGTTTTCCTTTGAGTGTCAGTGATGAAAACAGTATTTCCGAAGCTCGTAAAACCATCGCGGATATCGTCCATGGTCGTGATCCTCGTCTTCTGGTGGTATGTGGCCCGTGTTCGATTCATGATGTTGATGCAGCGCTGGATTACGCACGTCACCTGAAAACCCTGGCGGCGGAACTGAGTGATCGTTTGTACATCGTCATGCGCGTGTACTTTGAAAAACCGCGCACGACTGTTGGCTGGAAAGGGTTGATTAACGATCCGCACATGGATGGGACGTTTGATGTGGAAGCGGGTCTGCACATTGCCCGTGATTTACTGCTGCAACTGGTCGGCATGGGGTTGCCGCTGGCGACAGAAGCGCTGGATCCCAACAGCCCGCAATACTTAGGCGATCTGTTCAGCTGGTCAGCGATCGGTGCGCGTACCACAGAATCGCAAACACACCGGGAAATGGCGTCTGGTTTGTCAATGCCGGTGGGCTTCAAGAATGGGACTGACGGCAGCCTGGGCACAGCGATCAATGCGATGCGTGCGGCAGAAATGGCGCACCGCTTTGTGGGGATCAATCAGGCTGGTCAGGTTTGTTTGCTGCAGACTCAGGGCAACCCGGACGGACATGTTATTTTACGCGGCGGCAAAACGCCAAACTACAGCGAACTTGATGTGCAGGCTTGTGAAAAACAGATGGCCGATGCGGGACTCCGTCCTTCCTTGATGATAGATTGCAGTCACGGTAACTCAAACAAAGACTATCGTCGCCAGCCTGTTGTGGCTCAGTCCGTCATCGACCAGATTAAAGCCGGCAACCGTTCTATCACGGGGCTGATGCTGGAAAGTCATCTGAATGAAGGCAGCCAGTCTTCTGAACAACCGCGTTCAGAAATGAAATACGGTGTGTCTGTCACGGATGCCTGCATTAACTGGGAAACGACGGAAAGCCTGCTGCGCAGGATGCATCAGGAACTGGGCGACGCGCTGGCGACACGAATCGCAGGAGAGTAAGTTTTTATGGTGGCAGAACTTAACGCGTTGCGCGATCAGATCGATGACGTAGATAAAGCGTTGTTAGATCTCTTATCACGGCGTCTGGCGCTGGTGGCAGAAGTCGGGGAAGTCAAAAGCCGTTATGGTTTGCCGATTTATGTGCCTGAACGGGAAGCGGCAATGCTGGCTTCACGCCGTCAGGAAGCGCAGAACCTCGGTGTTCCGCCCGATCTGATTGAAGATGTATTGCGCCGCGTGATGCGTGAGTCCTACTCAAGCGAAAACGACAAAGGCTTCAAAACGCTGCATCCGGCACTGCGCCCGGTGGTGATTATCGGCGGAAACGGGCAGATGGGGCGTTTATTCACCCGTCTTCTGGAGCTTTCCGGCTATCAGGTAAAGGTGCTGGAACAGGAAGACTGGCCGCAGGCAGAGACGCTGCTGGCTGATGCCGGTATGGTGATTGTCAGTGTACCCATCCACCTGACCGAAGAGGTCATTGCCCGACTGCCTAAACTACCTGAAGATTGCATTTTGGTGGATCTGGCGTCGGTGAAAAACCGTCCGTTGCAGGCGATGCTGGCGGTGCATGAAGGGCCGGTTCTTGGTTTGCATCCGATGTTTGGTCCGGACGTCAGCAGCCTGGCAAAACAGGTGGTGGTGTACTGTGACGGCCGCGAACCTCAGGCCTATCAGTGGTTGCTGGAGCAGTTGCAGGTCTGGGGCGCGCGGTTGCATAAAATCAGCGCCGTCGAACATGACCAGAACATGGCTTTTATTCAGGCGCTGCGCCATTTCGCGACCTTTGCGTACGGCATGCATTTATCAGAAGAGAATGTGCAAATCGAACAGTTACTGGCATTGTCTTCACCGATTTATCGTCTCGAACTGGCGATGGTCGGACGGCTATTTGCGCAGGATCCTCAGCTTTACGCTGACATCATTATGTCGTCAGAAAGCAATCTGGCGCTGATCAAACGTTACTATCAGCGTTTTGGTGATGCCCTTGCTCTGCTGGAAAGCGGCGATAAACAAGCATTTATCGATAAATTCAGACAGGTTGAGCACTGGTTTGGCGATTATGCGCCGCGTTTCCTGAAAGAAAGTGGTGCGTTACTGCGCCAGGCAAACGACAATCGCAAGTAATTTCATAAGCAGGTGAACAAAAGGGCGTTGCTTGGTGCAGCGCCCTTTTTGTTTGCGCCATTACAGATCGACGGAGACGACGTTTTCGCTTGGATAACAGCCGAGAACTTTCAGCGAGCGGGTGATAGGTGCCAGATCTTTCAGCGCCTTTTTCATCTCTTCTGAACGCAGGTTCGCCTGCACATCGATATAAAACATCTCTTCCCACGGATTGCCGTTAATCGGGCGTGATTCCAGTTTGGTCATGATAATGCCCTGGTCGCGCAACACCAGAAGTGCGTTCACCAGCGCCCCCGCTTGCTGGCCGGTTGCCATAATCAGTGTGGTTTTAGCCGGAACCTGATCCGTCACTTCAATGGCTTTGCGCGCCAGGATAATGAAGCGGGTGATATTTTCCTGCTGATTCGCCAGATTATGTTCCAGTACCTGCAACTTATACAACGCACCACCGGCTTCGCTGCCCAGTGCGGCCACGTGGGGAGAACTGGCTGCCGCCACTTTTTCCATCGCTGCTGCAGTACTTTCACAATATTCAATTTTCCAGTGAGGGAAGCGGTTAATGAACTGGCTGCATTGCTGGAAGGGTTGCGGATGGCTATAGACCGTCTGAATCTGCGACAAATCAGTGTCAGTCGCGACCAGTACACAATGGTTAATAGGATTAGTCAGTTCACCTACAATTGACAAGCTGGTGTGTTGCAGCAGATCGTAAACGTCATTGATTGAGCCTGAACTGGTATTTTCAATCGGTAATACTGCGTAATCGGCCTGACCGGTTTCTACCTGAGAGAAGATGTCCTGAAATTTCTGGCAACCACATTCGATGAACTGGTCGAAATGACGGGCGGCAAACTGACGCGCGGCGAGATGAGAATATGAACCTTTCGGACCGAGGAAAGCGATGCGTGCTGAGTCAGAAGGGGTTTTGTTCAAATGTTGCTGCAGGAGCGCCTGCTGCGTGAGAACGGAATCTTCAATGATCAGCTGATAAACACGGGTGATGTAATGCCCGTCAAGTCCCTGCTTTTTTCCTTCCTGAATCAGTGTGTTAATCAGGTCTGCTTCACGTTCTTTATCGCGGATAGGGCGGTGAGAGTGCATTTTGGATTGCGCGACTTCAATTGCCATCGTACGTCGTTCCGCCAGCAGAGCCAGCAGTTTCAGGTCTAATGCGCTGATACGTTCACGCAGTGCCAGTAATGAGTTCTCGGTCATGTTGTTACCCTTTTAAATGTTCTTTCTTTCAGCAAAATGTGTAAAACGCAGGCATAAAAAAAGCCCCCTTTTCAGGAGGCTTTATTGTTCGTCTTCGCATTCATTCTTTCGCGACGAAACGCCTCCCAATCAGGGGAAGGTAAAAAAGAATGCGAAGAAAAACAGACGGGTATACATGTATGCCTTGTTTCCATGAGTTTGAGCAGAGTCTTAAAGTAACCGCAGGCTTTTCCTTGTGTCAATAACATTTCCTTCAGGCACAAAAAACGCGCTCCTCGGAGCGCGTTGTTACTGACATGTCGGATAACCCGGTTATTCCTCTTCTTCCTGCACCGGTTCCAGATTGAGTTCTTTGACGCCGGATTCTGCACGGCGAGCCTCACCCTTATGCTGCGCTTTGTTGAGTTGTCGCTCAAGTTTGGTCGTCATTTCGTTAATCGCAGCGTACATATCATCGTGCGTGGCGCTGGCAACCAGTTTCCCGTTTGGGGTACTGATGGTCGCATCGGCGACAAATCCCTGAGGTTCTTTAGACAGGATTATGTGCGGGTTAATGAGCTGAGTTTGCCATTTATCCAGTTTTTTCAGACGGCCTTCGATGTGTTCACGAATCGCGGTGGTGATGTCCATTTGTTTACTGGTAATGTTGACTGTCATATAACTTACCTCTCTTCTTTCCGTCTCCGATGAATCCAACATACCAGCCTTTTTTACGAAATGCGTCCCCAAACTCACGGTTTTTTGTCACTTTTTGTCAACTTTGGCGTTTATGTGATACAGGGTAATTAATGGCCGGAAAGACCTTGAGACTTCATTCAGGAGCAGGCATGATTGATAGGATCAGTGCGTTATTCTTTCCTGTTTTTCTGCGTTTCCCCCTAGAAAAAAGCCAAAAAAAAACGGCAGCCTCAGCTACCGTTTGTCTACGGACATGTAAAATTACGCTGCACTGTTAGCCGCAATAATTTTCGCGACTTTATCAGCCTGAGTGTTCAGCTGCAGTTCGCGGTAGGCGTTTTCCATCAACGGCAGCGCATCATGCGTTGCTTTAGTATCCGGATAATCTTTCAGCATTTGCTCTACACGGTTAACGACAGCGACGTAAGCACCGCGTTTAGTGTAGTATTGCACCACTGACAGCTCGTACTTCGCCAAACGATCTTTCAGGAATACCAAACGTTTAGTCGCGTCAGTGGCGTACTGGCTGTTTGGATACGTGTGGATCAGCTGGCTGAAATCACGGAATGCTGCACGTGCATGCTGTGGATCACGGTCTGAACGATCAACACCGAAAAATCCTTGCAGTGCACTGTCATCCAACGCCATATCCGTTAAACCACGCATATACATGACGTAGTCAATATTCGGATGTGTTGGGTTCAGACGCATAAAGCGATCAATAGAAGCCTGAGCCATAGGCAAGTCAGCAGACTTGTAATAGGCATAAATCAGATCTAACTGAACTTGCTGCGAGTAAGGCCCAAACGGATAGCGGTTATCGAGCGCTTCTAATTGCGCAATAGCGCCTTTAAAGTTACCGTCCTGCAGCTTTTGCTGGGCAGTAGCATAAAGGACGTTAGGCGGGTTATCGGGAACCGTTTCTTTGGAACTGGAGCAACCGACCAGCGCCAGGCTCAACGTGGCTGCTGCCACCAGATATTTCACACGCGTCATGACGTTTTGATTATCCTCAGGTGTTATTCTGGGAGACTGTCCGTTAAGCTCCCGACAAAGACCAGCTACAATAGCACATTATTTTAAACGGCATCGCCGTGAAAACCCAACGTTAACCAAGAAGCTGCATATGGCACAACAAGTACAACTCACCGCAACGGTGGCCGAATCTCAACTCGGTCAACGGTTAGATCAGGCTTTGGCCGAATTGTTCCCTGATTATTCAAGATCTCGTATAAAAGATTGGATCCTTGAAGACAGGGTCACGGTCAATGGCAAAAAAGTGACCAAACCAAAAGAAAAAGTGTTGGGTGGCGAGGCTATCGCAATCGATGCGCAAATTGAAGAAGAAGCGCGTTGGCTGCCACAAGATATCGCTTTAGATATCGTGTATGAAGATACTGATATTTTAGTCATCAATAAACCTCGCGATCTGGTTGTTCATCCGGGCGCAGGAAATCCTGATGGCACAGTACTGAATGCGTTGCTGCATTATTACCCGGCAATTATTGATGTGCCGCGCTGCGGCATTGTGCACCGCCTGGATAAAGATACTACCGGCCTGATGGTGGTCGCGAAGTCTGTGCCCGCACAAACGCATCTGGTGACTGCACTTCAGGCTCGCGAAATTACCCGCGAATATGAAGCCGTGGCGATTGGTACAATGACGGCAGGCGGCACAGTGAATGAGCCGATTGCGCGCCATTCCACCAAACGTACACATATGGCGGTCCATCCGACAGGTAAACCGGCGACGACACACTATCGCATTATGGAGCATTTCCGTGCTCATACGCGTCTGCGCTTGCGTCTGGAGTCCGGACGTACCCACCAGATCCGTGTGCATATGGCGCACATTAACCATCCTCTGTTAGGCGATCAGCTTTATGGCGGCCGCCCGAGACTGCCTAAAGGTGCCTCGGAATCGTTTATTAATATGTTGCGCGGATTCGATCGTCAGGCTCTTCACGCTACCATGCTGCGCCTTTATCATCCGGTCACCGGTATTCAGATGGAATGGCATGCGCCACTTCCCCAGGATATGGTTGACCTGATCAGTGCGCTTAAAGCAGATACCGAAGAGTTCAAGGATCAGATGAACTGGTAATGTGCGCACTTATCAAGCCTCAGTGGCCGCAACCGGCAACGGTGCGGTCATGTGCGACGACCCGGGAGGGCGGTGTCAGTTTGCCTCCTTACGGGGCGCTTAATCTTGGCGATCATGTCGGAGACTCCCCTGAACATGTCGCTTTGAACCGTCAGCGTATAGTCGAACTCGGCGGGCTGCCAGCTTCACCACATTGGCTGGAGCAGGTTCATGGTACCGACGTTGTTCGTTTAACGGCGCATATTCCCCGCAGTCCTTCTTTAATTGCTGATGCGGCTTATACCCGCGAACCAGGTGTTGTTTGCGCAGCAATGACAGCTGACTGCTTGCCGGTGCTGTTCTGCAGCATGAACGGTGATGAAGTGGCAGCAGCCCATGCCGGTTGGCGTGGTTTGTGTGCGGGGATATTAGAAAATACGGTAGCCTGTTTTGACGCCGCTTCCAAAGACATCATGGCATGGATGGGACCGGCAATCGGCCCTTCGCATTTTGAGGTCGGTGGAGAAGTACGCGAAGCCTTTATGGCTGTGAACGGTGCGACATCTGCGGCTTTTAGACCCGTTGGCGCGAAATTTATGGCTGACATTTACCTGCTCGCACGGCTGCGCTTACAGTCGGCTGGCATCACAGCTATCTACGGCGGCGAACATTGCACAGTCACTGACAGCCGTAAATTTTACTCTTACCGGCGCGACGGCGTAACCGGACGGCTGGCAAGTTTAATTTGGCTGATATAACCTATCGAATCAAGACGATCCATCGCGCATAACAGCAGTCCTCTGAATATACTGCCAAGATAACCTTGAAAACGTGAGGGTTGACCTCATTTAATCTCCAGTAGCAATTTTGTTCAGTATTGGAGGTGTTATGCGTCTGGATCGTCTTACCAGCAAATTCCAGCTTGCCCTCGCGGATGCCCAGTCACTCGCGCTCGGGCGCGACAATCAATTTATCGAACCTGTTCACCTGATGAGCGCATTACTCACTCAGGAGGGCGGAACCGTGCGTCCTTTATTAACGGCGGCCGGGGTAGATACCCAGAAACTGCGCACGGACGTTGATCAGGCTTTGGGGCGTTTGCCGCAAGTTGAAGGTACCGGCGGCGATGTTCAACCATCCCATGAGCTGGTACGTGTTTTAAATCTTTGTGACAAATTGGCACAACAACGTGCCGATACCTTTATCTCTTCAGAACTGTTTGTTCTGGCCGTGATGAAAGACCGTGGCTCTTTAACGGATATGTTAAAAGCCTGCGGTGCCACGGCCGATAAAATGACAGCTGCCATCGATCAAATGCGTGGGGGTGAGAAAGTGGATGATCAGAATGCCGAAGATCAACGTCAGGCATTGAAAAAATTCACTATCGATCTGACCGAACGTGCCGAGCAGGGCAAACTGGATCCGGTCATTGGTCGTGATGAAGAAATTCGCCGGACCATTCAGGTTCTGCAACGTCGTACTAAAAATAACCCGGTACTGATTGGTGAGCCTGGTGTCGGTAAAACCGCGATTGCAGAAGGGCTGGCACAACGCATCATTAATGGTGAAGTGCCGGAAGGTCTGAAAAATAAACGTGTGCTTTCATTAGATATGGGCGCGCTGGTGGCCGGTGCTAAATATCGCGGGGAATTTGAAGAACGACTGAAAGGTGTTCTGAGCGATCTCGCTAAACAGGAAGGTAATGTCATTCTGTTTATCGATGAGTTGCACACCATGGTTGGTGCCGGTAAAGCCGATGGCGCAATGGATGCCGGGAATATGCTTAAACCGGCGTTGGCGCGGGGTGAACTTCACTGTGTGGGCGCGACGACATTAAATGAGTATCGTCAGTTTATCGAAAAAGATGCGGCGTTAGAGCGTCGGTTCCAGAAAGTGTTTGTTGCTGAGCCTTCTGTCGAAGATACCATTGCTATTTTGCGTGGTCTGAAAGAACGCTATGAGCTGCACCACCATGTGCAGATTACTGACCCGGCCATCGTTGCGGCGGCGACATTGTCGCACCGTTACATTTCCGACCGTCAGTTACCGGATAAAGCGATTGACCTTATAGATGAAGCGGCATCCAGCATTCGTATGCAAATGGATTCCAAACCTGAATCTCTGGACCGTCTGGATCGCCGTATTATCCAGCTCAAACTGGAACAGCAGGCGCTGAAAAAAGAGTCTGATGATGCCAGTGTGAAACGTCTGGAAATGCTGGAAGCCGAACTGAGCCAGAAAGAGCGTGAATATTCTGAGCTGGAAGAAGAGTGGAAAGCTGAGAAAGCGTCACTGACCGGCACCCAGAATATTAAAGCCGAGCTGGAGCAGGCGAAGATTACGCTTGAGCAGGCCCGGCGTGTTGGCGACCTGGGACGTATGTCAGAATTGCAGTACGGGAAAATTCCTGAGCTTGAAAAACAACTGGCTGCAGCGACCCAGGCGGAAGGTAAGACCATGAAACTGCTGCGCAACCGCGTGACAGATGTGGAAATTGCCGATGTGCTGGCGCGCTGGACCGGCATTCCGGTGGCGCGGATGCTTGAAAGTGAACGTGAAAAACTGTTGCGTATGGAAGAAGAGCTGCATAACCGTGTGATCGGCCAGAATGAAGCGGTGGAAGCGGTATCAAATGCGATTCGTCGTAGTCGCGCAGGGCTGTCAGATCCAAACCGCCCGATCGGGTCATTCTTGTTCCTGGGGCCGACGGGTGTAGGTAAAACCGAGCTGTGTAAGGCGCTGGCAACATTCCTGTTTAACAGTGATGACGCGATGGTTCGCATCGATATGTCGGAGTTTATGGAGAAACACTCAGTTTCACGTCTGGTCGGTGCGCCTCCGGGTTATGTCGGTTATGAGGAAGGCGGCTACCTGACAGAAGCGGTTCGTCGCCGTCCTTACTCTGTCATTTTATTAGATGAAGTAGAGAAGGCGCACCCGGATGTGTTCAACATCTTATTACAGGTGTTAGATGACGGTCGCTTAACGGACGGGCAGGGCAGAACGGTCGATTTCCGTAATACGGTAGTCATTATGACCTCTAACCTGGGCTCTGACATTATTCAGCAGCACTTTGGCGAGGCGAGCTATGCGCAGATGAAAGAATCGGTCATGGAAGTGGTTACACACAGCTTCCGTCCGGAATTCATCAACCGTATAGATGAAGTCGTTGTGTTCCATCCGCTGGGCCATGCGCATATTAAAAATATCGCGAAGATTCAGTTGGAGCGTTTGTATAAACGTCTGGAAGAACATGGCTACTCGGCAACGCTGACCGATGCGGCGCTTGAATTGCTGGGTAATACCGGATTTGACCCGGTTTATGGTGCGCGTCCATTGAAGCGTGCTATCCAGCAAGAGATTGAGAACCCGCTGGCTCAGCAAATCTTGTCCGGCAAGCTGATCCCAGGTAAGCCAATTACTGTCGATGTGGAAAATGATCACATCATCGCAAGACAGTAAATAGATAAGTCGCGGTCTTAAACGGGCTCCGGAGCAATCCGGGGCCCCTTTTTTATACATTTCTTGTTCGTTATTAATTCGTTTGATGGATTTATGAACATTTGATAAAAAAAGTGAAATTAGCCCTTGCGGCCTGCTGAGAACTCCCTATAATGCCGCTCCATCGACAGGGAACAACGTGAACAACATCACGAAGTAACCGGGTCGGAAAGATTAAAAACAGCGGCAACCGGATGAAATAAACGGTTGACACTGAATGAGGAAGGCGTAATATACGCCACCTCGAGTTAGCAAGCGAAAGCGCGTAACTCACTGCTCTTTAACAATTTATCAGACAATCTGTGTGGGCACTCACAAGACGATATCAGCCACCTCGGTGGCAAAAAATATCAAGTCTTAGAGTGACCAAGCAGTAATTCATTTAGTTGAATTATTACGAA
>NZ_SEWS01000006.1:0-360892 GCF_004195095.1 Rahnella sp. CFA14(1/10) | reverse complement strand
ACTTTGCTCTTTCGAGGTCATGCGGTATTAGCTACCGTTTCCAGTAGTTATCCCCCTCCATCAGGCAGTTTCCCAGACATTACTCACCCGTCCGCCGCTCGCCGGCAAAGTAGCAAGCTACTTCCCGATGCCGCTCGACTTGCATGTGTTAGGCCTGCCGCCAGCGTTCAATCTGAGCCATGATCAAACTCTTCAATTAAAAGTTCGATTTGCTTAAACATGTTAAGCGGTGCTCAGAGATTACTTCGTAATAATTCAACTAAATGAATTACTGCTTGGTCACTCTAAGACTTGATATTTTTTGCCACCGAGGTGGCTGATATCGTCTTGTGAGTGCCCACACAGATTGTCTGATAAATTGTTAAAGAGCATGCCGCGGTTCGCAAGGAATCTTATGCAGCGCGGGAGGCGTATATTACGTTTTCCCGCTGAAGAGTCAAGAGATTATTCATTCGAACATTCTTCTTTTTCTCTTCCTGGCCAGGCGACTTGTCAGTCGTTGTTCCCGGTCAGTGGAGGCGCATTATAGGGAGTTCTCAGAAGCCCGCAACCCCTAAATTAACTTTTTTTATCAACCGGTCATTAATCCAACAATTTTGCCCGAAATGGATAAATATCGACCGTTTTCCGCTAAAAACATCCCCGTTTTAAGCCGGAGCCTGGAGTAAACTCTCCTTTATAATAAGAGAAAGACATTCAGGAATACCTTACATGCTACTCAATGCGCATCAACAAGCGGCTCAACGTAACCTTTCTTATCTTCTTGCGGAGAAAATTGCACAACGTATTTTGTCTGGGGAATATCCGGAAGGTGCCATTCTTCCCGGCGAGAATGAGTTAGGAGAGATTTTTGGGGTCAGCCGCACGGCCGTGCGTGAAGCCGTAAAAACGCTGACGGCCAAGGGGATGCTTTTACCTCGTCCGCGAATTGGTACCCGGGTGATGCCACAATCAAGCTGGAACTTTCTCGATCAGGAATTACTGACCTGGTGGATGACCCGCGAAAACTTCGATCAGGTGATGGCACATTTTATTGTTTTGCGCAGAGCTCTCGAACCTCAGGCCTGCGCCTTAGCGGCACTCGCTGCCAGTAAAGAGCAAACGCATCAGCTCTCCCTCTATATGTATGAGATGCGCCAGCTACATAACAACTTCGATCGGGAACGTTGGATAACAGTAGATACGCAATTTCACCAGCTTATCTATGAAGCGGGGAAAAATCCGTTCCTGACTTCTTTCGCGAATTTATTCAGCTCAGTGTATCAGAGCTATTTTCGGGCAATTACCGGCAATGAGGTGATTAAGCTGGAGCATCACCAGCGGCTGACGGATGCCATTCTGGCCGGTGATGCCAATGCAGCACTTCTGGAATGTCAGAGCCTGTTACTTACCGATGAGTGATCCCACCGACTGACGCACGACCAGCTCCGGCGTTAATACTAATACCTGTGGTTGTGAATCCGGGTCTTGCAACCGATGTAGTAATGCATCAACGGCCAGTTCTCCCAGCGAGTCTTTAGGTTGATGGATTGTTGTCAGCGGCGGCATCATATATTGCGCTAACTGGATATCATCGTAACCCATCACGGCGACATCCTCAGGGACGCGCAATCTGCGCTGATAAAGAGCCTGATACACGCCAACCGCCATCGCGTCGTTACCGGCGAAAATTGCATGAGGCGGTTCAGGTAGCGCCAGCAACTTTTGCATTGCGGCTAATCCGCCTTCAAATTCAAAATCACCACTCACTTCATAACCGGGCAAAATCTTCAGACCTGCTTTCTCCATCGCCTGACGATAGCCACTGAGTCGTTCCTGCGCAGTCGTTTTATCCAACGGGCCGGTAATACAGGCGATGCGATGATATCCCTGACGGATTAAAAACGCCGTCGCCATTTCGCCGCCCAGCAGCGCGTTATCCTGAATAATATCTATCGCGCCATCAAACGGTGACCAGTCCATCATCACAATCGGCAGTGACGGATACCGGCTGATCGCATCTTTCGATGGCCGGTGGTTTTCAGTACACATGATGAGCAACCCATCGACCCGCTTTTGCAACAGCGTCTCCAGGCTGCGGTTCATACGCTCTGCATCATTATCTGTATTGCATAAAATGAGGCTGTATCCACGCTCATAACAACTGCGCTCCACTCCGCGCACGACTTCCGAATAGAAAGGGTTACTGCTGGCCGTCAGCAACATACCGAGAGTACGGGTCTGATTCAGCTTGAGGCTGCGGGCTAATGCGGAAGGCGCGTAGTTAAGTTGTTCTACGGCAGCATTCACTTTCTCAGCGATGGACTCACTGACAAAACGATTCTTGTTGATAACATGGGAGACTGTCGAGGTTGAAACGCCCGCAAGGCGGGCGACATCTTTCATGGTGGCCAATCAGGCCTCCTGTTGTGCGAGGAAATCGTCTATTTCGTTACGCCACGGAACGGAAGGTTGGGCACCAGGGCGCGTCACGGCAATCGCCGCCGCCGCATGCGCGAATCGTACCGCGCTATCCATCGTTTTACCTTCAAGCAACGCGGTGACTAATGCACCGTTAAAAGTATCACCTGCTGCTATTGTATCGACGGCTTTCACGCGAAACCCCGCCACCAACTTTCCTTCGCCGTTCTGGCTGAGCCAGACGCCTTTACTGCCCAGCGTAATGATGACGGTTGCGATACCTTTTTCATGCAAAGCTTTCGCAGCACATGCGGCAGCTTCATTACTGTCAACTTTAATTCCCGTCAGCTTTTCAGCTTCGGTTTCGTTCGGGGTGATTATATCCACCCGCGCAAGTAATTGATCCGGCAATTCGCATGCAGGAGCCGGATTGAGGATCACCTGGGTACCGTTGTCTTTGGCAATCTTCGCTGCCGCAATCACCGTATCAAGAGGGGATTCCAGTTGCATTAATAAAGCAGAAGCCCCGATGACCTGCTGTTTATAGCGATCAAGGTATGCCGGGGTGACAGCTTTATTAGCTCCCGCATCGATACCAATAACATTCTCACCTTCCGCATTCACAAAAATCAGCGCTACGCCAGTGGTAGTGTCTTTAATGGCTTCAATGGGTTGCGTGTCAATATGGTCACTGGCCAGCTGCTTGCGAACGCGCTCACCAATATCATCATCTCCCACACAAGCAATAAAAGAAATATCAGCACCACTGCGACCGGCTGCAACGGCCTGATTCGCCCCTTTGCCGCCAAAGGCTACGGTATACTGCTTGCCAATAACCGTTTCGCCCGGTAGCGGGAATTGGTTGATATTCAGAATGTGGTCAGCGTTGATACTGCCGAGTACCACCAGTTTGCCGGTTTTCATGTGGAGATCCCTGAGTCAAATAGCGCCTCCATCAGAAGGCGCAGTTACAGCGTAGATAAAAAGAGTATTACGGCTGAGCAACCAGTTTCAAATCAACAGGGATAACAGCAGGCACTTTTTCACCTTTCAATATTTTGTCTGCGGTCTGAACGCCGATCACACCGATTTGTTCAGGGCGCTGCGCAACGGTCGCACCCATTTTACCGCTGTTAACCGCTTTGATACCGTCTTCGGTGCCGTCAAAGCCAACAACCAGCACATCCGTTTTACCGGCAGTTTGCAGGGCGCGCAATGCACCGAGCGCCATTTCATCATTCTGAGCGAACACGGCCTGTACATCCTGATGTGCAGTCAGCAGGTTCTGCATAACGTTCAGGCCCTTGGTGCGGTCGAAGTCAGCAGGCTGGCTGGCGAGGATCTGGAAATGGTGTTTTTCAGCAGCCTGAGCAAAACCTTTACCACGTTCACGGGCAACAGACGTCCCGGCGATCCCTTCGAGTTCAATGACTTTAGCGTTTTCACCCAGTTTCTTGGCAATGTAATCACCGGCCATTTTACCACCGAAGGCGTTATCCGATGCAACGTGGCTGGCCACAACCCCCTTAGTAGCCTGACGGTCAAGGGTGATCACCGGGATTTTCGCCTGGTTTGCCATCGCAACGGCATTGCCTACCGCATCAGAATCAGTCGGGTTGATCAGCATCAGCTTAGTGCCACGAACCGTCAGATCCTGTACGTTTGCCAGTTCTTTCGCCGGGTTATTCTGAGAGTCAAGAACCACCAGGTTATAACCCAGTTTGTCCGCCTCTTTCTGCGCACCGTCTTTCATGGAGACGAAGAACGGGTTGTTCAGCGTGGAAACCACCAGCGCAATGGTATCTTTCGCCAGAACGTTAGCACTGAAAGAAGCGGTGATCGCTGCAGCGGAAACCCAGACAGCCAGTTTTTTCATATTCATGGTCATAAGTCCTGTAGGAGAGGTTATTTGTTGCTTTTGTTATCCACCAGAACCGCCAGCAGGATGACAACTGCTTTTACGATCATCTGGTAGTAGGAAGAAACACCTAATAAGTTCAAACCGTTATTCAGGAAGCCAAGGATCAATGCACCGATCAGCGTTCCAACAATGCGTCCTTTTCCCCCGGACAGGCTGGTTCCCCCTAATACCACAGCGGCAATCGCATCCAGCTCATAACCTGTACCCGCGTTCGGCTGCGCAGAGGATAATCGCGCCACTTCAATGATACTGGCCAGAGCGGCTAACAACCCACACAGGGAATAGACGATAATTTTAACTTTATCGACGCTGATACCTGACAGACGCGTAGCGGATTCGTTACCGCCCAGCGCGTAGATATAACGCCCTAGCCGGGTGTGATGCAGCATGTACCACGCCGCAATAAACACCACAGCCATCAGCCAGACGGGCGTCGGGATACCCAGCGGGCGACCGATACCAAACCAGCCAAATACATCAGCGACATCATTAAAACCGGTACTGATCGGGCTGCCGTTGGTATACACCATTGTGATACCGCGCAGCAGCAACATCATGACCAGCGTGGCGATAAACGCCTGAACCTTACCTTTGGCCACAATCATACCGGTGACGCCACCCACAGCGGCACCCAGCACCAGCGCAGCCCCCACAGCAACCAGCGCATTCACTTCCAGTCCGACAATCGAGGCGGCAACAGCACCGGTCAGCGCCAGCAAAGAGCCGACGGATAAATCGATACCGGACGTCAGGATCACCAGCGTCATACCCACCGCCATAATAGCGTTGACGGACGTCTGCTGGAGGATGTTAAACAGGTTGTTAACCGTAAAGAAATTCGGGCTCATGGAAGAAACCACGGCAATCAACACCAGCAGCGCAATCAGAGACTTTTGCTCCAGCAACCACTCTTTACTGATCCAGCGCTTTTTGGCTGGCAATGTCTGAGAACTCATATCTGATTACTCCTGCGTCACGCCGTATTGCTTGCCGACAGCAGCTGCCATCAACACTTCTTGCGTAGCCTGTTCTATCGGGAATTCACCGCTTAAATGACCTTCATGCATCACCAAAACCCGGTCACTCATGCCAATCACTTCCGGCATTTCTGAGGAAACCAAAATGATGCTCAGCCCTTCGCGCTTGAACTGGTTTATAAGCTGGTAAATTTCTTTTTTAGCACCAACGTCAACGCCGCGCGTCGGTTCGTCGAGGATCAGAACTTTCGGCCGCGTCATTAATCCACGGGCAATCGCCACTTTTTGTTGATTACCGCCGGACAGCAGGCCGATGGTCTGCATCATTGACGGTGTTTTGATATTGAAAAGGCGGATGAAATCGCCGACAGCCTGCTGTTCGTCGGCATGCTTAAGGCGCCCGCCGGTGTGACTGAAATAGCGCAACGCGGTCAGTGACATGTTTTCTTTCACAGACATACCGAGCACCAAACCATCGCGCTTACGGTCTTCAGAAATGTAAACAATACCGTTTGCCAACCCGTCTTGCGGAGAGTGAGTCACCACTTCGCGGCCATCTAGCGCCACATAACCACTTTTACGCGGTAGCGCGCCGTAGAGAATTTTCATCAGTTCGGTACGGCCGGCACCCATCAAACCGGAAACCCCCAGGATTTCGCCGCTGTACAGATCAAAGCTGATGTTGTTCACTCCCGGTCCGCTGATATCACGCACCTGCAGGCGCAGCGCACCGCGTTCATGATTAATACGCGGGTATTGTTCCTCCAGACGGCGACCCACCATCATTTCAATCAACGTGTCTTCTTCCAGTTCGCTGACCGGACGCTCTGCAATGAACTGCCCGTCACGAAATACCGTCACGTCGTCGCAGATTTCGAAGATTTCTTTCATGCGGTGTGAGATATACACCACGCCACAGCCGGCAGCTTTCAGTTCGCGTATAACGCTAAATAAAGAAGCGGTTTCAGTATCGGTCAGGGCATCGGTCGGCTCATCCATGATGATGACTTTGGATTCAAAGCTAAGCACCTTAGCTATTTCGACCATTTGCTGGTCGCCGATGGATAAATCCCCCACCAGCCGGTCACTTTTGTAACGCAGATTCAGGCGCGCCAGCAGTTTATCGGCTTCGGCATACATCTTCTTCCAGTTGATACGGCCAAAACCGTTTACAAACTCACGGCCAAGGAAGATGTTTTCAGCAATAGTCAGTTGAGGGATCAGATTTAATTCCTGATGGATAATCCCGATCCCGGCTTCCTGCGATGCTTTCGGACCGTTGAACGTCGCTTCCTTACCCAGAAAACGTACTGAGCCGGCATCTTTTTGATAGATGCCGGTCAGCACTTTCATCATGGTGGACTTGCCCGCGCCGTTTTCCCCCACCAACGCCATCACTCGTCCCGGATAGACGCTGAGCGCCGCGCCGGAAAGGGCTTTCACGCCGGGAAAGGCTTTATCAATGCCTGTCAGTTGCAGCAAAGGTTGCATAAAAGCCTCAGAAGGTTACGCCGGCACACAGAATAATGTTCGCATAAGGCGAACATTCCCCGCTGCGGATCACAGCCCGACTTTTTTCGCTTTGCGCTTTGAATGCCTCATGGCTGACGTAATCCAAAGCAATGGTGTTTCCCTGGTGTTGTTCGAGTTGTGTCAATTGGGCGAGCAACGCTTCATGGAGTTGAGGATTTTTAGTCTGGATTTCCTCGGCGAGGATAGCCCGCTCAACCTGCATCTCGTGTGTCACTACCTCTAAGACTTGTAAAAAGGTGGGGACTCCCTGGGTTAATGCCAGATCGATGCGTTGGCAAGCTGCTGGCACCGGAAGACCGGCATCGCCAATAACCAGCTGATCGGTGTGGCCTAACCGGGCAATAACATGTGAGATTTCGGCATTTAACAGCGGTGACTTCTTCATTGTGAACTCCTACAGCGAAACGTTTCGCTCATTGAAGAGTTTATAAAGATTAGCGGACATGGCAACGAGCTAGTGATGGAATTGTGATCAGCGTCGAAACGTTTCGCTGACTGATTCGGAAACAACGTGGAAATTTGAGTTATCGTTTAAGAAAGGCAGGAGCAGAAATAAAACAGGGTACCCGAAGGTACCCTTTGAGCGGCAGAAATGGGGATCAGATTTCCACCTGCGTGCCGAGTTCGATCACCCGGTTAGGCGGAATTTCAAACTGATCGGGCGCACGCAGGGCATTGCGGCTGAGCGCCATAAAGAGTTTCCCACGGAAGTACAGATACCACGGGCGCTTGGTCAGGATCAGCGATTCATGCGACATGAAGAATGACGTTTCCATCATCCGGCACGGTAATCCTTCCAGACCACAGCGATGGAATACTTCTTCCACGTTCGGCGTTTCTTTAAACCCGTAACTGGCTACTACACGCCAGAACGTCGGTGACAGCTGCTCGATGGTGACACGCCGGACATTATGCACATAAGGCGCATCTTCCGTGCGCAGCGTCAGCAGAACCACGCGCTCATGCAATACTTTGTTGTGTTTGAGGTTGTGCAGCAATGCAAACGGAATGACGTTGATGGCGCGAGACATATACACAGCCGTTCCCGGAACACGCACCGGCGGAGATTTTTCCAGAGAGGCGATCATCGCCTCCAGGGAATTCCCATGCTCGTTCATACGGCGCATAAGGCGGAAGCGTTCGCTCTTCCAGGTGGTCATCACGATGAACATGCACAAACCCAGCGTCAGTGGCAACCAGCCACCGGAGAACAGTTTGGTGGCATTCGCCGCGAACAGCGGGATATCCATAAACAGCAGACCGATCAGTAAAAGTCCGACCAGGAAGGGTTTCCAGTGCCAGTTTTTAAGCGCAACCGTACAGGAAAGTATGCTGGTCAGCACCATCGTACCGGTCACGGCAATACCATAAGCCGCCGCCAGATTGCTCGAATGCTCGAAGCTGGCGATAACAATAACCACCGCAAAATAAAGCAGCCAGTTGATAGCCGGAATGTAAATCTGGCCTGCTTCCATTTCTGACGTATGGATAATGCGCATTGGCGGTAAATAGCCCAAACGTACAGCCTGGCGGGTCAGGGAAAACACGCCCGAAATAACTGCCTGGGAGGCGATAATGGTCGCGAGTGTTGCCAGAATCAGTAACGGGATTAATGCCCAGTCAGGCGCCAGCAGGAAGAACGGGTTCTTAATCGATTCCGGTTTTTTCAGCAATAATGCGCCCTGACCGAAATAGTTCAGCACCAGAGAAGGCAGTACCACGGTGAACCAGGCCAGACGGATAGGGAATTTCCCGAAGTGGCCCATATCGGCATATAACGCTTCAACACCGGTAATCGACAGAACCACTGCACCGAGCGCCAGGAAGGAGAACGACTTATGCTCGATAAAGAAGTTAACTGCCCACATAGGGTTCATGGCGCGCAGCACTTCAGGATTCTGCATAATACTGTTGACGCCAAGCACCGCCAGCGTCAGGAACCACAGCAACATTACCGGTGCAAACAGTTTGCCCACGATGCCGGTACCATGCTTCTGAATAATGAAAAGCAGCGTCAGAACAGTAATAGAAAGAGGAACGATATAAGGATCGAGCGAAGGGGCTGCGATTTCCAGACCTTCCATTGCGGAAAGTACTGAAATAGCCGGAGTGATCACCACTTCACCATAGAAGAAGCTTCCCCCGATCAGGCCGAGAATGACCAGAACGGCAGTGGTTCGCGCCGACGTGTTTCTGCCTGCCAGAGACATCAGCGTCAGAATACCCCCTTCGCCTGCGTTGTCCGCCCGCATCACATAAGTGAGGTACTTGAGCGAAACAATGAGGATTAACATCCAAAAAATCAGAGAAAGAAAGCCAAAAACGACGCTGGGTTCAACGTTAAAACCATAATGACCAGAAAAACACTCTCTTAAGGTATAGAGAGGACTGGTACCAATGTCGCCATAGACCACACCAATGGCGGCCAGGGTTACTGCTGGGAGTGACCGTTTATGTTCAGTGCTCATATTTCGTTTCTTTTTTGCTCGAACATCCGTAAGCGATGTGTGCGCTCAGACTTATGATGCCCACTAAAAGGCGCACAGTATGCACGAATAAATCAGATTGCCTACCCTTAAATGCGCAGTGAAACCGGCGTTCTTATGAACGAGGTCGCATTTTTGATAATAGAAAATTTTTAGTAATCAACAAGCTATAACGATAAAAATAAACGTGGAATATCGTCACCAGCCAGTACACTATTCAATAACTTAATGGATACCGAAAGAGACAGTATGGCGCAATCTCCCCTTTTGGCAGAACGGATAGCCCGTCTTGCCAACGCATTAGAACATGGCCTGTACGAACGGCAGGATGCCATACGACTTTGCCTTTTGGCCGCCCTGTGCGGCGAAAGCGTTTTCCTGCTGGGGCCGCCGGGCATTGCAAAAAGTCTGATCGCCCGTCGCCTGAAATTCGCGTTCCGCCATGCCCGCGCTTTTGAATATCTTATGACACGCTTTTCCACGCCGGAAGAAGTCTTTGGTCCGCTATCAATTCAGGCCCTGAAAGATGAGGGCCGCTATCTGCGTCTGACCGAAGGTTATTTGCCGGAAGCTGAAATTGTCTTCCTTGATGAAATCTGGAAAGCCGGTCCCGCCATTCTCAACACGCTTCTGACCGCCATCAACGAGCGCCGGTTCCGTAATGGCGAGCGTGAAGAAGCAATACCTTTACGTCTGCTGGTCAGCGCTTCCAACGAATTACCCGAAGCTGATGGTGGTCTTGAGGCACTGTATGACCGCATGCTGATCCGTCTGTGGCTGGATAAAGTGCAGGATAAGCAAAATTTTCGCTCACTGCTGACCAGCCGTAACAATGAAAGCACTAATCCGGTAGCAGAGTCTCTGAGTATCAGTGATGAAGAATACCAACAATGGCAGCCGGAGATCGACAAAGTCAATCTTTCAGACAGTTGCTTTGAGCTGATCTTCCAGCTGCGCCAGCGCCTTGATGCCCTGGATACTGCCCCTTATGTTTCTGACCGTCGCTGGAAAAAAGCCCTGCGCCTGTTGCAGGCCTGTGCATTTTTCAGTGGCAGAAAAGCGATTACCCCGGTGGATCTGATCCTGCTGAAAGATTGTTTATGGCATGATCTCAATACGTATAACCTCCTGCACACTCAGATTGAGCAACTCATCACTGAGCAGGCTTATCAGCAGCAGGCATTGCTGATGAAAATCCAGCAGCTTAATCAGCAGTGGATGCAACATCAGCAACAACAGAGCACGCGTCAGTCAATCAAACTGAGTAAGAAAGCCGGGATTTTCAGCCGTAAGCCACAATACAGCCTGCCAGAATCACTCAATACCCCCAATCTGACCTTGTTATTGCAAACGCCTTTGCACCTGCATGAAATAAAAGTCACACACTTATTATTCGAACGCAGCATCCTGGAAGAATGGCTCAATAAAGGGGGCGTAATGAAAGCCAAACTCAACGGGATTGGTTTTGTACAAACCGTGGATTTGGAAATCGATGACAAACAGCAAATTCTGGTGCTGGATGTGAGCCGTCAGAGCACACCACTGACACTGCCCGGCCATGCGCATATTGCTGTTCCCGACGAAATGAAAAATATGCTCAATGACCTGACCGCAAAACTGGCGCAGCAGAGGCATGAATTCAGCCAGCAGCAAAACTGCCTGTTTGTTCCGGCTGAATGGATGGCAAAAATTGAAGCCAGCCTGCTGCAGGTGGCTGAACAGTTGCGTCATCAGCAACAGACATTCAGCGGTCACTGATCATGTTCAGTCTCGAGTCACTGGATCTGCTGCTGGCGATCAGCGAAGCCGAACTGATTGAAGAACTGATTGTCGGCTTGCTGGCGGCGCCTGCACTGGTCGTTTTCTTCGAGAAATTTCCCCGTCTGAAGCGTGCATTAACCCGGGATCTTCCGGAATGGAAATTGCGCCTGCGCCAGAGGATCCACGAAACGCCGGTTCCTCATGAGCTGGCCAAAGAATTCTACCTTTACCAGCACTGTCAGCAGCTTGATGCCACGTCTTTTCAGTCCGGTCTCGCTTCCCTCATCGATGAACTGGTGCAACTCAGTTCTCCATTTGCTACAGAAGCCCGTACCTTACAGGAAAATAATGAAGCTTCGCGTACGTCAAAAACCGGCAATAGCTTTCATACTTTATTCCTTCAGCGCTGGCGCCTGAACCTGACCTTCCAGACGGTGAACGTTCATCATCAGTTGCTCGAACAGGAACAGGAGCAATTGCAGGAAGAATTGCTGCAACGTCTGCAGCTCAGCAGCGAGTTATCCCCTTTATTAGCCGAGAACGATACTGCCGCCGGACGTTTGTGGGACATGAGTAAAGGGAAGCGGCTGCGGGGTGATATTCAGTCACTGGCACGGTTTGGCGCTTTCCTTCAGCAACAGCCTGAACTGATGCATCTGGCCGAACAACTGGGCCGCAGCCAGACGGCCAAAACCAGTCCACATGAAGATGCAAAAATGGAAACGCACCGGCTGATGGTGCGCGAACCCGCGACAGTGCCGGAAGAAGTGAACGGCATTCATCAGAGCGATGATATTTTGCGCCTCATGCCGACGGAGCTGGTGACGCTGGGGCTGCCTGAGCTGGAATATGAATTCTATCGTCGCTTGCTGGAAAAGCGTTTGATGACATATCGCCTGCAAGGGGATGTCTGGCGTGAGAAAGTGGTCAAACGGCCGGTGGTCTATCAGCAACAGGAACCGCAACCGCGCGGGCCTTTTGTGGTCTGCGTCGATACGTCCGGTTCCATGGGCGGCTTTAACGAACAGTGCGCCAAAGCATTCTGTCTGGCATTACTGAAGATCGCTCTGGCGGATAACCGCCGATGTTACATCATGTTATTTGCCAGTGAAGTGATCCATTATGAACTGACCTCTAACGGTGGCCTGGATCAGGCGCTGCGCTTTCTGGGACAACATTTTCGCGGCGGTACCGATCTGGCAGCCTGCCTGAATGCCACACTGGATAAACTTGCTTCTCCGCAGTGGGAAGATGCCGATGCCGTGGTGATCTCGGACTTTATCGCCCAGCGGTTGCCAGATGAAGTACAAATGAAGGTCAGATCACTGCAGCGCGAAAAACATCACCGCTTTCATGCCCTGGCAATGTCACACTATGGTAAGCCCGGCATCCTGCGAATTTTCGATCATATCTGGCGCTTTGATACCGGGGTTAAAAGCCGCGTACAGCGACGCTGGCAGAGAAATTAAGCCCACAAGAGAAAGATGACCATGACTGAAATTTACCAGCTCGATGAGCTTGATCGCGGGATCCTCAACGCCCTGATGGACAATGCCCGTACGCCTTATGCCGAACTGGCAAAATTGTTTACTGTCAGTCCGGGGACGATCCACGTACGCGTAGAGAAAATGAAGCAGGCAGGCATCATTACCGGTGCGCATATTACCGTCAATCCCAAACAGCTGGGTTACGACGTATGCTGTTTTATTGGCATCATTTTAAAAAGTGCCAAGGATTACCCCTCTGCCCTGAAAAAGCTTGAGAATATAGAAGAAGTGGTTGAAGCCTATTACACCACCGGGCATTACAGTATTTTCATCAAGATCATGTGTCGTTCGATTGATTCCCTTCAGCATGTACTTATCAACAAGATCCAAACAATTGATGAGATCCAGTCAACCGAGACCCTGATCTCTCTGCAGAACCCCATCACACGCACCATCCAGCCCTGACATCTGATTTCTATACCCCTATTATCCACAGGTAGATCCCAGCTCATTCACAGCGTACAATAGTCTCCTTTTCCCGGGTGAGAGCATTATGTCTGACATTACCCTGATCAGTGGCAGTACGCTTGGCAGCGCCGAATATGTTGCAGAACATGTGGCAGAGAAACTGGAAGAAGCCGGTTTTTCCACCCAATTATTTCATGGCCCGGAGCTGTATGAAGTCCCGCAGGAAGGGATCTGGCTGGTTGTGTGTTCAACTCACGGCGCAGGTGAACTGCCCGACAACTTGCAACCGTTTATGGAGCAGTTGGAAGATCAGCAACCGGATCTGTCTAAAGTTCGCTTTGGTGCCTTAGGATTGGGCAGCAGTGAATATGACACTTTCTGTGGCGCGATCAATTCCCTGGATGACAAACTGACGTCATTAGGGGCAAAAAGGATCGGTGATCGCCTTGAGATCGACGTGACGCAATACGAAATTCCTGAAGATCCCGCTGAGGTTTGGGTGATCAACTGGATTAATTTGATCAAATAAGTGTAAATTTCAGGCGATCAGATGTGGATAACTAGGCTTAAAAGCAGGGTAAAACCCGTAGTTATCCCTCTAACAACCCCTGTACGCTTTTCATGCTGTGTATAACTCTCACTTCTGATCCCAGCTTATACTGTCCAGGATCACCGATCATTCACAGCATTCGATCCTTCTTAGCATGCTGATCTTAATAAACAAAAAAGACTTATGCACAGAGGATCGCGATCCTAATAGAAGTATTAATAAGAGATCTTTAAATAAAAAAGATCTTCTTTTAATTAGTGAAGATCCCCGGGGGCTTGTGGAAGCTCAAAACTTGAGTAGAATCCCTCCTCCCAACGCCATACAAAGAAAGTTCGCTTGAACGCCGAGGTGCAGTCGCATGTTTTATCCGGATCAATTTGACGTCATCATCATAGGTGGTGGCCATGCAGGTACTGAAGCTGCAATGGCTTCTGCACGCATGGGACGTCAGACCTTATTACTCACCCACAATATCGACACGCTGGGACAAATGTCGTGTAACCCTGCTATTGGCGGGATCGGGAAAGGACATCTGGTTAAAGAAGTCGACGCACTGGGTGGTCTGATGGCCACGGCCATCGATCATGCCGGCATTCAGTTTAGGATACTAAACGCGAGCAAAGGCCCTGCTGTCAGAGCGACCCGTGCTCAGGCTGACCGTGTTCTGTACCGCCAGGCTGTCCGTACCGCTTTGGAAAACCAGCCAAACCTGATGATCTTCCAGCAACCTGTTGAAGACCTGATCGTTGAAAACGATCGGGTCGTTGGTGCTGTGACCAAAATGGGGCTGAAATTCCGCGCTAAATCGGTTGTACTGACTGTCGGCACTTTCCTGGATGGAAAGATCCACATCGGTCTGGAAAACTACAGCGGAGGCCGTGCAGGGGATCCTCCTGCAATTTCTTTGTCTCAGAGACTGCGAGAGCTACCTCTGCGCGTCAACCGTCTCAAAACCGGTACACCACCGCGTATCGATGCCCGTACCATTGATTTCAGCGTACTGGCACAACAACACGGTGATAATCCGGCGCCGGTATTCTCGTTCATGGGTAATGTGTCGCAGCATCCGCGCCAGATCCCGTGTTACATGACGTATACCAACGAAAAAACCCATGATGTGATCCGCAACAACCTGGATCGCAGCCCGATGTATGCCGGGATCATCGAAGGGATCGGCCCGCGTTACTGCCCGTCGATCGAAGATAAAGTCATGCGTTTTGCCGATCGCAATTCGCATCAGATCTTCCTGGAACCGGAAGGACTGACCAGCAACGAAGTGTATCCGAACGGGATTTCAACCAGCCTGCCATTTGATGTGCAGATGCAGATCGTCCGCTCAATGCAGGGGATGGAAAATGCGGTGATCGTTCGTCCCGGCTATGCCATTGAATACGATTTCTTCGATCCGCGTGATTTGAAACCAACGCTGGAAAGCAAATTTATCGCGGGTCTGTTCTTTGCCGGACAAATCAACGGTACGACGGGTTACGAAGAAGCCGCTGCGCAGGGCTTACTCGCCGGTATGAATGCCGCCCGTTGCGCCAGTGAAGAAGACGGCTGGGCACCACGTCGTGATCAGGCTTACCTCGGTGTGCTGGTTGACGATCTGTGTACGCTTGGCACTAAAGAACCGTACCGTATGTTTACGTCACGTGCTGAATATCGACTGATGCTGCGCGAAGACAATGCTGATTTACGTTTGACAGAAAAGGGCCGTGAGTTAGGCCTGGTTGACGATGCCCGCTGGGCACGATTCAACGAAAAGTTGGAAATGATCGAACAGGAGCGTCAGCGTTTGCGTGGTATCTGGGTGAACCCTCATCATGCCCAGGTTGATGAAATCAACGCGCATCTTTCTGCCCCGCTTTCTAAAGAAGCCAGTGCGGAAGAGCTGCTGCGTCGTCCTGAAATGACCTATGAATTAATCACCCGACTTTCCCCGTTCGCTCCTTCTGTTCCGGATGTGCAGGCGGCAGAACAAGTGGAAATTCAGATAAAATATGAAGGTTATATTGCCCGTCAGCAGGAAGAGATCGAAAAACAGCAGCGTAACGAAAATACGGTGCTGCCTGTCGATCTTGATTACCGGCAGGTGAATGGCCTTTCAAATGAAGTGATCGCCAAACTTAACGATCACAAGCCAACCTCCATTGGTCAGGCCTCACGGATCTCCGGTATTACGCCGGCTGCAATCTCAATTTTGCTGATCTGGCTTAAAAAACAAGGTTTGCTGCGCCGCAGCGCATAAACGACTGCTCTGATGACCGCCCTTGGTATCCCGAAGCGGCGGTCGATTCTTACTTTTCCCATCATTTTGTATGTTTTATCATTTTTAAACCGGGTTGTTCCCGGCATATCGATTCTGTCTGAGGATTCACCGTGCATAATAAACTCGACTCGCTGCTTGCTGCGGCAGGAATAGCGTTACCCGATCAGCAAAAACAACAACTGATTGGCTATGTTGAACTGCTGCATAAGTGGAACAAAGCCTACAACCTGACATCTGTCCGTGACCCGATGCAGATGCTGGTACGTCATATTATGGACAGCATTGTGGTGAACGAGCATTTGCAAGGTAGCCGTTTCATTGACGTTGGAACCGGCCCGGGTTTACCGGGGATCCCTCTGGCCATTGTTCGCCCTGATTCACACTTTACGTTGCTGGACAGCCTGGGTAAGCGCGTGCGTTTTTTGCGTCAGGTTCAGCATGAGCTGGGGCTGAAAAATATCGAGCCTATACAAAGTCGTGTGGAAGAATTTGTGCCGAATCCACCTTTTGATGGGGTGATAAGCCGTGCTTTCGCATCAATGCAGGATATGCTTTCCTGGTGTCACCATCTGCCCGTGAAAGGTGAGGGGCATTTTTATGCCTTAAAGGGTGTACGTCCTGATGATGAACTTGCTGCGCTGCCGGCAGGGATTACTCTGAAGTCAGTCATTAAGCTGCAGGTACCCGAACTTGACGGCGAACGTCATCTGATAATTCTTAGCGCAAACTAAAGTTGCGATTTATCAAAAAAGATTTAAAAAAAACATGTGTTAACTTAGTTAAAATGAGCAGGCTAATTATATAGCAGGGAAGAACACCCAAACACCGCTTTTTTACACCCTGATAGCATTTCTGAGATGTTTTTATTTTAATCCGGAGCGTAATAGTCACTTTTGAAATTGAACGGGCATCAAGCTGCTGATATTCAATTTGTAATGAAAATGTTGTTATTTGTTGGGTTGTTGTGTAAATAAATCGAGCCTATTTTTAAATAAGTTTGATATTCGAGCAGTATTTCATTAACAATTTGATTTATATGGCTTTTAAAAAGCCTGTTTAGCTAAAGACATTGAAAGCATGCTGGGTATATAAAGGGATTAGCGTTAATTATGTGATCCAGTGCACGCTTCTTTGTCGGGTGATGAAATAACCGAACCAAAGTAAAAAGGGCAAATTCAGCTATAGTTTGGTTGGCAAAATAGTGATGAAGAGGAAAATTTAAATAATTGTTCACCTTTTCGCTACTTATCCATTGAATTCGTTCCTGTGCCCCGTATAATTTGCTCGGTTTTTGCTGCTTGACTCAAAACAGTAAAGGCAGTGATATACGGCATTCAGTATACCTCCAGCTAGGTACTCGATACGGAGAGAACAAACGTCATGTCTGTATCCGGTATTTTACACAGTACACAGAGTGTGAAGGTTGCCAGAAAGCTATTGATACTGCAGTTATTGACCTTTGTTCTGCTCAGTGCAGTATTTGGTTTAAAAAGCCTGGAATGGACCCTATCGGCTCTTATGGGTGGGTTGGCCGCTTGGTTACCAAATATACTGTTCATGCTGTTTGCATGGCGTCATCAGGCGCAAACAACGGTCTCTGGACGGGTTGCCTGGTCCTTTGCAATTGGAGAAGCGCTGAAGGTGCTGGCTACGGTGATCTTAATGATTATCGCACTTGGCCTGTTTAAAGCGGCTTTTGCTCCGTTGGGGTTGGCCTATTTATCGGTGTTGATGACTCAGATTTTGGCACCGGCCGTCATTAACAGTTACCGTACTTAACTACTAAAGGGTAAGAGGCATCATGTCTGCATCAGGAGAAATCTCTACTCCACAAGAGTATATCAGTCACCATCTGACTCAGCTTCAGATCGGGACGGGATTCTGGTCGATTAACATCGATTCGATGTTTTTCTCCGTGTTCCTCGGAGTACTCTTTCTGGTTATTTTCCATCGCGTAGCCAAAAACGCCACCAGCGGTGTCCCGGGGAAGCTGCAAACCGCAGTTGAACTGGTCGTTGGTTTCGTCGACAGCAGCGTGCGTGACATGTATCACGGCAAAAGCAAAGTGATTGCACCTCTCGCGCTGACCGTCTTCGTCTGGGTGTTTATGATGAACCTGATGGATTTGCTGCCAATTGATTTGCTGCCGACTATCGGTGAAAAATTGCTTGGTCTGCCTGCGTTGCGTGTGGTTCCAACGGCTGACGTGAACATCACGTTGTCCATGGCGCTTGGCGTATTCATTCTGATTCTTTTCTATAGCATTAAGATGAAAGGCTTTGGCGGTTTCATCAAAGAACTGACAATGCAGCCATTCAATCATCCGGTTTTCATTCCGATTAACCTGATTCTTGAAGGTGTCAGCCTGCTGTCTAAACCAGTTTCACTGGGTCTGCGACTGTTTGGCAATATGTATGCGGGTGAGTTGATCTTCATCCTTATTGCTGGCCTGTTGCCGTGGTGGTCACAGTGGATCCTGAATGTGCCTTGGGCCATTTTCCACATCCTGATCATTACGCTGCAAGCCTTTATTTTCATGGTTCTGACGATCGTCTATCTCTCGATGGCATCTGAAAAACACTGATTTTCTTTCAACACTACTGCGTTTTAACTGAAACAAACTGGAGACTGTCATGGAAAACCTGAGTATGGATCTGCTGTACATGGCTGCCGCTGTGATGATGGGCCTGGCGGCAATCGGTGCTGCAATCGGTATCGGCATCTTGGGTGGTAAATTCTTGGAAGGTGCTGCACGTCAGCCTGACCTGATCCCTCTGTTGCGTACACAGTTCTTTATCGTTATGGGTCTGGTCGATGCAATCCCAATGATTGCGGTTGGTCTGGGTCTGTACGTGATGTTTGCTGTCGCCTAACATTGAGCTTGCTCACTGTTAATCGAACTACATCAAATAATTCACTTTGAAAGAGGCATTGTGCTGTGAATCTTAACGCAACAATCCTCGGCCAGGCTATCGCGTTCGTCCTGTTTGTCGTGTTCTGCATGAAGTACGTATGGCCGCCAATTATGGCTGCCATCGAAAAACGTCAGAAAGAAATTTCTGAAGGTTTATCTTCCGCAGAACGCGCAAAAAAAGAGCTGGACTTAGCGCAAGCCGATGCGACCGACCAACTGAAGAAAGCCAAAGCTGAAGCTCAGGTAATCATCGATCAGGCGAACAAGCGTAAAGCCCAAATCGTCGACGAAGCAAAAGCTGAAGCCGAGCAGGAACGTAACAAGATCGTGACGCAAGCCAAGGCAGAGATTGACGCCGAACGCCAACGCGCCCGTGAAGAGTTGCGTAAGCAAGTCGGGATTTTGGCCATTGCTGGCGCCGAGAAGATCATCGAACGTTCCGTGGATGAAGCTGCTAACAGCGACATCGTTGATAAACTGGTCGCTGAACTGTAAGGAGGGAGGGGCTGATGTCTGAATTTGTAACTGTAGCTCGCCCCTACGCCAAAGCAGCTTTTGACTTTGCCGTTGAGCACCAAAGCTTAGACCGCTGGCAGTCCATGTTAGCGTTCACGGCTGAAGTCACGCGCAATGAACAAATCGAAGAACTGCTTTCCGGTGCTAGCGCGCCTGAAACTTTGTCTAAAACGTTTATTGCCGTATGTGGTGACGAACTCGACGACGCAGGCCAAAACCTGATTAAGGTGATGGCTGAAAATGGACGTTTACGCGTTCTACCGCAAGTACTGGAGCAGTTTATTGAACTGCGCGCCTCTCTTGAGGCTGTTGCTGAAGTTGAAGTAACTTCAGCAAATCCGCTTACGGAAGAACAGCAGGCAAAAATTGCCGCTGCGATGGAAAAACGTCTGTCTCGCAAAGTTAAGCTGAATTGCAAAATTGACAAGTCTGTTCTTGCCGGTGTCGTAATCCGTGCAGGTGATATGGTGATTGATGGCAGCGTTCGCAGTCGTCTGGAACGCCTGGCAGACGTCTTGCAGTCTTAAGGGGACTGGAGCATGCAACTGAATTCCACCGAAATCAGCGAACTGATCAAGCAGCGCATTGCTCAGTTCAATGTGGTGAGCGAAGCTCACAATGAAGGTACTATCGTTTCCGTCAGTGACGGGATCATCCGCGTGCACGGCTTAGCCGATGTCATGCAAGGCGAAATGATTGCGTTGCCGGGTAACCGTTACGCTATCGCCCTGAACCTGGAGCGCGACTCTGTAGGTGCCGTTGTAATGGGCCCTTACGCTGACCTCGCCGAAGGTATGAAAGTAAAATGTACTGGCCGTATCCTGGAAGTTCCTGTTGGCCGTGGCCTGTTAGGTCGCGTTGTTAACACCCTGGGTGCGCCAATTGATGGTAAAGGTCCGGTAGAGCACGACGGCTTCTCAGCTGTTGAAGCGATCGCACCTGGCGTTATCGAACGTCAGTCCGTCGATGAACCTGTGCAGACAGGTTATAAGTCCGTTGATGCCATGATCCCAATTGGTCGTGGTCAACGTGAACTGGTCATCGGCGACCGTCAAACCGGTAAAACCGCTCTGGCGATCGATGCGATCATTAACCAGCGTGATTCCGGCATCAAATGTATCTATGTGGCTATCGGCCAGAAAGCGTCCACTATTTCTAACGTGGTTCGTAAACTGGAAGAGCACGGCGCACTGGCAAACACCATCGTTGTTGTTGCAACTGCATCAGAATCTGCTGCACTGCAATACCTGGCACCGTACTCCGGTTGCGCAATGGGTGAATACTTCCGTGACCGCGGTGAAGACGCACTGATCGTTTATGATGACCTGTCTAAACAGGCTGTTGCTTACCGTCAGATCTCCCTGTTGCTTCGTCGTCCACCAGGTCGTGAAGCTTACCCAGGCGACGTTTTCTATCTCCACTCCCGTCTGCTGGAACGTGCTGCGCGTGTAAACGCCGAGTATGTTGAAGCATTCACCAAGGGTGAAGTGAAAGGCAAAACGGGTTCCCTGACTGCGCTTCCAATCATCGAAACGCAAGCGGGTGACGTTTCCGCGTTCGTTCCGACCAACGTAATTTCGATTACTGATGGTCAGATCTTCCTGGAATCTAACCTGTTCAACGCCGGTATTCGTCCTGCGGTTAACCCGGGTATTTCGGTATCCCGTGTGGGTGGTGCTGCTCAGACTAAGATCATGAAGAAACTGTCCGGTGGTATTCGTACCGCTCTGGCACAGTATCGTGAGCTGGCTGCGTTCTCGCAGTTCGCTTCAGATCTGGATGAGGCAACCCGTAAACAGCTGAACCACGGTCAGAAAGTGACTGAGCTGCTGAAACAGAAACAATACGCTCCGATGTCAATCGTTGCGCAGTCTCTGATTATCTTCGCAGCAGAACGTGGTTATCTGGAAGACGTTGAGTTGTCTAAAGTCGGTAGCTTCGAAGCGGCACTGTTGGCTTACGCCGACCGTGAGCACGGCGAGCTTCTGCAGCAAATCAACCAAACTGGTGCGTATAACGATGAGATCGAGGGTAAATTCAAAAATATCCTTGATACCTTCAAAGCAACCCAGTCCTGGTAACACCTCGCGGCCTTGCTGTCCTGCCTCTGGCAGATAAGCAGCAGGCCGTTTGGTAATGAGGAGAAGCAGAGATGGCCGGCGGAAAAGAGATACGTAGTAAGATCAGCAGCGTGCAAAACACGCAAAAGATCACTAAAGCGATGGAAATGGTCGCCGCCTCCAAAATGCGTAAAACGCAGGATCGCATGGCGGCCAGCCGTCCTTATGCAGAAACCATTCGTGAAGTGATTGGTCACCTTGCGCTTGGGAATCTGGAATACAAGCACCCGTACCTGGATGAGCGTGAAATTAAGCGCGTCGGGTATCTGGTGGTGTCTACCGACCGTGGTCTTTGTGGTGGTCTGAACATTAACCTGTTCAAGAAACTGCTGTCAGAGATGAAAGGCTGGTCCGAAAAAGGTGTTGAAGTTGATCTCGCACTGATCGGTTCCAAAGCAGCTTCTTTCTTCGGCTCCGTTGGGGGCAACGTTGTTGCTCAGGTGACTGGCATGGGGGATAACCCTTCTCTGTCAGAACTGATCGGGCCGGTGAAAGTGATGTTGCAGGCTTTCGACGAAGGTCGTTTAGACAAGTTATGCGTTGTTAGCAATAAGTTCGTCAATACCATGTCCCAGGAACCACGTATCGTTCAGTTGTTGCCTCTGCCACCTGCAGAAGACGGCGAACTGGCGAAAAAATCCTGGGATTACCTGTATGAGCCGGACCCTAAAGCACTGCTGGATACTCTCCTGCGTCGCTATGTGGAATCCCAGGTTTATCAGGGCGTCGTAGAAAACCTGGCCAGCGAACAGGCCGCGCGAATGGTAGCGATGAAAGCCGCAACCGATAACGGCGGCAGCCTGATCAAAGAGCTGCAGTTGGTATACAACAAAGCTCGTCAGGCCAGCATCACTCAGGAACTCACCGAGATCGTCGGGGGAGCCTCCGCGGTTTAAGCTAGGTTTACGAATTACGTAGAGGATTCAAGATGGCTACTGGAAAGATTATCCAGGTAATCGGCGCCGTGGTGGACGTCGAGTTCCCTCAGGATGCAGTACCGAACGTGTACAATGCTCTTGAGGTAGAAAACGGTACCTCCAAACTGGTGCTGGAAGTACAGCAACAGTTAGGCGGCGGCGTTGTTCGTTGTATCGCAATGGGTACCTCAGACGGCCTGCGTCGCGGTCTGAAAGTGAACAACCTGGAACACCCAATTGAAGTACCGGTGGGTAAAGCGACTCTGGGTCGTATCATGAACGTATTGGGTGAACCAATCGACATGAAAGGTGCAATCGGCGAAGAAGAACGTCGTGCGATTCACCGTGCTGCGCCTTCTTATGAAGAGCTGGCAAACTCTCAGGAATTGCTGGAAACCGGTATCAAAGTTATGGACCTGATGTGTCCGTTCGCTAAGGGCGGTAAAGTCGGTCTGTTCGGTGGTGCGGGTGTAGGTAAAACTGTAAACATGATGGAGCTGATCCGTAACATCGCGATCGAGCACTCCGGTTATTCTGTGTTTGCAGGCGTGGGTGAGCGTACTCGTGAGGGTAATGACTTCTACCACGAAATGACTGACTCCAACGTTATCGACAAAGTTTCCCTGGTGTATGGTCAGATGAATGAGCCACCAGGTAACCGTCTGCGTGTTGCACTGACCGGCCTGACTATGGCGGAGAAATTCCGTGATGAAGGTCGTGACGTACTGCTGTTCGTTGACAACATTTACCGTTACACCCTGGCCGGTACTGAAGTGTCCGCACTTCTGGGCCGTATGCCATCGGCGGTAGGTTATCAGCCAACGCTGGCGGAAGAGATGGGCGCTCTGCAAGAACGTATCACCTCTACCAAAAGTGGTTCCATCACCTCCGTACAGGCCGTTTACGTTCCTGCGGATGACTTGACTGACCCATCACCTGCTACCACCTTCGCTCACTTAGATGCGACCGTGGTTCTGAGTCGTCAGATCGCGTCACTGGGTATTTACCCGGCGGTTGACCCACTGGATTCCACCAGCCGTCAGCTGGATCCACTGGTTGTTGGTCAGGAACACTACGATGTGGCTCGTGGCGTGCAGTCTATTCTGCAACGTTACCAGGAACTGAAAGACATCATCGCGATCCTGGGTATGGACGAGTTGTCAGAAGATGACAAACTGGTTGTATCCCGTGCGCGTAAAATTCAGCGTTTCCTGTCCCAGCCATTCTTCGTGGCCGAAGTCTTTACCGGTTCTCCGGGCAAGTTCGTATCGCTGAAAGATACCATTCGTGGTTTCAAAGGCATTATGGACGGCGACTACGATCACCTGCCGGAACAAGCGTTCTACATGGTTGGCACCATTGATGAAGCAGTGGAAAAAGCCAAAAAACTGTAACGCTAGCTTGTTGTGAGAGAGGATGACATGGCTGAAAAAGCTTACCATCTGGATGTTGTCAGTGCGGAAAAACGTATGTTTGCCGGCATGGTACAAAAGATCCAGGTGACGGGTAGCGAAGGCGAACTGGGTATTTTCCCGGGGCATGCTCCGCTGCTCACCGCCATCAAGCCTGGCATGGTGCGCATTGTTAAAGAACACGGTGAAGAAGAGTATATCTATCTTTCCGGCGGCATCCTTGAGGTGCAACCGAATGCAACGACCGTGTTGGCTGATACTGCAATCCGTGGGCAAGACCTCGACGAAGCGCGAGCGCTTGAAGCTAAGCGCAAAGCGGAAGAACACATTAGTGGTTCTCACGGCGACGTTGATTACGCTCAGGCGTCAGCGGAACTGGCTAAGGCGATCGCGAAACTTCGCGTTATCGAACTAACCAGAAAAGCGATGTAACTAAATCAGTTTAAAAAGCGACCTTCGGGTCGCTTTTTTTTTGTTTTTAAAAAAGCGTATTTTCAGTCATTTCCCCAAGGTTAATTTTCGATTTTAGTGGAATACTTGGACGATTAGTGGACGCTTTACCCTCCGTTTTTTTGCTGTAGTCTATGTCGTGTTCAACCCTTGCTGGCTGCGGCTTTCGGGTGGTTTTTGAAGCGAAATATGTAGTAATCCGTCCATTGAACGGATTACATTTGTCACTCAAATTGGATTTGTCAGGTTACCTATGTCGAACAGCACACTGAGTGTGGTGATCCTTGCCGCGGGCAAGGGAACACGCATGTATTCCAACCTTCCAAAAGTTCTTCATTCCTTGGCGGGCAAGCCAATGGTCCAGCACGTTATTGATGCGGCTACGCAGGTCGGCGCCCGCAACGTGCATCTGGTCTATGGTCACGGTGGCGATTTATTGAAGAAAAATCTGGCGGGCAGTGATCTGAACTGGGTATTGCAGGCAGAGCAACTGGGGACCGGTCATGCGATGCAGCAGGCGGCGCCTTATTTTGCCGATGACGAAGATATCCTGATGCTGTACGGCGATGTTCCGCTGATTTCCGTCGATACGCTGAATAATTTACTGCAAGCCAAACCGGAAGGTGGCATAGGTTTACTGACGGTGGTGCTGGATGATCCCACTGGCTATGGGCGTATCGTCCGTGAGAATGGCATCGTTACCGGCATCATTGAGCAAAAAGATGCCAGCGAAGAACAGCTGAAAATCCGTGAAATTAACACCGGCATCCTGGTCGCCAATGGCGCGTCATTAAAACGCTGGCTCAGCCAACTGAGCAACAACAATGCGCAGGGTGAATACTACATCACGGACATTATTGCGATGGCGCACGCCGAAGGACATATCATCGCGACGGTGCATCCGGCGCGTAACAGTGAGGTGGATGGTGTGAATAACCGCCTGCAACTGTCCCGTCTTGAACGCGTATATCAGAGTGAAAAGGCAGAGCGTCTGTTGCTCGAAGGCGTAATGCTGATGGATCCGGCGCGGTTTGATCTGCGTGGCGAACTGTCGCACGGTATCGACGTACTGATAGATACCAATGTCATTATCGAAGGTCACGTAAAACTGGGTGACCGCGTCAAGATCGGCGCAGGCTGTGTGCTGAAAAATTGCGTTATCGGCGACGATTGCGAAGTCAGTCCGTACAGCGTATTCGAAGATGCAGTGCTGGAAAGCGGCTGTACGGTCGGGCCTTTTGCCCGTCTGCGTCCCGGCGCTGAACTGGCAGAAGGTGCGCATGTTGGCAATTTCGTTGAAATCAAAAAAGCGCGTCTCGGCAAAGGCTCAAAAGCGGGCCATCTCTCCTATCTTGGCGATGCTGATATAGGGGATAACGTCAATATCGGCGCAGGTACCATTACCTGTAACTACGACGGCGTAAATAAGCATAAGACCATCATCGGGAATGATGTCTTTGTAGGTTCAGATTCTCAACTGGTCGCGCCCGTGACAGTGGGGAATAACGTGACCATCGCCGCCGGTACAACGGTCACCCGCGACGTGCCGGACAAGGGTTTAGTGTTAAGCCGGGTGCCTCAGTTACATAAACCAGACTGGCAGAAACCGGTAAAGAAAAAATAAGCTGTTCATAATAATCCCCAACTCTCTACAAGGCTCGGGGAACCGCAAGTACACCGGAAAACGGGGCTTGTGGATAAATCAGGTCAGGCATCAAAAAAGGTCCCGAAAGGATCTTCATTAGGAATAAAACTGATGTGTGGAATTGTAGGCGCAGTAGCGCAACGCGATATTGCTGAAATTCTGTTGGAAGGTTTACGTCGTCTCGAATACCGCGGTTATGACTCCGCCGGGCTGGCTGTCATTGATGCTGCGGGAAAAATGGGCCGCTTACGTCGTCTGGGTAAAGTCCAGATGCTGGCTGATGCACTGGACGAACATCCTTTGCAGGGCGGCACTGGCATTGCTCACACGCGATGGGCCACTCATGGCGAACCTTCTGAAGCGAATGCTCACCCGCATGTATCTGATTACATTGCCGTCGTGCATAACGGTATTATCGAAAACCACGAACCTCTGCGTGAATTACTGACTGAACGCGGCTACCGTTTTGATTCTGAAACGGATACTGAAGTGATCGCACATCTGGTGCATTGGGAACAACTTCAGGGCGGTACGCTGCTGGAAGTCGTACAGCGTGTGATCCCGCAACTGCGTGGCGCTTACGGTACTGTAGTGATGGACAGGCGCGACCCGTCTGTCCTGGTGGCCGCCCGTTCCGGTAGCCCGCTGGTGATTGGTCGTGGCGTTGGGGAAAACTTCATTGCTTCCGACCAGTTGGCACTGTTACCTGTGACCCGTCGCTTCCTGTTCCTTGAAGAAGGGGATGTGGCTGAAATTAAACGCCGTTCTGTCAGCGTTTATGATAAAACCGGCCATGCCGTTGAGCGTGAAGAAATTGAATCTAAAGTGCAGTACGACGCCGGTGATAAAGGCGTATACCGTCACTATATGCAAAAAGAGATCTACGAACAGCCGCTGGCAATCAAAAACACCCTGGAAGGGCGTTTCAGCCACGGTGAAGTGAACCTCAGCGAGCTGGGCGAAAAAGCGGACGAAATCTTATCGCGTGTTCAACATGTGCAGATTATCGCCTGTGGCACGTCATATAACTCGGGAATGGTGGCGCGTTACTGGTTTGAGTCACTGGCTGGCATGTCTTGTGATGTTGAGATCGCTTCAGAGTTTCGCTATCGCAAATCTGCCGTTCGTCCGGGCAGCCTGATCATCACGCTTTCTCAGTCTGGTGAAACGGCAGATACGCTGGCTGCGCTGCGTTTGTCGAAAGAGCTGGGTTATCTCGGTTCTCTGGCAGTGTGTAACGTAGCCGGTTCTTCATTGGTGCGTGAATCCGATCTGGCGCTGATGACCAAAGCAGGCACCGAAATCGGCGTGGCATCAACCAAAGCGTTCACCACACAACTGACCGTTCTGCTGATGCTGGTGGCGCGTATGGGGCGCCTGAAAGGGATGAATCCGCACGTTGAGCACGATATTGTTCACGCGCTCCAGGCGTTGCCTGCGCGTATCGAACAAATGTTGTCGCTGGATAAAACCATCGAAACGCTGGCCGAAGGTTTTTCTGATAAACATCACGCTCTGTTCCTTGGCCGTGGTGATCAGTATCCGATTGCGATGGAAGGTGCGCTGAAGCTGAAAGAGATTTCTTATATTCACGCGGAAGCCTATGCGGCGGGTGAGCTGAAGCATGGTCCGCTGGCGCTGATTGACGCAGATATGCCGGTGATCGTGGTGGCACCAAATAACGAATTGCTGGAAAAACTGAAATCGAATATCGAAGAAGTGCGCGCCCGTGGCGGTTTGCTGTATGTCTTTGCCGATCAGGATGCCGGTTTTACCGACAGTGAAGGCATGAAGATTATCCAGCTGCCACACGTTGAGGAAATTGTCGCACCTATTTTCTATACCGTTCCGCTACAGTTGCTGTCCTACTACGTTGCCCTGATTAAAGGTACCGACGTTGACCAGCCACGTAACCTGGCGAAATCTGTGACTGTCGAATAAGACTGTCCGGTTTCAGCTATGCGATATATAAGCGCCTCCCGGGGCGCTTTTCTATTTTCAGAATGTTTTTGCCTGATTCCCCACTTTCCCGGCAGCCGATCACGATTCTCCCCTCTCAGGCTTCGTAACCCGCCCCGGATAAGGTATAGTTCGCGTTTTTCTGAAGGTACCCCGCTGAATGCTGACCAATTCCTCCATTCGTCTTAACAAATACATTAGCGAGAGCGGTATCTGCTCACGCCGCGATGCCGATCGTTACATCGAACAGGGAAATGTTTTCATCAACGGCAGGCGTGCCGCAGTGGGGGCTCAGGTGTTTGCCACAGACGTGGTGAAAGTTAACGGTCAGCTTATCGAGCCACGTGATGAAGAAGATCTGGTGCTTATCGCGCTGAACAAGCCGGTAGGTATTATCACCACGATGGAAGAGGGGGAGCGGGACAATATTCGTGATTTCGTCAATCACAGCAAGCGTGTCTTCCCGATTGGCCGTCTGGATAAAGATTCTCAGGGGCTGATTTTACTGACTAACCATGGCGATCTGGTCAATAAAATCCTGCGTGCCGGTAATGATCACGAAAAAGAGTACATCGTGACCGTTAATAAACCGATCACTGACGAATTTATTGCAGGTATGGGTGCTGGCGTGCCGATGCTTGGCACGGTGACCAAGAAATGCAAAGTAAAGAAAGAAGCACCCATGGTGTTTCGTATTACGCTGGTACAGGGGCTTAACCGACAGATCCGCCGTATGTGTAAGCACTTCGGTTATGAAGTCACTAAGCTTGAGCGCGTGCGTATTATGAACATCAACCTGAAAGGTGTTCCACCGGGAGAATGGCGGGATTTAACCGATGATGAATTGATCGAGTTATTCAGGCTGATTGAAAACTCCTCGTCTGAAGATAAACCGGCGAAAAAAACGCAGGCAAACCATACTCAGGCTAAAAAAGCGGTTGTCACAAAACCGGCTGCCACAAAAACAAAAAATACCGAAAAACCTGAAACTAATTCTGCATCCCGCAAGCGTTTTGCCCAGCCTGGTCGTAAGAAAAAAGGGCGTTAATTTACCTGTTTTTCATTATCTGCCGGTGTAATAACCGGCTTTTCCCGCTTAAAACACCTTCATATTGCCCGGGTGGTTCGAATTGTGAACGGTGTCATAAAACTGTCATATAACGTACATTTTACTGTCACTAAACTGTCCTATTTTCCTCCTGTGCCAAACACTTTAATTAACGTCGACATCAGTCGGGAAGTTTAAAACCACCAGGAGTGGAACATGAAATTGATGCGTAACACCGTCGCCGGTCTTGTAGCAGCGACTTTCTCCCTCACAGCAATGTCTGCTTTCGCTGCCACTAACCTGACTGGCGCTGGCGGCACCTTCCCCGCACCTGTCTACGCTAAGTGGGCTGACGCATATCAGAAAGCAACCGGTACTCAGGTGAACTACCAGGGCATCGGTTCTTCCGGCGGTGTAAAACAAATCATCGCCAAGACCGTTGATTTCGGCGCATCTGATGCACCGATGAAAGAAGAAGATCTGAATAAAAATGGCCTGTTCCAGTTCCCTACCGTGATCGGTGGCGTGGTGCTGGCTGTTAACATCCCTGGCATCAAATCTGGTCAGCTGACACTCGATGGCGCAACGCTGGGTGACATTTACCTCGGTAAAATCAAAAAGTGGAACGACGCAGCGATCACTAAGCTGAACCCGGGTGTGAAATTGCCAGACACCAACATCGCAGTGGTGCGTCGTGCTGACGGTTCCGGTACTTCGTTCGTATTCACCAGCTATCTGGCGAAAGTCAACAGCGAGTGGAAAGACAAAATCGGTGCAGGTTCAACGGTGAACTGGCCAACGGGTCTCGGTGGCAAAGGCAATGACGGTGTGGCCGCATTCGTACAGCGTCTGCCAGGTTCAATCGGTTACGTTGAATATGCTTATGCTAAGCAAAATAACCTGGCTTATACCAAGCTGGTCGATGCAGACGGCAAAGCTATCAGCCCGACGGAAGCCTCCTTCAGTGCAGCTGCTAAAGGCGCTGACTGGAGCAAAACCTTCGCTCAGGACCTGACCAATCAGAAAGGTGATAATGCGTGGCCAATCAGCTCCACCACTTTCATCCTGGTTTACAAAGATCAGCAAGATGCAGCGAAGGGCGCAGAAGTGCTGAAGTTCTTCGACTGGGCCTACAAAAATGGCACCAAACTGACAACTGATTTGGACTATGCCGCACTGCCAGCCTCTGTTGTAGAGCAGATCCGTGCAGCCTGGAAGACCAACATCAAAGACAGCAGCGGTAAAGCACTGTACTAGGAATACCCGTCATACCTGAAGCTGCACCGGCGTTAGCTGCGCTCGTTCACCCGAATCACTTACTTGAGTAAGCTCATCGGGATTCACTTGCTTGCTGCCTTGGTGCAACTCCAATTATTTTGGGTATAGTAACTCTGCTTCATTCCCTCTCCGGCCGGGGAGGGAATTAAATCTGAATTAAAAGAGAGTGGTATGGCTGAATACAAGCCGGCTATCAAGGCACCTGGCAAAAACGGTGACATCATCTTCGGCGCGCTGGTTAAACTGGCAGCGCTGATAGTGCTATTTATGCTGGGCGGCATTATCGTCTCGCTGTTTATTGCTTCTCTGCCGAGCATTGAAAAGTTCGGATTATCCTTCCTGTGGACGAAAACCTGGGATGCGCCGAACCAACAATTTGGTGCACTGGTGCCGATTTATGGCACGGTTGTAACCTCCATTATTGCCCTGCTGATTGCTGTTCCGGTGAGCTTTGGCATCGCATTATTTCTCACCGAGCTTGCACCTAACTGGATGAAGCGCCCGCTGGGGATTGCTATTGAACTGCTGGCGGCTATCCCCAGTATTGTTTATGGCATGTGGGGTCTGTTCGTTTTCGCCCCGCTGTTTGCGCAATATTTCCAGACGCCAGTGGGCGACGTGCTTTCCGGTATCCCGATTGTTGGCGAACTGTTTGCTGGCCCGGGTTTCGGTATCGGCATTCTGGCGGCAGGTGTCATTCTCGCCATTATGATCATACCGTACATAGCTTCCGTTATGCGTGATGTATTCGAACAAACGCCGGTGATGATGAAAGAATCTGCTTACGGCATTGGTTGCACCACCTGGGAGGTGATCTGGCGCATCGTGCTGCCGTTCACCAAAAATGGTGTGATTGGTGGCGTGATGTTAGGCCTGGGACGCGCACTTGGCGAGACCATGGCGGTGACCTTCATTATCGGTAACACCTACCAGCTCGACAGCGCATCGCTGTACGCGCCGGGCAACAGTATTACCTCCGCACTGGCGAACGAATTTGCCGAAGCGGAAGCCGGATTGCACACCTCTGCACTGATGGAACTGGGACTGATCCTGTTCGTCATTACCTTTATTGTTCTGGCGCTGTCGAAAATGATGATCCTGCGTCTGGCTAAGAAAGAGGGCCGTTAAGATGACGACACTCGACATGCAAAGTACCCCGGCGCTGCTGGAATCGCGTCGAAAACGTCAGGCGTGGCGCCGTCAGAAAAACCGTCTGGCACTGATGATCTCCATGCTGACCATGGCGTTTGGCCTGTTCTGGCTGGTGTGGATCCTGTTCACCACTATCGTTAAAGGTGTTGACGGAATGTCGCTGGCGCTGTTCACGCAGAACACCCCGCCACCGAATACGGCAGGCGGTGGTCTGGCTAATGCCATTGCGGGCAGCGGATTACTGATTTTATGGGCCACGTTGATTGGTACGCCACTGGGCGTCATGGCCGGGATTTATCTCGCCGAATATGGTCGTAAATCCTGGCTGGCGGAATTCATCCGTTTTATTAACGACATCCTGCTCTCTGCGCCATCGATTGTGGTGGGCTTGTTTGTGTACACCATCATGGTGGCAAAAATGGGGCATTTCTCCGGATGGGCGGGTGTGCTGGCGCTGGCGCTGTTACAGATCCCGATTGTTATCCGCACCACGGAAAATATGCTGAAACTGGTGCCGGACAGCCTGCGTGAAGCGGCTTATGCGCTGGGTACGCCGAAGTGGAAAATGATCTCAGCTATCACGCTGAAAGCCTCTGTTTCCGGCATTATTACCGGGATACTGTTGGCGATTGCCCGTATTGCCGGTGAAACCGCGCCGCTGCTGTTCACCTCGCTCTCCAATCAGTTCTGGAGCACCGACATGATGCAGCCGATTGCTAACCTGCCGGTCACCATCTTTAAGTTTGCGATGAGCCCGTTCGGCGAATGGCAACAACTGGCCTGGGCGGGCGTGCTGCTGATTACAGTTTGTGTGCTGTTACTGAACATCCTGGCGCGTGTGATTTTTGCCCCGAAAAAGCAATAAGTTAATTCATTATTGATGGCAGGCGATAACGGCTGCTGTCACTGTTTACCCGGCGTCGCCACGCGGCGCACGAAAAAGAGAGATGTCTTAATGAGTCGAATGACTGACGCATCCAACAGCAAAATTCAGGTTCGTGATCTGAACTTTTATTACGGCAAATTCCACGCGCTGAAAAATATTTCCCTGGATATTGCTAAGAACGAAGTCACGGCATTCATCGGCCCTTCAGGTTGTGGCAAATCCACGCTGCTGCGTACGTTTAACAAAATGTACCAGTTGTATCCGGAACAGCATGCTGAAGGTGAAATCCTGCTTGATGGCGAAAACATACTGGTTGATAAGCAAGATATCGCGCTGCTGCGTGCCAAAGTTGGCATGGTCTTCCAGAAACCGACGCCGTTTCCGATGTCAATTTATGACAACATTGCGTTCGGTGTCCGCCTGTTTGAGAAGTTGTCCCGCACGGACATGGATGAGCGCGTGCAATGGGCGCTGACTAAAGCCGCGCTGTGGAATGAATCCAAAGACAAGCTGCACCAGAGCGGTTATAGCCTGTCCGGCGGTCAGCAACAGCGTCTGTGTATCGCGCGTGGTATTGCGATCCGCCCTGACGTTTTATTGCTCGATGAACCTTGCTCCGCGCTCGATCCGATTTCTACCGGTCGTATCGAAGAACTGATCACCGAGCTAAAATCTGATTACACCGTGGTGATTGTGACCCACAACATGCAGCAGGCTGCGCGTTGTTCAGATCGCACTGCGTTTATGTATCTGGGCGAACTGATCGAATACAGCGACACTGACTCGCTGTTCACTTCACCAGCGCGCAAACAGACTGAAGATTACATTACTGGCCGCTACGGTTGAGGTAAAAAGAATGGATAACCTGAACTTAAACAAACACATTTCTGGCCAGTTTAATGCAGAGCTTGAGCACATCCGCACACAGGTTCTGGCGATGGGTGGCCTGGTTGAGCAACAACTGACTGATGCCATCACTGCGATGCACAATCAGGATGCCGAACTGGCGCAACGCGTTATCAAAGGCGATGACAAAGTTAACCTGATGGAAGTGGCGATCGACGAAGCTTGTGTGCGCATCATTGCCAAGCGCCAGCCAACCGCCAGCGATTTACGTCTGGTGATGGCGATTATCAAAACCATTTCTGAACTCGAGCGTATCGGTGATGTGGCCGATAAAATCTGCCGCACGGCGCTGGAAAAATTCTCACATTTGCACCAGCCGTTGCTGGTCAGCCTGGAATCGCTGGGGCGTCATACCGTAGAGATGCTGCATGATGTGCTGGATGCTTTTGCACGTATGGATCTTGACGAAGCGGTGCGTATTTACCGTGAAGACAAAAAAGTGGATCAGGAATATGAAGGCATCGTGCGCCAGCTGATGACTTACATGATGGAAGATCCGCGGACGATTCCAAGCGTGCTGACCGCGCTGTTCTGCGCCCGTTCTATCGAGCGTATCGGTGACCGCTGCCAGAACATTTGCGAGTTCATTTTCTACTTCGTGAAAGGTCAGGATTTCCGTCATGTCGGCGGTGACGCACTGGATAAATTACTGACAGACGGCAAAGACGCGCCGAAAGAATAACGGTTTGCTGAGATTGCCGCACAAAAAAGGCCTCAGACGAGGCCTTTTTGCTTTCAGATCGATACCAGCGTCCGATCAACACAATTATTTCATCACATATCGCAGGGCAACCATGACAGCCAGCTGGCGATAATGGGCGATCTGTAAATCCCCTTCATCCGGATTTTCAAACAAAGCGCCGAACGTATATTGGTTAGCGACCTGGTGCACACACAGGCTGCTGATGAGGCGGTGAACGTCACGCGCCTGCGCATCATCCTTAAACAGATGGCTTTGTTTACCACGTTCAAGGATATCTTCCAGCAGCGTTAATGCCGTTTTGTTAATTTCACGGATGCTGGTGGACTGGCGGATAAACCGGCCACGCAGCATGTTTTCCGTGGACACAATACGGATGAATTCCGGATGAGAGACATGGAAATCAAAGCTGGCTTCCACCAGTTTAACGATCGCTTCCGCCGGTGGCAGGGAAGATAAGTCCAGTTCCAGTTCATGCTGACGAATACCGCGATAAACGTGCTCCAGCACCAGCATATACAGGGCTTCTTTGGTCTTATAGTGATAGACCACCATACGTTTCGTGGTACGGGCATTGGAGGCAATGTTTTCCATGCGCGCGCCCATCAGACCGGATTCAGCGAATTCAGCCAGAGCACTGTCGAAAATGCGCTGCCTGAGCCCTATCGGATCATTTTTACGTCCCGGCGCCGGGGAATTTTGGCTGCTCAGCGTCTTATCCTCTTCATTAACCCCATTCTCGCCACAGAGATTAACCATTGCTTCGTCCAGATACAATCTGTGCGTTCATCCAACTTCGCCGCACTTGACGAACGTGGCATGAGGGTTCACTACTGTAAGTATCGAAGCCTGAATTAAAGGACGCCATTTTGCCTGCAACAACCCGGTTACATTCTATTGCGACAGTTTCAGTACCAGGAACTTTGCCAGAAAAACTCACTGCTATTGCGGCGGCTGGATTTGATGGTGTAGAGATATTCGAAGATGATTTACTTAAAAGTCCGGTCAAACCGGCGGCTATCCGTAACCTGGCCGATTCCCTCGGCCTGCGCATTTTCCTGCTGCAACCTTTCCGCGATTTCGAAGGGGTGCCTGCGGAGAAGCGGGTTGAAAAACTTGCCAGCGCACGCCGTCAGTTCGATCTGATGAGCGAACTGGGATGCGACCATTTACTGGTGTGCAGCAATACTGATCCCGCCAGTTCGCCGGAGCGCGAGGTACAGATTGCCGATCTCGCGGCGCTGGCCGCAATGGCGCAGCCGTATGCTATCCGCATTGGCTATGAAGCACTGGCATGGGGGAAGCATATCAACCGCTACCGTCAGGCGTGGGATCGGGTGCGCGAGGTGAATAGCCCGTCGCTGGGTATCGTGCTCGACAGTTTTCATATTTTAGCGGTGGGTGACAATCTGGACCGTCTGGATGAAGTGCCGCTGGAAAAAATCAGCTTCCTGCAACTGGCCGATGCGCCGTTTAAAGACATGAACGTGCAGCAGTGGAGCCGCAGTTACCGCTGTTATCCCGGCCAGGGTGATTTACCGCTGGTAGATTTCGTCAGCACGCTGAACCGTAAAGGTTTCACGGGCCCGTGGTCACTGGAAATCTTTAATGATAAAACCTTGCCACTGGCCGATGGCCTGCGCTCCCTGACTGAGCTGGAAAAGCGGATGCAGGCTTACGATCCGTCCGCCTCTGAAAACTGATTCATTGCCAATATGTCATTCCTGACGTGACATATTGGCGATCATTCGCCCACTGCGCTTTGTTTATACTGAAAACCCTGTTCTCACAAGGATGTTTTCATCATGACGCTTTTCTCTTCTCAGGCGATAAACCTTTCCCTTCGCGGCCGTACACAGGCTGAAATCCTCCATGAGCTGGCCGAAATGGCCGCTGGCCTTGGAAAAATTAACAGTCCTAAAATTTTTGCGCAGGCACTCACCGTGCGTGAATTACATGGCTCTACTGGATTTGGTGACGGCGTCGCGCTGCCGCATACCCGTTCTGCCTGTGTCACATCCCCCGGTATTCTGGTAGCCAGAACTGCGCATCCGGTCACATGGAATGCCTCAGATGATGAGCCGGTTTCCTGCTGGCTGTGTCTGATGATCCCCGAAAATGGTTCAGACGCTGACACGTTGTTACTGTCTAAACTGTGTCGGAAAATGGTCAATCCTGATTTTATCGCAGCACTCAAAACCCGTGATGAACACGGCATTGTTGAGCTGATTTTCAACGCTATTTCCTGACAGGACGTCAGCAATGGAAAACAATTGGAAACTGGTCGCCGTGACCAACTGCCCGGCGGGTATTGCGCATACTTATATGGTGGCTGAGGCACTGGAAAGAAAAGCCCGTTCGCTGGGACACGATATTAAAGTTGAAACGCAGGGCGCCAGCGGCGTGGAAAATACACTGACCGCACAGGAGATTGAGGCCGCAGATTTTGTCATTCTGGCGCTGGGCAGAACCCTCAGTGAAGACGATCGCCGTCGCTTTGCAGGAAAACGCGTACTGGAAATGAAAATTTCTGACGCGCTGAAAAACATTCCGCTTGTCTTCAACACGCTGGAAGAAAAAGCAATGTTAATGAAGGAGGCATCCGGCGTCAGGCTTGGTCAGCAGCCGGTGAAAGCCGACAGCATCATGAATCATCTGATGGCGGGTGTCTCAGCAGCTTTACCGTTTGTGATCGGCGGGGGATTGCTGGTGGCGCTGGCCAATATGCTGGTGCAGATGGGGTTGCCATATATTGCGCAGGGCAATGACGTTTCGCCATCCTTTACCTGGATTGTGGAATCCATCGGTTATCTGGGGTTCAAATTCATGATCCCGGTAATGGGTGCTTACATTGCCAGTTCGGTAGGCGATAAACCGGCGTTTGCCCCGGCCTTCCTGGTCAGTTATCTGGCCAATGACAGCGCGATGCTGGGCACCAGTTCCGGCGCAGGTTTTCTCGGTGCGGTAATACTGGGTCTAAGCATCGGGTATTTCGTCCGTGCATTTCGCAAAGTCCGGCTCGGAAAATCACTTCAGCCGTTGCTCGGTTCTATGCTGATCCCGTTCGTGACGCTGGCGCTGTTTGGCCTGTTGACCTATTACCTGATTGGCCCAGTCATGGCCAGCATGATGGAAATCCTGCTGCATCTGCTCAATACCATTCCGATGTCGATGAAACTCGGCGCAGCCTGTCTGGTCGGCGCGATGCTGGCGTTTGACATGGGCGGGCCGGTCAACAAAACAGCGTGGTTTTTCTGTTTTTCACTGCTCGATAAAGGCATTTATGACTGGTATGCCATTGTCGGTGTGGTCGCGCTGATGCCGCCGATGTCTGCCGCACTGGCGACATTTCTCGCCCCTCGTCTGTTTACCGAACAGGAGCGGGGTGCTGCGGTCAGCACGCTGGTGGTAGGCGCCACGGTAGCCACCGAACCGGCTATTCCCTATGCACTTGCGGCTCCTCTGCCGATGATCACCGCCAACACGCTGAGCGGCGGCATTGCCGGAATGCTGGTGATGGTCTTTGGTCTCCGGCGGCTGGCACCCGGACTTGGGGTTTTCGATCCGCTGATTGGTCTGATGTCGCCGTGGTACAGTTTTTATCTGGTGCTGGGTATCGGGCTGCTGCTCAACGTGGCCTTCATCGTTATTTTCAAAAACTGGTGGATGAAGCGCCAGACGTTAAGGACAGCAACAGATGCGATCTGACATTTTAAAAGACGGTTTACTGGAAAAACTGGCACTGGCCTCCGGCGTCAGCGGTGATGAACAGGAAATCCGTGAAATTCTGTATCAGGCCGTCAAACCTCACGCAGGGGAAATTACTTTTGACGGCCTGGGAAGTTTTATCGCCCGTAAAGGTACGCGCGGGCCGAAGGTCGCGTTGATCGCGCATATGGACGAAGTGGGATTTATTGTTAAGCATATCAATGCGGAAGGCTTCATTTACTTTGATACTGTCGGTTCGTGGTGGAACCAGAGTATGCTCAATCAGCGTGTGGAAATAAAAACCGCCAGCGGGGAAAAAATCCCCGGCATTATCGGCTCGGTCTCACCTCATGCACTGACGGAGGAAGATAAATGCCATCCCGTGAAAATAGAAAAAATGTTCATTGATATTGGCGCGGCGTCGGCAGAACAGGTCAGAGAGCGTGGCGTGGCGGTGGGAGATTTTATTTGCCCTGAGCCCTTCTTCAGCACGTTTGGTGATGACGGCATTATGGCAAAAGCATTGGATAACCGTGCGGGCTGCGCCGTAGTGGCGGAAATTTTCCGCCAGTGCCAGAACCCGGATATCCAGCTTTATGCCGTGGCGACGGTGCAGGAGGAAGTTGGGTTGCGCGGTGCGCAGACGTCAGCGGAAGCCGTGAAACCTGATATCGCGATTGTGATAGACACCCTGGTGGCGGGTGATACACCGGGCCTCTGTCCTGTCGCCTTTCCCCTGAAACTCGGCGCAGGGCCAGCCATTTCTTTATTCGATAAGCGTTACATTGCTCACCGTAAATTAACGCAGCTTGTAAAGAATACCGCAGCAGAAATGGGTATTGATTTGCAGTTTTGCACACTCAAAACCGGCGCAACGGATGGCGGGCGTTATAACGTTATGGGCGGCGGAAGGCCGGTGATTGCATTGTGTCTGCCGACACGCTATCTGCATGCAAACGCCTCAGTGATTTGTGCTGCGGATTATAACATGCTGATCCGTCTGGTCGTTTCACTGGTAAATCATTACGGACAGGACGTTCATCAGCAGGTGACGCAATTTATCGGCTGACGGGCTGTGGAGAACTCAGGGATGTTGAATCCACGACAGAAAGAGATTTTATCCGCACTCAGCCACCAGCGGATCAGCGGTCAGGCACTGGCAAGGTGCGCACGTATTTCTGTGCGTACCCTGTTGCGGGATATTGACTACATTAATTACCGGCTGGGCGCAGCCGGTAAAATTATCTCCGGCGCAGAGGGTTATCAGCTTTTAGTCGAAGAAGGGCGTGACATAGAGCGTCTGCTGGGGAATGCGGAGGACGCGCTCTTTCTGGCTCTGATCTTTAATGCCTGTCTGCCACTGGGAGCACTGGCTGATAAACTCCGTCTGAGTAAATCCGCCGTCATCGATCTCATCAGCGCAGTGCGCAAGAAATCCCGAACGCAGCCGCTGATAGGCTCACGGCCAAAACATGGTCATTCGCTTCTGCTCGACGACCGGCAAAAAGTTTTATTGCTGGCGAACCTGATTATCCGCAACCCCGCCTGTTGTGGCGAACATTGCGCGCATGCCTTCAGTGTGCGCATTGTGTCTGCCCGCTCACTGTTAACCACACTGGATTATCCTTTCGGTACGCCGCTCTTTCTGGCGGCGCTGGGGCTGGCGGTGGAATATCTACCCGCAACCCACCTTTCGGTGGTGAAGATTCTGCAACCCTTGCGGCACAAGCTTTCCGGCATTACACCCGAGGCTATCCGCACGGTGTTAACGCGCGTCGCAACGCCGTTACCGGGGCTTATCGATGAGGAACTGGTTGGTCAGCTGACCGACCATATTAAGCGCTCGGTGGCCTGCCCGACGATTCTGCCTGTCGCGCCGTTGCATGATTTTCGTAAAATCAAAACGACCTATCCTCAGGCATTTGACCTCAGTTTGTCTTTTGTCCGCGAATTGAATCAGAGCCTGAAGATCGAGTTTTATGACGACGACTGGGCAGGATTATATTTCGCCTGTGCGCTGGAACGGACGCAATCCGCCGTGCTGAATCTGGTGGTTTACAGTGAATATTTGTCTATGGCGACGCTTAATAAAGAAATTATCGAGCGGGAGATCAGCGGTGTGAATGTGATTATCGCCACGCATCCGGAACAGCTACTTGCCAGCCTGCTTCATCAGCCTGTTGCGCTGGTACTCAATAATCACCGTCAATATCCGGCGATGGAGAATGCGACGGCGGTATGGTCTGTCAGTGAATTAGTCGGACATCGTGAACTGGAACAGCTGCGTGTCAGGCTGGCTGGACTGATGCTGTACCAGCACAGCGCCGTGTGTTTTCCGCAACACCTGTCTTTTACCTATGCGAATGCGCCGCAGGATAACTGGCAAACAGTGATCGGCGAAATCTGCCAGCATCTCGTCCGTCGTGACGCGCTGACAATCGCCGAGGCAGAGCTTATTGTGGCGCGGGAAGCGCAGGGCGAAAACCTGATCATCAATCATCTGGCTGTGCCGCACTGTTCGGGACAGCGCGAGCAGCCCTTTATCGGCATTTTTGTGCATCTGCAAAACCCGCTGCTGATTGAAAGTCAGCGGGTACAGAACGTCCTGGTGGTATGTGTGAATGCAAGAGGGCGGCAGGAATTAAAAATGTTCAGCCATCTTGCTGATGCACTGAACGGTTGCGAGAGTGCGCAACTGCTCGGACTGACCACCCACGCAAGCTTTATGCAATGTCTGAATAAGCCTTTCAGCGCGTGATCTTATATCCCATCTGACGCCAGATCTCCGGCAGTTCGTTCATGTCGTGAAAAGTGATGACCAGCGGGTGATCGAGCGGAGGATTATGCGGATCGGCGCAGTAATAAAAGACCGGAATACCGGCAGTGATCCCGGCCTGTGCACCCGCCACGGAGTCTTCCACCAGAATGCAGTTTTCAACCGGCACTTTCATGACTTCTGCGGCTTTGTACAATACGGCAGGATCAGGTTTCCAGCGCTGCAAATCGTAGCCACTGAACAGTTTATCACCCATAAAAGGGAGCAGGCCGGTCAGCCCGAGAGAGTGCTGCATTTTGGTGACCGGGCCGTTGGAGACAACGCACATCGGCACGGTAATTTGTTCGAGTAACTCATGCGCGCCGACAACCGGCTCAAGTTTGCTGTCGAAAAGCCGCGCAACATGCTGGCGGAACACCACTTCCATCTCTTCTTTCGGCACATCGATACCGTGTTCTTTATTGACGATAGCCACGATTTCGTAAAGTTTAACGCCCTTGTATTTCCTATACATTTCGTCGAATGAAACCGTCACGCCAAAATGCGCGAACATCTCAACATAGGCTTCGCAGCACAATAATTCACTGTCTACCAGCGTACCGTCGCAATCAAAAAAGACGCATTCAACCTGTGACATACTTTCTCCCTGTGAACACTTCATCTATTGGTAAGCATTCAGGCACTCTACCCCAACGATAGATTTAATCCCATACATCCAGTGCTGGCGCTTTAGGGCTAAAATCCTTAGGATACCCCCCGATTGTTTTCCCCTATTTTGGAACTCACCAATGAGCACACCACAGAGCAATGCGACTGCGGGTAAAGGACTGGCCGAACGTCTGTTTAAACTGACGCAGCACGGCACCACCGTACGCACCGAAACTATCGCCGGTTTAACCACCTTTCTGACCATGGTCTACATTGTTTTCGTGAACCCGCAAATTCTCGGCGTCGCGGGCATGGATAAACAGGCCGTCTTTGTGACCACCTGTCTGATCGCTGCGTTCGGCAGCATCCTGATGGGTGTTATCGCCAACTTACCGGTGGCACTGGCGCCAGCGATGGGCCTGAATGCGTTTTTTGCTTTTGTGGTGGTGGGCGCGATGGGCGTTTCCTGGCAGATCGGGATGGGCGCGATTTTCTGGGGTGCCGTGGGTTTGCTGCTGCTGACCATTTTCCGCATCCGTTACTGGATGATTGCAAACATCCCGGTCAGTCTGCGCGTGGGTATCACCGCCGGTATCGGGCTGTTTATTGGCATGATGGGGCTGAAAAACGCCGGTATTATCGTCCCGAACCCTGACACCATCGTGACCATCGGAAACCTGACCTCACACAACGTGCTGCTCGGCGTGTTGGGCTTCTTCATTATTGCCGTGCTGGCATCGCGCAATTTTCACGCCTCGGTACTGGTGTCGATTATTGTCACGACAGTCATTGGTCTGATGATCGGCGACGTGCATTACACCGGTTTCTGGTCGATGCCGCCGAGCATCACTACGGTCGTCGGCCAGGTGGATTTGAAAGGTGCGCTGAATATCGGACTGGCAGGCGTCATTTTCTCCTTCATGCTGGTGAACCTGTTTGACTCCTCCGGCACGCTCATCGGTGTGACGGACAAAGCGGGTCTGGCGGATGCGCAAGGTAAATTCCCGCAGATGAAACAGGCCTTGTATGTCGACAGCATCTCGTCTGTCGCAGGCGCTTTTATCGGCACCTCTTCGGTTGGCGCTTACATTGAAAGCACTTCCGGCGTTTCTGTCGGGGGGCGTACCGGTCTGACGGCAGTCGTCACCGGTTTGCTGTTCCTGCTGGTTATCTTCATTTCTCCGCTCGCAGGTATGGTGCCGGAATACGCGGCTGCCGGTGCCCTGATTTATGTGGGCGTGCTGATGACCTCCAGTCTCGCACGCGTTTCATGGGATGATCTGACCGAAGCCGTTCCGGCATTCGTGACGGCGGTGATGATGCCGTTCAGCTTCTCGATCACCGAAGGTATCGCGCTGGGTTTCATCTCTTACGTGGTAATGAAACTGGGTACCGGTCGCTGGAAAGAAATCAGTCCGTGTGTGGTCGTTGTCGCCCTGCTGTTTGTGCTGAAAATCGCATTTGTTGACGGACATTGATTTTCGTGACGGCAAAAAAAACAGCCTGCAATTTTGCGGGCTGTTTGCATTTCTGAGGCTGTAGATTACTTGCTGACGCGACGCGTATAGTCGGCAAATGCCGTAAGCTGACCGCGCAGGAAATCGAGCGTGCCCTGATCAATCACTTCACCAATCTGCTCATCCACTTTGTTCTGGATCACGCCGCCCATAAATTCAGGTTTATTCATCACCATCGCATCCAGGAACACCAGAATCTGACGCAGGTGATACTGGCAACGTGCGCCGCCGACCGGGCCCATTGAGCTGGTCTGGATCAGCACCGGTTTACCCGCCAGTGGCTGATTCGGCAAACGGGAAATCCAGTCGATGGCATTTTTTAGGCCGCCTGGCACAGAATAGTTATATTCCGGCGTCACAATGATCACGCCGTCAGCCTGACGGATTTGCTCTGCTATGGCTTCTATATCAGCCGGAAAACCTTCTTCCTGCTGAATATCTGCATCATAAAGCGGCAGTGTACCGATGGAAGGCAACGCCTCAATACTGATGCCCTCTGGCGCCACTTTCGGCAAGGTACGGGCGACCATTCCGTTATAAGACGCTTTACGAAGACTGCCTAACAGTGTGACAAACTTCAGTGGTTGAGCTGACATGGGTAACTCCTGTTATGGGTGACTTTTCGAAAGGAATTGCCTGTAACCATAAACGAAAACATCACAACTGGCGTAAACAAACGTGTAGTTTTATTTAGCGGGTGGCAGGCTGATGAACTTCATGAAGTGTGGTGATTCAGATTGCTGATCGACTGACAGGGTTTGCGTGCGGGTAAAGCCGTTTTCAGGTTCATAACGCCAGCATTGCAAACGGATAATTGAGGGAGATTGCGCACAGGCCCAGGTAATTGAGCCTTCAATGTCACTCATCACCTGCGCCTCGGGCGTTATGGTAGACCGCAAACGACCCGAAGCAGGATTCAGGCTGAGCGTAAGCGGGCTCTGATCGTTCAGGCCGGACATTTTCAGCATGCTCTGGCGGATACACCACAGTTGAAGCGAGGATTCCACCGGATCCGATTGCATGGCAATCCAGGTTTTCTCCACGGCAGAAAGCTGTAATTGCTGTTGCGGATTCACCAGCGCACTGCGGGCATGAATGATTTCGAGATCGAGGCCGACTTTTCCTTCGCTGCTGATTAAAACACCGACGGTACTTCCGGCATACGCCAGACTGAAATCCGGCAGATCAGGGGATTCAAAACTTGGACGACCGCTCGGCAGCGTTATAACGTTGGGAAGCTCAGCGATGCCGTAAAGATAGAAAATCATTTCAGCCAGCAGAACGCGGCCGTTTAAGAAACGCTTGCGCTGTTTTTCGGAAAGGTGTCTGGCGAATAATATGATCTCTTTGGGCAACCGGTGTGTATCCGGTTCTGCATCCGTCATTGCCCATCTTGCAAAATGGCACGCCATTGTTCACTCCATGATTAATGGTTCGACCGCATTTTCTCAATTGTGCTAAAGAATAACATTAAGAGAAATCATTAAAAACCGCTTAAAACCCGCAGCACTGCACACTTTTTTCCCTTTTCCGACAATATTTCATCATCATAAAGTGAAAGCCATCACAGCCTAAGTCCCTTATTGAGAAAGAATATCATTGGAATGATGTTCTGGTTTTTTACGCATACCCTTCTCACGCCAGATATATCTACTATAGCAACATAAAGAAACGTCAGAAAATGCCGTTACTAATTAAGCAGCGATCTCGCTGCTTTGCCTGTGAGTGCCCAAAAATGTTAAAAACAACGCAATCCCGCTTTATCGCATTGATCAGCTTGTTTTTTATTGCGCTGGTCATCGTTACGCTTATCGTGATCCAGGTGTATATCGCTCCCCAGCTGAAGCAGACAGAAAGTAATCTGGTGGCTAATCAGGTGGATGACGTTGCGGTGGCAATTAATGACCGCTTGAATAAAGTTGAGTCTCAGGTACGGACCATTACCCAGACTGTCGCACAAATGGACAGCGACAGTATCGATCGTTTACTTCCGGCACTGGTTGATCAGTACGGTGACGTTGCGGTATTTGGCGGCGGGATCTGGCCACTGCCGAATCAACGCGATCCGGCCAAAATCAAATTCAGCACTTTCTTTGCCCGTAATAATAATAATCAGCTGACGGTCAATACCTTCTGGAACAGCGCTGAATCTCCCAACTATTTCGATCAGTCGTGGTATCTGGCGGCTTCAAAAGGTGAAAAGGGCCAGTGTGTCTGGGCGCCTGCTTATTTCGATGACGCCAGCACGCAGCCGCGGACTAACTGTGCGATGCCGATTTACAAAGGCGATAAACAATGGGGTGTCGCAACCATTGACGTCACACTGGGTTTCTTTAACCAACTGGTGACGGAGATGGAAAAAAAGGTTCATGCGAAAATTTATATCGTGGAAAAAGACGGCACGATCGTCGGTACCAGCCATTCTACCGATGAAAAATTGCCGAAACTGGCTTCACTGGGTGAGACTTCTCCACTGGCGATGCAGATCCGCAAAAGTCTGGATCAGATCAACGGACAGGCGAGTCTGATCGCTGACTACGACAATGACGGCACGTCGCACACCCTATTCATGAGTAACATTCAGGGACCCTGGTTTATCGCCACCGATATGCCGACCAGCCAGTTACTGGCGCGCAGCCACAGCATTCTGGCGAGCCTCGGACTGGTTCAAATCCCGATGGTCTTGTTGTTACTGATCGTTCTGATCGCCGCAATTAAAATTTTCATGCGCCAGCTGGCAGCACTGAATAGAAATATCGCCCAGCTTTCCGCTGGCGGTGCCGACTTAACCCGTCGTTTGCCGGAAAGCCGAAGCCCTGAGTTCAATCAGATCAACCAGAATTTCAACGGCTTCCTGTCTTTCCTGCAGTCGATTCTGCGTCAGGTCGGCGACAGTAGTCTGGCGATCACCTCGGCCTCGCGTCAGATTGCCAGTGGTAACCTGGACTTGTCTGCACGAACCGAAGAGCAGGCCAGTTCGATTGTCGAAACGGCAGCCTCAATGGAACAACTGACCAGCACCGTGAAACAGAACGCTGCCAATGCGGAAGGGGCTAACCAGCTGGCGCGTGATGCCTCTGCTGTTGCTGAGAAGGGCTCGGAGGTGGTGAAACAAGTGGTTGAGACCATGGGTTCGATCACCCGTTCTTCTCATAAAATCGTCGATATCATCAGCGTGATCGACGGCATCGCTTTCCAGACTAACATTCTGGCGCTGAATGCGGCGGTTGAAGCGGCGCGTGCCGGTGAACAGGGGCGTGGCTTCGCCGTTGTGGCATCCGAGGTACGCAGTCTGGCACAGCGGTCGGCCACTTCGGCGCGTGAAATCAAAAAACTGATCGAGGATTCGGTGGCAGATATCTCCACCGGCAGCGAACTGGTGGCGACCGCCGGGACGACGATGGATGAAGTCATGGGCGGCGTAAATAATGTTGCGACACTGATGAACGAAATCATGTCTTCCAGTCAGGAACAAAGTCTCGGCATTGAGCAGGTTAACGTCGCGATCACTCAGCTGGATAATGCGACGCAGCAGAATGCCGCGCTGGTTGAGCAGGTTTCGGCTGCCGCACAGGCGATGCAGGATCAGACCGTTCAGCTGGAGACCGTGGTTGCAGGCTTTAAGCTCTGATCACGTTTGCTACAGAAAGTTAAATCAGGCGGTGAGTGAGCGATCACTCACCGTTTTTTATTTTGAACAGTGCCTCAGTAAAAGGTGTGTTCAGTCATAAAATTAATCAGGCTGGTGAGTTTGGCGCGTGGTCTGAAATCGGGCAGATACACCAGATGTACCGGACGTGGCTTCGGGATAAAAGCCTCAAGCACAGGGATCAGTTTTCCGCTGGCAATATCACTGGCCAGAAGAACTTTGGGCTGCAACAGCAAACCGGCGCCTTCCAGCGCAGCGGCGCGTAATGCATGGCCGTCGTTTGATACATAACGGCTATGGACAGGCCACGCTGACGTGGTGTGCTCTGCATTCGCCAGATGCCAGCCTTCGCTCTGATTCCAGACGGTATGCACCAGACACGGGTGCGTTTTCAAATCCTCAGGCGAAGCGGGCATACCAAAACGCTGCAAATATTCCGGAGAAGCACAGATCACCATTTCATAGGGGGCCAGCGGCTTCGCGACCAGCCGGTCATCACCTGTTTCGCCAATGCGAATCGCCGCGTCAAAACCCTCTGCGAGCAAATCCACCCGGGCATTGCTAAGTATCAGCTCCACATTAATTTTAGGGTGTTTTTGCAGATAACGGGCCAGCATCGGCGCTACCACGCTGGAGCCGAGTGACACCGGCGCGCTGACCCGCAGCAGCCCGGTCGGTACGCTTTGCAGGCTTTCCATCGCGCTTTCCGTAAATTTCATCTGTTCCAGCACCCGTTTTCCATTCTCATAAAATACTTCACCGGCATCGGTCAGGCTTTGCCTGCGGGTGGTGCGTTGCAACAGGCGGGCATTCAGATACTTTTCTAACTGCTGAATGTGCTTGCCAACCATCACTGCGGAGATCCCCAGTTTTTCTGCCGCGGTGCTGAAATTTCCGGTTTCTACTACGCTGACAAAGACTTCGATATTCCGCAGCTTATCCATATTACAAACCCTGAGTTAGAACAGAACGAATAATTCGAGTCTATATCTAACCCTCAGTTTGGTGAAAGATGAACCCACAAACATTATTGAGGAGTCTGTGATGAAAATTTTAGTGATTGGCGGGACGGGTACATTGGGTAAAGCCGTAGTGCGTGAGTTTGCCGGTGATCATGAGGTGATCACGGCAGGTAAAACACAGGGGGATTTTCAGGTAGATATCACCGACGAAAACAGCGTAAAAACGCTTTTCCAACGTACGGGTAAACTTGATGCGATTATCACAACCACAGGGAGCCTGCACTTCGGCCCGCTGACAGAAATGACTGCAGAACAATTCAATATTGGTTTACAGGATAAACTGCTCGGGCAGGTACGCATTGCGCTGATCGGTCAGGCATTTCTCAATGATGGTGGTTCCATCACGCTGACCAGCGGGATTATTGCTGATGAGCCCATCCGTCAGGGGGCCAACGCCACCACGGTGAATGCGGCAGTCGAGGGCTTTGTACGTGGTGCATCGATTGAGTTACCACGCGGGATGCGTATTAATGCCGTCAGCCCGACAGTGGTAGAAGAATCCCTTACAGGCTATGGCCCGTTCTTCCCTGGCTTTGAAGCGGCCCCAGCAGCACGTGTGGCAAAAGCGTACCGCCGCAGTGTGGAAGGTGCACAGAACGGGCGGATTTATAAAGTCTGGTAAGGCCCGACGTTCTGAAGCCAATAAAAACCCGCATGTTAAAATGCGGGTTTTTATTGCGCATGACAGATTATTTGCCGATGCAGAAACTGGAGAAAATACGGCCCAGCAAATCATCGGATGTAAATTCACCGGTGATTTCACTCAGCGATTGCTGTGCCAGACGCAGTTCTTCTGCCAGTAATTCCCCCGCCCATGCACCAAGCAGCTGATCTTTACCCTGAACCAGATGCTGTGCAGCCTGTTCCAGCGCCTGTAAGTGACGGCGACGGGCAAGGAATCCACCTTCCATATTGTGATTAAAGCCCATGACCTGTTTCAGATGATCGCGCAGCAGGTCAACGCCGTCACCGGTACGGGCGGAAAGGCGAATAAGTGAGTGACCATTCACTTGTGTCTGCCCCAGCGCTTCGCCAGTGATATCGGCTTTATTACGCACAACCACGATAGGCAAAGAGGCTGGAAGGCGGGCCATAAATTCAGGCCAGATTTGTGCAGGTTCCGTGGCGGCCGTTGTGGTGCCGTCGACCATAAACAGTACCAAATCAGCTTGTTCGATCTCATTCCATGCACGTTCGATACCGATACGCTCAACTTCGTCGCTGGCTTCGCGCAACCCGGCGGTGTCGATAATATGCAAAGGCATGCCGTCTAAGTGAATGTGTTCGCGTAAAACGTCACGGGTGGTGCCGGCAATATCGGTCACGATCGCGGCTTCACGACCTGCCAGTGCATTCAGCAGGCTGGATTTCCCGGCATTCGGACGCCCGGCAATCACCACTTTCATTCCTTCACGCAGCAGACTGCCCTGACGCGCTTCAGCACGCACCGCATCAAGATCGCCCATCACCGTATTGAGTTTGGCTTCGATTTTGCCGTCAGACAGGAAGTCGATTTCCTCGTCGGGGAAGTCAATAGCCGCTTCGACAAAGATCCGCAGGTGAGTGAGTGCTTCCACCAAATGATGAATACGGTTCGAGAAAGCGCCCTGTAATGAATTAACGGCTGAACGTGCCGCCTGCTCAGAACTGGCATCAATCAGGTCAGCAATGGCCTCAGCCTGCGCCAGATCGAGTTTATCATTGAGGAATGCACGTTCAGAGAATTCGCCCGGACGCGCAATACGTACATTTTCAAGCGCAATGATGCGTTTAAGCAGCAAATCCAGGATCACCGGCCCGCCGTGACCTTGCAGCTCAAGTACGTCTTCACCGGTAAAGGAATTCGGGCCGGGGAACCACAGCGCGATGCCCTGATCCAGCGTACTGCCATCGGCATCCTGAAACGGCAGATAATCGGCATAACGCGGCTTGGGCAGTTTGCCTAAGACAGCCTGTGCCACATCACGCGCCGCGCGGCCGGAAACGCGTAAAATGCCTACACCACCGCGGCCGGGGGGCGTTGCCTGGGCAATGATGGTATCTGAGGTGCTCATATTCATCTCTTTTGGTCTTTTTACGGATATGCAAAAGGCGATCAAATGATCGCCTTTGTTTTTTATCATCAAGTTTAGCTGTCAGGACGAAACCCGTCCTGACTTTCACTTATGACTTTTTCTTGTCGCGGCTGTGCAGGCCACGTTTTTCCAGCCCGCGATAAATCAGCTGTTGCTGGAGAATGGTTACCAGGTTACTGACGATGTAGTACACCACCAGACCGGACGGGAACCACAGGAAGAACACGGTGAAGATGACCGGCATGAAGGTCATGATCTTCTGCTGCATCGGGTCGGTTACGGTGGTCGGCGACATCTTCTGGATGAAGAACATCGTGATACCCATCAGAACCGGCAGAATGTAGTACGGGTCTTGTGCTGACAGGTCATGGATCCACAGGATGAATGGCGCATGACGCAATTCAATGGAACCAGACAGCATGTAATACAGTGCCAGGAAGATTGGCATCTGAATAACCAGCGGCAGACAGCCCCCCAGCGGGTTCACTTTCTCGGACTTATACAGCGCCATCATTTCCTGACTCATGCGCTGTTTGTCATCCCCGATACGCTCACGCATGGCGGCCAGTTTAGGCTGCAACATACGCATTTTCGCCATCGACGTGTACTGTGCGCGGGTCAGGGGATACATGATACCGCGGACAATAAAGGTGATAACGATGATCGAGAAGCCCCAGTTACCGACAAACCCTTGAATGAATTTCAACAGCTTGAACAGTGGCTGAGAGATGAACCACAACCAACCGTAGTCAACCGTCAGGTCAAGGTGTGGCGCGATTGCAGCCATCTTGTCCTGAATTTCCGGGCCAACCCACAGGATCGAAGCAACTTGTTGCTGTGCGCCCGGTGCAACGGTAAACGGTGTGCCTTTAAAGCCAATCGTTGAAATACCGTTATTGGTGGTCGTGAAGAAAGTGTTGGTGTCTTTCGCTGATGGGATCCACGCCGTTGCAAAGTACTGCTGCAACATTGCAACCCAACCGCCCTGAGTCGTGACATTCAGTGCATCGCTCTTATCGAACGCATACTTCTGATATTTGTCATCGCTTGAGGAATATGCCGCGCCGCGGAAAGTGTGAAGGGCAAAGTTATTACTGCCGGTATCACGGTGCTTAGGCAATTCGGTGGTTTGTTTCAGCTGACCGAACATAGTCAGGTCAAGCGGGGTTGCCGTGGTGTTGTTGATATTGTATTCAACGTTTACCGCGTAAGAGCCACGTTTGATCACGAAGGTTTTGGTATAAATTGCACCGTTTGCCGCCGTGTAAGTCATCGGAATGCGCAGTTCAGACTGACCTTCAGCCATCGTGAAGGTATCGGAGCTCGCCTGGAACAGAGGGCGTTCGCCGTTAGCCGGATTGTCTGGACCGTTTTTGCCTGTCAGGCCACTTTGTGCCTGATAGAGGAAATTAGGAGTCGTTTCTAATAACTGGAAAGGCTGGTCAGAACCCAAAGACGTCGGGTAAGCCTTCAGCAGAGCCTGCTCAATGTCGCCACCACGGGTGTTGATCGTTAATGACAGCACATCACTGTTAACTGTAATTAATTTGCCCTGTCCGCTATCAGGAACAGCCTGATTAGCAGCATCACCGTTTGCAGTGTTCGCAGTCTGTTGCGTGGTCTGGTTGGCCGGTTGCGGAGCGTGGTCCGTTTGCCATGCCTGCCAGATCATGAAAGACACGAACAGCAGAGCGATGAGGAAAAGATTGCGTTGCGAATCCATCGTTAGTGTTCTCTGTTATTGTCGGTTTTCGGCGGTACGGGGTCATCACCACCTGGGTTCAAAGGATGGCATTTTAATACGCGTTTCAAAGTCAACCAACTGCCTTTTAACATGCCAAAACGACCAATTGCTTCAATACCGTATTGAGAGCAGGTTGGTCGAAAGCGGCAATGTGGCCCGAGCAACGGACTGATGAATAACTGATAACCACGTATCAGCTTTATCAGGATGCGGGAGCCTGTCGGCAATGTCGACGCCATAATTTCTCCAACGCTTCCGTCAGCGCGCGATTATCTAAATCGGCGACACCCTTTTTGGCTACTACCACAAAATCCATCGACGGCAGCGTATGCTGATTCAAGCGGAAACTTTCGCGGGTGAGGCGTTTGATCCGATTGCGTTCATGTGCGCGTTTGACGTGTTTTTTTGCGACGGTGAGACCGATGCGGGGATGCCCCAGCTCGTTCAGGCGGCCGAGTATCGTGATTTGCGGCGTGCCAGCCCGTTGTGGCTGCTGGAAGACGAAAGTGAAATGACGGGGAGTTAACAAACGTAACTCCCTGGGAAAAGCGAGCTTAACCACTAAATAGGTTAGCTTTTATTACTTAGAAGCTGACAGACGGGTACGGCCTTTCGCACGACGGCGAGCCAGAACCTGACGACCATTTTTGGTGGCCATACGAGCACGGAAGCCGTGGCTACGGTTGCGCTTCAATACGGACGGTTGGAAAGTGCGTTTCATGGCGATTTCTACCTAAACTTAAATTATTACTGATCAGTAAACGCGAAGACATTTCGGCGAAAAAACGACCGGTGCCTTTGTCGCAACATATAAAGAAGCGGGATTGTAATAACTGTACAGTCCTGAGTCAATTTACATTGCCAGAAATGGTTCAAGTGTTTACCAGAATTGCCCGTGGTCACACCGCAATATCCATCTGGTTATGACCATCAGGAACACAGGCTTCACACGTAGGGCTGAGGATTATACGGACTCTGCCATAAATCGCAAGGATCCTCGGCTGATCCTTATCCACAGGCGTGAGATCTTCCTCGCAGAGTGTTGAAATTTAGCTCAGCGGACTCCTATTTTTTCAGCAGAGTGATGATTACATCGCCTAATTTAAAAAGGATCGGCTAAGCTTACCCACTTGCCGATTGCTGCCTGTGGATAAAAAGGATCTAAACTGTCAGGAAGGGGAGGATCTCTGTGCCGGATTGCGTTATGATCCGCCATTCCGATCGCGATCCCGGCTGGGATGCTTTCGACAAAAATCGCAAAAAGCGGTTCGCACGTGACTTTACGCCACTGACAGGGTGGTAAGAGAAATTTCCCCCATTGACGGGCGGAACGTGTGCCAAAAATCATGATTTAAAAAACATCCTGATCCTTTTCTTTTTTGATACTTGTTCGAGTGGAGTCCGCCGTGTCACTTTCGCTTTGGCAGCAATGTCTTGCCCGTTTGCAGGATGAACTACCTGCCACAGAATTCAGTATGTGGATACGCCCCCTGCAGGCGGAACTCAACGACAATACGTTGGCGCTGTATGCCCCGAATCGTTTTGTCCTGGATTGGGTTCGTGACAAATACCTAAACAATATTAACGGTTTGCTTAATGATTTCTGTGGCCCGGATGCACCGTTGCTGCGTTTTGAAGTCGGCAGCAAGCCGGTGATCCAGCGTGTCAGTCAGCCTGTCGCCGCCAGTGTCAGTTCCCAGGCTGCGCCTGCCATTCCGCGTCTGGCACCTTCCCGTCCAAGCTGGGATAGCTCACCGGCTCAGCCCGAGCTGTCCTATCGTTCTAACGTCAACCCGAAACATACCTTTGATAACTTCGTAGAAGGTAAATCTAACCAGCTGGCCCGCGCGGCGGCGCGTCAGGTGGCAGATAATCCGGGAGGCGCGTACAACCCGCTCTTCCTTTATGGTGGCACCGGTCTGGGTAAAACCCACTTATTGCATGCGGTCGGTAACGGCATCATGGCGCGTAAAGCCAATGCTAAAGTGGTGTACATGCATTCCGAGCGTTTTGTACAGGACATGGTCAAAGCCCTGCAAAACAACGCCATCGAAGAGTTCAAACGGTACTACCGTTCTGTCGATGCGTTGCTCATCGATGACATTCAGTTCTTTGCTAATAAAGAACGTTCTCAGGAAGAGTTTTTCCACACCTTTAATGCCCTGCTGGAAGGCAATCAGCAGATCATCCTGACCTCGGATCGTTATCCGAAAGAGATCAACGGGGTTGAAGATCGTCTGAAATCGCGTTTCGGCTGGGGACTGACGGTGGCGATCGAGCCGCCGGAATTAGAGACCCGCGTGGCGATCCTGATGAAAAAGGCGGACGAGAACGATATCCGGCTGCCGGGTGAAGTCGCCTTCTTTATTGCTAAACGTCTGCGCTCTAATGTGCGTGAGCTTGAAGGCGCACTGAATCGCGTGATTGCCAACGCCAACTTTACCGGCCGTGCGATCACTATCGACTTCGTTCGTGAAGCGTTGCGCGATTTGTTAGCGCTTCAGGAGAAGCTGGTCACTATCGATAATATTCAGAAAACAGTGGCCGAATATTATAAAATCAAGGTCGCTGACCTGCTTTCCAAACGGCGTTCCCGTTCGGTAGCCCGCCCACGCCAGATGGCGATGGCGCTGGCGAAAGAGCTGACCAACCACAGCCTGCCAGAAATCGGCGATGCGTTCGGTGGTCGGGACCATACCACGGTGTTGCACGCCTGCCGTAAAATCGAGCAGTTGCGTGAAGAAAGTCACGACATCAAAGAAGATTTCTCCAACTTAATCAGAACATTATCTTCCTAGCGCTATGAAATTTATTGTTGAACGTGAGCATTTGCTGAAACCACTGCAACAGGTCAGTAGCCCGCTGGGTGGACGACCAACGTTGCCTATTCTGGGTAACCTGTTATTACAGGTAACGGATGGCGCGCTGTCGCTGACCGGGACGGATTTGGAAATGGAGATGGTGGCGAAAGTCGCGCTGTCTCAGCCACATGAAGCGGGCGCCACCACGGTGCCGGCACGTAAATTCTTTGATATTTGCCGTGGATTGCCGGAAGGCGCGGAAATTTCCGTCGCTCTCGACGGCGATCGCATGCTGGTAAAATCAGGCCGCAGCCGTTTCTCGCTGTCGACTCTGCCAGCCACAGATTTCCCAAATCTGGATGACTGGCAAAGCGAAGTAGAATTCACCCTGCCGCAGGCTACGCTGAAACGCCTGATCGAAGCCACGCAGTTCTCCATGGCACATCAGGACGTTCGTTATTATTTAAACGGCATGCTGTTTGAAACCGAAGGTGAAGAGCTGCGTACTGTTGCGACCGACGGTCACCGTCTGGCGGTGTGTTCTATGTCAATCGGCCAGTCCCTGCCGTCGCATTCGGTGATCGTGCCTCGTAAAGGCGTGATGGAACTGGTGCGTCTGCTTGACGGCGGTGACACCACATTGCAGCTGCAAATCGGCAGCAATAATATCCGTGCTCACGTTGGCGATTTTATCTTTACCTCTAAGCTGGTTGACGGTCGCTTCCCGGATTATCGCCGCGTATTGCCGAAGAATCCGGACAAAACGCTGCAAGCCGGCTGTGATTTACTGAAACAGGCGTTTGCCCGCGCAGCGATTCTTTCTAATGAAAAATTCCGTGGCGTGCGTTTGTATGTCAGCCATAACCAGCTGAAAATCACCGCGAATAACCCGGAACAGGAAGAAGCAGAAGAAATTCTGGATGTCGGCTATGAAGGCACCGAAATGGAAATCGGTTTCAACGTCAGTTACGTACTGGATGTGCTCAACGCCCTCAAGTGCGAAGATGTGAATCTGCTGCTGACGGACTCTGTCTCCAGCGTGCAGATCGAAGACGCTGCGAGCCAGTCGGCCGCCTACGTCGTCATGCCAATGAGGCTCTGATCGGGCTGTCTTACTTGTCATTTTGCGCTTGGGCAGTGCTCGCAATGCTCACGTACCTGAGTACGCTCCGCTTGCTGTGCGCTGTCCGCACGCAAACTGACAGCGACGATGACGCCCTGGAATGGATGTAGATGGCCTTAACGCGCTTACTGATAAAAGATTTCCGCAACATCGAGGCGGCGGATTTGGATCCGTCGTCCGGTTTTAACTTTCTGGTTGGTCCCAATGGCAGCGGTAAAACCAGTGTGCTCGAAGCGGTATATACGCTGGGGCATGGCCGCGCTTTTCGCAGTTTGCAGGCAGGACGTGTTATCCGTCACGAGCAGCCGGAGTTTGTGCTCCATGCGCGTGTGGATGACGGTGGTGATCGCGAATTGTCGATTGGCCTGAGCAAAAGTCGTCAGGGCGACAGTAAAGTGCGCATTGATGGCAGTGACGGCCACAAAGTGTCGGAACTGGCCCAGATGCTGCCCATGCAACTTATCACACCCGAAGGCTTCACCCTGCTTAATGGCGGGCCGAAGTACCGGCGGGCGTTTATTGACTGGGGTTGTTTTCATCACGACCCCGGTTTTTTTATCGCCTGGAGCAACCTGCGACGGTTACTCAAGCAGCGCAACGCCGCGCTGCGACAGGTGAGTCGTTATGCGCAAATTCGTGCCTGGGATCAGGAACTGATCCCGTTAGCCGAACGCATTAGCGAATGGCGGGCGGCTTACAGCGACGCGATCGCAGCTGATATCAGCGCGACCTGCGCGCAATTCCTGCCTGAATTTGCCCTCAGTTTTTCTTTCCAGCGTGGATGGGACAAGGAAACTGAGTACGGCGAGTTGCTGGAGCGTAATTTTGAACGCGACAGAGCCTTAACCTATACCGCATCAGGCCCGCATAAAGCGGATTTCCGCATTCGTGCCGACGGCACGCCGGTGGAAGATTTACTGTCCCGCGGGCAGCTGAAATTACTGATGTGTGCGCTGAGACTGGCGCAGGGTGAGTTCCTCACCCGACAGAGCGGGCGGCGTTGCCTGTATCTTCTTGACGATTTTGCCTCCGAGCTGGACGCCGACCGACGTCGGTTGCTGGCCGATCGCCTGAAAGCCACCCGGGCACAGGTTTTTGTCAGTGCGATAAGCGCTGAGCAAGTGACCGATATGATGGGTGAAAAGGGCAAGATGTTCCGCGTGGAACAAGGTAAAATAGCCGTTCTATCACAGGACTAAAAATGAGCGAGAAACGTTGATGTCGAATTCTTATGACTCCTCAAGTATCAAGGTATTAAAAGGGCTGGACGCGGTGCGTAAGCGCCCCGGCATGTATATCGGCGATACCGATGACGGCACTGGTCTGCACCACATGGTATTCGAGGTTGTGGACAACGCTATCGACGAAGCCCTCGCGGGCCACTGTAAAGAGATTCAGGTCACGATCCATGCGGATAACTCTGTTTCCGTACAGGATGATGGTCGTGGTATTCCGACCGGCATTCATGAAGAAGAGGGCGTTTCTGCTGCTCAGGTCATCATGACCGTGCTTCATGCTGGCGGTAAATTCGACGATAACTCGTATAAAGTCTCCGGCGGCCTGCATGGCGTGGGTGTTTCCGTCGTTAACGCCTTGTCAGAAAAACTGGAACTGGTTATCCGCCGTGAAGGCAAAGTGCACACCCAGACTTATGTGCATGGCGAGCCTCAGGATCCGCTGAAAGTCATTGGCGATACTGACGTAACCGGTACCACGGTACGTTTCTGGCCGAGTTTCCAGACCTTCACGAATCACACTGAATTCGAGTATGACATCCTGGCAAAACGCCTGCGTGAACTGTCATTCCTGAACTCCGGTGTGGCAATCCGTTTGCTGGATAAACGTGATGGTAAGAATGATCATTTCCATTATGAGGGCGGTATCAAAGCCTTCGTGGAATACCTGAACAAGAACAAAACCCCAATCCACCCGACCGTATTCTATTTCTCTACGGTGAAGGACGATATTGGTGTTGAGATTGCATTGCAGTGGAATGACGGTTTCCAGGAAAACATTTACTGCTTCACCAACAATATTCCACAGCGTGATGGCGGGACTCACTTAGCCGGTTTCCGTTCGGCGATGACCCGTACCCTGAACGCCTACATGGATAAAGAAGGTTACAGCAAGAAATCCAAAATCAGTGCCACCGGTGACGATGCCCGTGAAGGCCTGATTGCTGTTGTTTCTGTTAAGGTGCCTGATCCTAAGTTCTCTTCACAGACCAAAGACAAACTGGTTTCTTCAGAAGTGAAAACGGCTGTTGAAACGCTGATGAACGAAAAGCTGGTGGATTACCTGATGGAAAACCCGTCAGACGCCAAAATCGTTGTCGGTAAAATCATTGATGCGGCGCGCGCCCGTGAAGCGGCCCGCAAAGCGCGTGAAATGACCCGCCGTAAAGGCGCGCTGGATCTGGCTGGCTTGCCAGGCAAACTGGCGGATTGTCAGGAACGTGACCCGGCTCATTCCGAACTGTACTTAGTGGAAGGGGACTCTGCGGGCGGCTCTGCAAAACAAGGCCGTAACCGTAAGAACCAGGCGATTCTGCCGTTGAAAGGTAAAATCCTCAACGTAGAGAAAGCGCGCTTCGACAAAATGCTCTCTTCGCAGGAAGTCGCGACACTGATTACTGCGCTCGGTTGCGGCATTGGTCGTGACGAATACAATCCGGACAAACTGCGCTATCACAGCATCATCATCATGACCGATGCCGACGTCGATGGTTCACACATCCGTACTCTGCTGCTGACTTTCTTCTACCGTCAGATGCCTGAAATTGTAGAACGTGGCCATGTGTTTATCGCACAACCGCCGTTGTACAAAGTGAAAAAAGGTAAGCAGGAACAGTATATTAAAGATGACGAAGCCATGGATCAGTATCAGATTTCCATCGCGATGGACGGGGCAACGTTACATGCCAACGCCCATGCACCGGCCCTGGCGGGTGAACCGCTGGAGAAACTGGTGGCTGAACATCACAGCGTGCAGAAAATGATTGGCCGTATGGAACGTCGTTATCCGCGTGCTCTGCTGAATAACCTGATCTATCAGCCAACGCTGCCGGGGTCTGATCTGACTGATCAGGCGAAAGTTCAGGCCTGGATGGAATCGCTGGTCGCGCGTCTCAATGAGAAAGAGCAGCACGGCAGTTCTTACAGCGCGATCGTGCGTGAAAACCGCGAACATCAGCTGTTCGAACCGGTTCTGCGTATCCGTACGCACGGTGTCGATACGGATTACGATCTGGATGCTGACTTCATCCAGGGCGGCGAATACCGCAAAATCTGTGCACTGGGCGAACAGCTTCGCGGCCTGATCGAAGAAGATGCCTTCATCGAACGTGGCGAACGCCGTCAGCCAGTGACCAGCTTCGAGCAGGCCCTGGAATGGCTGGTGAAAGAGTCCCGTCGTGGCCTGTCGATTCAGCGATACAAAGGTCTGGGCGAGATGAACCCTGATCAGCTGTGGGAAACCACCATGGATCCTGAGCAACGTCGCATGTTACGTGTGACGGTGAAAGATGCCATCGCGGCTGACCAGTTGTTCACCACGCTGATGGGCGATGCGGTTGAACCGCGTCGCGCCTTTATCGAAGAGAACGCCCTGAAAGCGGCCAATATTGATATCTGATCAAGGCATGAGCTGATAAAAAGTCCGAACCGGGAAACCGTTTCGGACTTTTTTTTCGTCTGACGCACCCCGCATTCCGGCTGGCTTTACAGCGGGTAATCGCGTTAGCATTGAGCAAGATTTCTTAAACTCTGAGGATGCTATGGCTATTGAATTAATTGCAATTGATATGGACGGGACGTTGCTCAATCCGCAGCATGAAGTGACACCCGCCGTTAAAAAAGCGTTGTCAGAAGCACGGGCGAAAGGTGTGCAAATCGTTCTGGCGACGGGCCGTCCTTTTATCGGTGTACAGCGCTATCTGATGGAACTGGATTTACAGCAGGACGGTTGTTATTGCATCACCAATAATGGCGCGCTGGTGCATAATGCCAAAGATGGCAGCGTGATCGCCGAAATAGCCCTCAGAATTGATGATTATCATTACTTCGAACAGCTCGCCCGTCAGCTTGGTGTGCATTTCCATGCCCTGACAAAAAATGATCTGTTTACCGCTAACCGCCATATCAGCAAATACAGCGTACATGAATCCTACACCACCGGCATTCCGCTGCAATTCTGTCCGGCAGAGGAAATGGATCCGGCGCTCACGTTCCCGAAAGTGATGATGATTGATGATCCGCAACTGCTGGACCGCGCTATCAGCCAGCTTCCTGCTGAGGCAAAAGAACGCTACACCATCATGAAAAGCTCGCCGTATTTCCTTGAAATCCTTGATAAGCGCGTGAATAAAGGCGAAGGCGTGAAGGCACTGGCAGAAAAACTGGGTATTGCGCGTGCGAGTGTGATGACGCTCGGCGACCAGGAAAATGACATTGCGATGCTGGAATATGCCGGGATTGGCGTTGCGATGGGAAATGCGCTGGACAGCGTAAAAGCCGTCAGCCAGTTCGTCACCAAAACGAACACTGAAGACGGTGTGGCGTTTGCAATCGAGAAGTTCGTTCTGAACGTCTGAACCTGTAAGGCAGAAGGAGCCACGTGGCCATGGAAAAACAATTAACTTCTGATGCCCGCGGGCATCAGCTGACTAACATTAACGTCTGGACGCCGGACAGCCAGTGGCTGGCGTATGACGTGCGCCCGCATGGTGGTTCTTTTACCGGCTCAACCATTGAGCGGGTGAATGTCGAAACGGCTGAGGTACAAGTGCTTTATCAGGCACATCACGGCGCACATGTGGGTGTGGTAACCGTCAGCCCGGATCTGCCTGCCCGTTATGCGTTTATTCATGGCCCGGAAAATCCGGATGAAAGCTGGCAGTATGATTTTCATCACCGTCGCGGTGTCATCGTTTCAGAGCCTGCAGGCGAAAAGGCCGTGACGCTGGATGCGATGGACATCACCGCCCCTTTTACCGCCGGAGCCCTGCGCGGTGGCTCACATGTTCACGTATTCAGCCCGGACGGTTCGCGTCTGAGTTTTACCTATAATGACCATGTGTTGCATGAACGTGCGCCGGCACTCGACCTGCGTAATGTTGGCGTCGCTGTTTCAGGTTATCCGGTAGTTTCTCCAAAACATCACCCGCGTGAATACGATGGAAGCCATTTCAGCGTTCTGGTTAGCGAAACCACGCCCTGTCCTCAGCCCGGCAGCGATGAAATCAACCGGGCTTATGAAGAGGGCTGGATCGGGCATGAAGGCTATCTGAAACCGGATGGCAGCCGTCAGCGATGGGCACTGGCCTTTATCGGCGATACTCTTTCCGCCCGCGGCGAAAAGCATCCTGAAGTCTATGTGGTGGATTTGCCACACCATGATCAGGATTACCGTCAGTCGGGTGATAAACCTTTGCAGGGCACGCCGGAAATGTTGCCCGCTCCCCCTTCAGGCGTAAAGCAAAGGCGCATCACCTTTACTGAAAACGGCATCGCTACCCAGCCACGCCACTGGCTACGCACATCGCCGGATGGCGAACAGATTGCGTTTCTGATGAAAGACCAAAACGGGGTCGTGCAGGTCTGGACGGTTTCACCGAACGGGGGCGAACCGGTGCAAATCAGCCATACCGGGCAGGGGGTTCAGTCTGCGTTCAGCTGGAGTCCTGATGGAAAATCGCTGGCACTGGTATGCGATAACAGCGTGATGCGTCTTGATGTTAAAAGCGGAGAAATGCAGCGGTTAACGCAGAGAACGGAGATTACGCCTTGCGCCGATGCGGTCGTGTATTCACCGGATGGCAGCAAAGTGGCGTTTATGCGCCAGTGTGGGGAATTCGCTCAGATTTTTGTTACCGACGCTCAGTAGCTCTTTTAGTAAACCGGCCAGGGTTTGAAACGGTCCCATAATGTTGGCCGGTTTTTTTACGCTTATTTTTTATGCGCCGAAGACTTGTGACCGCGATCGGTGGTGGTCATGGGCGGGATGTGATCAATATCGACACCGTTGCTCAACGCAATATTGTGTTCTTCACTGGCTTTGACGCGATCCCGCGTCGTCACTTTTCCGCTACGAAAATAATCATAAGGCAGCAATACCGTATCCAGCACTGCGCTGAACGGCAAATCAATTAACAGCAGCGGCGTCATCGCCCAGCTGGTTTCATCACTTTTTATCATATTTACATCAGCGCGTGCGCCTGAATAATATCCGGTATCGCCACCTGTATGGCTCATTACGCTGGAGCAACCGCTCGTCGCTAAAAAAACACATCCTGTCATCAGCGGCGTTAATGCAAATTTCATCATGTTAGAACTCATCTTATGCTGTCAGGCTGAGCTTGTACGTCAAGGTGACTTATACCACTCAGCACAAAAAATTAACAAAGCAAGCTGTAGCTCTGTGGCTGCGATCCCATTAAGTGTAATTACTATTTGAAATATTGCAGGAATCTGCCTGCTCTCTCTGTCTTTTCGCTCCGGTCCGTTATGTATTTTGGCCTTCATCATATAAACCACAGCCAAATTTTTTGTTTTTTCTGGCTTGAAAATTTTCCTTTCGTCTCCATTTTTACTGTACGACGCAGGAGGAGAAACGCCGGAAGGGTTTTTCAGTCATCACTGTGTCGCGGGTCGGTCCGCCAGGAGGACGACTCAACAATACTCGCTGAATATCAGGAGAAGTTGTCATGCGTAATTTTGATTTATCCCCGTTATACCGTTCTGCCATTGGTTTTGACCGTTTGTTTAATCTTATCGAATCGGGTCAGAATCAGGGTGGCGGCTATCCCCCATATAATGTCGAGCTGGTTGACGAAAACCATTACCGGATTGCTATCGCAGTTGCAGGTTTTGCCGAATCAGAGCTGGACATTACTGCGCATGACAACATGCTGCTGGTCAAAGGTGCACATGCACCCGCCGACACCGGGCGGACCTATTTATATCAGGGCATTGCCGAACGTAATTTCGAACGCAAATTTCAGCTGGCGGAGCATATTCAAATAAAAGCCGCCAATTTGTCGAACGGTTTGCTGTATATCGATCTGGAACGTGTCGTTCCTGAATCGTCCAAACCACGGCGTATCGAAATCCGCTGATTTAGCGGCAATAAATCACCAGCGGCCATCTTTACTGACCGCCAGAAAATGAAAAAGTTTAGGCTCGCCGTCAGGGGGCTGTACCGTCACATCCAAAACGGATGATGGCATTAATCATCTCGCTTCAAAGAAGGAGTTACATTATGCGTAATTATGATATTTCCCCATTGCTGCGTCAGTGGATTGGTTTCGATAAATTAGCCAGTTCAATGCAGGGGGCCGATCAGGTTTTCCCTCCTTACAATATTGAAAAGTCGGATGACAACCATTACCGCATTTCACTGGCGCTGGCGGGTTTCCAGCAAAGTGAACTGAATATTGAAGTCGAAGGGCCACGATTAACGGTCAGCGGCACACCGGCTCAGCCGGAAACGCAGGTGGAATATCTGCATCAGGGGTTAGTGATTAAGCCTTTCACCCTGAGTTTCACGCTGGCAGAGCATATGCACGTTTCGGCCGCTGAATTTACCCATGGCCTGCTGCATATCAATCTGGTGCGCGAAGTACCGGAAGCGCTGCAACCACAAAAAATCGCGATCGGCACTGAGAAACCAGCGCTGGAAAACCAGTCTGAATAAGACGGTTTCAGCCCAATAAAGAAAGGGAGGACATTAATATGTCCTCCCTTTTTCTTTGTGCCGACCCGTTCTCAATAAATCGCGCTCAGTTACTGATTTTCGGCGTGTGCTTTTTCCACTTCTTCGGCCAAAATTTGCACGCCGCGCTCGATCTGCTCGGCGTCAGGGACGTAGTTCATTCGCATACACTGATGGGTATGTGGCCACGGGTGTTCCAGCCCCGGGAAGAAGTAATCGCCTGGCACCATCAGAACGCCGCGCTGCTTAAGGCGCTGATACAACACTTCGGTAGTGATCGGCAAATCCTTAAACCACAGCCACAGGAAAATCGCGCCTTCCGGTTTATGGATCAGACAACGTTCTTCTGGCAGATAACGGCGCAGCGTGGCAATAGTTTCCTGCACGCGCTGGAAATAGAACGGTTTAATCACCTCGTTGGAAAGACGCAGTAAATCGCCGCGCGTAATCATTTCGTGGGCAATCGCCGGTCCGACACTGCCCGGAGACAGACTGATAATGCCGTTCATATTACTGATCGCTTTGATGATTTTTTCATCGGCAATCACGATGCCGCAGCGCGAACCGGGCAGGCCGAGTTTCGACAGACTCATGCACAGGATGATATTCGGGTTCCACAGCGGCGTCGCGTCAGTGAACACAATGCCGGGGAACGGCACGCCATAGGCATTATCGATGAGTAACGGAATATTTTTCTGCTGTGCCAGTGCATCGAGGCGGATCAGCTCTTCATCGGTAATCACGTTGCCGGTCGGGTTCGTCGGGCGGGAAACGCATATCAGGCCGATGTCATCGGTAATATTCAGATGATCGAAATCGACGTGATACTTGAACTGGCCTTCCGGCAGCAATTCGATGTTTGGCTTGGCCGACACAAACAGATTTTCATCCAGTCCGGCATCTGCGTAACCGAGGTATTCCGGTGCCAGCGGGAACAATACTTTCGACATGCTGCCGTCGGCGCGACGACCGGCGAACAGATTGAATAAATAGAAGAAGGCACTCTGGCTGCCGTTGGTTAGCGCGATATTTTGTGCATCCAGCTGCCAGCCGAGCTCTTTCTGCAACATCTCGGCCAGCGCGTGGCGCAGAACGTCTTTGCCCTGCGGACCGTCGTAGTTGCACAGCGCTTCAGTCAGTTTGCCCGCGGCCAGCATTTCCGACAGCAGCGTCTGGAAATAATCCTGCATCTCAGGAATTTGAGCCGGATTGCCCCCGCCCAGCATCACGGCGCCAGGTGTGCGCAGACCATCATTCATATCGCCCATCAGGCGTGTTATACCTGAAAAACGGGTAAATTTGTCACCGAAAGCAGAAAACGTCATAGAAAGCTTTGTATGTTATCGAAATGTGTCTTCCACCATAACGCCTGCAGCAAAACAGTGCAATCGGACCACCGGGGTTTAACGCAGCATTTCCTTTCAGAGTGTTACAGGAAAGAGTGGGATAAATTATGTCAGGAAATTATATATGCCCCTGACCTTATTATGATTTGCTTACTGACAGAGTAATGAAACTCGTCTGTGTTTTCATTTTCACGAATGGCATAATTATTATTCAAAAATACATAAGCCAGGTTAATACAATGAAAAAAAGTATAATTATTTTGAATTTAGTTATGGCGGGTGGCGGGGATTATGCACTGGGAAAGAAAATAAAAGATATCGCGCGCAGCACTCAGGCAGAGGGGGTGTTATTTAAGGTTAGTTCAAGATCAAAATCTTTTAAAATCGAGGGGGAGGAAAAATTCAATCAAGGCAAAAAAATGAATTACAGGGATTGTGTGATTGTTGTGACGCCCTATAGCATTAAGGCTCCCGTGCCTTTAGCTTCCGTGTTGGCGGATTTATTCTTTCAGTTGGACATAATAAATTGTGATACTGTTATTCTAATTGACGAAATGGATATTACTCGTGATTACGGTTCATCTGATCGTGACTATAAAGCCGCTCTCTCCAGCTTAGGCTTAAAAAACATCAGTGTTCATAGCCTTGGGTTCAGAAAAAAATCTCTGGGTTATTTGCCTATGCCGGAGCAAGACAAGAGGTTATCAGCATACAAAAATCCGCCAAGCAGGATATTATTAAATTGCTGGATAGTTATAATTTATGTTTACCGGAAGATTGCGCGCTCTATTTTGCATATTTAAGCTCAGATACCTTTTTCACTTGTGCCCAGACTTTTATTATCAATACACTGATCGAAGACAGAAATACCCCGGGTAATTCAGCGTATGTTTTTGTCTGCCGGGAAGAACATGTCATTAATCGCTTACTGATAAAACTCAAAGGCTCTTTTTTAAGACCTCCTCATAATGACTTGTTTTCGGAGTTTCATCTCTCTTCAATAACCGATGAAAGTAAAGTCATCAATCACGGTTACAACCGGGGGGCCGGTAATAAAAAAATTCATATTTGTATTACTAAAACGCTTCCTTCAACGATGTTCAAAAATCTTACCAGTTTCAGTAAAACCGGCATGATGTCCGGCGACCAAAGTCTTTCCGACTATCTGTCATTGAAAAAGAGCTTACCGTATTACGACAAGCAACCCTGGAAAGAGCCTCTTATCGAAGGTTTAAATAAACGCGCCAACGCGCTGGGGGGCGAAGAATTGCTCAACAAATTCGAGTCGATGGTCGCTGGCAGTAGCCCCTATGATGGCAATATTATCTACAAACTTTTGACACCCGACCATGTCCCCACCCCGGTGCTGAAAAATAGTCTTCTGGCATTTAACCAGGAAGTGTATGCGAGAAAAGCTGACAGGCAGATCAGAGAGATATTAATGAAATACCTCTGACCCTTCGCCAACTTAACAGACCGGCCATCAGGTCATGGCCCGGGCCGGTCCGCTTCATTGCCCTCACCTATTTCTGCAGAACTTCCGGGTTAACGCAGAATTGTTTGACGTCGCCTTTCAGCGCCGCAATCAGGTTATCTACGGCACAGGCAGCCATGTCATAACGGGTTTCATGAGTTGCAGATCCGATGTGGGGCAGGGCAACCACGTTCGGCAGGCTCAGAAGCGGTGAGTCTTTTGGCAGCGGTTCCGTTTCAAATACATCCAGACCTGCGCCATAAATGGTTTTGGCTTTCAGCGCATCAATCAGTGCCGGCTCATCAATCACAGGGCCACGGCCAGCGCTAATCAAAATGGCGCTGGATTTCATTTTTGCCAGTTGCTCTTTGCCAATCAGATGGAAAGTCTGCTCCGTCATTGGCAGCAGAACACAAACGAAATCTGATGCTTCCAGCAGTTCATCCAGCTCACATTTACGGGCGCCAAAACGCTCTTCGGCTTCTTTATGTTGACTGCGTGCGTTGTACAGAATGGGCATATCGAAGCCAAAGTGGGCACGTTGTGCCAGCGCCAGACCGATACGGCCCATGCCGACGATACCCATGGTTTTATGATGCACGTCGGTGCCGAACCAGTCTTCGCCAATGTTTTCATTCCATTCACCGGCCTTTACGCGCTCGGCCACATTCACCACACGACGGGCGGTGGCAAGCACCAGCGCCATCACCGTATCGGCTACGGTATCGGTCAGCGCCGTCGGAGTATGCATCATCGGGATCTGGCGACGGGTCAGTTCTTTTACATCGAAATTATCATAACCCACTGAAATTGTTGAGACAGCCCGCAGGCGCGGCGCATGGTCAAACAATTCCTTATCCACTTTCCCGCCAGAACCCAGTAATCCTTCCGCGTTTTGCAGCGCATCAAAAACCTGAGCGCGATTTTTATCCGTGATGCCATCAAATTCAGTGATGGTGAAATGCTCTTCCAGACGCTGATGCAAATCTGCGGGTAATTTTTTATATAAAACAATAGACGGCTTCATGACTTACTCCCTTGGGTTAAGGAAACTTCTTTCGGCTGAATGTTGGCCTGTCGTGGTCTCACCAGCAGGGTCAGGCCTGCGGAAACCAGTAACGACACGGCCATGAAAATGAAGGATGCTGCCGGGCTGCCCGTATTCCCGTTGAGATAACCGACAAACCAGGAACCAAAGAACGAGCCCAGCGCACCGAGACTGTTGATTAATGCCATTGCGCCACCGGAAACATTTTTCGGCAGCATTTCAGGAATGATGGCAAAGAAGGGGCCGTACGGGGCATACATTGCCGCAGCAGCGACCACCAGTAAACTGTACGAAAGCCAGAAATTATTTGTGCCCGCGGCCCATGAACCAAAGAACGCCAGCGCGCCCACCAGCAATAACGGCCAGACAAACAACTTACGGTTTTGCATTTTGTCCGATGCCCAGGACACCAGAATCATTGCGAGCGTGGCGGCCAGATAAGGGGCAGAGGATAACCAGCCCGCTTCGACCATGCCCATTGATTTGCCGTCGCGTAAAATCGACGGCAGCCAGAGCACAAAACCATACACGCCAATGCTCCAGAAGAAATATTGCAGACAAAGCAGCACCACATTGCGCGAGCGGAAGGCTTCGCGGTAACCGCCGACCGCCTGAATATTTTTCTGCTCTTTTTCCAGTTGCGCGGCCAGCGCCTGTTTCTCCCGATCGCTCAGCCAGCTGACTTCTTCGGGTTTATCTTTGACGGTAAACCACCAGATAACCGCCCAGATAATCGCCGGAATACCTTCGAAGATAAACATCTCTCGCCAGCCAAACGATTTGATCAGATAGCCGGAAAGTACTGACATCCACAATACTGTCACCGGATTACCGAGGATCAGGAAAGTGTTGGCACGGGAACGTTCGGATTTTGTGAACCAGTTGCTGATATACACCAACATAGCGGGCATGACGGCGGCTTCAACCACGCCGAGTGCGAATCGGATCACCGCCAGCATAGGAATGTTGGTCACCACGCCGGTTAAAGAGGCAAATCCACCCCACAGCAATAAACACCAGAAAATCAGTTTCTTAACACTGCGGCGCTCAGCATAAATCGTGCCGGGGATCTGGAAGAAGAAATAACCCAGAAAAAACAGTGCCCCGAGCAGGGACGACATTCCTTTGGTGATGCCCAAATCGTCGTTGATACCGGCCGCCGAAGCAAAACTGAAGTTCGAGCGGTCAACATACGCCAGACTGTAAGTGATGAACACGACAGGCATGATGTACCACCAGCGGCGGGTGGCGATCCTGGACTGATTCATAACGCGTTCTCCTGATAGTGCATCAGCACGTTCCCGTCTCCGCTTACTGACGTAACAGTTCTACGTAATAGCGCGTCACCGCGGTCAGATCATCCCCTTCAAGCGGGAATTCGATACCGCGCGGAACATCCTGAGGCAGAATTTTTAATAAAGGTTCCCAGCTGCCGTCGCTGTCATCGAGTGCAACGGCATGCCATTTCCCGCTACGTTTTTGGGCTGCTTTGATATGCACATAACCCACGTGACGCGCCAGACGTTCAGCAGCAACCGCCGGATCCTGTCCGACCCACAGCCAGTTGGCCATGTCGAACGTCATGCTTAACGGCAGATGCAGCGACTCAGCAGCAAACATAAAGGCGTTAATGCGCGACAGAATGCCACAATCCGGTGACTGGTCATTCTCAACCACCAGTTTCACCGGGCTTGATGCCAGCACGACTTTCAACGGCGTCAGATCCTGGCCCGGCTCAAATTCGCCGAGAGAAAACTTAACTGTGCGTGCATTGAGAATCCGCGCCTCTTCAAAATATTGTGGTGCATCAGGGTTAAGCTTGCCACCTGGTGAAAACAGCGGAAAAGGCACGGAGTACACAGCAAACAATCCATGATTTTGGATTTTTTCTGCCAGCGTTGGCAGCGAATCCAGCTCTCCGGCAGAGAATAATTCGCGGCGAATTTCCACGCCGTCGGCCTTTGCATCAGCAATCACTGAAAGCAGCGCTGTCTGGCCGCCACGGGCTTTTACCACACTGTTGCCGTAGGCGGCGGTGACAATGACGATTTCTCTTTTCATGAATATTTATCCTGTAAAGCACCCGGTAAAACCGGTGCAGACAATCATTTCCGAAACCTCATTTTAGTGGAACAAATGACAGGTCGAGCTGTTGTTAACGTTTTGTTTCGTTTTATACAACCTAATTGGAACCGGTTCCAACCGACAGAACAAAAGCGCAAAAATATGATCCCGCTCACGAAGAACGGACAGGTAGCGGGAGAAGAAAAGGGATCAGCGCGCGGCTGTTGAACCACGCACAACCAGCTCACCGGAAAATTCCAGCTCAGCCACAGGGTCAGAATTGCCCTGAATCCGGGTCACCAGCTGTCTGAGTGCCGCAACACCCATATCATAGGTGGGTTGCCTGAGCGTGGTGATGCCCACGCCCGCCAGATCAGCCCAGACCAGCTCATCGAAACCGGATAAACCGATGTCGGGTCCCCAGCGGATATTCAGCCGCTGCATAGCGCGCGCGACCTGTAGCGTCAGTGCACCATTCACGCACATCACGGCTTTGTGTTTATCCGCATGCCGTGCCACAAAATCTTCCAACAGATTATCGAGCCCTTGGGTATTGTTCAGCTCAATTTCGCCCTGTTCAGCAATGTTCTGCGGGTATTGCTGCATACATTTCAGGAAGGCGTGTAAGCGGTCAAAACGGGTATTAATGGTGGCAGGTTCACTGATAAAAAGCAGGGCTTCGAAACCCTGCTTCAGGAGATGACCGGTCATCATCTGTGTGGCTTCAATGTTGTTCAACCCGATGACATCGCAGGCGAAATTCGCGACTTTGCGGTCAATCAGGACCATCGGTAAATTAGCCTGTTGCAGCGTGGAAATTGCCGCCTCGCGCATCCCGACGGCATTCACCACGATACCATCGACGCGATAGCTGCTGAGCAATTGCAGGTAATGCTTTTCCTGATCCAGCTCATTATTGGTGTTACACACCAGCAGAGTCAGGCCCTCCTGACGACAGGCGGCTTCGACGCCACGCATCACTTCAACCGAATACGGGTTAGTAATATCTGCAAGGATAAGCCCCACCAGGCGCGTTTGCCCGCTTTTCAGGCTGCGGGCCATCTGGCTGGGCTGATAATCCAGCAGGGAGATTGCCCGTCCGATACGCTCTTTCAGCGCATCAGACAGCAGGTGTTTTTCGCCGTTGAGATAACGCGACACGCTGGTTTTGCCGGTTTTGGCAGCACTGGCGACATCACGTATCGTGGCGCGGACCGTCACGCCCGGTTCCTGTTTTTTACTCACAGCCTTTCTCCCCTCATGCTTATCCCACGGAGACTAGCACAGAGTGCCGAAAGGCTGCACCCGCCAGTCAGCGCAAACTTTCTGCCGTGTGTATTGGCGGCGTGGCTTCTGCCTTTGGCCGGCTGCTCAGGGTAAATGCCGAAATGATCGTGACCCCGAAGGCGATACCGCCGAGGATCAGATAAGTATCGCTGAATCCTATCCGGTCATACAAATTCCCCGCGAAGGCCGAAAGGAAAATCGCCGCCAGCTGTTTGGCAAAGTTAAAGCCGATCAGATAAAGGGTCGCGGAGAACCGGACATCAAAAATCTGTGTGATGTATTTGAATACGCCAACCAGCAGGAATGGGACTTCCAGCGCGTGCAGCATCTTCAGTAAAATCACTTCGATTGCCGTGGTGGCAAACGACGAACCGACAATGCGGATAGACATAATCGTACCCGCCAGCAGTAAGGTGTTTTTTGCGCCGATACGGTTAATGATCCACGGTGAACAGAACATAATCAGTGCGTTACACAGCTCACCTGCCGTGGTGACATAGCCGAACATTTCGGTGCCCTGCTGCGGGGACGCGAAGAAGGTTTTGAAGAAGGTGGCGAATTGTTGATCGAATACGTCATAGACACAGGCCACGCCAACCACATATAAAATCAGCATCCACAGCTTGCGTTCTTTCAGCAATAAAGCTGCCGTTTTCAGCGAGAATTGCGACTGATTGGCGCCAAGTTTATTCAAAACCAGCGCGTTTTTGTTTTCCTGCGGACGGGCAATCAACAGCAGAATCATCAGGATCACCGCTGCGCCGGAACCCATCCAGAACACAATATCCGGGTTGATGTTAAACAGCACGCCTGCCGTTGAAGCACAAATCCCCCAGCCGAAACAGCCGAACATCCGCGCCTTGCCGTATTCAAACGAACTGTTGCGGCTGACCCTTTCGATATAGGCCTCGGTTGCACCTGAACCGCCCGCAAACACGAAACCGATATAGGCGCCGCCGAGTATCGCGCCGAGCACGATATTCAGTTTTAACAAGGGCGCGAAAACGTAAATAAAGAACGGCGCGAACAGAAACAGCAGTACGGCGATGATCCACAGAAGGTGTTTCTTCAGGCCGAGCTTGTCAGAAATGATGCCGAAAACCGGCTGAAACAGAATGGCAAACAAAGACATACTGGAAAATACAATGCCGGTTTCCGTTTTACTCAGGCCGATAATGTCAGAAAGCCAGATGGGTAAAAACGGATAACAGGTCGCCATAATGAAAAAATAGAGGAAGAAATAGCTGCCAAATATCCAGAAATTAGTATTGTTTTTATAGAAGCAACGATCGGAGGTTTGTGTAGGGGTCATAGTGATTTCCTTGCCGAAACCATGAAAACCGGCACTGTCGTACCGGCGTATTTTTGTTGTTATCGGACTTCTTCGAAGCCCAGAAGCAGGGCACTTTCAGGATCCAGCACCGGCAGCGTCAGCCCGGCATTTGCCAGCCATTCGCCGCTCAATACCGGAGATTCATGCAGCCACGCCGGTTGCGCACGCATGGTGTGACCGCTGCCGCCGCCTGCCAGCAATGGCGGTTCGTCCAGCACCGTCACGCGATAACGTGCGGCGGGTTTCAGCCCCGGCACGCGCAAGGCACCAGGCAATGACCAAGTGGGCATCGTCAGCTGGCTGATCAGGAATACGGCGTGATCGGCGTTTTGACTGACCACTCCGTTAATCAGCACCGTCTTGTCATGGGTATCCACCCGATACACGTTTCCGCTGTGCAATAACGGCCGAAGTTGCTGATGAAGCCGGGTGTATTTCGCGAAACCTGCGCGTTCGGCCTCACCTTCTTTCACCGGATCCAGCTCAATACCCATGTGTCCGAACAGCGCCGTCAGTCCGCGAAATTCAATGCTGTGCTGGCGCGAGGTGGCGTGGCACAGTTTGTTGCCGATATGTGCTCCCATGACTTCCGGTGGGAAAAAATAGCTCATACCGCGCTGGATTTTCTGCCGTTCCAGCGCGTCATTATTGTCGGAAGTCCAGAAACGGTGGCTGCGTTTAAGCACTTCATAATCAATGCGGCCACCGCCGGATGCGCAGGATTCAAACTCAATGTGCGGGAAGCGTTCGCCCAGTACATCCAGCAGATGGTAAAATTGCTGCGTCTGTGTTGTCAGCGCCGCGCGGCCTTCATGCCCCGGCTGCACAATTTCGCGGTTCATGTCCCATTTCACATAATCCACATCGTGCTCACCGAGCAGCCAGCTCATGCGTTCCAACAGATAGTCAAAGACCTGCCGGTTGTTCAGATCAAGCACATACTGATGTCGTCCGCTGGGTTGCTGATAGCCGGGTAATGCCAGTAGCCAGTCAGGATGCGCACGGTATAAATCGGAATCCGGGTTAATCATTTCCGGCTCGACCCAGATACCAAATTCCATGCCGAGTTTTTTGACATGGTCGATCACCGGTTTCAGGCCGTGCGGGTACTTTTTCTCGTCGAGATACCAGTCACCCAGGGCCGCACGGTCATGGTCACGTCCCCGGAACCAGCCGTCGTCGATAATGAAGCGTTCAACGCCTAACGCCGCTGATTCGGTGGCCATCTGCATGATGTAGTCAGGATCATGTTTGAAATAAATCCCTTCCCAGGTATTAAGGTGTACAGGCCGTGGTTTTTGATCCGGGAAGCGCAGAATCTGTTCGCGCACAAAGCGGTGGAATTGCTGGCTCATGCCATTCAGGCCAGTCCTGGAAAAGCCGGCATACAGCCACGGGGTTTCCAGCGTTTCGCCTTGTTCCAGTTTTTGCTCACCCGGAAAATACAGTGCTTCGGCTTGCACCAGACGGCGACCGTCGACTTTAATGTCAGCGCGCAGCCTGTGGTTGCCACTCCAGCCCAGATGCATTCCCCAGACCTCACCCTGTTCTTCGCTGAAACCCGGATGACCGATCATCATTGCCGGGAAATATTCGGAGGAGGTTTTCCCCCGGCGGTTTTCCTGAATGATGCCGCCGTGATCGAGCAGGGTACGGTGTGGCTGAAATTCCCTGATCCAGCGGCCATGAAAAGCCATCACTTCGGCGGCACGTTCCGGCAGCGGCAGCGTGACGGCCAGTCGCGTCACCTGATAGGCGCCGGGTTTAAGATTGGTCAGGGCATTGCGCGTCTGCAAAATGCCGCTGTCATCCAGACGCAATTCGCTGCGAAATTGCAGGCCGGCGATGGGATCTTCAGTGAGGAGAATCAGCTGATTGCCGTCGTGCTCCACCTGCGTGGTATTAAACACCGGTGACCAGTCCAGCCCGTCGCGATGGCCTTCCATGCCCGGCGCACCAAAGGAACCACGTCCGGTATCTGCGCTGACATTCACCGGCGCTTCCACATCAATCCGGCCATTGGGCACCGCGCGGCTCAGGGAAATGATGTCATCGGCTGAAAACTGGCTGAGGCGGTTACCCCAGTAAAGGATTTCGGCGAACGGGGTGCAGCGGACGATCAGGCTGGTGCGCGCGGCGGTTAAATGGACGAACTGGTTTTCCATAGTTTCACGACTCCGTCAGAAAAATTGTGACTGCAAAAAAGCGGGTTAGTCGGATTACTATGGATCCGAAACGTTTCGGATGGGAAATGTGTAGCGTCAGATTTGTGATATAGGGTGGAAAAATAATCGAAAGGGGAAGTATCAGCGTGGTGGATGTGCGGTAACGCCCGCCTGTAATTCCGGCTGCCACAGAACCTGTAAATCCTTCAGCGGTTCATTGCGGATAAGCGACATTGTCATATTAGCGATTTGCAGCCCCACCGCTTCGCGGGTGCCCTGACGGACGGCGGTCACTGCCACATCCGGCACGCTGTCGTACGGCAATCCGTCAAAGATAATCAGCGACACAGCGCCGCTGAGCAACAAACCGGCTTCATGCAACGCCAGTGCTGCGCCTTCACCGTGCATATTGCAGTCGCAGACAATTGCCGTAGGCGGCACCGGTAATGCCAGCATTGCCTGCGTGGCCTGATAACCGGCCCGACGGCTTGGATTGATTTTATGCATATAGCCGGTGTTCACCGGCAGCGCGTTTATCCGCAACCCGTCAAGATATCCCTGATAGCGCTGGCCGATAAAAGATTGCTGATTATTTTCGCCGAGAAACGCGATGCGCCGATGGCCGAGCGCGGCGAGGTGATCCACCGCCATCTGCATACCGGCGCGGTTATCGAAATCGAACCAGGCATAATCCTGTGTCAGACACCCGCTGCGGCCGAGGGCCAGAAACGGGAAATTACGTTGCTGCAAATCCAGCAGCCGGGGATCGTTGTCAAGTGTATGCGCTACCAGCATCGCATCGACGCGTTTGCTTTCAATCAGACGCTGCCACGAAAACGTGCCCAGTTCGTCCGGCACCAGTAACAGATCGATTTCATGTTTGGCCAGCTCACGCGTGATACAACCGACCATTTCGATAAACGCAGAATTACTTAAAGGATGGGAACTGAAGGGGAAAATGAGGCCAACGGCGTCGATCTTACCCATTTTTAAGCGGCGGGCGAGGGTATTTGGACGATATCCGCGCGCATTTGCCGCCGCCTGAACCCGGGCTTTGGTCTCTGCTGAAACGTCGTCGTAACCGTTCAGCGCACGGCTGACTGTGGTTACGGAAATACCGAGATCTTTCGCTATTGCTTTCAGAGACATACTGACACCCGTAACGCAGTTTGGAAGGCACGTTGCGGGAGAATATCATAAGCCAAACAAAACGGGGCCATTTGGCCCCGTGATGACAGAGAGTCTGCAAACTTTATTGCAACGGGCTCAGCGTGATTTCTACACGACGGTTTTGCGCTTTGCCGGCTTCGGTGCTGTTGCTGGCGATCGGATTATCCGGGCCTGCGCCGGTGGTGTGTACGCGGCTGCCTTCAACGCCCTGGGTGATCAGTGCGCTGCCCACGCCGTCAGCACGTTGCTGCGACAGTTTCATGTTGAGTGCGCGGGTACCGGTGCTGTCGGTGTAACCGATCACGTTAACCGCGGTTTTCGGATACTCTTTCAGTACCATCGCCACGCCGGTCAGCGTATTTGCGCCTGCCGGTTTCAGCGTACTGCTGTTGGTGTCGAAGGTGACATTATTCGGCATATTCAGCACGATATTGTCGCCCTGACGCGTCACGCTGACGCCGGTGCCTTTCATTTTGTCTCGCAGTTTAGCTTCCTGCACATCCATGTAATAACCTGCACCGCCACCCAGTGCGGCACCCGCTGCGGCACCGATCAGGGCGCCTTTGCCGCGATCATGTTTAGAGGAAGACAGCATCCCGACACCGGCGCCAAGCGCGGCACCAAGACCTGCGCCAATGCCGGATTTCCCTGCTTCTGATTCGCCGGTGTAAGGGTTAGTGGTACAGGCTGACAGGCCCAGGGTGACGCAAAGTACGCCCGCAACCACAAGTAATCTTTTGCTCATCTTATTTCCTTCAGGATGTTTATTATTTAGAACTTTACCGCTGCATTATGACTACCTGCTTTCCAACAAGTTGCACAAAAAAAGGTGTCAAAACATAAACAAATGCAACGGGAGGACATCAGTCCTGCGGCGTTCCGGCGCTCTTTATGCGCAATTTTGGCAGGTTAAGCAGTAGGAGAATTCCGGATATCCGTTTTTGTATTTTTTCGTATTTTAGGAACTTATTCTGAAAGGGGACAATACCAGCGCAGAATATACGTTGGCAGATCAGTCCCGGGATGGCGGGTGTTGGCAGTTATCTCAAAATTTTCCTTACGGTAGAACGAGACGGCGCGATGATTCTGCTGGTAAACCTCCAGTAACAGCACCGGATATGCCTCTTTTGCCGCCGCCATCAGACGCCGGGCGGTGCCATCTCCGTAGTGTGAGGCTTCGACAAACAGTGCGCCGATAAACTGCTGATTCAGCACACTGATGAAGCCGCAAACCTGATCATTTTCGTCGCAATCAACCCAGGTTCTGGCTTTGGGCAGAAAATCTTCCCTGACCATTTGCAGGCTTTCAATCCAGTAGGACTCGGCGATAAATGCGTGGGAAAGCAATGAACTGCGCAGCCAGAGCATCAGAATGGCTTCGGTATCGGCGGGCCGCGCAGCGCGGATCATGACGGCTGATTCGCAGGGTGACAGAAGCAATAGGACTGATGATCGTTCACCAGCCCTGCCGCCTGCATAAAGGCATAACAAATTGTCGGGCCGGTAAACTTAAAGCCTTTCTTTTTCAGTGCCCTGGACATGGCGTCTGACACAGCGGTGGTGGCCGGAATACCTTCCGGGCCCAGCGGATTATTGATGACCGGTTGGCCGCCAACAAAATTCCAGATGAATTCAGAGAAGTCTTCACCATTGGCCTGCATCGCCAGATACGCCTGTGCGTTGACGATAATGGCTTTGATTTTGCCGCGATGGCGGATGATGCCGGCGTCGAGCACCAACTGCTCGACGTCATCATCGGTCATTTTTGCAATGCGTACCGGGTCAAAGTGATGGAAATTCTGGCGATAGTTGTCGCGCTTTCTCAGCACGGTGATCCACGACAGGCCGGCCTGCTGACCTTCCAGACACAACATTTCAAACAATTCACGGCCATCTTTCACCGGCACGCCCCATTCTTTGTCGTGATACTCGAGGTAAATCGGTTCTTTCGAAACCCAGCTGCATCGGGTGGTTGCCATTCTGTCGTCCTTATAAGGGGCCTAAATGCGTGGCGTCAGTGTGTGGCTTCTCGGATAACTCTGCAACGTCGCAATTTCTCAACTCCCGCCTTGACGCTGGTCGGATCTGAACAATATTTAAAGCCAATCATTACGCAATCCTTACGTTTAATCCTTGCGTTGAACGCCATTATTTTAGGGAAATTACCGTTATGGCAGACAGAAATACATCCATTTTACGACTCTCCCGGGGGGCACTCGCGGTGGCGCTGTGTCTCGGTTTACAGATGCCCGCCCAGGCGTTTGATCAGCTTTATGTTTTTGGTGACAGCCTGAGCGACACGGGTAACATCGGCCGCTGGACCTTCGACAGCAGTTCCCATCAGCTCTATGACGAGATCCTGGCGAACAATATCGGCACCACGTTAACCCCGTCTTCAAAAGGGGGTCTGAACTATGCCGAAGGCGGTGGTGTGGCGGTGCCGGGGCTGGATTCCGATTACACCACCCAGGATCAGGTGAAAAGCTATCTGGCTTCGACCGGCGGTAAAGCCGATCCTAACGGCCTGTATGTTCACTGGATTGGCGGCAATGATCTGGCAGCGGCAGCGCTCAGCCTGAACCCGGTCACCGCGGCAGAGATTGCGACGAACAGCGCGACGCAGGCTGCCTCACAGGTGAATGATTTACTCAAAGCCGGTGCCGGCACAGTGGTGGTACCGACGGTGCCAAACATTGGCCTGACACCTGTGCTGATGGAAGGTATTGTTCAGGTCGGACTGCTGCCGGTGCAGCAACAGGCGCTGGAAGCCGCATACCAGTATCTGAATGCGCAAAACACGCCAAACGCTGACGCCCGCACCGGGGCTATTCATAGTGCGCTGGCGGCCGCTGCGGCAGAAGGTTCGAATATTCCGCTGGTGCAAGACATTCTTGCTAAAGGACTGGCAGCGGCTTACGACGCGCTGAAAGACGTGGCGGGCGGGCTGACCGATACCTATAACACCACCGAAGATATCGCACTGGCCAGAACCGGCGGCAACATTGTGCGTGTGGATATCAACGGACTGTTCAACGAAGTGGTGGCTGATCCGGCGTTGTACGGTTTCGCCAATACCGCCGGAACGGCCTGCCCGGTCGGCACATCAGCCTCGGAATGCACCTCGAATTTGCCGGGTTTCGACAGCAGCAAAGCCTTCCTGTTTTCTGACCATTTCCACCCGACCCCGCAGGCTCACGCGCTGATGGCTCAGTATATGCAGTCGGTTATCGATGGTCCGCTCGAAGCCTCCGCACTGAGTCAGGGATCGCTGTCGCTGGCACGAAATACTCAGGGATTGCTCGACAGCCGTTATCAGCAACTGCGCACCCAGGATAACGACGCCGGGACATTCGGCATGTTCGGCGGTTATGCCGGACAAAGTGCGGACAGTAAATTCAGCCCGTCGATGGGGTTGGGTGATGGCGATCTGACGTCTCACTCGCTGAATATCGGCATGGATTATCAGATGACTGATCGCTGGATGATGGGGCTGATGATTTCCGGTTCCGATGATAAGGATGATCCGACCGATCATTACAGCTACCGCACGCGCGGCTGGATGGCGACCGCATTCACCGGTATCAAAATCGCCGAAAATGGCTGGATCAACGGGGACGTGCATTACGGCTCGCTTAATTATGACGACATCAAACGCCGCATTACACTCGGGCCCGCCACCCGTACCGAGCGTGGCGAAACGGATGGCAAACAGATCGGCGGGCGCGTTACGGCGGGCTGGGATTTCCCGGTTTTGCCGGTGCTGAAAACCGGGCCGGTAGCGCAATATAGCTGGGATTACAGCAGCGTCGACGGCTACAGCGAGAAGGGTAACAACAGCACATCAATGCGTTTTGGTGATCAGACTTCCCATTCACAAGTCGGTGCGCTCGGCTGGCGTGTCAATGCCGAACTCGGCATCGTCAATCCGTATGCGCAGGTCACGTATGACCGCCAGTTTGGGGATAATACTTACACCACCACCGGCGCGATTAAATCCACCCGCACCCGGTTCAGCCGTACCACCGGCGAGCAGGATGACGACTGGGTGGATATGACGGCGGGCTTAAACGTGCAAATCACCCACAGCATTTCAGCCTTTGCCGCTATCTCACAAACTACCGGACTGGATTCCGGCGAACAAACCTCCTACAACGCCGGGCTGAGCGCACGGTTTTAAAACATATCTTTAAGAGTGCTTTAAAAGGTGTCTTTAAAAGCTATACTGATGGCATAACATGAAAGGAGAAAAACGATGCCATTTGAAATACTCACTTCCTCAGCTGCAAGTATCACTGAGCTAAAACGTGACCCGATGGGAACGTTTAGCGCAGGTGAGGGCGAAGCGGTGGCCATCCTTAACCGTAACGAGCCCGCTTTTTATTGTGTTCCACCCGATGTTTACGCCTATTTTCTGAGTCTTGCAGAAGACGTCGAATTGAACCGCATAATGGATGCGCGGCAGGGTGAAGAAAGGATAGGGCTGACACTGGATGACCTATAAACTCAACTTTTTCAAATCAGCTTTAAAAGAATGGAAAGCACTTGCCCCAACGATCAAGGAACAATTTAAAAAGAAACTGGCTGAGCGGCTGGAGAATCCCCACGTGGCTTCTGCCCGCTTATGCGGCCCTAAAAACAACCGCTATAAAATCAAATTAAAGAGTCTTGGTTACCGGCTGGTTTATCAGGTAGAGGAGCAGGAAATCGTGGTGACCGTTGTCGCCGTGGGTAAACGCGAAGGCAACGAAGCGTACAAACTGGCTGAGAAGCGGTAAATACTTGCGTCTCCAAAGCCAATCCGGCAGAACGGATGTGTCATTCTGGCTGATTATCTTCCGTTCAGCGGGTATACTGTCGCACTCTCTAATACACGTCATATTTCAAGTTGCAGATGCGTTGACTGCGCTCGCTCACCCCGGTCACTTAGTTATCTAAGCTCCCGGGGTTTCACGAGCTTGTCGCCTTCCTGCAACTCGAAGTATTTTGTGTATACACCCACTTTCTCGCGTGCGAAACCAACATGCAAAAGTTTGATACCAAGACATTTCAGGGCCTGATCCTGACACTGCAGGATTATTGGGCGCAGCAGGGCTGCACCATTGTTCAACCACTGGATATGGAAGTCGGCGCGGGCACCTCGCACCCGATGACCAGCCTGCGCGCACTCGGCCCTGAGCCTTTTGCGGCAGCCTATGTTCAGCCATCACGCCGTCCGACTGACGGTCGCTACGGCGAAAACCCGAACCGCCTGCAGCACTATTATCAGTTCCAGGTGATGATCAAACCTTCACCGGAAAACATTCAGGAGCTGTACCTCGGCTCGCTGAAAGAGCTGGGCCTCGACCCGCTGATCCACGATATTCGCTTTGTTGAAGACAACTGGGAAAACCCGACGCTCGGCGCCTGGGGCCTCGGCTGGGAAGTGTGGCTGAACGGCATGGAAGTGACACAGTTCACTTACTTCCAGCAGGTCGGTGGCCTGGAATGTAAACCGGTGACCGGTGAAATCACTTACGGTCTGGAACGTCTGGCGATGTATATCCAGGGCGTGGACAGCGTTTACGATCTGGTGTGGAGCAACGGTCCGCTGGGCAAAACGACGTACGGTGACGTGTTCCATCAGAATGAAGTAGAACAATCTACTTACAACTTCGAATACGCCGATGTTGATTTCCTCTTCACCTGTTTTGAACAGCACGAGAAAGAAGCGCAAACCCTGCTGGCTCTCGAAAAGCCACTGGCGCTGCCTGCTTACGAGCGCATCCTGAAAGCGGCACATTGCTTCAACCTGCTTGACGCCCGTAAAGCGATTTCTGTGACTGAACGTCAGCGCTACATTCTGCGCATCCGTACCCTGACTAAAGCGGTAGCTGAGGCGTATTACGCTTCCCGCGAAGTGCTGGGCTTCCCGATGTGCAAAAAGAACGAGAAGTGAGATAAGTCCATGACTGAAAAAACATTTCTGGTGGAAATCGGCACGGAAGAACTGCCACCGAAGGCTCTGCGCAGCCTTGCTGAATCATTTGCGGCCAACCTGACTGCGGAGCTGGATGCGGCGAATCTGCCACACGGCGATGTAAAATGGTTTGCAGCACCGCGCCGTCTGGCGCTGAAAGTCTCCGGACTGCACGAGTCACAGGCTGACCGCGAAGTTGAAAAACGCGGTCCGGCTGTGGCGCAGGCGTTTGATGCTGAAGGCAAACCGGGCAAAGCCGCTGAAGGCTGGGCTCGCGGTTGCGGTATCACGGTGGATCAGGCCGATCGTCTGGTCACTGACAAAGGTGAATGGCTGGTTTACCGTGCGCACGTCAAAGGCGAAAGCGCACAACAGCTGCTGCCTGCGATGATTGCAACTTCATTGTCCAAATTGCCGATCCCTAAACTGATGCGCTGGGGCGATTCCGACGTGCAGTTCGTGCGTCCGGTGCATACCGTCACCCTATTGTTAGGCGATGAACTGATCCCGGCGAAAATCCTCGGTATTGATTCCGCCCGCACTATTCGCGGTCACCGCTTCATGGGTGAGCCGGAGTTCACGATTGATAATGCCGATCAGTATCCGCAAATTCTGCTGGAACGCGGCAAAGTGATCGCTGATTACGAAGAGCGTAAAGCACTGATCAAACGTGATGCTGAAAAAGCAGCGAAAGAGATTGGCGGTATCGCTGATCTGAGCGAAAGCCTGCTGGAAGAAGTCGCATCTCTGGTGGAATGGCCGGTGGTACTGACGGCTAAATTCGAAGAGAAATTCCTGGCGGTGCCGGCAGAAGCGCTGGTTTACACCATGAAAGGTGACCAGAAGTATTTCCCGGTGTATGACGCCGCAGGTAAACTTCTGCCGAACTTTATCTTCGTGGCTAACATCGAATCGAAAGATCCGCAGCAAATCATCTCCGGTAACGAGAAGGTGGTGCGCCCGCGCCTGGCTGATGCCGAGTTCTTCTTTAACACCGACCGCAAAAAACGTCTCGAAGATAACCTGCCGCGTCTGGAAACCGTATTGTTCCAGAAACAGCTGGGGACGCTGCGCGACAAAACCGACCGTATTCAGGCGCTGTCTGGCTGGATCGCTGAGAAAATCGGTGCCAACGTTGAGAACGCAAAACGCGCCGGTCTGCTGTCAAAATGCGACCTGATGACCAACATGGTCTTCGAGTTCACCGACACGCAGGGCGTGATGGGCATGCACTATGCGCGTCACGACGGCGAGCAGGAAGAAGTTGCCGTTGCGCTGAACGAACAGTATCAGCCACGCTTTGCGGGCGACGAATTACCGGCTTCGCAGGTGGCATGCGCGCTGGCTATCGCGGATAAGATGGACACTCTGGCCGGTATCTTTGGTATCGGTCAACATCCGAAAGGCGACAAAGACCCGTTCGCGCTGCGTCGTGCCGCGCTGGGCGTTCTGCGTATTCTTGTTGAAAAAAACCTGTCGCTCGATCTGCAAACCCTGACTGAAGAAGCGGTGCGTCTGTATGGCGACAAGCTGACCAACACCAGGGTTGTTGATGATGTGGTTGATTTTATGCTCGGGCGTTTCCGTGCGTGGTATCAGGAAGAAGGTCATGCGGTCGATACTATTCAGGCTGTGCTGGCACGCCGTCCGACCAAACCGGCTGATTTCGATGCCCGTGTGAAAGCGGTGAGTTACTTCCGTACGCTGGACGAAGCGGCAACGCTGGCTGCGGCCAACAAGCGTGTCTCCAACATTCTGGCCAAATCCACGGATGTCCTGTTCGATCACGTCCACGCATCGGTGCTGAAAGAACCTGCTGAGCTGAAACTGGCAACGCATCTGGTGGTGTTGCGCGACAAACTGGAACCGCTGTTTGCGGCTGGTCAGTACAAAGAAGCGCTGGTGGAGCTGGCTGCATTGCGTGAAACCGTCGATACGTTCTTTGACACCGTCATGGTGATGGACGAGAACGAAGCGGTGCGGATTAACCGTCTGACACTGCTGTCCAAACTGCGTGAGCTGTTCCTGCAGGTCGCGGATATTTCGCTGCTTCAGTAAGGGTAGTTCGGTAATGAAAAAGCCAGTTCAAAATCGTATTTGAACTGGCTTTTTGTTTTCTGATCTTAATAAGGCATTTCTTTATTATTGTTGCCTACGGTGACTTCTTGGAGGCTGATGTGATACATGCCGGAGCTGTCTTCGCTGACTTCCTTAACGCTAAATTTTGCCAGACGGGTAAAAACGAATTCATTTTCTGAAGGATCTGCATACTCCCCGCTCATCCTCACGCAGGAGAACCCGGATATTTTGAAGAGTACCTTAACACCACCTCTGGCGAATTTTTCAGCAACGGATCGGGTGCCGGAAGTGGAGAAAAATGACGTCGGGCTTACGGTGGTGCCATTGTCCATATAACTTTGAAACTGGCTAATTGCCAATTTGGAATTCAGATCCTGTCCACGATAATAAGTCCTCTTAACTCCTTTAGGTTGATACATAAATTTTTCCATCTTACACAGTGTGGCGTAAGACATTTTTTTGCAATAGAACTTAATTTTGTCTCTTTCTTCTTTCAGGCTTCGGTGTTCAATATCGTGATTGAATTTACGCATGCCTTCGATCACATCATTTGCACTGAGGTGGGGATCTCTTTTTGCGCGAAGGGCTTTGTTAATCTCGCTGGATCCTCTGTTACTTGAATAAATACAGGAAAGAGTTTTATATCCAAGGAACAGTTCTTTCATTTTTAAATAAGCAGGGTTATCGGAAATAGATCTGGCTACTGATGATAAACTCATTAATGCAAGTGTATAATTTGAGCCGAATTTCTTTATTTCTTCATGAAGCTGATCAAGTTGTGTGCTGAAATGGCGGAAATCATCTATTTTTTCATTAATAGTATGTGCGTCATTGAGTGTGAAATTTTCGCCTGCAGGTTTTATATCGTAACAAGATAAAGCATAATTCAATGCCTGAGTTTCTCTCTCATACCGCCCCTGGTAAAAGAGTTTTTTTAACACGTTTTTAGGTTGGCTTGCTTTAATTTTTTGACCTTTTAATCGTAATTCTGCATTTTTATCGGTCACTTTTGTTTTATTTAAGAGAGAGGAATATCCTTGCAGGCTTTTCAGGTTTTTCTTTATCTCATCTTTCTCTTTATATAATCCCTCATGAAAGGTGTTACAGTATCTCGTCGAATTACTGAAGCACCTATTTGCTAATTCTTCCACTTTTTTTTCTAATAAAATATAATGTCTCATGTTTTGAGATATATTAGCGAAATCACATTGACGACTGAATTTTTCTTCTAACTCTTTGATTTCATTTTCTAATTTTGATTTTATCTGTAGCATTTTTTGTTTTTTATCTTGCATATCAGCGATTTTGTCTTGCGTTTCTTTTTCTGAGAACATACCTACTCCTAAAGTTAATGATTATATAATCCCACCTTCAGTTTATCACGGTGGTGAATTGCCTTAACTTAATTGTTTATTAAGATATTTTTAGTGATCTATATAAATATAAATCTTTAATTCTCAGCTTGTTAATAAATATGAATAAATAGAAATAGGTATGAAGATTTATTTCTATTATTCATTCAGGAGATAAAGCCACATAGTGAAATGACAGGTAAGCGTTGTACGCAAAAAAAGCGAAGGGGGCCTGGAAACGATAACTCAACGTACTTGTTTTGTGAGTATCACATCTGCCTGAGATGTTCTATCCTATACCCGTCATACTTCAGATTGCAGGTGGCGGCTGCGCCAGAATGACTTACTTATGTAAGTTCATAGGGATTCGCGTGCTTGCTGCCTTCCCGCATCTGGAATTATTTTGGGTTGATACCTGGCATGGAAAGCCGCATATCGGCAGGGAACTGGCCGGAAGAAGAACATTGAAATCAGGAGTCAGGACTCATGGCTGTAGGGATCAGAAGCGGTGTATTGTCTCGCTGGCTGGCGCCGATTATCGCACTGCTGGTGGTGTTTCAGCTCACTGCATGCGGCGATAAAGAACCGGAACAACGCAAAGCCTTTATCGATTATTTGCAAAATACCGTCATGCGCAGCGGGCAAAATCTGCCGTCGCTGAGTGAAGATCAGAAACAACGTTTTGGTAATTACGCGAATGACTACGGCATCATTCTGTCATTCTCCCGCCAGATGAAAGGTGCCGTTGAAGGTAGCCTGGTACCGGTGGTCAGCGCGATTGGTCAGGTGCGTACGCCGCAGGATTACATGACGCAGCGCAGCGCGTTGCAACAGGCGGAAAGTACGCTGAGCATGCTCAATGCCCAGTTGCGTGATTCGAAAGTCAAAGCCGATACCGCGATGGCTGCACTGAAACAGCCGGATGATCTGAAAGCCGTTTATAGCCAGGTATACAACAGTGTGGTGACCCAGCCTGCTAACGTGCTGACCCCGCTGGTGCCTGCGCTGCAAAGCTTCACGCAGGATATCGTGTCAGTGGGTGATTTCCTGCAACAGCAGGGCACTCAGGTCGCCTTTGCTAACGGCGGCGTGCAGTTCCCGACGCAGCAACAGGCTACGCAGTACAACACCATGATGTCTAATCTGGTGGGCAAACAGCAGACATTGCTTCAGGCGCAAAAAGTCGCGCAGGGCGATTTCAGCCACTAAGCCACACTAAAATCTGCAAAAAAGCCACGTCATCTTGTACGTGGCTTTTTTATTGCCCCGGACCCTGCCCATAGATTTATAAAAAATGACAATTTTTAGCCTGCAAATCCGGCTGAATTCCTCTACTTTTGAAGGCAACTGTCCGATTTTCCCCGTATTTCACTTTAAGGATTTTTGATGAAACGTCAGACGATGACTCTGTTGGCTTCTCTGGTGCTGGCGCCGACGCTGGCTTTTGCTGCCGACAGCGCAACCGCAGATTTCACCCCGGCGCAGCAGGAAGCCATTGGTAAAATTGCGGCGGATTACATGTTGCAGCACCCGGAAATTCTGGTGCAGGTCAGCCAGAAATTGCAGGCGCAGCAGGCTGATCAGCAACAACAGCAAACCCTGAGCGCCGTGCTTGAAAACGCCAAAACGCTGGTAAACGACCCGGCGACCCCAAGCTATGGTCCGAAAGATGCCAAAGTCGCGTTCGTAGAATTCTTCGATTATCAGTGCCTGTATTGTAGCCACATGGCGCCGGTGGTTGAGCAGACCGTGAAAGCGAACCCGAACGTGCGCTTCGTCTTCAAAGAATGGCCAATCTTCGGTGATCGCTGGAAAGCCTCCATCACGGCTGCGGAAACCGGTATGGCCATCTGGAAAGAAAAAGGCAGCCAGGCGTATTTCGATTATCACAACAGCATTTACCGCACGGGTCATGATGAAGGTAAACTTACAGATGCTGATATCGCCGGTGCAGTGAAAGCTGCCAAAGCGACAGCGCCAACCGATGCACAGCGCAAAGCCACACACGAAGCGATCGCCGCTAACGATGAGCTGGCACGTACGCTGGGCTTCAGCGGCACCCCGGGTTTCGTGGTGATGCCAACCAGCGGTGCAACTGCTGAAAACACCAGTGTGCTGCCTGGTGCCGTTTCTGCCGAAGAACTGCAGGCCGCCATTGTGAAGGCGCAGGGCGGGAAGTAATTTTCTCTGTAAAACACGATTTCATCACGGCGGGCTGTCTGACAGTTCGCCGTTTTGTTTTTCCGCCCCCGCCTGTAATTTTCTTTCAGCATTTCCTCTGTAAACTCAGTTTTCCTTTCCTAAGACACGTCTGAATTTTTTTTAAGCGAAATACACAAGTCCGCCCAAAAATACTTTGTGATGAATATCACGTTTTAATGATAAAGACTCGTTAACAAAAAGTGACTTAAGTCCCATTATTAGGGGTGTTGCGCTTAAATAATCGCCAGTGTAGCTCGGTTACAGACTGTTTTTGTGATCGAAGTCACCAAAATGCAGGGGGTAAGGGTCCCGTATGTGTGATCTGCGTCACGAGCTGTGGGGTGGCTACGCGAGGCCTATAATCACATGGTAGAGTCCGCCTCGCAGACAGCAATTCGACGGACGGATTTTTAAAGCAGTGGCACAAAAACCGAAATAACCGTCACCGATAATTAACTGATATCACGCGCTCTATTGTCAGCGCGTATCAATAGGGGTGCGTTTTATGTTTTCACCAGACGTTAAGATCAAAGTTCAAAACTTTGGTCGCTTCCTGAGTAACATGGTAATGCCCAACATCGGCGCATTTATCGCCTGGGGTATCATTACTGCTCTGTTCATTCCTACCGGCTGGATCCCTAATGAAACATTAGCGAAACTGGTTGGCCCGATGATCACGTATCTTCTGCCATTGCTCATCGGTTTTACCGGTGGTCGTCTGGTTGGTGGTGATCGTGGTGGTGTGGTCGGCGCAATCACCGTAATGGGGGTTATCGTTGGTGCGGATATGCCAATGTTCCTCGGCGCAATGATTGCAGGCCCGTTAGGCGGCTGGTGCATCAAGCGTTTTGACCGCTGGGTTGACGGTAAAATCAAAAGCGGCTTCGAGATGCTGGTTAACAACTTCTCGGCCGGTATTATTGGTATGCTGCTGGCAATCCTGGCTTTCCTGGCCATCGGCCCGCTGGTTGAAGCCCTGTCTAAATTGCTGGCTGCAGGCGTGCACATCATGGTTATCCATAACCTGTTGCCGCTCGCCTCTATCTTTGTTGAACCGGCGAAAATCCTGTTCCTCAATAACGCCATCAACCACGGTATCTTCTCTCCGCTGGGTATCCAGCAGGCGACTGAAACCGGTAAATCTATCTTCTTCCTGATCGAAGCGAACCCAGGTCCGGGTATGGGCGTCCTGATGGCGTACATGTTCTTCGGTCGTGGCAGCGCTAAGCAATCTGCGGGCGGCGCGGCAATCATCCACTTCCTGGGTGGTATCCACGAAATTTATTTCCCATACGTTCTGATGAACCCACGTCTGTTGCTGGCGGTAATCCTGGGGGGTATGACCGGCGTGTTCACCCTGACGCTGCTCAACGGTGGCCTGGTATCCCCGGCTTCTCCGGGTTCCATTCTTGCGGTTCTTGCGATGACGCCAAAAGGCACGTACTTCGCTAACATTGCGGCGATTGTGGCAGCATTTGCGGTGTCCTTCGTGATCTCCGCATTCTTGTTGAAAACCACCAAAGCGAAAGATGGCGACGATCTGGACGAAGCAACACGTCGCATGCAGGATATGAAAGCCCAGTCTAAAGGCGGCAAACCGGCTGTTGCAGGCGTAGCGGGTGACCTGTCTACCGTACGTAAAATCATCGTTGCCTGTGACGCCGGTATGGGGTCAAGCGCCATGGGTGCCGGTGTGCTGCGCAAAAAAGTGCAGGATGCAGGTCTGACCAACATCAGCGTCACCAACAGTGCAATCAACAATCTGCCTGATGACGTGGATCTGGTGATTACTCACCGTGACCTGACCGAACGTGCCATGCGTCAGGTGCCACATGCACAGCACATTTCGCTGACTAACTTCCTCGACAGCGGCTTGTACACGGACCTGACTTCCCGTCTGGTAGAAGTGAACAAAGCCAGCCAGTACAAAGAGAAAGTGACCACTACGCTGGGCGACAGCCTTGTGGCTGACAATGAAAACGAAAACCTGTTCCGCATCAGCGAAAGCAACATTTTCCTCGGCCTGAATGCGGGCACCAAAGAAGACGCGATTCGTTTTGCCGGTGAACAACTGGTGAAAGGCGGTTATGTTCAGGCAGAATATGTGGAGGCGATGCTGGCACGTGAGCAACTGACCTCAACGTATCTGGGGGAATCCATTGCTGTGCCGCACGGTACCATTGAAGCGAAAGATCGCGTACTGAAAACCGGTATCGTGTTCTGCCAGTATCCGGCGGGTATCCGCTGGGGCGATGATGAAGATGACCGTGCACGCCTGGTCGTCGGTATTGCAGCGCGTAACAATGAGCACATCAACGTGATCACCAAACTGACCACGGCGCTGGATGAAGACGGGGTTATTGACCGTCTGGCGAACACCACCAGCGTTGAAGAAGTTCTGACCATCCTTCGCGGCTAACGTTGAGCGGTTAATCAGTAGAGCGTCACTAAGCGGGTCTTGATAAAAGACCCGCTTGTTGATTCGGAGCCGGGCGGCTCCCGGCTTTACCCAAAGCTTTTTACCATAAAGTATGGCCCCCGATTTGAAGGAAATATTATGAAAGCATTACATTTTGGTGCAGGTAACATCGGTCGCGGTTTTATTGGCAAATTACTTGCTGATGCCGGGGCTGAACTGACGTTTGCGGATGTCAGCCCTGCGTTGCTGGACGCGCTGAACAGCCGTAAAGGTTATGACGTGCACGTTGTCGGTGAGCAGGCCACCATTGAGCCTGTCACGAATGTGAATGCCGTGAACAGCGCTGGTCAGGAGGCCATCAACCTGATCGCTGAAGTCGATCTGGTGACCACCGCCGTCGGCCCGACCGTGCTGGAAAAAATCGCGCCAAACGTCGCCAAAGGTCTGGTGCTGCGTCATCAGCAGGGCAACGAAAAGCCGCTGAACATTATTGCCTGTGAAAACATGGTGCGCGGCACCAGCCAGTTCAAACAGCACGTATTCAATGCGCTGCCGGAAGATGAAAAAGCCTGGGTTGAAGCGCATATCGGCTTTGTCGATTCTGCGGTTGACCGTATCGTTCCGCCTGCCGCTGCTGGCACCACCGATCCGCTGGAAGTTACCGTTGAAACCTTCAGTGAATGGATCGTCGACAAAACCCAGTTCAAAGGCGAATTGCCGGAAATCGCCGGCATGGAACTGACCGATAACCTGATGGCGTTTGTCGAACGTAAACTGTTCACCCTCAATACCGGCCATGCCATCACCGCCTATCTGGGTCAGCAGGCAGGCCATGCGACAATTCGTGATGCAATTCTTGATGAGAAAGTGCGTCTGGTGGTTCGTGGTGCGATGGAGGAGAGCGGTGAAGTGCTGATCCGCCGTTACGGTTTTGACCCGGAAAAACATTTCGCGTACATCGAAAAGATTCTGACTCGTTTCGAAAATCCGTACCTGCATGACGATGTTGAACGCGTTGGCCGTCAGCCACTGCGTAAACTGAGCGCAGGCGATCGTTTGATCAAACCTTTGCTGGGTACGCAGGAATATCGCCTGCCGAACGACAACCTGGTGAGAGGAATTGCGGCCGCGATGCATTATCGCAGCGAGCAGGATCCGCAAGCGAAAGAACTGGTAGAATTGCTGGAGAAAGTGGGGCCAAAAGCAGCCCTCGCCCAGATTTCAGGTCTGCCAGAAGATGGCGAAGTCGTGGCGAAAGCCGTCGCTCTCTACGAATCGATGCGCTGATACTGCGTTTATTTTGATTTCGCCAACACCAGGCAAAGAAAGCCCTGTCGGGCAGGATGTCTCTGTCCGACATGCGCGCATCATGGATGACGCCAGGGGCGCTGTCGGCACCGGCTCTTTAATGCAAGTAAGCCCTATGGAAAAAGCTCAGGCGTTTGAAAACCGTGTCCTTGAAAAGCTCAATGCGGGTAAAACCGTGCGCAGCTTTTTAATGACCGCTGTGGAGTTACTGGCGGAAGCGCTGGATATTCTGGTCGTGCAGGTTTTCCGCAAAGACGATTACGCGGTGAAATATGCAGTCGAACCTTTACTGACCGGCACCGGCCCGCTCGGTGATTTGTCTGTTCGCTTAAAACTGATTTATGCGCTGGGTGTAATCAGCCGTCACGAGTATGAAGATGCGGAATTACTGATGGCGTTGCGTGAAGAGCTGAATTACGACGGCGAAGAGTATCGTTTTACCGATGATGAAATTCTCGGCCCGTTCGGTGAATTGCATTGTGTGACAGAACTGCCGCCGGCACCGACCTTCCTGAAACCCGGGGAAGCCGACGAATCGCTGATCGCCATGCAACGCCAGCGTTATCAGCAAATCGTCCGCTCCACCATGGTGCTTTCCGTGACCGGGCTGATTGCCCATATCAGTAATCAGCAGCCTTCCAGGCTTTCTCCGGTGCAAAAGTGAATCCCCGTCATACTTCGGGCCGCAGATGCGTTAGCTGCGTTCGGTCACCCGAATCACTTACTTGAGTAAGCTCATCAGGATTCCATCACTTGCCGCCTTTCTGCAACCCGAACTATTTTGGGGATTCGTTTTAGTGAATCGCATGACGCACTTCGCCCACCAGCAGCCAAAGCGCGGTTAACGCCATCATGCCGCCCATGATCGTGTTGAACATTTTCAGCTTCCATTCTACCCGTAATGCCTGACGTAACCTGTCACCCATCACTACCCACACCAGAATGCAGGGCAGATTGATCAGCGCGAAGCCGATACAAATCAGCAGTGTATGTTGCAGCATGTTGCCATCAGGCGGGGTGAATAAGATCGCCACATTAGTCGCCATCAGCCAGGCTTTTGGGTTCACAGCCTGAAATAATGCACCATTAACCATGTTCATCGGTTGCTGTTTGGTCCCTTCTTTTGGCGAACCGGAACGGTAAATTTTCCACGACAACCATAACAGATAGGCGCAGCCCACTGCCGCCATCGGCAGACGCACCACCGTCATCCAGCTAAGCAGAATCGCCAGCATGGAAGTCATCAGCGCACATTGCACCACGCAGCCAAGTGTAATGCCCAGCATCATCGGCACGCTGCGGCGCAGCCCGAAATTCACCCCGGAAGCCGCCAGCAACAGATTATTCGGGCCGGGCGTAATTGACATCACAGTGACGTAACTGACAAAAGCGGTATCGATCATGTTGTTTTCCTGCATCCCCTGTTTTCCAGATAGCCAGAGTAAACGCTGAACAGAGAAGGTAACAGAACCAGAAATACGCTATTGTTATGGTTACAGATTGCGTAACCCAAAACTGTACCCATCACTTTTTACGGAACTGACACCATGACTGACACCGCGGATTTCAGCGACACCCGATATAACCAGCTGGCAGAACAACTGGCGGACGCTATCCGCCGTGGCACACTCGCGCCGGGCAGCCGTTTGCCGTCCGTGCGGCGCAGCGCACAAACCTGGTCAGTCAGCATCAACACTGTGGTAGCGGCTTACCGGCGGCTGGAAGATCGCGGCTTTATCGAGGCACGCCCGCAGTCGGGTTTTTATGTCCGTGCCGCGTTGCCTGCGCTGAACCATCAGCCACAGGAACAACCACAAACGCCAGCCGCAAAACCCGCAGATGAAGTGCTGGATCTGATCGACACAGTATTCGCCTCACAAATTGACCCCACCTATACCAACTTATCGCTGGCCTGCCCGCAGTCGAACGATTTTTACCCGACCGGCAAGCTGGGGCGAATTATGGCATCACTGCTGCGTCGTCAGCCCAATCTGATCGGGCAATACGCGCTGCCGCCGGGCAGCCCGGCGTTACGCCAGCAAATTGCCCGCCGTGCACTGGCGCTCGGTATGATTTTAGAACCCGCAGATATCACGATTACGCACGGTTGCATGGAAGCGTTACAGCTGGCGTTGCGCGTCACCACCAAACCCGGTGACAGCGTCGGGCTGGAAACGCCGACCTATTTTTACCTGCTGCCGATGCTGGCAAGTCTCGGGCTGAAAGCGGTGGAAATCCCCACGGATCCGCAAACTGGCCTGTCGCTGGATGTGCTGGAAATGCTGCTGACCGAGAAACGTCTGAATGCGGTGATCGCCATGCCGACGGCGCAAAATCCGCTGGGCTTTACTATGCCGCTGGCGGCAAAAAAACGGCTGGCGCGGCTGATGAACGATCACCATGTCCCGCTGATTGAAGACGGGTTGTACGCGGAAATTCAATTTGGCGCGACATTGTCTCCGGCGGTAAAAGCCTTTGACCGCGACGGCTGGATCCTGTTTTGCACCAGCTTTACCAAAACGCTGGCCCCCGATTTTCGCATCGGCTGGGTGGAAGGCGGACGCTTTGCCGATAAGCTGCATAAACTGAAAGCTGTATCGTCAATGGCAGAGTCCGCTTTGCTTTCCCAAACGCTGACGCTGTTTCTGGAGTCAGGCGGTTACGATCATCATCTGAGGGCTTTACGCAAGCGCTACGCGTCGCAGGTTGAGCAGGCACGCGCGCTAATCGCCCGCCACTTTCCACAAGGCACCCGTGCCACACAGCCGGCAGGCGGATTTGTGATTTGGGTGGATTTCCCGCCGGGTGTCGACTGCGTCACGCTGTTCCGCCAGTTGCTGAAAGATAAAATTTGTATGACGCCGGGGCAACTGTATTCACCCAGCGGCCGCTACACCAATGGCCTGCGTTTGTCGTGCTGCTATGTTTTTGATACACGCTATATTTCAGCAATGATCCGCATTGGTGAGCGGGCCTGTGAGATGTGCGGTTTGCCTCCGGGGCTGGCAGAAACGCAGGAGCAAGCTGAAGAATCCCGCACTTCCTGATACACTGACGGTTATTATTCCCCATTTACAATCGTGCCCGCTGCGGCATGAACGGATCTGAAATCATGAAAGAAGTTGAAAAAGCCGAGATCAAACGTCTCAGCGATATGCTGGATGCACTGAATCACAAAGATGCGACCGTGATTCAGGCGGGTAACGCTGAGTTAATCGCTAAGCACGAAGAAGAAAAAGAAAAGCTCGCGGCAGAAATCGCGCGTCTGAAAGCCGTGCGTGAGAAAAAACTCAGCACCGAAGCGCAGAAGCTGGAAAAGCTGTTCAGCCGTGAAATCACCAAGAAAGAACAGGCTGATATGGGCACGCTGAAGAAAACCGTACGCGGTATCGTGGTGGTTCACCCGATGACGGCGCTGGGCCGCGAAATGGGCCTGAAAGCGGTGACCGGTTTTTCTAAGAAAGAATTCTGAACTCATACTCCCGGGGGTGAAGTTTTGCCCTGCTCCTCCTCCTGCGAAGGAGGAGGGCGTTAACATTACTTCCCAAACAATCGTCGTCCAAAATCTTCGATCTTGCGGTTTACCAGCCGCATTTGCATGGTTTTACTCCAGCTGGCGGAGATCCCTGCGGCAGACATCAGACGGCGATACTGTTCCTCATCAAATGGCATGTTGAAGGCGATAGAAATCGCTTCTGCAACAGACACCTCGCTGTTGCGCGTCAGCAATTCCAGCGGCCGGTCGCCGCTGACATTTCCGGTACTGACGACCCGATATAACCAGCCACAACGTCCGCTTTGTTGTAACAACGGCGACAGGTTTTTGCAGTCGAGAAAATGATTCAGCTTGTAGCAGGGCGCGCGCGGCTGGGTGACCTGAATCAGCGCGTCGCCCCAGCGGAAAATATCGCCGATAAACACGTTATCTTCGGTCATGCCCAGCGTTGAAAGATTTTCGCCAAACGCAGGGGGATGAAAGCGGTCTTCTTCTTCGGGAAATTGCTGGCGCAGCCAGGCGTAATGTTCGCGGGGGAAATGGCACAGCGCGCGGTCAGCGCCACCGTGATAAGACTTTTCGGCTTGCTGATCATTTTCCAGCCCGAGCGGCGTTAAAGCGATGCTGCCATCAACCTGACGTTTGGCAATCGCACTGGATGAAAAATCGGGATAATGTTCGATGGTACCGATATATACGTCGGGATAATGCATAAGCTCTCCGCTGCTGAAAGGTCACTTGCTCAAGCATAACCTGCATTCGACAGCGGGAGTAGAAGGAATACCTGCACACAAACGGGTGCGCAGGTTAAATCGTTAATCAGAACGTTTCCCAGTTATCCTGACTGGTTTTGCTTTGTGCCGGCAGTGCCAGAGTCGGACGGCGCAGCGCGGCGGATGCTGGCGCATCCAGTCTGTCGCCATTATCAGCCAGACGGAATACCGAGACTGCCTGGGTCAGCGTCGCGGCCTGATCTTCGAGTGAATCAGCGGCGGCGGAAGACTGCTCAACCAGCGCGGCATTCTGCTGTGTCGTGCTGTCCATTTCGACAATCGCCTGCGAAATCTGACTGATGCCACGGCTTTGTTCGTCAGAAGCAGAGGCGATTTCACCCATAATATCGCGCACATGCGAGACCGATTTTACGATGTCCTGCATGGTTCGTCCGGTGTTTTCCACCAGCTTCGCACCGGTATTCACCCGCTCAACGGATTCGGCAATCAGTCCTTCAATTTCTTTCGCTGCCTGCGCACTGCGCTGTGCCAGTGTGCGGACTTCTGAGGCGACGACGGAGAATCCGCGCCCCTGTTCACCGGCCCGGGCGGCTTCAACGGCGGCGTTCAGCGCCAGAATATTGGTCTGGAACGCGATGCCGTTGATGACGGAGGTAATTTCAGCAATACGTTTTGAGCTGCCGGAAATCTGCTGCATGGTGTCGACCACCTGGCCGACCTGTTTGCCACCGAGCGTCGCGGTACCTGAAGCTTCGCTGGCCAGTTTGCTGGCGTGATGGGCATTATCAGCGTTCTGTTTCACTGTTGCGCTCAGTTCTTCCATGCTGGCGGCGGTTTCTTCGACGGCCGCAGCCTGCTGTTCGGTGCGTGAGGAAAGATCGGTATTCCCGGCAGCGATTTCCGCCGCCGCGTGAGATACCTGTGAAACACCGGAGCGGATTTCATAAATCATGGTGCTGAGGTTCTGGCTCATTGCGGATACCGCGTTCATCAGCATGCCCAGTTCATCGCGACGTGTGGTCGGATGCGCCACAGTCAGGTCACCCTGCGCAATCGCCTCTGCTGTTTTCAGCGTATCACGCAGCGGCTGGGCAATCTGGCGGGTGATTCGCCATGCAATGATAATCCCGACCAGCAGTACGATCAGCGTAATCACCATCATGATGTTCTGCGCATCACGTATGTCTTTATGCGTGTTAATCAGTTCATTTTTAAAGATTTTCGCTACCAGGGCGTTCATCTCTGCGGCTTTTACTGACAGCAATTGTGAATTTCTTTGTTCATCTTCATAAGCCGGCATGAACGCCTGAACGTGATTTTTATAGGTTGCCAGTGCACTCATCAGCGGGGCAAGTGTGGCCTGCTGATCCGGCAACAATAATGCATTGAGTTTTTTAGCATTCGCTTGTGTATCATCAATTGACTTCAACAGCTTGGCTTCAGTTTCTTTATTAATGTTCAGCAACAGGCCGCGCACGTTATAACGCACACTGATCAGTTTCTGAATCACTTCAGCCAGTGAAAGCCGAATGGAAGGATCGGCATCTTCTACGCGTAACTGATCCTGCAAACGCGTCACCACGGCTTCCGTCTCGGAAAGATTCCAGCTGGCCCGCACCGCATCTTTGCGATCGACGGCTTCTTTGAATGCGGCCTGCGCCTGCTGGTACTCATGGATTTTCACCGGCACCTGATCGAGATTTGTTTGACTGGCGGTATCCCAGTCCAGCTTGTCTTTCGACTGGGTTATCAGTTGCGACAGTGCGTCAATGTTGTCCTGGTTTTGTTTGAGATACACCGGATTGTAATTGAGCTGATAAAGCGTACGGCTGAGGCGGGCATCATTGAGTAATGCATTCATCTGATTACTGAAATCGACTTTTTCCGCACGCTGACTGATGTCGTTAAATTTAATCATTCCCGCAGTGGTAATGACGGCCGCGATCAAAAGCACCAGGCCGAAACCCAGACCCAGTTTGGTGCCGACCTTAAGATTGTTCATCCACTGCGAAAGACCCGATCCGTTACTCATAATCATTCTCCGTCAAACATCCCTTTTAAATAGACATGCGGTTTTGTGACGCCTTTGTGAACAATCTATCGGTAGGCTTTTTCATAAACTTTATAGGATGTGTGGCGTATTTTTGATTAATGCGAGCGGGGTCTAATAATGGTGGGAAACAGAAGAATAATTCGCTGTGAAACAGTGAGCATGCGTACAAATTCAGGACATAAAAAAGCGGGTCACAGACCCGCCATTGGCTAAGACATCTTGCCCGTGCTGGGCGGCAGTGCGAAATTACTTCGCTTCAGCCAGACGTTTTGCAGCTTCGTCCCAGTTTACAACAGCCCAGAAGGCTTTGATGTAGTCAGGGCGTTTGTTCTGATATTTCAGGTAGTAAGCGTGTTCCCACACATCCAGACCCAGCAGCGGGTAACCGGAAGCGCCGGAAATGGCTTCGCCCATCAGCGGGCTGTCCTGGTTAGCTGTAGAAACGACGGCCAGTTTGCCATCTTTCAGTACCAGCCATGCCCAACCTGAACCGAAACGGGTTGCCGCTGCTTTCTCGAAAGTTTCTTTGAAAGCGTCAACGCTGCCGAAATCGCGTTCGATGGCAGATTTCAGTTCGCCTTGCAGTGTGGTGCCGGTTTTCAGGCCTTTCCAGAACAGGCTGTGGTTAGCGTGGCCACCTGCGTTGTTACGCAGAACGACTTTCTTGTCTGCAGGAACCTGATCCAGCTTGGTGATCAGTTCTTCAACCGGCAGTGCAGCCAGTTCCGGCAGGCTTTCCAGCGCAGCGTTAGCGTTGTTAACGTAAGTCTGGTGATGTTTAGTGTGATGGATTTCCATCGTTTCTTTGTCGAAATGCGGTTCGAGTGCGTCGTATGCGTAAGGCAGTGATGGCAGTGAATAACTCATGTTCATCGTCTCCGTAGTGTAGGGCGGCACCGTCATTGTGAGCACCGCGTAATCAGTCGGATCATTATAGTTAATTAAATGATATTGAAAATGATTATCTCTGTCCCCGCCAGCGGATAGATACGCGTAAGCGCCTGTTATTCGGGGCTTAGAACCAGATAACCGCAAACAATCCTAAATTGTCTAAAGGCACGCGGTGCTTAAAGGGGCTTTTAGCTGTTCTTGATGAAATAGCGATAACTGAAGTCATCTAAGAGTTCTGTTTCCGGATTTCTGCGCTTCCCATTTACGACGCGCAGTACGGATATCCAGATTTAATCCATATAGCTCAAGAGTAACACATGCTCTGTGACAGTTTTCCGTGCTGGCGAGCGGAGACACTTCAATTTCACCTGTCAGGTAATTTGCCACGAAGTAATCATCAAAATGATATTCGAGATCATCAGGGTTGAGCAGTGCGGGATCATATCGGTTACCTTTTTCACTCTGACAGCGGTCACAGCAGGGATAAAGATTTTGCCAGTGGAAAGCCAGTTCCGGAAAGGCGTGGCGTTCCTTGGGCTTAAAATGTTCGATGGTCTGGCGGCTTTCAGCACCGGTCAGTCCGTCGCAAAATGCACAATGTTGAAGGCTTGCGTCGAATAACTTTTGGCGGACATTTTCATAGCATTTGGTTGAATACCAGCGGAAACGTTTTCGACATCAAACTGTTCCTTCACTTCAAAAATCTCTTCCAGAATCAAGGAATGCTTTTGCAGATTGATGGTATTCATAAATAATTTCTGAATAGCTTGAATCAGAATAACCAAGGCTGTCACCGTCTTGAGCCAGAAACTTATACCCGCTATATGAACCGTTTTGATGGTCAAACATGTAATGAACACGGTTGTCTTTTGTCGCCAGCCGCGAATTAATTAAAGACATGTCCCCCGTTGCTTCATCAAATACCGCCGCCAGCGCATACAGCAGAGTACTTTTCCCGCAGCCGTTCGGGCCGGTGAAGATATGGATCTCTGCCTTTTCAGCATCAGCTTCTGCGCTTTTAATCGGTGGGAAATCAAAATGCGTATTCTCGAATACGCCCACATCCCTGAGAGTTATGCTTTCCAGTCGGTACGGCCGCCGCATTTGATTTCCTTATTATTCTGATGGATAACTGTTCAAATTCTGCGCTGAGTTTACCTCAGCCGCTGCGGATGCGTATACACCGTTGCCCGTCCCGGTTTGCTGAAACCGACCAGCGTCAGATTGCATTTTTCGGCGACGTCGACCGCGAGCGTGGTGGCGGCGGAGACGGCGAACAGAATTTCGATGCCGCACATGGCGGCTTTTTGCACCATTTCATAACTGGCGCGGCTTGATACCAGCGCGGCACCGGATTTCCAGTCGCTCTGTCTGGCACGGATACCCAGCATTTTATCCAGCGCCACGTGACGGCCCACATCTTCGCATCCACCCAGTAACTGACCTTCCGGCGTGATCCAGGCAGCGGCGTGGGTGCAACCGGTAAGCTGGCCGATTTCCTGTACGGATTTCAGCTGATGCAGCGCATTATCCAGATTCGCCAGCTCAAACGTTTGGGTAAACGGCAGTGGCGCGAGCGGGCGGAACAGATCGTCTAACTGTTCGATGCCGCAGACTCCGCAACCGGTGCGGCCCGCCATAGCCCGGCGGCGTTCTTTCAGCCCGGCAAAACGGCGGCTCGACAGTTCGATATTAACTTCTATACCGTGGCAGTTTGGCGTCACCTCCATCCCGTAAATCTCACCGGTGGATTCAATAATCCCTTCTGACAATGAAAAGCCCAGCGCAAAGGCTTGTAAATCTTTTGGCGACGCCATCATCACCACATGTGAAATGCCGTTATAGACCAGAGCGACGGGCACTTCCTGAGCAATCCAGTCATCTTCAGGTTCATTGAGATGTGTGCGTTGCATCACCGGTTTTTGGCTCGCTCCGATGATCTGAGTCACTTTTTTGTCATCTTTTTCGCCCAGTTCGTTTACGTGATGGACATCCATTAGCAATAACCTTATAAACATTCCGGCTACATAAGCCGTACAAAAAGTCAGGACTTTATACCTTAATTTTACCGCTTTCGACGTTGTTCATGAAAGCGCCAATTTGAAAAGCAATGTGTGTCTAAATGATGGGAAGGAGTCTTTCATGCAAGTCAGCAGAAGACAATTATTCAAAATATGTGCGGGTGGTATGGCCGGCACCACAGCAGCATTATTAGGATTCACGCCGACCCTGGCGCTGGCGGAAACCCGCCAATACAAACTGCTTCGCTCACGTGAAACCCGCAACAACTGCACTTACTGTTCCGTAGGTTGCGGCATGCTGATTTACAGCCAGGGCGACGGCGCAAAAAATGTCACTGAAAATATCTTTCATGTAGAGGGTGACGCCGATCATCCGGTCAGTCGTGGCTCGTTGTGCCCGAAAGGTGCAGGTGTGCTGGATTACATCCACAGTGAAGGCCGCCTGACACATCCGCAGTACCGTGCACCCGGCTCCGATAAGTGGCAGCGCATCTCCTGGGATGAGGCGATTTCCCGTATCGCCCGCCTGATGAAAGATGACCGCGACGCCAACTTTGTCGAGAAAAATCACAATAACGTCACGGTCAACCGCTGGCTGACCACCGGTATGCTGTGTTCTTCAGCGGCCAGTAACGAAACCGGTCTGCTTGATCAGAAATTCACCCGCGCACTGGGTATGGTGGCGATCGACTGCCAGGCCCGGCTGTGTCACGGCCCGACCGTTGCAGCATTAGCGCCTACGTTCGGTCGTGGCGCGATGACCAACAACTGGGTCGACATCAAAAATGCCAACGTGATTTTGATTATGGGCGGAAATGCGGCAGAAGCGCATCCGGTCGGATTCAAATGGGTGATTGAGGCCAAAACCAAAAACAACGCTAAAGTCATCGTGGTCGACCCGCGCTTTAACCGCAGTGCTGCCGTGGCCGATATTTACGCGCCTATCCGCGCCGGTTCCGACACGGTTTTCCTGCTGGGTATGATCAACTACCTGATCACCCACAATAAAATCCAGACCGAATACGTCCGGGAATATACCAACGCCAGCCTGCTGGTGCGTGAAGACTATGAATTTAACGACGGGCTGTTCAGCGGTTTTGACGCAGCGAAAAAAGCCTATAACAAGGAAAGCTGGCACTATCAGCTTGATGAAAAAGGCTTCGCGAAACAGGATAAAACGTTGCAGGACCCGCGCTGTGTGTGGAATCTGCTGAAAGCGCACGTATCCCGTTACACGCCGGAACTGGTGGAGCGCTTGTGCGGCACCCCGAAAGAAGATTTCCTGCTGATCAGTTCCATTCTGGCGGAAACCTGTGCGCGCGACAAAACGTCGACCATTTTGTATGCACTGGGCTGGACGCACCATACCGGCGGCGCACAAATCATCCGCTGTGCGGCGATGATCCAGTTGCTGCTCGGCAATATCGGTATGCCCGGCGGTGGCGTGAATGCCCTGCGTGGTCACTCCAATATTCAGGGCTATACCGACCTCGGTTTGTTGTCTCTGAACCTGCCCGGCTACATGCCTTTGCCGTCTGAAAAACAGACCCGTTTTACTGATTATCTGCAACAAATCACCCCCGTGCCGCTGGTGGACGGACAGGTCAATTTCTGGAAAAACACGCCGAATTTTTTCGTCAGCATGATGAAAAGCTTCTGGGGCGAACATGCCACGGCGGAAAATGACTGGGGCTTTGACTGGTTGCCGAAATGGGACAAAAGCTACGATGTGTTGCAACAGACCGAGCTGATGACCGAAGGCAAACTCAACGGCTATATCGTGCAGGGCTTCAATCCGCTGGCGGCATTCCCGGATAAAAACAAATCTTCGCGCGCGCTCTCGAAACTCAAATACATGGTGGTGATCGACCCGCTGGTCACCGAATCCTCGAATTTCTGGCAGAACCACGGCGCGATGAACGACGTACAAACCGCCGATATTCAGACCGAAGTGTTCCGCCTGCCGTCTTCCTGTTTCGCCGAAGAAAACGGATCAATAGTCAACTCCGGTCGCTGGCTGCAATGGCACTTTCAGGCCTCTGAGCCACCGGGTGAAGCGCTGCATGACGGCAAAATTATCGCCCGTCTGTTTATGAAACTGCGCGAACTGTATCAGAAAGAAGGCGGTGCGAACCCGCTGCCGGTGCTGAATATGGCGTGGGATTATCAGGATCCACTCGACCCGTTGCCGGAAGAGATCGCCCGCGAAGCCAACGGCAAAGCGCTGGCCGATATTCATGACGATCAGGGCAATCTGTTGGCGAAAAAAGGCCAGCAACTTTCAACATTTGCCCATCTGAAAAATGACGGCAGCACGGCCAGTTTCTGCTGGATTTATACGGGAAGCTGGACGGAAGCCGGTAATCAGATGGCGCGCCGCGATAACGCCGATCCGTCCGGTCTGGGCTGCACGTCCGGCTGGGCATGGTGCTGGCCGCTCAACCGCCGCATTCTGTATAACCGCGCCTCCGCCGACCCGCAGGGACAGCCGTGGGATCCGAAACGCGAAATCATCCGCTGGGATGGTGCGAAGTGGACCGGTTTTGACGTCCCGGATTACAGCGCCGCTGCGCCGGGTTCGGGTGTCGGGCCGTTCATCATGCAACAGGAAGGCGTCGGGCGTTTATTTGCGACCGACAAAATGGCCGACGGTCCGTTCCCCGAGCATTACGAACCTATCGAATCACCGATTGGCACCAACCCGCTGCATCCGGACGTTATCTCGAACCCGGTTGCGCGTATTTTTGCCAGTGATTTGCCGAATATGGGCACCGCCCGAGACTTCCCGTATGTGGCGACCACCTATTCAATTACCGAATTGTTCCGCCACTGGACCAAACACGCGTTGCTCAACGCCATTGCGCAGCCTGAGCAGTTTATCGAGATCGGCGAAAGTCTGGCCGCCTCGAAGGGCATTGCGCAGGGTGATGAAGTGAAAGTGTCTTCGAAGCGCGGATTCATCGTGGCCAAAGCCGTGGTGACCAGGCGCATCCGGCCGCTGACCATCGACGGTAAGCACGTCGATACCATTGGCATCCCGTGCCACTGGGGATTTGAAGGTGCGACGCGTAAAGGTTATTTAGCCAACACGCTGACGCCGTCAGTCGGTGACGCTAACTCGCAAACGCCGGAATTCAAGGCGTTCCTGGTTAACGTGGAAAAGGTCTAACGGAGGCGAATTATGGCAATGCAATCTCAGGACATACTGCGTAAGTCCGCAACCAACGGGTTGACGCCAGCGCCGCGCGCCCGTGACCATCAGCAGGAAGTGGCGAAACTTATCGACGTCACCACCTGCATTGGCTGTAAAGGCTGTCAGGTCGCCTGTTCCGAATGGAACGACCTGCGCGATGAGGTCGGTATCAACACCGGCGTTTACGATAACCCGATGGATCTCAGTGCGAAATCCTGGACGGTGATGCGTTTCTCTGAAGTGGAACAAAACGGCAAGCTGGAATGGCTGATCCGCAAAGACGGCTGTATGCACTGCGCCGATCCGGGCTGTCTGAAAGCCTGTCCGGCGGAAGGCGCGATTTTGCAGTACGCCAACGGCATCGTCGATTTCCAGTCGGAACATTGCATCGGCTGCGGTTACTGCATCGCCGGTTGCCCGTTCAACATTCCGCGCATCAATCAACAGGATAACCGTGCCTATAAATGCACGCTGTGCGTTGACCGTGTGAGTGTGGGTCAGGAACCGGCGTGTGTGAAAACCTGCCCGACCGGTGCAATTCATTTCGGTACGAAAACCGCCATGCAGGATTTAGCTGCAGAACGGGTCAGCGAGCTGAAAGGTCGCGGGTTTGATCATGCCGGTTTATACGATCCGCAGGGTGTTGGCGGTACGCACGTGATGTACGTGCTGCATCACGCCGACAATCCTGAGTTGTATCACGGCCTGCCAAAAGATCCGGCCATCAGCGCGGCGGTCACCTTGTGGAAAGGGGTTTGGAAACCACTGGCTGCTGTCGGCTTCGCAGTAACCTTCGCCGCCGCAGCATTCCATTTCCTGGGCGTGGGGCCGAACTACGTGAAAGAGGATGAGCACAGAGAAGAGGAAGAAAAACATGATGATGAGGAGAAACGACCATGAAAAAAGAGAAGTTAATCCAGCGCTATAATCTGGCGGAACGTCTCAATCACTGGATTGTTGCCTTTTGTTTTGTGACGCTCGCCCTCAGCGGCATCGGCTTCTTTTTCCCGTCGTTTAACTGGCTGATGAACATTTACGGCACACCCCAGATGGCGCGTATCCTGCATCCGTTTTTCGGCGTGGTGATGTTCATCTCTTTCCTCGGCATGTTCTTGCGCTACTGGAAGCACAACCTGCCGGAAAAAGACGACATTGTGTGGGTGAAAAATATCGGTAAAGTGCTGACCAACCATGAGGTCGGCGATACCGGGCGCTACAACTTCGGTCAGAAATGCGTGTTCTGGGCGGCGATCAGTTGTCTTGTGCTTCTGATGGCCAGCGGCGTCATTATCTGGCGTCCGTGGTTTGCCGGTTATTTCCCGATCCCGCTGATCCGTCTGGCGCTGCTGGTGCATTCGCTGGCCGGCATCGGCCTGATTCTGGTGATTATCATGCATGTCTACGCTGCGACCTGGGCGAAAGGCTCTATCCCGGCGATGACCGGCGGTAAAGTGCCTGCGTCATGGGCGAAGTATCACCATCCACGCTGGTACCGTCAGGTGCGTGCTGAAGCGTTGAAGAAAGAACAAGATAAAGATGAGAGGAAAGCCGGATGAGCATCCAGATTGTTCCCCGGGACGCGCTGGCAGACGGTAAAACCACGGCGGGGAATATCCCGCCGGTACTGTTCGCCAATCTGAAAACGCTGTATCAGCGCCGTGCCGATCGCCTGCGTAAACTGGCCGAAGACAGCCCGCTCGACGGATATCTGAATTTTGCTGCGGCGATTTGCGATGCCCAGCAGCGCGTGCTGAAAGATTTCCCGCTCACTGTCGACCTGCGTGATGAATTAGCGAAAGCGGCGGGTAAACCGCCGCTCGATTGCCGGTTGTTTCCACGAACGCCGCACTGGCTTACATTGCTGGATGCGCTGATCAGGGTGCTCAAACACGGCGCGTCAGAGCCGGTGCTCGGTGTGCTTGAGCGCCTTGAACACTCCCCGAATCTTCAGCGCGAAATGATGGCGACAGAGCTGCTTTGCCAGGATTTCAAACACGTTCCGGCTGACAAAGCCCCGTTTATCTGGGCTGCGTTGTCGCTGTACTGGGCACAGATGGCGGCGCAACTGCGCGGTGTCGGGCGGGCAGATTATGGCGAAAATCGTCTGTTCTGTCCGGTGTGCGGCAGCGTTCCCGTTTCTGCGGTGATCGCGTTTGGTACCCACAGCGGCCTGCGCTATCTGCACTGTAATCTTTGCGAAAGTGAATGGCATGTCGTGCGCGCAAAATGCAGCAACTGCGATGCAATGGAACATGTAAACCTCTGGTCCATCGGCGATGAACAGGCCACGGTGAAAGCCGAAGCCTGCGACGATTGCAATGCTTACCTGAAAGTGATTTATCAGGATAAAGACCCGCAGGCAGACGCGGTAGCGGACGACCTTGCGACGCTGTTACTTGATGACCGTCTGGAGGACAAAGGTTTTTCCGGCAGCGGCATCAACCCGTTCCTGTTTCCCGCTGAATAACCGGTAAAACCGGCAGCCGTGACTGGTAAACCCCTGCATGGCTGCTAGTTTTAATAGAGGTTCCGGCGAAAACGAGGAGGGTCTGATGAAATTGATCGGCAGTTATACCAGCCCGTATGTGCGCAAAATTTCGGTGATGTTGCTGGAAAAAGGCATCCCGTTTGATTTCATTAACGACACGCCCCACGAACCGGGCTGCAAAATCACACAGTACAATCCTCTCGGAAAAGTCCCCGCGCTGGTGGCCGATGATGGCGAAATTTTTTATGATTCGCCGATTATTGTGCAGTTCATCGAACTGATGAATGTCGCACCCACGCTGTTGCCGTGGCAACCGCTGGACGCGTTACGTGTGAGGCAAATTGAATCGCTGGCCGACGGGGTCACTGATGCCGCCGTGGCGCTGGTGCTGGAAGGTCGCCGCGATGCTGATAAACGTAACGAAGCCTGGATTTTGCGCCAGAGGGAAAAACTGTTGCGCGGGCTGGATGCGCTGGAAAAGCATGCGGCAAGCCGTACATTGCTCAATTCTGAAAGCCTCAATGTGGCCGATATTGCTGTCGCCTGTTGTCTGGGCTATCTCAATTTCCGGCGTATCGCGCCGGGCTGGTGTGTTGAGCGTCCTGAACTGGTAAAACTGGCAGAACGCCTGTTCCAGCGCGAGAGTTTCGCGCGCACCACCCCACCCGGGAGTGGTAACGCCAGCTTTGCAGCTAAAAAGGTGTGAAGCCGCTCGAAGAGTTCTCTTTACATCCCACCGGTTCGATTTTCACTGCCTAGACTTTATGCAGCGCTCTGCTAATCCCTGCTGCATAAAGGAGTTCCATCATGGCTTATGATAAAAATCCTCATGCCGTCAAACCGGAAGAATACGGTTTCCCGCTTAAACTCAAAAAACAATACGACAACTTCATTGGCGGTGAATGGGTCGCGCCGGTGAAAAAACAGTATTACGACAATCTGACACCGGTGACCGGCGAGGTACTGTGCCAAGTGGCCAGCTCCGGCACCGATGACGTCGATCTGGCGCTGGACGCCGCCCATAAGGCCAAAGACGCATGGGGAAAAATGCCGGTGCAGCAGCGTGCAAATTTACTGCTGAAAGTCGCCGATCGCATGGAACAAAACATTGAACTGCTGGCAAACGCCGAAACCTGGGATAACGGTAAACCGATCCGCGAAACCAGCGGCGCCGACGTGCCGTTAGCCATCGACCATTTCCGCTATTTCGCCTCTTGCGTGCGTGCGCAGGAAGGGGGGATCAGCGAAATCGACAGCGAAACCGTTGCGTATCATTTCCACGAACCGCTCGGCGTGGTGGCGCAGATTATCCCGTGGAACTTCCCGCTGTTGATGGCGTGCTGGAAAATGGCACCGGCGCTGGCGGCAGGTAACTGCATTGTGCTCAAACCCGCCAAACTGACGCCGCTGTCCGTTCTGTTGTTGATGGAGCTGGTGCAGGACATTTTGCCTGCGGGCGTCATTAATGTGGTTAACGGCGCGGGTGGTGAGATCGGCGAATATCTGGCGACGTCTAAACGTATCGCGAAAGTGGCGTTTACCGGCTCGACGGAGGTCGGCCAGCAAATCGCCGGCTATGCCGCACAAAACCTGATCCCGGCCACGCTGGAACTGGGCGGTAAATCACCCAATATTTTCTTTGCCGATGTGATGGATAAAGAGGATGAATTCTTCGACAAAGCGCTGGAAGGGTTTGCGCTGTTTGCCTTCAATCAGGGTGAAGTCTGTACCTGTCCGAGCCGTGCGCTGGTTCAGGAATCTATCTACGAACGTTTTATGGAACGTGCGATCAAACGTGTTGAGGCTATTAAAACCGGTAACCCGTTGGATATTGAAACCCAGATGGGCGCGCAGGTTTCTGCCGGACAGATGAAAACCATTCTGGATTATATCGAAATCGGTAAAAAAGAGGGCGCAGAGGTACTGACCGGCGGCGCGAAGAAAAAACTCGAAGGTTCGCTGAACGAGGGATATTACCTGCAACCCACCATTTTGCTGGGTAAAAACAACATGCGTGTTTTCCAGGAAGAAATCTTCGGACCGGTGCTGGCCGTCACCACGTTTAAAGATATGGACGATGCGCTGCAAATTGCCAATGATACCGCTTACGGATTAGGCGCAGGTGTCTGGAGTCGTGACGGCAATGTGGCCTATCACATGGGCCGCAATATTCAGGCCGGGCGCGTATGGACCAACTGTTATCACGCTTATCCGGCGCATGCCGCATTTGGGGGTTACAAACAGTCCGGTATCGGGCGCGAGACTCATAAAATGATGTTGGATCACTATCAGCAAACGAAATGTTTACTCGTTTCTTATTCGAGTAAACCGATGGGGCTTTTCTGAGGAATGATCGCGCATTCTGACCGTAATTGATTTTTCCGGCTGACGATGGCATATAAAAACGCCATCGTCAGTGAGATTACTTAATACATCATGTGCATTGCTCTCATTTAGCGGTTAACTTAAAGTGCCTATATAAATATTTTATATGTTAATTCAATAATAAAACATTATGAATGCGCTAATTGTAATATTTTAAACGTGACCGTGGACGGATGTTCATATCTAAGGATAGAGAGTCATGTTTAAACGGTTTTTATATATTGTGATATATACGATTTTCATTTTTGCTGTTTCAATAGGTCGCACCGTTGCCTATTATCAATATATTGTTCTCAATTCCGATGCGGCACCTTTGGTCAGAGTGGTTTAGCCCGTTACGCACCGTTATTTGCAACACTTGAGGTGATGGGGCTGGAGTCTCAATATCGGGAAAAAATCTATACAGCTGTGATCAAAGATAACATTGATTTAGCTGACGACACTGTTTTAAATAACTGGCTGGAACATAATGGTATTGACGTTGGGAAATATCACGAAATCAACGCATCGCCGGCGGTCAAAGCGTTACTTCAATATATGTCAGCTGTCAGTAACTATTATGACGTCTCTGCAACGCCGGCATTTATTGTAAACAAGCAATGGCTTGCCTATCAGGATCGCGATTTTAAAGCTTTTGGTGATCAACTTATCTCCCTGCTTACCAGGCATAAACCACTGGAGATATAATGCGCTTTGTTCCGGTATGGATCTATTTGCACAGCATGTCTTTGGGGGCGGCTATAAACTATAAAATTTTCTTATTTTATAGCCGGATAATAAAAGTTGGACTGTCTCTTTATAAGTTATTGCCATTAGAAATTATTTTTGGAATGTTGCATGTGATGCGTTTTCTGCGATGTATAGGGAAACATCAAAAAGCACTGACGCTGGTCGCCAATGAAAATAAACGGTGTTTGTTAAACGACACCGGCATCGTCGATTTCACCTGGATTGCGCAACGCCGGAAAGCCCTGGATTACGCGGCAACTTATGGCAAAAATCAGCGTGTCGTCAGCCAGCTGGAAAATTGTGCATATCAGTTAGATCAATTCGTTAAACCGCTGCATCAGAGCAGGAAACCCGTCATCCTTGCGCCGCTGCATATGGTTTCGGATATCCTGGCAGGTATTGTTGCCAGTAAAACCTATCCAGGAAAATCCACCCTGATGAACCTGTCAGGCGGACTGGATATCCCTGACAGTGGCGAGATCTGCATCGCAGGCATTGATACCACCCGGGCTTCTCATGAACACCTTGCCGCGCTGCGATCCATCCAAGAAATAAACAAGAATAGAAAGACGTAAACGAAAGACATGGGAGAGCGATCTTCCATGTCTTGTTCTGAAACAGAGCGGTGAAACGAACGAAATCACACCACGCTGTTTGGCGGCAGAACCACCTGTCGGCTGCGCAGAAATACCACCACCAGCGCCAGCCAGGCGAGACCGCTTAACAAATTGAATGTATTAAACATCCCCGCACCGCCTTCGACATAAGCCACTTTTGCCAGTTCAATGCCCAGTGTGAAAATCAACATACTGATGACGCCCATGGCGGCGGAAACCGTGCCTTTGCTCATGTCGCTGGAGAACAGCGTCAGACGGTACAGACCGGCATTCGCCACACCAATCCCGAAGGCGTACAGGCTCAGACCGGCAGTCATCCACAGATACGCATGTGCGGAAAACAGCGTGGCCGCAGCTGCGATCAGCAAACCAACCACCATTGGGCCTGCGCCCAGTTTAATCAGATATTCGACGGTACGTTTGCCGGACAGGCGCGCCAGTGTGATGTTACCGATAATCAGTGCGCCGAAAATCGGTACCTGCAACAAGCCATAATCATAGGCCGCTAACCCTTCACCGCTGATTAAAATCACCGGCGACTGTGCAATCCACGTCAGCAATGGCAGGCTGGCAAAACCTATCGCCAGCGCACCACACAGGAACTGGCGGTTCTTCAGCACATGCTTGTAATCACGCAGCAGGCTTGGCATGGAGAACGGTTCGCCCAGGCGGGAAGCGGTCTCCGGCATCGATTTCCACAATCCCCACAGCGCAATGGCGGCGAGCAGGGCGAAGATCACAAACATTGACTGCCATGGCGCAACGTGGATTAGCGCCGCACCAGCCAGAGGCCCGAGCAGCGGCGCAATCAGCGCGACGTTAGCCATCATGGCGGTGATTTTAATACACACCGATTCTTCGAAAGATTCCTGTATAGCGGCATAGCCGACCGCGCCGATAAAGCACAGGCTGATGCCCTGCAGGAATCGCATCACCATAAATTGTTCTATATTTTGCGCAAACAGAATCGCCAGACAGGTGATGATGAAAAAACTCACGCCCGCGAGCATGACCGGACGACGGCCGCGCCTGTCGGACAGCGGACCGAGCAGCCATTGCAGGAACATGCCGCCAGCGAGATAAGCGGTCATGGATGTCGGCACCCACTCTTCGCCGGCATTAAAATTAGCCACGACGGCCAGCATGCCCGGTTGGATCATATCGTTGCCGATATAAGTCGCGAACTCGAACAGCACCAGGCACAGAGGGAACAAAAGCGCCTGCCGACCCAGAAGGGAAGCAGTATTTGGAGAATTATGCATTGTAGTTATTTCACAGACGTAAGGCTAATTCTTTGAAAATTAGCAGAAAATAAGAGACTGTCCGGGCGGGTTTCGCAAGCGAGGCAGTAATAGGGACTATTTTGCCGATTATTTGAGCGCAACGCAATGTTCAGGTTCACGTTCAGCACAATCTGAGATCGGCACTTTTGCCTTGTTAGCCGTCCAAAAGCTGGCTAGGCTGCAAACAGCCCATCGATAAGAAGGAAATTACCGGGAATGAGCCAAAAAATCAGCTGGATAGATAATCTGCGCGCACTCGCCTGCATGATGGTGGTGATGATCCACGCCAGCACGTCGCTGGTCGTCAATTTCGCTGCGGTAAATACCCCTGAATGGACGGCGGCAAACGTGCTCAATTCCGCTTCGCGCGTCTGCGTACCCCTGTTTTTTATGATTTCCGGTGCGCTGTTCTTGGGGGAAAGGAGCGCGCAAAAACGCCATTTTCTGCGAGTCACATTATGTTTGCTGTTCTACAGCGCCGTCTCGCTGATTTATATCCTCACGATGACAAAAATCGGGTTTTGGCCGTCTCTGCGTCTTATCATGGAAAAACCGGTGTTTTACCATCTTTGGTTCTTCTACGCGATTATCCTGATTTACCTGCTTTCCCCGCTGATTAATGTTAAAGCCGTATCCGGCAGATACCTGCTGATTGTCGCAATGCTGTTCGGCGTACTGGCAAATCCGCAGCTTCCTGCCGTGACGTGGCACAAAATCCATCTTTTGCCGCTGGATTTATACATTAGCGGTGACACTTTCTATTACGTGCTATATGCCCTGTTGGGCCGCGCCATCAGCCAGCTCAGGACTGAAAAAACGGCGATCACGCTCGTCGCCAGCGCCATGTTCATTCTCAGCACGCTGGCGATTGCCACCGGCACATACCGGCAAATGCAGATTAATCAGAGTTTCGCCGATACCTTTTATATCTACAGTGGTCCGCTGGTATTTATCTCTGCGATGTCTTTATTTGTGGTTTTCAAGAACACACTGGCACAACGTCTCCTGCCAGGATTTTCGTTAATCTCCCGCCACTCTCTGGCTATCTACGGCTTTCATGCGCTGATCATCACCGGCCTGCGCGGCCGGCATCTCGACTTTCCGCAATACCCGCTGCTGAACCTGGTCTTTTTGTTTATCTGCGGACTCGGCGGCGGATTATTTCTGGCGATGGGGCTGGGGAAAATAGACCGCCGGAACTGGGTGAGCTGAATACTCTGAAACCCAGTTGTTATGTAACGGTATATCCTTGTTTTGGGGTATTTGGTTTATTGGGAAAAGCCAGTTTTAATTCACCCTTTTCAACCATGGGTTTTAAATGGCTTTGTCTGATATTTTGAGCCGTTCTGTTTGTAAGATCACTTAAAACTGAGATGGCGATGTAATGTTCGTTACACAATGTACTAATGACATCTCGCATCTCTTCATTGGTTAATCTTCTTTTCTCTCTTGCAGGTTTTGCAAGGCTTAATAAATAATTTCTAAAGGATAATTCCAACGCGTCAAGCTGGTCTACAAAAGGTCGGTCTAATAAAGGGCTAATATATCTGCCATGAGAGTCTCGATGCTCATCTATTCTCGGTAGCATTGCATCATGGCTCATCGGATTATTTTTGCTATGCGTTAAGTCCCCTTCACTATGCGTTAAGCTGTTTTTGCTATGCGTGAAGTCAGAGATGAGACTTAACGCATTTGAAAATACATCTTCAGGGGAAGGAGGTTGCTCCATTCCCGGCAGGCTGTAAGATTTATCCTTACGCTCACCACTAGAAACCAGAAAACCTTTAGCCTCAAGACGAGGTAACGCCAGCGTGACATCCCGCGTGTGTTTGCTCGTCAGCTGGCAGGCTCTTTGGTGATTAATCCACCCTTCTATCGCCGCAGTCGTTATGATCATGCGCTCAAAGTCATCAAGGGTACTGAACCTGGTACCGAAGAGTTTTTGGAGCTGCGCTGAAATGTATTCAGGAATCAAACTTGCTGTTGAAAGTTCTAGTAATGTTTGCTCGGTATGCTCAGTTTTCTCATAAAGTTTTGGTGCGCGCCAATTTGCGGATTGCCAGCCGCTGTAAATTTTTGGGATACCGGAACCGGCTCGTTCGCCAGCACCAATGTTGAGAAACATCTGGTGCATGCGCCGGTTTCGACAATCAGTTTCTCCGCCTTTTATTGCTATTTCTGGCGGGATTCTCATTAGCCCAGGGTTGCGAAAACCAAACATATCGGGGCGTTTAACTATCAATATAGATGCGCGTCCTGTGTAATCAGAATGAACAAGTGTATTAACTAAGGCTTCGCGTAGCGCAACATGAATTAATGTATCATCCTGACGCACACCATCTTTAATTTTGAATGGAATCTTTAGGTCTGTTGTTAGTTTTCGATATGTCCGTCGATAAAAATCAAAGATATTTCCTGACCATGTACCATCAGGGCATAAACGATCTACCCAGCGTAACTCGGTCTTTGCTTCCGGGCGTTCCTGATAGTCAACGAAGTAATGAGGTACTGCATCCTGAATAGCTTGCCAGGTCCCAAACATCAGAATACCAGCGAGAGTGATTCCTTCCTGACCCGTCTGACGATCTTTACGCCAGCCTCCAATTTTGGTCATAAGATCGAAATTATTAAGCTCTAACCATGGATGTTGTGGTTTCGCAATCGCTAAAAGTTGTTTATAAGCATTCAGGCTTTCTTGTTCAATATCATTCAGGTCAAAGCCAGTGAGAATTTTATCATCTCGGCTATCCTCAACCTGCTCTGCCAGCATTCTTTTTACTTGCTCCTGAGAACAATGGCGATCGCCTTCATGAAGCCTGATATAGGTAAACTCAAGAGGATTATTTTTAAGGAAAATAGGCTTTTGATGTCGGTTTGCAATAGGAATATGGATCACAAGGATGAGTTTGTTATCAAGAAGTGTTGTTTGCACATCTGCATCTGTTAGCAAATTTATATTTACCAGGTTTTTATTGTTAAGATTGTTAAACAACTCTTTTTTGATTTTTTCCGGATCATTAATTCCTACAGGAATGAACTGACCCTTTTTTTCTTTGACACCTAAGACAACATAGCCTCCTCGGGTATTAGCCATTGCACTATATGTTGGCCAAAAATCCTGAGGTAATTTCCCTTGACCATCCTGCCCCTGTGCTTGTTTAAATTCTAACTCGACAGATTCAGCAAGGGTTTGGAGATCAATTAAGTCTGTTATCTTAAACATCTCAATTTCCTGAAGTCATGGTTAAGTACTGAAGGAATTTTATTCTTAATCAGGAGAAAATAATATACGTGTTCTTGTGACTTCCCGGTTGACCTGATATTACGCCCACCGCTCCTGCGCCCGGCGTAATTGCCGTGCGGATGAGAAGCCCGCAGCGAGTGCGGCTTTTTCGATGCCGGATCCCTGCTGAAGGCGTTGTTGCGCCACGGCGATACGCAATTGCTCGTGGTAGTCACGCACGCTGATGCCCAGATGTTGTCGGAACAAACGGGTGAGGTGGCGTGCGCTGATGTGCGCCCTGGCGGCAACATCTTCCACCTGCCAGGCCGATTCCGGCTCGGCAGCAATCAGGTTTTGCGCACGGTGCACCGCGGGGTGCAGATGATTACGGTAACGCAGCCACGGAGAGAGTTGCGGATCATCACCGCCACGGCGGAAATAGACCACCATTTCGCGGGCAACATCCAGCGCGGCCTGCGGCCCAAGATGTGTGGCGATCAGATGTAGTGCCAGATCGATACCGGCGCTGATGCCTGCGCTGGTCAGTACCGAACGGTCTTCGACAAATATCCGGTTATCTTTCACCTGGGCAGCAGGTACCTGCTCGCGCAACCGTCCGATTACATCGTGATGCGTGGTGCACTGATAGCCGTCGAGCAGACCGGCTTGCCCGGCCAGCAGGCTGCCGGAACAGATGCATACCAGTCTTAAATTTCCTGCTTCAATGGCGCTTTTTTGCTGATGCAGCCACTCACAGGCGGTCTGTGCGACCGGTGAGGAGAAGTTTTCGTCGGATTCTGCCACACCCGGTATGATCACAATACTGCCCGGGGGCAGGCTTTGCGGCAGTGGCTGCAAATGGCTGACCATCAGGCCGGTTGACATCATCACTTCCGGCTGCGGCCCGATATAATGAAGCGAAAATTGCCCGCTCAGGCGCAACGCTTCCGCCGGGCCGGTAAGATCTAACGACATCACGCCGGGGAGCGTCACAAAGTAGACATTGCGCTGCATAGTGCTTCATCCGTCTGTGGGGAAAAACGCTATCTTCACACAGTGCGGTCGAGTTGCGCCAGCGCACCGGTCACGTCAGTGACAGTGGCAAAGCGGTCGGCGAGTACCAGTTCGGTCCGCAATTTGATCTCCTGTGCGCTCAGCGTGATACCACTGGCGTGCGTCATCGGAAACGTCAGTGTCGCATCGGTGACAAAGGTCACTGAATAGCCGAGGTCTGACGCCACCCGGGCCGTGGTTTCACAGCACTGCTCGGTGCGCATACCGGCGATAATCAGATGCGTGATGCCTTTTTCGCGCAACCAGCCATCGAGGCCGGATTCGGTCAGGGCATTGTGGACATGTTTATGCACAACATGCTGCGGCCGGTGTGTGAGAAAAGTCATTGGTGTGACCAGACCGGAGGCCAGCGAAAAGTCGCCATCAGGGTTGACGTGAAATACATCGATAACCGGTACATTGCGGGTCTGACAGCCATCGATCAGGCCGTTGAGGGCTTCGCTGAAAGCCGGTAAATCATCCTGTTGCCAGAAGTCTTTTTGTTCAAATGAACGCTGAACGTCGATATTTAACAGGGCGCTTTGGGTCATTTACGGACTCCATCTGGTGAGTGTGAAATCAGTGTGCGCCTGAATTGGAAAGGGAAGAATGCCAAAAACGGACAGGATACTGACCGGGGCGGACGACCTGCGCCATCTGCCCCGGTTCAACTTTTTGATCAACGCTTCTGGCCGGCGCGCCAGTGGTGATAATCGATGTGATCAGCCTGGAAATTGGTGGTTTCAGCATCGCCGGTCAGGCGGTATGCCAGCTGGAAGGCGAAGTCAAACGCCAGCCCTAATCCTTTTCCGCTGAGCAAGTTACCGTCTTCCACAAAGGACTCATTGACGTAAACGCCGTCTTTCACGTCCTGGTATAAATCGCCGGAACAGACGTAACGACGGCCTTTCAGCAGACCGTTCCCGCCCAGCACACGCGCGGCAGCGGAGCACAGCGGGCAGATCAGTTTACCGGCGTCGTCGTGACGTCGGACAAATTCCACCACCGCTTTACTGGCCGCCAGCGCCACTGAGCCTTCCGGTCCGCCGGGCATTACCACAGCATCGAATAAGCGGTCGCCCTGCGCGGACAGCAGTTCGTTGGCCTGCATCTGAATGCCGTGATACGTGCGCAGCGTCAGGCTTTCCTGGCAGGCCAGCGTGGTGACCTGAATCTCCAGCCGCTCAAGAATATCGAGCACAATCACCGCTTCGCCTTCTTCAAATCCGTTAGCCAGCAGCAGCGCGACCTGCTTTTTCGCCTTGTCCTTTACCATAATGCAAATGTCCTCTGAGGATAAAAATCAGAGGACATCATAAAATGAAACGGTGTTTTGATATTGTGACTGGTATTGCAGACCGGGCTAGAAGACCAGCTGCACTTTTGACGCTTTGGATTTATCCAGGGCGTATTCCAGCGCTTCCACCAGACTTTCCTGCGGGAATTCTGCTGACAGCAATGGCATCGGATCGACGGTTCTATTCGCCAGCCATTCGACGGCGGTATTGAATTCCTCTGTGAAACGGAAACTGCCGACCCAGTTAATTTCTTTGGCAATCAGCGACATCAGCGGGAATTCATTCACTACCGGCCCCATGCCAACCTGCACCAGGGTGCCGCGTGCGCGGGTCACTTCCAGACAACGGCGGATGGAAGACGGATGGCCGGAGGCATCGAAGGAGACATCGAAAAAGCCTTTCTCTGCCTGATATTCGCTGAAATCACCTTGTGCAGCGTCCAGTGCTTTATTTGCGCCAACTGCCAGTGCCAGCGTACGGCAACGTTCGCTCGGGTCGGTCACCACGATTTGCGCCGCGCCTTTGGCTTTTGCTGCCAGCACGATTAAGCAGCCAATCGGACCTACGCCGGAAACAAACACGGTTTTACCATGAATATCGCCCGCCTGGTTTACGGCATGAATGGCGACGGCCAGCGGTTCTGCGAACACCATCAGGCGGTCACTGACCTGATTGTCGTAAGGAATGCACTGGTCGCTGTCGACGATTTTATACTGCGTGAACGCGCCGTTGATGTGCGGGAAATACATCGCGCTGCCGAAAAATTTCATGGTGGTGCACTGGTTTTCGTCACCGGACAGACAATACTTGCAGGCTTTGCACGGCTTACTCGGGTTCAGCGCCACTTTCTGACCGGGCTGCAAACGCGGGTTATCCGATTTATCCACCACACCGACCACTTCATGGCCAAGTACCATCGCCTCGCGCACTCTGAAATCACCGACAGCGCCGTGTTCGTAATAATGCAGATCCGAACCGCAGATGCCGCCGCGGGTGATTTTCACCAGCGTGCCCTGGCCGGTATAGCTGAGGGTCTGGTGGATCACCGAGACGTCTTTTTTCCCGGTCACGACGCAGGATTGTGTGGCAATAGTCATGGGATTCTCGCTCTTTAAAGGGCCTGATTGCGCCCAGTAAAGAGGGTTTACCGGTCAGAAAATGTGATCGACGTCACCTTGTGCCGTGTTACGAAAACCTGTTACCCATAACTTGAACGGACTCAACTTTTCCCGGCGGATTTATCACGATTTCGCGCCGGCATGCTGAGGATCAGATGAGTTATCACACCGCCCGCCAGACCCCAGAATGCCGAACCGACACCCAGCAGCGTGACACCGGAAGCCGTGATCAGAAACGTAATGATTGCCGCGTCGCGCTGACGCTCGTTTTCCAGCGCGCGGTACAGGCTGCCTGCAATGGTGCCGAGCAACGCCAGCCCGGCGATGGTGTGGATCAGCGCCTGTGGCAGGGCGGTAAAGACCATGCCGATGGAGCCGCCAAACACGCCCGCAATCAGATAGAAAACGCCAGCCGAGACGGCCGCCATATAGCGTTTTTTAGGATCGGGATGAATGTCCTCGCCCATACAAATCGCGGCGGTAATGGCGGCGATACAGATGGTAAAACCGCCGAACGGCGCTAAAACTAACGCAGTCAGCGCCGTCCAGGAAATCAGGGGCGAAACAGGCAGATGATAGCCGTGCGCTTTCAGTGTGGCGATGCCCGGCGCATTCTGTGAGGCCATGGTCACCACAAAAAACGGAATGCCGATGCCGATAATTGAGGAAAGCGTGAAATGCGGCATCACAAACGCCGGTGCGGCGAAGGTCAGCGTCTGGCCGTGCAGCGCAATATCACCCTGTAATCCGGCGACGATCAGCCCGGCGGCCAGTGCGAGCACCACCGCATAGCGCGGCAGGGCGCGCTTTGCCAGCAGATACACCAGACACATGGTGCCTGCAAGGGCGAAATTGCTTTGCAGTGAGGTAAAGGCGTCCAGCCCGAAGCGCAGCAGAATGCCGCCGAGCATCGCCGCTGACAGCGCCTGCGGGATGTAATGCATCAGTCGGGCGAATAAGCCGGTCACGCCGCACAGCAGGATCAGCCCGGTGGCAAAGACAAATACGCCAATGGCTTCGTTAAGTGAGGTGCCGGGCAGGCTGGTGACCAGCAGCGCCGCGCCGGGTGTCGACCAGGCCGTCACCACCGGTGTGCGGTAATACAGTGATAGCCCGATGCTGGTGACCCCCATGCCCAGACCCAGCATACTCAGCCAGCCGCCAATTTGTCCCGCGCTGGCCCCTGCCGCTTCCGCTGCCTGAAAGATAATCGCTGCGGAGCTGGTATAACCGACTAAAACCGCAACAAATCCGGCGATTACCGCCGAAAATGTCAAATCCTGCGGACTGAAACGCGAGGCCATAGGTGAAATTCCTTCTGGTTACCGCTTGCTGGCGGTATGCTGTTGTGCGTTATAGCGTACATCGGATGCGCTCAAAATATCATTGTGCGTTATAGCGCACAACCATGATCGCTAAAAATGATTGCCAGAGGAGTCAGGATGCAGGAGCTCACCCGCCATATTGGCAGCCAGCTGAAAGCCGTTCGCAGCGAACGTGGCTGGAGTCTCAGCCAGACGGCAGAACACACCGGTGTCAGCAAGGCAATGCTGGGGCAAATTGAACGCGGCGAATCCAGCCCGACCGTTGCGACGCTATGGAAAATCGCCAGTGGCCTGAATGTTTCGTTCTCGGAGTTTCTTGAAACCCCGCCTGCGCAGTCGGCGGCATTGCACCGGCACGGTTTGCTGACCACGTTTAACAGCGACAGCTCAGGAATGCGCGTAGTGCCTTTGTTTCCGTTTGACACCACATTGCGTATGGACATGTTTGTTATCGATCTTGAACCGGGTGGATGCAGCGAATCCACGCCACACGAAGCCGGTGTGATTGAGCATGTCATTGTTATCGAAGGAGAACTGACACTGACGGTGGACGGTATGACGCGCCTGCTCAGTGCCGGTGAAGCTTTGCGTTTTGCCGCCGATTGCCCGCACGCTTACCGCAATGAAAGCGGTCATTCCGTACGTTTCCACGACCTGATACATTATCCGCAGTCACGTCCGTAACGTTTTCATTTCCTCAGGAGAATGTCCCGATGAGCCAGCCGCAAGATGTGGTGATCCGTCCGTTAACGCCCGCAGACCGTCAGGAGTGGGAAATGTTATGGCGCGATTACCTGGATTTTTATCAGTCGACGCTCGATCCGGCGCAGTTTGATCACACCTTCCGGCGGTTATCGCAGCCCGAGTATGCCAGTATGTTTGGCTATGTGGCGGAGTATGAGGGGAAACTGGTCGGTCTGGTGAACTGTATCAATCACGATCATGGCTGGCATATGCAGCAGGTGGTGTATTTGCAGGATTTATATGTCGATGACGGCGCGCGTAAACTGGGGATCGGGCAAAAACTGATTGAAGCGGTTTACGCCTACGCCGATGAAAACAATAAAGCTAACGTCTACTGGACGACCCAAACCTCGAATCATACTGCCCGCAAACTGTACGATCGTGTGGGGCGGCTGACTGATTTTATTAAATACCAGCGCTGACCGGCGCTGTCATTCTGCGCTTAACGCTTTTACCATCGTCAGATTGGTCGGCGCATAGCCCAGACTGCTGTATAACGCCTGCGCAGCACTGTTTTTATAAAACACATTCAGGCCGACAGATGTCAAACCCAGTCCGCGCACTTTTTCTTCCAGCTGTAAAAAGGCTGCGCGGGCATGACCCTGACGGCGAAATTGCGGAAACACTGACACTTCATAAATAAAAGCGCTACGCTCGCCCTGACGCTCACTGACCGCAAACCAAATATACCCCGCAGTTTCCCCGTCGGCCTCTGTTCTTATTTCAAACAAATAATTATCCGGTGTGGCCAGGCCCTGCGGCAGCAAACGCGTTATTTCACCTTGTGATCGTGTCAGCGCATTTTCCTGCTGCCAGCGGCCTGAACTAACATTTTCTCTGGCGTAATCGCTGACCAGCCGATCAAAAAATTGCGGGTAAAAAGTATCACGCATAGCGGATAAAAAGGTCATCAGAATCACTCCTTCGGCGATTTTTTATACGGCGTAACGTAGCATTCGCTGATGGTGGTGGAATGACTTTCCATCTGCGTGATGATGTAGCCTTTATCCGTCAGCGCCACCGAGCTGTAGGGAGTTTCATTATTTTTATCTGCAATCACGTCTTCAAAAGACTGAATGATTTTGGCCTTCTCACTGGCGCGTGTCGGATCATCCATTCCGTCGACCCGGATCATCGCCTGTTTAAACTGGTTACTGAATCCTGTTTTCCCCGCCCGGCTTTCAATCACGGCCTTAATGTTCACCGTGACGTCATTACCGAGCAGAAATAACGTGTTGCTCTGGTAAACCAGCACATTCTTGCGCTTCGAGACGACAAAACCGTTCTCGATCACTTTCATTTTGCTGTTGTTGGCGTAAGTCACGTCATCGAGGCAAATGGTTTTATCCCCGACCTTGAACTGGCTGAACCGTGCTTTGATTTCTTTCGGCGTGGATGCCGCCTGCGAGCAGAGCGGCGCAAGCAGCAGAAGAGGTAAGAGCCATGACTTCATAGGAGTTTCCTGAACAGGTGCTGAATCAGCCGACATAACAGCAGTATAGGGAGACCGGCGCAGGATGCGAATGTTTATCTTTGGCGGACCTCATCCTTATTCATTGTTACAATGAATAAGGATGGGCCGGGTTGGAGGCGTAAAAATGCCGACTTTATATGTCGTTTTTGGATTTCAGAAGCAGAGAGGGAGGCTGTAGTGGGTTGTCGCCGATCTATTAGGCGGTTATGCGTTCATTCCAGGTATCTTTATAAATGATATTCCCGTTTACATACTTCCATGTAATGCTTTCATAGCGTAGTTGGATAGTTTCAAAATGTGTTCCAGTCTGGTTGCTTGGGTATAAATTTGGTGCAATGGATGTAATTTTTACATTTTCCAAAATGATATTGAAGTATTCGGCTTCAACGAACCACCAACAATCGGCGAACCATCTACTCCGGTTAGAAATAAATATGCTGGATTTGACATGAAATATCCTTATTTTTAATGTTTAGTTATCTTGCGGGTAATATTTATCGATTAGTTTACCAATAATCCATATGACAAATACCATAGCTGAAATGGCGAGCAATCTCTCCAGCCAGGTATCAAAATAAAATACAAAGAATAACGAAAACCAGACTGATGCACCGCCAAGGATTGCGCCTATTTGACCTACTGCAGCGTTCTTTCATTCCTCAGACTAATAATATGTTTCCAATGACCCCGCCTCTTACTTTCACAAAAAAGCTTGTTCCTTGAGCTATCGCGATAGCAACTTTCCCGGCAATAACTGTGTTAGTTGCAGTTCTGCCGACAACTGAGAAAAAAGATCGGCTGTATGTTTTGTTTTTTTCGCTTTCTGAAACATATTTATTGAAATCGTTAAGTATAGTCTGTATCGAAAAAACCATACGCAAGATATCCCAGATCAACTGGCACGGAAAGTATTCCATGTACCAAACCAATAGCTGAATCAGGTGAAATAATTATGTCGGTAATGCGCTGTGCTATCTCTTCTGAATTATCCATAAGGCGCCCTTTGAAGTCCGTTTGTTTGGCGGTTTTTTAGAGGGTATATTGACTTAAGCCAAATGGCAATGGCTAAAAAACGTGCGAAAGTTTGGTGCGGAAAATATCTTGTTTAATCAGTTTCTGAAAATTAGCTGAATGTATAAGATGATGTACGCATTTTTTAGAATGAGAAAATTTGCCCGTATCCCAACAACTCCACTCGGGTTTATCATCTGAATGAGTTTTTAACGACACCTCCCTCTTTCTGCGCTATGTTTTTCTCCTTTGTTCTCTTTCTTTCAGGAGTTTGCTATGAGCCAGCCTTCGCTAATTTTGTATTCCGACGCCAATTTTTTCAGTCCTTACGTGATGTCGGCTTTTGTCGCGTTAACCGAAAAAGGCATTCCCTTTGAACTGGAAAAGGTGGATCTGGCTAATGCAGAAAACCTGAAAGAAAATTATTCGGCGATTTCCATCACCCGCCGCGTACCGACATTAACCAACGGCGCTTTTGTCTTATCCGAATCTTCTGCGATTGATGAATATGTCGAAGAGTTATTCCCGGCGCCGACGTTCCCGGCGATTTACCCGGCTGACCCTGAAAACCGCGCCAAGGCCCGTGAAGTACAGGCATGGCTGCGCAGTGATCTGATGCCCATTCGCGAAGAGCGCTCAACTGAAGTGGTGTTTGCCGGTGCGAAACGTCCGGCGCTCAGTACAAACGGACAGCAGGCGGCTGAAAAACTGTATGCCGCCGCCGCGTTTTTGTTGGGCGACAAAGAACATTTATTTGGCGAATGGTGTATTGCGGACGTGGATCTGGCGCTGATGATTAACCGTCTGCATCTGAACGGTGATCCGGTACCGGAAAAACTGGCCGCGTATGCAGATGCGCAATGGCAGCGGCCATCGGTTAAGGAATGGCTGGCGCTTTCAGCTTAACGTTTTTGTCAGAAAGAACCGCGTATGCGTTGAGGGCGCATCGTCCGGCGCACGGGAGTCAGGGATATAATCCTCCAGCGCCATTTGCATGCTATAGCCCATACGTTCATAGAAAGGCCGCGCCTGAAAACTGAACGTATCAACCAGCGAGTAACGGCAACCCCGTGCTTTGGCTTCTTCTTCTGCTTCTGTAATCAGCTGCGTGCCGACATCTTTGCCGCGCAGCGATTCATCGACCCATAGCATTTTTATGTACATCCAGTAACCGACGGTTTCCGCTACGATACCCGCCAGCTTCTTTCCATTTTCATCTTCCACAAAAATACCCAACTCGCGGAATGTCGGTTTCGGGATAAAGTTTCTGTTGAAATCCCGCAGTGCCGTTTTGATCTCCTCGAGATCGCTTTCGGTCGGGGCATGGCTGAGACGGGTCTTCATGACATTTTTCCTTTTATTGTTAACGTTTTGTCGTAGCGAGGCGAACTGCAAAAGCGATAAATACGGTGCCGGTAAGGCGATCCAGCGTTCTGACCACTGCCGGACGGCGCAACCAGCGCGACAGCGGGCGGGTGGCCGAAATCATCGTGACTGACCATAACGTCCCGATCACCGCATGCATGGCGGCGAGGCCGAAAATATATGGCCCGACAGGATAGCCGGTGGCGACGAACTGCGGCAGGAAGGAGACATAAAACACGCCGACTTTCGGGTTAAGCACATTGCCAAAAAGACCTTTAACGAACGGCGAGTTTCCGATACGCAAGGCTTTGTGGCGGCTTTCCGGCGCATTCATGTTCATTTCGCTGCGGGGTTTGAACAACATCTGCAGTCCCAGCCAGGCCAGATACGCGGCACCGATCCATTTCAAAACATTGAAGGCGATTTCAGAGGCAGCCAGCACGGCACCGAGACCGAGTGCCACCATTGCGCCCCAGACCAGACATCCTGTGCTGATGCCAAAAGCGGTAAACAGCGCCTTTTTACTGCCCTGACTGGCAGCAGTGCGCAACACCAGTGCGGTATCGAGACCGGGCGTAAGCGTTAAAATACCGGCGGCAAGCGCGTAAGAAAGCAGGGATTCGGTGAGGGTCATGGCTTTTCCTGATGAGCGAAAAACCCAGAATAGTGAAACGTGCGGCACAGATGCAATCACGAATTTAAATGAAATTCGGCATAAAAATACGGGCAAATAAAAAAGCCTGTGGAAGTCGGGCTTCCACAGGCTTTTCAGCGGGTTTTATGCAGGAGATTATTTATAGATTTCAGCGTCAGCGTGCAGTTTGTTGTTACCGGTCACGGAGATGATGCGGTAAGAAGAGGCACCGGCTTCCTGTGCTTGTTGAGAAAGTTTCGCTTCCAGGCCACTGATAGAGGTGGAGTTGGCGGCGGAAATTACACCGATTTTCTGCATGTCATTTGTTGGCTGATTAATCTGCTGAGCCGCGAAGCTGCCGAAAGAAATCAGGGAAAGGGTGGCAGCTACAGCAAAAATTTTGACGTTTTTCATGATGATTTATCCATTCAGGTTATGAGAGTGAAAGGTGGTTGCCTTTCGATGAATGTATAATAGGCGTGATCTTCAGGGATGAAAAACGGATTGATTTGAGTATCTCGTTCAAAAAATTTGCTCTACTTTTTACGCAATTTTACGTCCCCGTGCAGGCAACTGACGAAACCGCATTCGTGCTGACACTGTCTGAAAGTGCCTTAGATTTCTCTGCATTTCTTCCCTTCCTGCTGATTTTGGGCGGTTTTGTAGAATGGTGCTAGACTTTATCTGTAGTTCAAGAAGGAGGGCATGCGTGTAAAACACGCGTTCTGCTCGCAGGGCCTGAATCGTTCTGCTCTTGTTTGGCTAACTTGGCTGAACAATATTCACGGTAACGGAAATTTATTCGGAGGAGTCGAAAAATGGGAATTTTATCCTGGATTATCTTTGGTCTGATCGCAGGTATTCTGGCGAAGTGGATCATGCCAGGCAGAGATGGCGGCGGATTCATTCTGACTGTCGTTCTGGGTGTTGTCGGTGCTGTTGTAGGGGGTTATATCAGTACCTTCTTCGGCTTTGGTCGCGTGGACGGATTCAACTTCGGCAGCTTCGTTGTCGCGGTGATTGGTGCAATTGTTGTGCTGTTTATCTACCGTAAAGTCAGAAGTTAAAGATTTGCTCTGATGCTGAAATGTTAAAAGCCGCGCAAGTCGCGGCTTTTTGTGTCTGTTAATCCCGAAGCATAACCTGATAACTGGCTTCAGGCTCATGCAATCTCATGGAAAGAGTATCGGCAGGAGATCGGCTCTTATGCATGATTACCATAAATACGAGCCCGGCAGGAGTGGTTAAAAAGTACGCCACATGGTGCTGATGGAGAAACCGGAAGAGATCTACGGGTTTGCCGTTCCGATTGATTTACACAGGTTCCCGCTGGACTCTCAAAAGAACATCACCAAATTGAGTTTTGACTTCATTAGCGCTTAGTGACTTCATGTTGACTTCCTTCGAATGATTCGTTCGATTCATTCGAAATATTGTACGGCTGTTAATCCTAAACTGCCTAAGGTTTCATCAGTGAAGTTTCACTCCACCGGCGACGTCGGCAGCCGCACGATGTCCTGATTTTCATTGCCCATCCAGTAGACGCCTTCTTTCGCCCAGAACGGGCCTTCGATAAAGTCGAGAAGATCGGAATACTCTTCGTAAAACTGCTTACCGTCACGGTTATATACGCGCATGTAGCCGGAGTAATGACCGCCATCGCCCGGCATGGTCATGCGCGGGATAAATTCAAAGGTTTTATACTCGCGCACCACGTACTGTTTATTCGGGCTCCACTGCTCCGAAACCAGCTTCCCCTGTTTCCACCACTGATGGCACCCGGCGATAACCGCCACCAGCACCGCCAGCATGATCCAGCGCTTACGCTGACGCATCAGGGCTTCCTGACTTTTGATTTTCATACTCTTAATCTTTTCAGTGCGGACTTAAAAAGGGTCTAAATGTGGCGGAAAAATGTCGGCTTGTCTTCTAAAAAGTCAGTGCGACTAAATCGCCACCAGCCCCCGAACTCCTTCCGCCTCCATTTCTGCCCCGCGACCGCGTTTCACAATGCTGCCGCGCGACATCACCAGATAGCTGTCGGCCAGAGCGGCAGCGAAATCATAGAATTGTTCAACCAGCAGGATCGCCATGTCGCCCCGGGCGGCGAGCTGTTTGATCACTGCGCCGATTTCCTTGATCACCGATGGCTGAATGCCTTCTGTCGGTTCGTCGAGGATCAGCAGGCCCGGCTTACAGGCCAGCGCGCGGCCGATTGCCAGTTGCTGCTGCTGGCCGCCGGACAAATCACCGCCACGGCGATGTTTCATTTCCAGCAGGATCGGGAACAGGTGATAGATTTCATCCGGCACCTGCTTTGCCGCACTGCCGGAGAAACGCGATAATCCCATCAGCAGGTTTTCTTCCACCGTCAGGCGCGGAAAAATTTCGCGTCCCTGCGGGACGTAAGCGATCCCTGCCTGCACGCGCTGGTGCGGTTTGCGGTTATTGATCACCTGATCCTGCCAGCTGATGGTGCCGGACTTCGCCGGAATCAGTCCCATCAGGCACTTGAGCAGTGTAGTTTTCCCGACACCATTACGCCCGAGCAGGCAGGTGACCTCACCGATTTTTGCCTCGAAAGACAGGCCGCGCAAAATGTGGCTGCCGCCGTAAAACTGATTCAGTTCATTTACCTGCAACATAATGCGATTCCTCAGCGTCCTAAATACACGTCGATGACCTGCTCGTTGGCCTGCACTTCACGCAGCGAGCCTTCAGCCAGTACCTGGCCCTGATGCAGCACGGTGACGTGGTCAGCGATGGTTTCCACAAACCCCATATCGTGCTCGACTACCATCAGCGAATGTCTGCCCGCCAGTTGTTTGAACAACTCGGCGGTGTATTCGGTTTCGGCATCAGTCATGCCTGCCGCCGGCTCGTCGAGCAGCAACAGATGCGGCTCCTGTACCAGCAGCATGCCGATTTCCAGAAACTGTTTCTGGCCATGCGAAAGCAGGCCTGCTGGCCGGTGGCGTTCCGCTGCCAGGCGCAGCGTACCAAGCATTTCATCAATGCGGTCACGCTGTTCGCTGTTCATTTTGGCACGCAGACAGGCCCATACCGATTTATGGGTTTTCTGCGCGATTTCCAGATTTTCGAATACGGTCAGTGCTTCAAATACGGTCGGTTTCTGGAATTTCCGCCCGATGCCGGACTGCGCAATCTGCACCGGATCCAGCTTCGTCAGATCGGTACGCTGATCGTAAAAAACGCGGCCGCTTTGCGGTTTGGTTTTGCCGGTGATGACATCCATCAGCGTGGTTTTTCCCGCGCCGTTCGGGCCGATCACACAGCGTAATTCACCGACGCCGATGTTCAGCGACAAATTGGTCAGCGCCTTAAATCCGTCAAAACTGACGTTGATGTTTTCCAGTTGCAAAATCGGGTCAGTTTGTTCGCGATGCCGGTCCGCCAGCTGCGGCCGGGTAAACAGGTCTTCGGTCATGTTGAGCGGATCCATCAGGATTTCCTCTTGCGCAGCAGGCCGATCACACCTTGCGGCAGGAACAGCGTCACCAGAATAAACATGCCACCGAGCACAAATTGCCAGTATTCGGGAATGGCGACGGTGAACCAGCTTTTCGCGCCGTTGACGATGCCTGCGCCAATAATCGGGCCGATCAGCGTGCCGCGTCCGCCGAGGGCCACCCAGATAGCCGCTTCGATGGAGTTGGTCGGCGACATTTCACCCGGGTTGATAATTCCGACCTGCGGCACATACAGCGCACCCGCCAGGCCGCACAGCATGGCGGAAATTGTCCAGACGAACAGCTTGAAGCCTTTCGGATCGTAGCCGCAGAAAATCAACCGGTTTTCAGCGTCGCGCACTGCCGTCAGCACGCGGCCATATTTACTGCGCGCCAGCGCAAAGCCGAGCGCCAGACTGACGACCAGCACCATAACCGTGGCTAAAAATAATCCCACGCGGGTACCGGTAGCGGTAACCGGAAAGCCGAGCAGGGTGGTGAAACCGGTGAAACCGTTATTGCCGCCGAAGCCGGTTTCATTGCGGAAAAACAGCAACATACCGGCGTAAGTCAGCGCCTGTGTCATGATCGAAAAATAGACACCTTTGATTTTTGAGCGGAAGGCGAAATAACCGAAAACAAACGCCAGCGCGCCGGGCACCAGTACGATCAGACACAGCGCCCACGCAAAATGCTGAGTACCCGCCCAGAACCACGGCAGCTCCGTCCACGACAGAAACGACATAAAATCCGGCAGTCCGCTGCCTGCGGCCTGCCGCATTAAATACATGCCCATCGCATAACCGCCAAGGGCGAAAAATAACCCGTGGCCGAGCGACAGCAAACCGGCGTAACCCCAGACCAGATCGAGCGCGATCGCCACGATCGCGTAGCAGAGGATCTTGCCGATCAATGTCAGCGTATAGGTGGAGATCGCCAGCGGATTACTGGCGGGCAACAGCGCCAGAAACGGCATCACAATCAGACCGATAAGCACCAGCGTGCCCACCGAAATCGCAATCTTTGGCGCTTTTTGTACGCCGGTAATCGTCAGAGGCTGGCTCATCAGTCAATCACCCTGCCTTTGAAGGCGAAGAGTCCCTGAGGACGTTTCTGAATAAACAGGATAATCAGCGCGAGGATCAGGATTTTCCCCAATACTGCGCCGATCTCCGGCTCAAGAATTTTGTTCACGATGCCCAGCCCAAAAGCCGCCACCACGGTACCGGCCAGTTGTCCGACACCGCCAAGCACCACGACTAAGAAGGAGTCGATGATATAGCCCTGGCCGAGTTCCGGGCCGACATTGCTGAGCTGCGATAATGCCACGCCGCCTAAACCGGCAATGCCGGAACCAAGACCGAACGCCAGCATATCGACGCGTCCGGTCGGTACGCCGCAGCAGGCCGCCATGGCGCGGTTTTGCGTCACGGCGCGTACGTTCATGCCCAGCCGGGTTTTATTAAGCAGCAACCAGGTCAGGCCGAGCACCAGCAATACGAAGATGATTACCGCGATGCGGTTGTACGGCAGCACCAGATTTGGCAGCAACTGAATACCGCCGGAGAGCCAGCCGGGGTTCGCCACTTCGACGTTTTGCGCGCCAAACAGCATGCGCACGCCCTGGATGAGGATCAGGCTGATGCCCCAGGTCGCCAGCAAGGTTTCCAGCGGGCGTCCGTATAAATGGCGGATGACGGTGCGCTCCAGCGCCATGCCAATCCCGGCGGTAATGAAAAAGGCTACCGGCAGCGCGACCAGCGGATACAGCGCCAGCAGACCCGGCGCGTAGTGCTGAAACAGCGACTGCACCATATAGGTCGAATAGGAGCCGATCATTAACATTTCGCCGTGCGCCATGTTAATCACGCCCAGCAAACCGTAAGTGATCGCCAGACCGAGGGCAGCCAGCAGCAGAATCGAGCCGAGCGACAAACCGGTAAACGCCTGCCCGAGCAAATCGCCAATCATCAGGCGATGCTGCACCGCTTTCAGGCTGGCGAGCGCGGCGTTGCGCACCGTAGCGTCAGGCTCGGTTTTCGGATCCGTCAGGCTTTGCAGACGGCCTTGCGTGTCCGGATCGCCCGACGTGCCGAGCAGTTCAACGGCCTTCAGGCGCACCTGCGGACGGGTATCGGCCAGCTGTAAATTCGCCAGCGCGATGGAAAGGGCGTCGTGCACCGTGCTGTCCTTTTCCAGCTCAAGACGACGGGTCAGCAGCGGCAACTGATCGGCCTGCGCTTCGCGTTGCAGAGATTTGGCGGCCTGCAACCGGACGGCGCTGTCTGTGCTCACCAGACGGTGTGCGGAAAGCGCATTGGCAATCAGGATACGCAGACGGTTATTCAGCCAGACTTTTTTGACTTCGCCCTGCGGCTTCACGTCACCTTCCAGCGGTGCCAGCTGCTCACCCTTTTGCACAAACGCATGTTTCGCTTCGTCGGTGACGACGTTTTCCTGCTTCAGTGCTTCGAGCAGGGGCAGTCTTTCCGGCTGCGGATCGGCCGCCCATTGCTGTAATAACGTGGCCTGCTGGCTGCGGCTGGCGGCAGCAAAGTCATTCGCCGCCCCCGCCACGGCCAGAAGCGGAAGGCAACCAAGCAGGAAAATCAGTGGCCTGAAGTGAGATAAAAAATGCGTCATGATGTTTTCCTGTTGCCCGGAGTTCGTTGCTAAACCCTCTCCCCAGTCCCCCCCTTCGCAGGGGAGGAGTGAAAAGCGCCGATCTGCTCCCTCCCCTGCGAAGGGGAGGGGTGGGGTATTAATGGCGACTCATGAATGATCAGTGAGTCGTTTTTACCGGAGTATCTGGCTTTTTATCGTTACCCGCGATGTACGGGCTCCACGGCTGGGCGCGGATAGGTTTGTCGGTCTGCCAGACCACGTTGAACTGACCGTTGGATTCGATTTCGCCGATCATCACCGGTTTGTGCAGGTGATGGTTGGTTTTATCCATGGTCAGCGTGAAGCCGGATGGTGCGGCGAAGGTCTGCCCGGCCATGGCGGCGCGGACTTTATCCACGTCCGTCGTACCGGCTTTTTCCACCGCCTGTGCCCACATATGGATACCGACATAAGTCGCTTCCATCGGGTCGTTGGTGACCGCATTATCGGCGTTTGGCAGTTTGTGGGCTTTAGCGTAGGCCTTCCATTCGGCCACGAATTTCTTGTTGGTCGGGTTATCGACGGACTCGAAGTAGTTCCACGCCGCGAGATCGCCCACCAGCGGTTTGGTGTCGATCCCACGCAGTTCTTCTTCACCCACAGAGAACGCCACTACCGGCACATCGGTCGCTTTCACACCCTGATTTGCCAGTTCTTTGTAGAACGGCACGTTGGAATCACCGTTGATAGTGGAAATCACGGCAGTTTTTCCGCCTGCGGAGAATTTCTTAATGTTGGAGACGATAGTCTGATAATCGCTGTAACCGAACGGCGTATAGACTTCTTCGATATCGCTGTCTTTCACGCCTTTGGAATGCAGGAAGGCGCGCAGAATTTTGTTAGTAGTTCGCGGATACACATAATCGGTGCCGAGCAGGAAGAAGCGTTTGGCCGCACCGCCGTCTTCACTCATCAGATATTCCACCGCCGGGATCGCCTGCTGGTTAGGCGCTGCACCGGTGTAGAACACGTTTGGCGACATTTCTTCGCCTTCGTATTGCACCGGATAGAACAGCAGGCCGTTCAGTTCTTCAAACACCGGCAGCACGGATTTACGCGACACCGAGGTCCAGCAGCCAAACACTACCGCGACTTTATCCTGCGTCAGCAACTGGCGGGCTTTTTCGGCGAACAATGGCCAGTTGGAAGCCGGATCGACGACCACCGGTTCCAGTTTTTTGCCCAGCACGCCGCCTTTGGCGTTGATGTCGTCAATGGTCATCAGCGCCACGTCTTTCAGCGGGGTTTCTGAAATCGCCATGGTGCCGGAAAGCGAGTGCATGATACCGACTTTGATGGTGTCGGCAGCCTGCGCGCTCCAGGCCAGGCCCATGCTGACTACGGTGGCGGAAAGAGCAAAGGCTTTAATAAAACGTCGACGTTGCATAGATGAATCCTCTGTAAAATGCTGTGATTTAAATACGTTAAGAGAACGCGGGTATGATGAAAGTCGAAACAACATTTAAAAAAGTCATGACGGGTTGCCCTCGTCACTCTCCGCCCGCGCCCGGTGCAACATATGCAAAGTAATTTTTCGCACCTCGGCTTTACTGACGGCAATGTGGTCGTGTAACAGGCGTTGTGCCTCCCCGGTTTGTTGTTGAATGATGGCGAGCAAAATGCCCGCATGCTCTTTATAGGTGGCGTTAACCCGCTCACCTTTGGTGAAATCCAGACGCCGGATGATGCGGATTTTCTCCGTCAGCTCGCGGTGGATACGCGCCATTTCGGCGTTACCGGCTGCAGCCACCAGCGTCATGTGAAACGCTTCGTCATAACGCGATACCACCTGGCCATCTGCCAGCTGAGGCTGAACAACCCAGAACGCTTTCAGTTCGGCCAGCTGCAAGGGCTGGGCGGCAGGCGGCAATGCGCACAGCCGTTTTACCGCTTCCAGTTCCAGCACGATGCGCAGGTCGTACAATTGCTCGAAAAAGTCGAAATCGAACGGGCGCACCTGCCAGCCGCTGCGGAAAAACACTTCGACGTAGCCTTCGTGCTCCAGCCAGAACAGCGCCTGACGTACCGGTGTGCGGCTGACGTCCATCCGGTCGGCAATGTCGTTTTCACTGAACCGGTCACCCGGCAGCAGGCGAAAACTGAAAATGTCGTCTTTCAGTTGCTGATAAATGCGTTCCGCCAGCCCTTCCGGACGGCTTTTACTGCGTGAAGATTTCGGGCCAGTCAGTTGCATAAAATATTCCCTTAGGTTTTTAAAACAGTGTTGAACGGCTTCAGACGGCGGTGTCCAGCCACAACAATGCATCACCTGGCCCGACCGGACGGCCTTGCTGGCAACTGATTTTCAGGACAGTGCCGGCGCAGGGTGCGTTCACTGACAGCTCCATTTTCATGGCCTCCACCACGATCAGCGGCTGGCCTTCTTCGACCTGCTGCCCCGGCTGCACCAGAATTTTCCAGACATTGCCGTTGAGGTCGGCGCTGACCAAATGACCGTCCTGATCCGCATCGTCTTCCACTAACTGCACGGCGTTGGCAGCCGCTTCCACGGCGGCGCTTTCCGCTTCGTGCCAGTGCGCCACTTCGCGGGTAAAAGCTTCAGTTTGCCGGGTGCGAAAATCAGCAATATCGGCGGCGTTATCCGCAAGGAATTGCGTATATCGCGCAAAATCGAACTCCGTCTCTTCGATACGGATTTGTGCGCGCCCTTCACGGAAAGCTTCGCGCTGAACCTCCAGTTCGGCTTCAGTAACTTCGTAGAACCGCACCTGGTCGAAGAAGTGCAGCAGCCACGGCTCACCATTCCTGAACTGCTCATTTTTCAGGAACTTATTCCAGATCGGCAGCGTGCGGCCGACCAGCTGATAGCCGCCCGGCGAATCCATGCCATAAATGCACATGTACATGCCGCCGATGCCGACCGTGCCTTCGGCGGTGAAGGTCCGCGCCGGGTTGTATTTGGAACTGAGCAGGCGATGGCGCGGATCGACCGGCACCGCGCAGGGTGCGCCGAGATAGACATCACCCAGGCCGAGGATCAGATAGCTGGCGTCGAAAATGATGTTTTTCACATCGTCGCGGTTTGCCAGCCCGTTGGTGCGCTGGATGAAATCAACGTTATTGGGCAGCCACGGCGCATCGGCCCGCACGGTTTGCTGATAGCGTTCGACCGCGCCAAGCGTCGCTGAATCTTCAAACGCCATCGGCATATGCACGATGCGGGTCGGGATTTTCAGCTGGCTGACATCGGCCAGATTGTGTTCCAGCGTCAGTAAATGTTGCAGCAGCGCGGTCTGATGCAGCACGCGGCTGTCGTAGCGGATTTGCAGCGAGCGCACGCCCGGCGACAGTTCTTCTATACCTTGCTGACCGGCGGCCCTGATGGCGTTCATCAGCAGATAAATGCGCATGCGCACCGCCAGATCCAGCACGTTATCGCCGTACTCAATCAGCACGTAGCAGTCACCCGCCTGACGGTATTCCACCGACGGGCGTTCCGCCGTCGCCGGTAAAGCCGCAAGAACCGTGGCGGAAGCGGTGTTGTCCGGCAGCAGGGACGGCACGGGCAGCGCTACCGCGTTGACCGGCATCAGTGAATCGAGCGTGACTTGTTGTGCCTGTTCCAGCGCCTGCGCCTGCTCAAAACTGATCGGATGGAAACGGATTTTATCGCCCGGTTTTACCTGTCCGACTTTCCACAGTTCGGCTTTGGCGATGGTCACCGGGCAAACGAAACCGCCGAGGCTTGGCCCGTCGCGGGTCAGAATCACCGGAAAGTCGCCGGTAAAGTTGATCGCGCCAATGGCGTATTCACAGTCATGAACATTCGAGGGATGCAGACCGGCTTCGCCGCCGTCCTGTCGCGCCCATTGTGGTTTCGGACCGACCAGCCGCACACCGAGGCGGTTGGAGTTGTAATGCACCTGCCATTCGGCAGCAAAAAAGGCATCGATGGATTCTTTCGTGAAGAAATCCGGTGCGCCGTGTGGCCCGTAAAGCACCCCGATATTCCAGAGTTCACCGTAAGGCGGCACGATATTTTCCGCTGCTGCCTGCGGTAAACTGACCGGCGCAGGCGTAGTGCAGGCCGCGAGTGCCGGCTGCGAGACGGTCAGCATATCGGCGACGCGCAGCGTGCGGCCGGCGTGACCGCCAAACTGCCCGAGCGCAAAGGTTGAGCGGCTGCCGAGATACACCGGCACGTCGAAACCGTTACGCACGGCAAGATAAGTGCGGCAACCCTGCGTGGCGCGGCCAAGCGTCAGCGTCTGACCGGCTTTCACCTCCACCGGCTGCCAGTAAGACACGGGTTCGCCGTCAAGCGTTGCCGGGCAACGTGCACCGGTCAGTGCGATAACGGTGTCGCAATGAAAACGCAGCACCGGCCCCTGCAACGTGAATTCCAGGCCAGCGGCATCCGGATGATTACCGACAATGCGGTTGGCGAGACGGAAGGCGAAATCATCCATCGGGCCGGAAGGCGGCACGCCGATATCCCAGTAACCGAGACGTCCCGGATAATCCTGCACGCTGCTGTAGGTGCCGGGGGCAATCACTTCGATGGCGTTTGGCGCGTAAGCAAAACTGTCGAGCATGCGTGTCCACATCTGACCTTCGCGGAATACCGGCGTGGCAACCACCTGTCGCAAATAATCGATATTGGTGGCGATACCGTGCAGGCGGGTGGCGGCCAGCGCGGCGGACATTTTCACCAGTGCATCCTGACGATCGGTGCCGTGAACAATCAGCTTGGCGATCATCGGGTCATAAAATGCTGACACTTCGCTGCCGGTAGAGACCCAGCCGTCGACACGCACATCGCCGGGGAAAAATACTTCAGTCAGCACGCCGGGACTTGGCTGGAAATTCTTCAGCGGATCTTCAGCGTAAATACGCACTTCCATGGACGCGCCCTGCGGGGCTTTTTCCATGGCAGACCAGTTCAGCGGGATACCGGCGGCAACATTCAGCATGCATTCGATCAAATCCAGACCGGTGACCATTTCGGTGACCGGATGTTCAACCTGTAAACGGGTATTCACTTCGAGAAAATAAAATTCGTCACGCGCGGCGTCATAGATAAATTCAACGGTACCGGCGCTGCGGTAACTGACCGATTCACCCAGCTGCACGGCGGCGCGATGTAACGCTTCGCGGCTGGCCTGCGGCAGATTCGGTGCAGGCGTTTCCTCCACGACTTTCTGATTGCGGCGCTGCAATGAACAGTCCCGTTCGCCGAGGGCCACCACGCGGCCTTTGCCGTCGCCAAAAATTTGCACTTCGACATGGCGGGCACGATCGACAAAGCGTTCCAGAAACACACCGGCATCACGGAAAAACTGCTCGCCGAGACGTTTCACGCTGTCCCACGCGGCGCGTAATGCCTCTTCATCGTCGCAGCGCGTCAGGCCAATCCCCCCGCCGCCCGCGGTACTTTTCAGCATCACCGGATAGCCGATTTCAGCGGCAGCTTTCACCGCGTCATCAATGCTGTCGAGCAAACCGGTGCCCGGCGTCATCGGCACATTTGCGGCTCCGGCTAATTCGCGGGCGCGATGCTTGAGGCCAAACTCGCGGATTTGTCCGGCGGTCGGGCCGATAAAGGCAATCCCGGCGGCTTCGCAGGCATCGGCGAATTCTGCGCTTTCGGATAAAAAGCCGTATCCCGGATAAATTGCCTGCGCGCCGGTTTCTTTGGCGGCGGCCAGAATTTTGTCGATCATCAGGTAGCTATCACTGGCCTTTTCGCCGCCCAGCGCGATGGCGATATCCGCCTGTGTGACATGCGGTGCATTGCGGTCGGCATCGGAATAAACGGCCACGCTGGTAATGCCCAGACGTTTCAGCGTGCGGATCGCACGGCAGGCGATTTCGCCACGGTTAGCAATCAATACGATATTGAACATGTGCGTTCCTCAGCTTTTTACCGGTGATGAATTGAGGCTGTGGAGGTAACTTCTCCAGCCGCCAAACGCCGTGATATCCGTGGCTCCGCTGATCGCCCACGGTTCACAAATAAACCCTTTTACGATGCGGCCATCTGCCAGTTCGAGAGAGCCGATACCCAGCGGTGCCGGGATTTCAGCGACAAATTCACCAAAGCGCGCCAGCGGGATATCCCAGAGTTCGACGATGATGGTGCTGCCGCCTTCCGCCCGCACCAGCCCCGGTTTGGGCGGTGTGGTGTTGGCGAGGGCGTAGAGCTTGTAGGTAGCCGCGGTAGTGGTTTGTTCGACGCGCACCGCATGGCGGCTGGTGAGCTGGAAATTGAGTGGCATACCGGTCAGGTGAGCGCCGACTACGGCGACGCGCACGCAGGCAGCATTCACCGGCGTGGCAGTCATGAATTCTTCAGGTTTCATCGTAAGCCCGGTCGCACCGAGCGGCAGGCTCAGGCTGCGCTGCCACTGACGGCCAAAACCCGCCAGCGCATCATCGTGCCAGGCGGGAGCGATAAGGGTGATACCGGCGGGCAGGCCGTCCGCACGCAGACCGGCAGGTAGCGCCAGCGCTGACAAATCCGCCAGATTGGTGAAGTTGGTGTAAATGCCGAACTGCGAGTTGTAGAGCACCGGCTCCTGTACCAACTCTTCCTGTGTGCGGATGGTTGGCGATGTCGGCACGACCAGCGCGTCAAATCCTTCCAGCGCCAGATGAATTTTGCGCGCCAGTTCCGCCCGTAAATACTCGGCGCGCCAGGCGTCACAGGCGGTATAGTTCACGCCATTAGCCACTATCCCGCGCACGACCGGATCCATCGCTTCCGGACTTTCCTCAAATATTTCGCCAACCGCCACGGTACGTTCTGCCACCCACGCACCGTAATACAACTGTTCAGCCAGTTCGCGGAACGGCGTGAAATCAATGGGTTCCAGTGTCACCCCATGGTGGCGCAGGTGATCGAGGGCCTGGTTAAACGCCGCTTCTGCCTGTGTATCGCCAAAGAATTCCAGACGATCGGGCACGGCAATGCGCGGCTGTGCCGGTAAGGCCACCGGCGCGGTATGTGGATTTTTACGGGAATAGGCATCGGCGGCATCATATCCGCCAGCGGCGTGGGCAACGATTTGGGCATCGGCGACGGTCAGGGCGAAAATCGAGACGGTATCATTCAGGCGACAGGCCGGCACCACACCGGTATTCGACAGCCAGCCTTTGGTCGGTTTCAGCCCGACAATATTATTAAAGCCAGCCGGAACGCGTCCGGAGCCGGCGGTGTCGGTACCCAGCGAAAATGCCACCAGACCGCGGGCCAGCACCGATGCAGAACCGGAACTGGAACCACCACTGACGTACTCCGGATTGAATGTATTACGTACGGCGCCATACGGTGAGCGGGTGCCCACCAGACCGGTGGCAAACTGATCCAGATTGGTTTTACCGATCACCACCGCGCCTTTGGCTTTCAGGTTGGCGATAACGGTGGCATCCGCATCTGCGGTATAAGCAAATGCCGGACAGGCTGCCGTGGTCGGCCAGCCAGCGATATCCATATTGTCTTTGACGGCGAACGGCACGCCAAACAACGGCAGGGCGCTCAGGGAACCTTCAGCCTGATCGCGCAGGGTTTCAAGACGGGTGATTTGTGCTTCAAGCTGCTCTGCCGTGGCGAGATAAATCCAGGCGGTGTCTGTTTCACTCAGGCTTGCCAAAACCAGGGAAAGCGTGGTGCGCAGGCTGTCCGGCGCGCTGCGATAATGTTGCTGCCATTCCCGTAAGGTAAAGCCGCGAAAGGGTGACGCAACGGTGTCTGAAACTGAGGCCATTTTCTGAATCCCATCTGGTATACAAGATTGAATTCATCTAAGCAAAGCCTGTGCCAAATCATTAGCTATTGATATTAATAGGTTTAGGGGTCGTTATATAACCAGGCTGTATATTTGTTGCACCATGGACGGAATGCAACTGAACAAAAATGGGGCGAAAATTTGCGCTTTGTGCAGCCACCGTTCCAGGTAATTGCATTATTATTTTCCCAATAATGCTCCAGAAGGACATATCTTTAAGAGGCTGTCTTTCTGCAAAACTTTTTTAGGAAACCCCTGCTTAATGCAACTTCGTCGTCTCTCTGAACGCCTGAAAAAACTGTTACTGGCACTGATTCTGGTGGTTATTACGCTTTTCGGGGCGCGTACTTATGACGCCTTACAGGGGCCGCCGCTTGAGCCATGGCATAAACTGGTGCCGGACGAGCTGAGCGCTGAACAGCTTGATAAAAGCGACTGGCCTGCCTATTTACGTGCCGAGCAACAGGCTTTTGTTGAAGTGAAGCAGCAGGTGACGGATAAGCTGGACAGCGGGGACCGTATCCCGCTCAACCGCTATTATGACCGCAGCCCGATTTATCCGGAACGTTTTGCACAGGACTGGAACCGTTCTTATGAACTGATGCCCGACGGTAAGCCGGTCGGCGCTGTGGTGTTGTTACACGGCCTGACGGATTCCCCTTACAGCCTGAGGCATATTGCGCAGGATTATCGCCGCCGTGGATTTGTGGCTGTCGGTATCCGTCTGCCCGGCCACGGCACCGTGCCCGGCGGGCTGACGCGGGTAGACTGGGAGCAGTGGCTGGCGGCCACCCGGCTGGCGGTGCGTGAGGCGCGTCGCGCAGCTGGCACAGATGTGCCACTGCAACTGGTGGGTTTTTCAAACGGGGGAGCGCTGGCGATGAAATACACGCTGGATGCCCTTGATGACCCTGCACTGGCGAGGCCTACGCGCGTGGTGCTGATTTCCCCGATGATAGGTGTGACGAGTTTTGCGCGCTTTGCAGGCTATGCGGGCTGGCCGGCTATTTTCCCGGCCTTTGCCAAAACGGCCTGGCTGAACCTGATGCCGGAATTTAATCCTTTTAAATACAATTCCTTCCCTGTAAAAGCCGCCCGTCAGTCCTATCTGCTTACTCATGTTTTGCAGCAGCAGATCAGCAAGGATGCGCAAACTGGCAAGCTGGCGCAGTTACCGCCGTTGCTGGCGTTTCAGTCAGTTGTCGATTCCACCGTCAGTTCCCGTGCGGTGGTGACGGCGTTGTTTAATCAGCTTCCCGCCAACGGCAGCCAGCTGGTGCTGTTTGATATCAACCGCAGTGCTTATGTCGGCCCGCTGTTGCGTCCTTCCTCTGAAGCTGCAGCAGAGCGCCTGTTACCTGCGCCACCGCGCACGTATCAGACGACGGTTGTCACCAATGCCTCACCGGATGATGCCGCCGCTGTCGCAAAAACTACCGCAGCGGGGGAGAGTGCTGCGACGGTCAGCCCGCTGGGGCTGGATTATCCCTCGGAGTTCTATTCGTTATCGCATGTCTCGCTGCCTTTCCCGACTGACGATTCGTTGTACGGGCGCAGTCCTCAAGGCTCGGCGCAATTTGGCATCAGGCTGGGAACACTGGCGGCCCGCGGGGAAAATGGCGCACTGGTGGTGAGTATGGATCAACTGATGCGGGTTTCATCCAATCCGTTTTATCCGTACATGTTGCAGCGTATTGAAGGTTTTTGATGCAGGCAAAGCAGATGAACAATAAAATATGCTTGCGATAATATCGTGCGCTATATATATTGGCGACATGAACATGAAAACAGATACCGACCCGACACAAAACCGCATGCTGCATCTGGATCAACAGATGTGTTTCGCGCTTTATTCTGCGAATCTGGCACTGCATAAGGTTTACCGTAAGTTGCTCGGGCAGCTCGGGCTCACTTATCCGCAGTATCTGGTGATGCTGGTGCTGTGGCAACGTGATGAAGTCACGGTGTCGGAAATTGGCGAAAAACTGTTTCTGGATTCAGCGACCTTAACGCCGCTGTTAAAGCGCCTCGAGGCGGCAGAGCTGCTGGTGCGTCAGCGCGCCAAAGCCGACGAACGTCAGGTGATTATTTCTCTCACCGCTGCGGGTAAGATGTTGCGCGAAAAAGCGCAGGGTATCCCCGAAGCCATTCTGTGTGCGACAGAATGCGATGTCGGCGAAATCGTGGCGCTGAAACAGCAGCTCGAAGTATTACGGGCTAAGCTTCAGGATAAAGCGTAAGTCTGAGTGCCGTATGAAACAGACGATTCCGCAAGTGCTTCTTCGGACTGTCGGATAGTATTAATAAAGTAGTGCGCGATTAAATAGTTTAAAACTAATAAGTGTTTATCACCGATAAGGAACGAAATATGTCTATTGAAAAAGTTGTGTATCGTGCTCATGCATCCGCGACCGGTGGCCGTGATGGCCGTGCGACTTCCGATGACGGCGTTCTTGACGTCAAACTGGGTGTGCCAAAAGAGATGGGCGGCATGGGGGGCGGTACTAACCCTGAGCAACTTTTTGCTGCCGGTTATTCCGCCTGTTTCCTTGGTGCACTGAAAGCCGTGGCCGCGCAGGAAAAAATTAAGATCCCGGCTGACGCTAAAATTGAAGGTGCGGTAGGGATTGGAGCCATCCCTGGCGGCTATGGTATTGAAGTGCAGCTTGATATTACCCTGCCGGGCTTTGAGCGCAGCGAAGCCGAAGCGCTGGTGGCTAAAGCACATCAGGTGTGCCCGTACTCCAACGCGACCCGTGGCAATATCGACGTCACGCTGAACGTTAAATAGTGTTCTGATCCACTCCACAACGCCTTCACCAGGGGAATGTTGTGATGTATCAAAACAAAAATCTCAGGAGGCTCCGGCCTCCTTTTTGCTTTTTCCGTGTGTATTCCCTGACAAACAGAAAACATTCAAAAAAAATTGATGTCGCCGGACAGGCATAACCCTTCTGAACGCCATATACACCTCATTCTCAGCATAATCTGTGAACCAGTCCGCTATAAACATGTCACAATGATTCCAAATCTTTCAAAATACGTTAGGAAAGTTACTTTTCATGAATAGAGTGAAGACTCTATCGCAGCAAAATATCTCTTTATTGTTAGCGATTTACATTGGCATTTTTTTGAATGTCTCTGTGTTCCAGCGCCGCTTTGCTGCATTGGTCAATCATTTCACATCAGCTGAACTGGTGCAGGCCGTCACTGAAGTCTGCGCCATCGTCTTATTCACCTTCTTTGTTCTGCGTCTCCTCTCACTGGGCGGGCGGCTGTTCTTCCGCGTTATCGCCAGCTTGCTGGTGCTGATTTCCGTTGCTGCCAGTTATTACATGGTGATGTTCAATGTGGTGATCGGTTACGGCATCGTGGTGTCGGTGATGACCACTGATATCGATCTGAGCAAAGAGATCATCGGTTATCACCTGTTTATCTGGATGGCGCTGGTCAGCGCAATCCCCCTGTTCCTCATCTGGAAAAACAATCTGCGCTTTACACTGATTGAGCAGATGAAAACGCCGGGACAGCGAGCGTTGCCTTTAACTGTGCTGCTGGCGGCGGCATTGCTGGTCTGGTTGCCGCTGCGTTCTCTGGATCACGCCCAGAGCGTCAATGAGAAGAAAACTAACGTGGATCTGCCGAGTTATGGCGGCGTGGTCGCGCACTCCTATCTGCCCTCTAACTGGCTGGCTGCACTGGGTTTGTACGCCTATACGCAGGTGGATGAAAGTCAGGATGCCAGCCATTATTTTGATCCTGCAAAAGAATTTACTTATGTGCCACCCGCCGGTATTGATGACACCTATGTGGTGTTTATCATCGGTGAAACCACCCGCTGGGATCACATGGGGATTTTAGGGTATGAGCGCGATACCACGCCGCGCCTGTCCAAAGAGAAGAATCTGGTCGCGTTTCGCGGGACATCCTGCGATACGGCCACTAAGTTGTCACTGCGCTGTATGTTCGTGCGTGAAGGCGGTACGGCGGATAACCCGCAGCGTACACTGAAAGAGCAGAACATATTTGCAGTGATGAAGTCGCTGGGCTTCACCTCTGAGCTGTTCGCGATGCAAAGCGAGCTGTGGTTCTATAATAATGCTGACACCAATAATTTCTCCTTCCGCGAAATCATCGCCTCGGAAAAGCGCAACGATGGCAAACCGGTGGATGACATGTTGCTGGTCAATGAGTTACAGCAATCACTGGCAACGCATCCTAAAGGCAAGCATCTGGTGATCCTGCATACCAAAGGCTCGCACTATCTGTATTCCCAGCGCTATCCGCGCAGTTACGCACGGTACACACCGGAGTGTAAGAGCAATACCTGCACCAAAGCGGAACTGATTAATGCCTTCGACAATAGCGTGTTGTATACCGATACCTTTATCGACAACGTGATTGATCAGTTGCGTGATAAGAAAGCGCTGGTGTTTTACGCCTCGGACCACGGTGAATCTATCGATGAGAATTCGCATCTGCACGGTACACCACGCGAGATGGCACCGCCGGAGCAGTTCCGCGTGCCGATGATGGTATGGGCTTCGGATAGCTTCCTTGAACAACCGGACCATAAACTGGCATTTGAGCAGTTACAGGCGCAGCAACGTGTGGGCGCAAAGAAACGCCATGTGGAGTTATTCGATTCAATTTTGGGCTGCCTGGGCTACACCTCGCCAGACGGTGGTATCAATCCGGCGAATAACTGGTGTGCCAAACCTCAGGCAGAACAGAAGTTGTAGGTCATTTTGGCGGCGTATCGGATAATTTCTGGCCAGTCAGTTCGGATGTTTCAAAAAGCCATTGACGCTCCCAGGGGGTCGCAGTAAGATGCGCCCCATTCGGCGAGTAGCGCAGCTTGGTAGCGCAACTGGTTTGGGACCAGTGGGTCGGAGGTTCGAATCCTCTCTCGCCGACCATTTTTGAAAAACCTGCTTTTAAAGCAGGTTTTTTTTCGCCTGTAGTAAAGAGGATGAGTTTGAAGAACCTGCTTTTAAAGCAGGTTTTTTTTCGCCTTTTTCCGCCTGCAATTTATGAGCCAGAGTTTAAAAACCCTATAACATATTGGTTTCAATTCCTGTCCACCCGCCACCGGCTTCATGCCGGAAAAACAACCAAAAGCAGTACGCAAAATCATCTGCACCATCATCGTGCAATTGCGCTATTTTGGGGTTTTTTAAGGGTGCTGGCTCAACGGCTTTCACTGACGGGTCGACGCCGTTTGCTGCACTTCTCAGCATTTTCCGCTGGTTTCCACCCCTATCTCAAAAATAACCGTTCATATATTCATCATTTAGCCAGAAATTTTTAGGGTTTTAAAATGGGTGAAACCCCCGTGAATATTCTTTTATAAAGGGGAATGTGTGGTTATTCCGTGCTCAGACTGAACATTCATCCTGATTTGGTTAACAAAATGTTTTTTTATGTTTGTTTGTTGTAACTCACAGTCTGTGTAAATGCCTGATGGTTATATTGACGTCAAGGAAAGGAGTTGCCAAATTGATAGCCCCAAGGAAGACCAGTGATTATTTCCGGTAAGATTTTGTAAAGTAATCTTTACACTTCGAAGGAAAAAAATGGCAGTTCACCATGCTCTGGTTGGACTATTGCAGCGCACGAGCAAACACAGTCACCCGCAAATAAAAACAAAGGGTGACGTGAGCTGTATACACAACACACACATCCACATCACCATTAATCGATGGAGCAGAAGCGATGACAATCTCTTTAGGTAAGTCGGGGCTACTGAAATTCAGTATGGGCCTGATTGCGCTGACCGTTGCGGCCAGTGTCCAGGCAAAAACATTAGTGTATTGCTCCGAAGGTTCACCTGAAGGCTTCAACCCTCAGCTGTTCACCTCAGGCACTACGTATGACGCAAGCTCCGTACCTATCTACAACCGTCTGGTTGAATTCAAGATCGGCACCACGGAAATCCAGCCGGGTCTGGCTGAGAAGTGGGACATCTCTGCTGATGGTAAAACTTACACCTTCCATCTGCGCAAAGGCGTGAAGTGGCAGGACAACAAGGAATTCAAACCGACCCGTGATTTCAATGCGGATGACGTGATTTATTCCTTCGAACGTCAGCTGGACAAAAATAACCCATACCACGGCGTTTCTGGCGGCAGCTACGAATACTTCGAAGGTATGGGCATGGGTGATCTGATCAACAAGATCGTCAAAGTGGATGACAATACCGTGCAGTTCGTACTGAACCGCCCTGAGTCTCCGTTCCTGGCCGATCTGGCGATGGACTTCGCTTCTATCCTGTCTGCGGAATACGCTGACAACATGCTGAAAGCGAAAACGCCTGAAAAAGTCGACCTGGATCCGATCGGTACCGGTCCGTTCCAGCTTGTGCAATATCAGAAAGATTCACGCATCCTCTACAAAGCCTTCCCGGGCTTCTGGGGCACCAAGCCGCAGATCGACCGTTTAGTCTTCTCCATCACGCCTGATGCTTCCGTGCGTTACGCGAAACTGCAGAAAAATGAATGCCAGGTGATGCCATACCCGAACCCGGCTGACATCGCGGCAATGAAGAAAGATAAATCCATCAACCTGATGCAACAACCGGGTCTGAACGTGGGTTATCTGTCCTTCAACGTTGAGAAGAAACCACTGGATGAAGTGAAAGTGCGTCAGGCACTGACCATGGCTGTGAACAAAAAAGCCATCATCGATGCGGTTTATCAGGGGGCTGGCCAGCCTGCTAAAAACCTGATCCCACCGACAATGTGGGGCTACAACAAAGATATCGTTGATTACCCCTATGATCCGGCTAAAGCCAAAGAATTGCTGAAAGAAGCAGGTCACCCAGATGGCTTCACTATCGATCTGTGGGCGATGCCTGTACAGCGTCCGTATAACCCGAACGCACGTCGTATGGCTGAAATGATCCAGGCTGACTGGGCGAAAATTGGCGTGAAAGCCAACATCGTGACCTACGAGTGGGGCGAATACCTCAAGCGTGCGAAAAACGGTGAGCATCAGTCTGTGATGATGGGCTGGACCGGCGACAATGGGGATCCGGATAACTTCTTCGCTACCCTGTTCAGCTGTACTGCTGCCAAAGACGGTTCCAACTATTCCCGCTGGTGCTACAAGCCGTTTGAAGATTTGATCCAGCCAGCCCGTGCTGAATCTGATCACGCCAAACGTGCTGCGCTGTACCAACAGGCTCAGGTTGTGATGCATGACCAGGCACCTGCGCTGATCATCGCTCACTCCACCGTGTATGAACCTGTTCGTAAAGAAGTTAAAGGGTATGTCGTAGATCCGCTCGGCAAACACCACTTCGAAAACGTCTCAATGGAATAATTGACTACTGAGCGCACAGGGAGCTGCGTTGTGCGGTGCTCGCAATTTTCGCCTACCTAATGGTATGTCTCAATTGCTCTGCTCCTCCGCCTTGCTCGCTGAGCGCTCACTACGTCTTTTAGTTCAGCGATATAAAGTTTTGTGAGCTATCAATAAGCCCGGCGAGCTACGGTTCGCCGGGCATTTTATACAGAGAGTACGGGATATGTTGCAGTTCATACTCCGACGTCTGGGGTTAGTTATCCCAACGTTTATCGGCATTACTTTGCTGACTTTTGCCTTCGTACATATGATACCAGGCGACCCGGTCACCATCATGGCAGGCGAGCGCGGTGTTTCCCCCGAGCGTCATGCCCAGCTGATGGCAGAAATGGGGCTTGATAAGCCTCTTTATCAACAATATTTCCACTACGTGAACGGGGTGCTGCATGGCGACCTGGGCACGTCCTTAAAAAGCCGCACCCCTGTCTGGCAGGAATTCGTACCGCGCTTTAAAGCGACACTGGAACTGGGCATTTGCGCGATGATTTTCGCGATCATTGTCGGTATTCCGGTGGGTGTGCTGGCGGCGGTAAAACGGGGATCGATATTCGACCACACGGCCGTGGGGATCTCGCTGACCGGCTATTCGATGCCGATATTCTGGTGGGGGATCATGCTGGTCATGCTGGTCTCGGTGCAGCTTAATCTGACGCCCGTCTCAGGTCGAATAAGCGACACCGTCTTCCTGGATGACAGCCTGCCGCTGACCGGTTTTATGCTGATCGATACGCTGTTCTGGGGCGAACCGGGTGATTTCGTTGATGCCGTGATGCACATGATTTTACCGGCCATTGTACTGGGTACCATTCCGCTGGCCGTGATTGTGCGTATGACCCGTTCTTCCATGCTGGAAGTGTTGGGTGAGGATTACATCCGTACCGCGCGCGCCAAAGGCGTCAGCCGCATGCGGGTGATTGTCGTCCACGCTCTGCGCAATGCGTTGTTGCCGGTGGTGACCATCATTGGTTTGCAGGTCGGTACGCTGCTGGGCGGCGCGATCCTGACCGAAACTATCTTCTCCTGGCCGGGACTCGGCCGGTGGCTGATCGACGCACTCCAGCGCCGCGACTATCCGGTCGTGCAGGGCGGGGTGTTGCTGGTCGCTACTCTGATCATTGTGGTTAACCTGCTGGTAGATGTGCTCTACGGCGTGGTCAACCCGCGTATTCGCCACAAGAAATAAGGGGCGCACAATGTCTCAAACCACTGAGCCGGTCGCTAATGAATTAGTGACGGCTGCGCCAGTGCCGATGCCGCCGATGCGCGAATTCTGGCATTACTTCAAGCGTAACAAAGGGGCCGTTGTTGGCCTGGTTTACATCATTATCATGCTGGTGATCGCGATTGGTGCAAACGTGATCGCTCCGCATCTGCCTGCTGAACAGTTCCGTGACGCGCTGCTGCGTCCGCCGGTCTGGATGGAAGGTGGCAGCTGGAAATTCCTGCTGGGCACTGACGACGTGGGCCGCGATATTCTGTCGCGGCTGATGTACGGCGCACGTTTATCGCTGCTGGTCGGGTGTCTGGTGGTGGTGCTTTCTCTGATCCTCGGCGTAGTGTTCGGTTTGTTTGCCGGCTACTACGGCGGTGTGGTTGACGCCATCATCATGCGTGTGGTCGATATCATGCTGGCCTTGCCAAGCCTGTTGCTGGCTCTGGTACTGGTGGCGATTTTCGGCCCGTCGATTATCAACGCCTCGCTGGCACTGACGTTCGTCGCCTTACCGCATTATGTCCGCTTAACCCGCGCGGCGGTGCTGGTGGAAGTCAACCGCGATTACGTCACCGCTTCGCGCGTGGCCGGTGCCGGTTCTGCGCGCCAGATGTTCGTCAATATTTTACCTAACTGCTTAGCGCCGCTGATCGTTCAGGCATCGCTCGGCTTCTCCAACGCCATCCTTGATATGGCAGCGTTGGGCTTCCTCGGTATGGGCGCACAGCCGCCAACGCCGGAGTGGGGCACCATGCTGTCGGACGTCTTACAGTTTGCTCAAAGTGCCTGGTGGGTTGTGACCTTCCCCGGCGTGATCATTCTGCTGACGGTGCTGGCATTTAACCTGATGGGTGATGGCCTGCGTGATGCCCTCGACCCTAAACTTAAGCAGTAAGGGGTTGGAGATGGAAACAACATTAACGAATGATATTCAGGTCGGTAAAACGTTGCTGACCGTAGATAAACTCTCCGTGCACTTTGGTGACGAAGGGACGCCGTTCCGCGCCGTAGACCGTATCAGTTACAGCGTAAAACAGGGCGAGGTGGTCGGGATTGTCGGCGAATCCGGCTCCGGTAAATCGGTCAGTTCACTGGCGCTGATGGGGCTGATCGACTTCCCCGGTAAAGTGATGGCGGAAAAACTGGAGTTCGGTGGTCGTGACCTGCAAGGCATGAGCGAAAAAGAGCGCCGTCAGATTGTCGGTGCCGAAGTCGCGATGATTTTTCAGGATCCGATGACCAGCCTCAATCCGTGTTACACGGTTGGTTTTCAGATTATGGAGGCCATTAAAGTACACCAGGGCGGCAATAAAAAGACCCGTCGCCAGCGCACCATTGATTTGCTGAATCTGGTGGGCATTCCGGATCCGGCTTCACGACTTGATGTCTATCCGCACCAGCTTTCCGGCGGCATGAGTCAGCGTGTGATGATCGCGATGGCGATTGCCTGTCGGCCAAAATTACTGATTGCCGATGAGCCGACCACCGCGCTCGATGTGACCATTCAGGCGCAAATCATCGAGTTGCTGCTCGACCTGCAACAACGCGAAAACATGGCGCTGATGTTGATCACCCATGATCTGGCGCTGGTGGCCGAAGCCGCGCAGCATATTATCGTGATGTATGCCGGGCAGGTGGTGGAGTCGGCAAAAGCCACGGAAATTTTCCGTGCGCCACGCCATCCGTATACGCAGGCGCTGCTACGATCCCTGCCGGAATTTGCGGTGGATAAAGCCCGTCTGCAATCCTTGCCGGGTGTGGTGCCGGGCAAGTATGACCGTCCGAACGGCTGTCTGCTGAATCCGCGTTGCCCGTATGCAACCGACCGTTGTCGTAAAGAAGAACCTGCGCTGCGTGACCTCGCAAACGGGCGTCAGTCGAAGTGCCATTATCCGCTGGATGATGCCGGGAGACCTACTTATGAGTCCTGATAACACCCAACCTCAGCCGCTGTTGTATGCGATTGACCTGAAAAAACATTACCCGGTGAAGAAAGGCATCTTCGGCCAGGAACGTACCGTGAAGGCGCTTGACGGCGTTTCTTTCACTCTCGAACGCGGTAAAACGCTGGCGGTAGTGGGAGAGTCCGGCTGCGGGAAATCCACGCTGGGCCGCCTGCTGACTATGATTGAAGTGCCGACCGGCGGTGAGCTGTATTACCGCGGGCAGGATTTACTGAAACCTGACGCCACGGCAGAAAAGCTGCGTCGTCAGAAGATCCAAATCGTGTTTCAGAATCCGTACGGATCGCTCAACCCGCGTAAGAAAGTCGGACAGATCCTCGAAGAACCCTTGCTGATCAACACCAAACTTAGCCGCGAAGAACGTCGCGAAAAAGCGCTGGCAATGATGGCGAAAGTGGGCTTGAAAACCGAGCATTACGACCGGTATCCGCATATGTTCTCCGGCGGTCAGCGTCAGCGTATTGCTATTGCCCGCGGTCTGATGCTGGATCCGGATGTGGTGATCGCCGATGAACCGGTTTCCGCACTGGATGTTTCCGTGCGTGCGCAGGTGCTGAACCTGATGATGGACTTGCAGCAGGATTTAGGGCTGTCTTACGTTTTCATCTCGCATGATTTGTCCGTGGTGGAACATATCGCTGATGAAGTGATGGTGATGTATCTGGGCCGCTGCGTGGAGAAGGGGCCGAAAGACGCCATCTTCAGTAATCCGCGCCATCCGTACACCCAGGCCTTGCTGTCTGCGACGCCTCGCCTGAATCCTGATGATCGCCGTGAACGCATCAAACTGACCGGCGAACTGCCAAGTCCGCTGAATCCGCCAGCCGGTTGTGCGTTTAATGCCCGCTGCCGCCGTGCGTTTGGCACCTGCAAACAGTTCCAGCCACAGCTGAAACAGTACGGCGATCAGCTCGTCGCCTGCTTTGCCGTCGATCAGGATGAAACCGGCACAACGCAGACTGTTGCCGTAAATCAGTAGCCTTGCTGACATCTCACTGAAAAATACAAGCCCGCGAAATGGACTGCAGTCCAAAAGCGGGCTTTTTTGTGGGGGATTTTCACGATGAAAACTCTTATTAATGCAACTCAGATCAACAACAGATTAAAAAACGCGAATAATATTACCCTCCCTGATAGCACTAATTATCTGACTATTTGGAAAATAATATATATAGATAGATGATATTTATTTCGTGAATGATTTGTTCAGTTTAATGATTAATATACATTCAGCACGTCAATTAAAAGGAATTATGATGTCGCAAATCAGATTACCTGCTGTGATAAAAATGGCGTTTACTATATCGCTATTTTAGATGTAAATGATGGTTTTAAAAAATTCTCTGAGGCAGATTATACATCCTGGCATTCATTTTCCAGAGATGATCTCATTTGTTTCGATGAGATAAAATCAGAAAGCAGATGCATAGAAAAAAATGTTCTTATGGAAATAACGGCTGGGACAAATGGGAAAATAGGATATATTTTCGATGGTGAATATATTAATTAAAGGTCTACACATAATAAAAAAGGCCAGTCAGATTTCCCTGACTGGCCTTCATATTTCAAAGGGGATTATTTACCCTTTATGACTCGCCCACCAGCTCAGCAATTGCAGGCAGGAAGAGTAGTAATCGTCTTTCGGGGCCAGGTTCGGGCTGATGGCGGCAGCGTTGGCCATGGTGAAATCGCGCACGGCTAATAATCCCGGCGACATGTTGTAGCCCGCTTTGGTGCCGGTCATCACGTCAATCCAGGCCGGTGTCGCGTCGCGTGGGGATTTCTGCCACCACAGAATGAACGGTGCCATCTGCGGGCTGCCCGGATGCGCCCAGCCGAGGTACAGCGGGATACGCACAGCGTCGTAACTGAAACGCGTTGGCCAGCGGCTGGCGGGTTTCAGGGTGCCATCGGCCTGCAGCTCGACCCAGTCGGTCGGCAAGCGGAAATCACCGAACGCCATTTTGCTGAGCATCGCCGTGCTGCTTTCATCCAGATCTTTCCATACCTTTAAATGACTGTGCGCATAAAACGCCTGCCAGGCCGGGAAGATGAAATAGGACGGATTGACGGTCACGTTGCTGGTCTGATTGAAGCCTTTTACGCCCGGCAGCATCACTTTGTAACCTGCATAATCAATCACATTGTATTTGATCAGCGCGGCTTGTAATTTTTCAGAGGCTTTGGTGTAACGGGCATCGTTCCACTTGTCGCCGGCCAGCAGTAACGCCCACGCCATCAGCGTATCGCCATCAGAGGCGTTGTTGATATCTGCCACATGCGGGGTGCTGTTCGGGTCATAACGCCACGAATAGAGGCCGATATCTTTACGGTAAAGGGTGGTGTTTGCCCATTGCCAGAGTTTGTCGAAGGCAGCCTGATCGTCATTAAATACCGCGAGCAGCATACTGAAACCCTGACCTTCGGTGTGACTGACGTTTTTATTGGCTGTATCAATGATTCGCCCGTCTGGCATCAGAAAGCGACTTTTATAAGCAGACCAGCCGGCTTCCTGCGCCATTACAGCGGAACTGAAAAACGCGAAAATAAGGCTGAGCCACAGCACCAGGCCGTAGCGCCGAAATAACAACATAGAGATTCCTTACAAACCATTTTGATAACGGAAAACGAACGCACCTTCCGGCGTGATTTCCTGCCAGCGCAGCGGAACATAGGGTTGCCCGCCTTGTGATAACAACCACTCAGCATACAGTCCTTCAAACAAGGAGATGAGCGCGATGGACCACAACTCATCATCCTGCCCCTGCGGTGAGACCGGCCAGGCAATGTGCACCAGCGCCAGTTGTTGTTGTGTCGCTTCCAGCTTCACCACTCCCCAGTCGAAATGCCTGAGGAGTTGATTGATATTGTCTTCCAGCTCGCCAAGTGTCGCAGAACCCGGCAACGGATGCTGACGTGCCAGATTGTTGCCCATCAGGGTCAGAAAACGGCGCCCATCTTCGTCATCGGCGGACGCCAGAATACCTGAAAATAGCACCTGCACCAGGCTTTGCCAGCCGGGTGTGGTATGACGCTGTCGATAATATTCCTGCGCGACCTGTGAATAGCTATGTTCTTGCATGGTTTTATCTCACCGCGATTAATTTTGACCCATCAGATAACGGAAGTAGACCTGCGCTTTACTTTCGTTGTAATCACCGAAAGTATCGTAGCCAACCTGTCCGCCAATCTGCATGCTTTTGTTCAGGTGATAATTGCCGCCCACGCCGGCATTCCAGCCGATACCGTTTTGCGTTTTGCCGCTGTAGTAGGCTTCAGTGCCATAGCCTGCCGCCACCAGATCTTCCAGCTGTTTCTGTAGGTCCGGATTATTCGGGAAGTAGGCGCTCTTATCCTGAGAATAAGACTGATAACCCACCGCACCGGACAATTTAAGATCCCAGTCGTCATACTTCTGGGTGTATTCCACCGGGAAGGAGACACTGACATAGTTTTGCGGGCTGAAGTAACCGCCCTGACCGAAGCTGTAATAACTGAGGTTTTTGTCGAAATCCATGTAACCGACGTTGATGCCGGTTTTCAGTTCACGATCGTCATAACGGAACGGACGGACATACAGACCGGCATTGGCGTTCACCGATTTGTTGCTCTTCACGTTATTACCCAGATAGCTGTAATAACCCGCTTCGGCGTAAAAACCGGCGTCGCCGTCATCGTATGACAGATTGACACTGCCGCCGTTTTTAGTGACCTGGCCCCATTCTTTGCCGCTGTAATTATCTTTAGTGCCGACGTAGGACAGAATACTGTCAGTGACGGCCCGACGTTCAGCGGTCACGCGCAGAGTGGTGAAGTCAGTCAGTTTCGGTGCCCATTGCACGCCACCGACCAGCGAGTTCAGATCCTGCCCGAGTGGCGTACTGCCGACATCGGCTTTATAGCTGTCACCGGTCAGTGCGGCGTTAACTTCCACGCCTGTCGCGCTTTGATTACCGGCTTCTGCTGCACTGTAAGTTGTTGGATCAATGCTATTTATTGTGCTGTAAGCAGAGCATGTCGCAGCATCACCTGTGGAAGCACATGCTGTGCTGAGGTCGTTAGGCGTTATGCTTTTCCTCAATTCGGCCAGGCTTAATGTAGGATCCAGACCGGCCGCTGCGGCTGCGGCAGCCACATCTTTCTGCGCTGATTGCGCCTGTGACAGCGCACCCTGACCAAACCGGGTATTGCCGGTGCCGGACGGGCTGCCTGCGCTGAGGGAAACCGGCGTGACGCCGATACTCAGACGCGAGGTATCAAACGGCACGAAAGCAAAGGTCATCGGCGCTTTGGCTTCGGTCAGCTGGCTGAGGCCGCTTTCACCGTCACGGCCACGAATCGACATATCACCTTGTGCCCAGGTCGCGGTTTTGCCCTGTAAATCGTCAAGCATGTCGTCGATCTGTTTTTCAGTGGCATTACGCTGTGTCACCGCCGTCGGTGCGGTGGTTGCTACCGGAATATTCCCCGGGGTGGAGACTTGGTCCGATACCTGCCATGGCAACACGGTACCGTATGAGGATTGTGTCGCCGGACGCGAGGCCGAGGTACGCGTTGAGCGGTTGATGAACGGGTTGTCGCTGATCTGCAATCCCGCGACCTGTGCCGAACTGTCTGTGCCTTCCAGACCAATCATCTTCCCCTTCGCGGACCGCAATAACGCCAGCGCCTGCTGATGATCGCCCTGCGCTTCGGCGACGCGCGCTTCGAGTAACAAACGGTCCGGCGTACGCGGTCCGTGCAGGCCTTCCATCAGTGTTTTCGCACGCTGGTTATCGCCTTCACCCAGCGCAACGTTGATCGCACCGACACGCGCATCCTGCGTAGGTGTATCGTTACTCATCAGGTAGTTATAGACCTGACCGGCTTGTTTATTGAGTTTGCCTGACTGATACAGGCGCGCCATCGCCAGCATCAGGTCACGGTTTTGCGGATCCGCCTGCAACGCAACGACCAGCTTATCGTAGGCTGCCGCGTACTGACCCTGTTCGCGCAACTGGTCAGCCTGATTGATCACGAAACCGTCACGCAGGCTCGCCAGTGCGGTCGGGGAGGTGCCGGACTGGATTTGCGGATTTTGCAGGAAGGCTTGCGCCTCGTTGCTCAGGCCAGCCTGATTCAGCACGCTGATCTGATCGGCGTAATCCCCGGCATTGCCGTTGACGCCCTGACGCATATTCTGGCGGACCAGCTGCACTGCCAACGGAAGCTGACCGGACGCCGCGAGATTTTTCGCCAGTGCACCGACATCCGCCGGTGCTCCGGGAGGATTCTGTGCCAGTGCGCGCAACGTATTGGATGCAGCGGCAGTATTACCCTGTTGCAGATAGTTTTCCGCATCCGCCATTTGCGCATTGAAATTGGCGCGTTGTGCCAGTTCACGCATACCCTGATTCTGGCTGCTACGTGGAATACGTGAGAGCAGGGCATTGGCGGTGGACCAGTTTTTGGTTTCTGAGGCGAATAAGGCTGCTGCGTATAAATCGGCAGAAGATGCACCCGGACGCGAAGAAGGCGCCATGAGCGACTGCGCCTGCGCGGTCTGCCCCTGCGATTGCAGGATGCGCGCCATATCCAGTTTCACCCAGACATTAGACGGCTGACGTTCAAGGGCCTGCTGAAGAATATTCAGTGCACGCTGCGGATCGTTGCTCGCCATGGCTTGTGCAGCCTGACGACGCATTGGCTCGATAACATCCGCCACGGTTGGCGGATTCATCTTGGTCTGAATGGCCGCTGGCAGCGTCTTCAGCACCTGATTAGCTTCGGCGGTTTTGTTCTGCTGACGCAGCACGTAATACAATCCGGCGCGGGCATCGGCGTTATCGCCCAGTGCACTGTATTGTTGCTCGGCGCCAGCCAGATCGCCTTTCCGGCGCAGAATATCAGCACGCAGCAGGCTGGCTGACTGACCTTTTTCGCCGCCGACCTGCGTCAGAGGCGTGACGGCAGCCAGTGCGGCATCGTAACTGCCGGAACCTGCGGCCTCTTTGGCTTTCGCTAACTGAGCATAAAACGCGGAATCCTGGGCCTGGTTGCTCAGCTGGGCGCTGTTCGGGCCACCTTGTGCGGCGGCTTTGCTCAGGTATTGTGATGCCTGCTCAAAATTACCGCTGCGCTGAGCGATATAACCCAAACCTGCCAGCGCATCGGCGTCGTTCGGGTTATCGGCCAGCACGCTTTCAAACTTAGCTTTCGCGCTGGTGACATCGCCACTGTTGAGTGCGGTGAAGCCCTGACCTTTTGCCGCGCCGCCAATGTTTTTCTGGAAGTATGCCATCACGCTGGTATCGTTCGGGTGACGCGCCTGATAGCCCTGATATAAATCACGGTCGTCTTCCTGCGGCGTCATCCACAGCAATGCCTGACGCAGTGAACGGTCCGCTTCGGTGCTGGAACCGGCCATGGTGCTCAGCAGTTTGATGCCGTCGCGGCGGGTTGATTCCTGATAAGTGAGCACCTTGCCCAGACCGAGACGCGCCTGCGTGTCGTCAGGACGCGAGGCAACGCGCTGTTGCAACCCGGCAATTGCCTGCGGCTGGAGCGACTTATCACCCGCCATGGTCAGATAATATTCAGTCACCAGACTGTCTGGCGGCTGGTTGCCGTTAAAAATGGTACGGTACGCCGAAAGTGCACCGCTGACATTGCCCTGCGCAGCCATCTGACGGGCAGAAGCTAACTGAGCCGGCGGAATTGACTGCATGGCTTTAGCGCTGTTGAGCGATGCCAGACGCGGATCGTCGGGCGAGACGGCGGCCAGTTTTTCACGCCACTGATTGGCTGCGGTTTTATCCCCGCCCTGCATGGAATACAGCGACATCAGGTACAGCGCCTGCACGTTGTTTGGCTCAACCAGCAGCACTTTCTGTAAGGCATTTTTTGCCAGATCATCATGAGCACGCTCATGCCAGTAAGCGGCCTGATCGAACAACGCTTTCATAGCAGGATTGGCGGTATCCGCTGCCAAGGTGGCAGCACTAAAACTTGCTACTCCGGCGATCCCTACCAGATAAATAGCCCTGATCACCGCCAGGGACAGTTTATGTTTTTTCATTTTCCAGCTCCGGTAATCGCCAGAGAGTCGCCGCCCGATATCGGTGCGATCTTCATTGTTTTTGTTATAAAGCCGATGCTTTTCATTTCTGACCCAGTCGTTTGGCCGCATGACGACGCAGGACGACGAACAGGCTCAGGCCAATCACCAGAGAAAGCAGGGTCGCAATCAATGACAGGATCACGATGTGGTTGCTGGCGTACCACAGCACCATCATGTACCACGGCATTTGCCCGGTCGGAAATTGCTGGCCGACTGAGAAGCTGCGGATGCCATTTTCATCGGTAATAATTGCCAGGTCACCCCGCACATTGGCGTTGATTTTGGGTGATTTCAAATCGTTATGGATTTTCAGCAACTGCTGATCGTCCGTACCGGTTGCCAGCACGACCACATGATCGGCAGACCAGCGCGAACGGTAGCTGACGAAGCCACGCCATGCGCCGGTTGAGGACAGATAACGGTCTGCATCGACCGGCTGGCGGTACCAGTCACCGGTCAGCCAGGCGACAACGCGCTGGATATCGGTCGGCGTTTTTACGCCCATCGCACCACCGTTGATGCTGAAAGGGGAATCCGCGAGTAACTGTTGAGTAAACGAGGTGTCGCCCAGCGTGGCGACGGCCAAAACATCGCGGTCAAACAGCGGATTATTTTGTTCATCACCTTTCAGACCAAAGGCCACCTGTACATGATTCACCGGCATGCCTGTGGCTTTACCGGCGCGGGAGGCCAGGTTGAGCAACGTATGGACTTCATCTGCCGTCGGCGCTGGCGGCAGCAACATCAGGGTATCGGAGAAGTCAGCCAGTTTGGAGTACGGATAAGATGCACCGACGAAATACGACAGGTTTGGTAACTGGGCAAAATGGTAGCTTCCGCTCAGATCGATGAAGGATTTTGGATCGATACGGCTCTTGATATTATCGCTGGTCAGGATGCCGCACGGCGCCTCTTTTTTCGGCTTGATATCAAAATAGAATTGCAGCTGGTTGTCACCATAAATCAGGTAGGGCGCGAGTTGCAGCGTATAACGTTCCTGACGGCTGTCACCGCCAAGGCGACGCCAGATGTTTTCCACCAGACCCACTTTGTTGACGGTCAGGCTGCGCAGGAAGTTGCTGTTAATGGAAACGTTGAGTCTTGAGTTATCTTCATCAATCCAGTTTTCCGTCGGGAAACGGTAATCAATGCGCACCGGAATATTGTGTCCGTCCCACATGAACAGATCCGGCGCAGCGCGGAAAGCTACCTGAATGCCGTCGTGATAAATGCCGTTAGAAATCAGCGAATCCGGATCTTTACCCGCCAGTTCGCCCAGCGTCACCGGGCGGGAAGTGTCAATCCAGCGCGGCGCGTCATACAGTTTGCTGGTTGGAATAGTTTGCTGGGCCACATCCAGATGATCGACGTTGTTCGGCATACCGCCGCTGATCAGGCGATACGCGGACTGACGCAGTTCGTTATCATCGTTGCCGAGCACCAGCAGCAGTTTGTAGACCGGATTGATCGGATTATCGATAATCTGAAGCGAGGCACCCTTGCTCGCCGGCAAGGTCAGCGAACCTATTTTATCGCCCGGCTTGCCAAACAAAATGCCGTTCTGATCCGGCAGGTCGTTAAGAATGACCGGAAAATCTATGCTGCGATAATCGGACAACATGCCGAGATAAGAAGAGACTATCGCCGCAGCGCTGACATCGCCAGGTTTCATAGACGCAGAGAAACCCAGGGTAATTTTGGATTCCTGCATCTGCAGACCATCAAAGAACGGACGCGGGAAGTTACCCAGATTCCGGCCAATATTCAGTTGCTGACCTTCCAGCCCGATGCTGGTGGTCGGCAAAATAGTGACCCAGTATTTATCTGACTGATCTTTCTCGCAGGTCATGGTGTTGCTGTCATGTACGCGGAAGCTCAGGTTGTTGTTGGATACCACCATTGCCGACGGAATATCGAGATCGTAAACGTCGCCGCCGTTGCTGCTCTGGTTCAGTGGCAGGTTACCCAGCGGCTGGCCGTTGAGCATCAGTTCCAGCGTGGTATCGCGGGCAATCAGCGCCGGAGAAATTTTCAGTGCCAGCGACAGGTGCGCGTTGGTCACCACTTCATCGGCGGGCAGGGTGAAAATGATACCGGACTGCAACTGACCCCCGCTGAGCGTCAGGCCGTTTGGCTGGCCCATTTCGGCAACGGTGATATTGCTGGTCACCGGCTGAACCAGTGGCATCACCGGCGCAGCGGCAGAGGCATCAGGTATCGCCGTGCTGTTATTCACCGGTGTGGTATCAGTCTGCGGCGTATCCGCAGCAGGGGCTGGCGTGGCATCACTGGCGGGGGCCGTTTCACCCGGTACCGGCGTGACCGGCGGTAGCCATGACGGCGCGGCTGGCAGGCTGGTGGCCGGATCAACAGCCGGTGCCGGCGCGTCTTCCGCCTGCGACAATGGCAGGCTGCTGAACATCAGCAACAAACCGGCAGTGATTTTTCTGAACAGGGATACACTGCGCGCAGCAGATAAACGGCACTTAATCATCAGGTTATAAGATCGGTTCATGCTGCTTCACTCTTGCTGGCGGCGTCAGCGGGTTTATTTTTAGCACGGCGCTCCTTCCACGTGTTGTAGAACAACTCGAACACGCAACGGATGATGCTTAGCAGGGATTTAAACGGGTTATCCGGCGGGTATTCTTCACCAATCCAGGCGTCAGCACGGCATAAGACCACGCGCACCAGTTCACGACGTTTCGATAATGGCAGATTTTCAAATTGCAGACGTAACCGCGCTTTGTCTCCGCTGATTTGTGTCACCGGGAAACTTTCCGCACCGGAAGACAACTGAATTTCCACTTCTTCAATTTCTTCATCCAGATAGCGCACGTCCGGCGTCACCAGCTGCACGCCGCCCATCGACATATCGATAGTGGTTGTGCGCAGTGAAATACCATTGGCGTAGTGAATAATCGCTGGGATCTCGACATCAATACGGATCGTTTTGCGTACCTGACGGGTTTCTTTCGCCACGGCAATCGCTGCCAGCAAAATCAGCACACTGAAACTGCCCCAGGCGATATTCAGCGCAATAACGCTGGGATCGATGGCAAAGTAATCATGAAATACGGCGCGTACGATGCCGTATCCAATCCCTGCAAGCATCATGAGCGCGACTATCAGGTGAGGTTTGACGATGTTGAAGTCGAAGAAACCGACATCCAGCAAACCGCCTTTATCCGTCACGTTAAACTTGCCGCGTTTTGGCGCGAACATCGTCACCAGCGTGGGCAGGATCAGGTGGAAGGCCATGACAGTTTCGTAAATTTCACCCCAGAAGGTGTAGCGGAAACGGCCGTTCATACGGGAGTTAATGTACAGCGACATCACCAGATGCGGCAGCGCGTAAGCAAAAATCAGGCTGGCAGATGAGGAAATGATGTTCAGATTAAACAGCAGGAATGCCAGCGGTGCAGTCAGGAACACCACGCGCGGCAAACCAAACTGGAAGTGCAGCATGGCGTTCAGGTAGCACAGGCGTTGCTGCCATTTCAGGCCGCGGCCGAGCAACGGATTATCCACGCGGAAAATCTGCGTCATGCCGCGCGCCCAGCGGGTACGCTGAATAACGTGCAGCCCCAGGCGTTCAGTTGCCAGACCGGCTGCCAGCGGGATATCCAGAAACGCGGTATTCCAGCCACGACGCTGCATTTTCAGCGCCGAGTGCGCATCTTCGGTCACCGTTTCAACCGCAAAACCCCCGACTTCTTCCAGGGCCACACGGCGGATAACCGCACAGGAACCGCAGAAGAATGTCGCATTCCAGTTGTCGTTACCTTGCTGAACCGGGCCGTAGAACAGGGCACCTTCATTCGGCATGGTGCGGCCAGCGGACAGGTTACGTTCAAACGGATCAGGCGAATAGAAATAGTGTGGCGTCTGGATAAGTGCCAGACGCGGATCTTTCAGGAAGCTGCCGACCGTCGCCTGCAGGAAAGCGCGGGTAGCCACGTGGTCACAGTCGAATACGCAAATCAGCTCGCCTTTGGTGAGTTTCATCGCATGGTTCAGGTTGCCGGCTTTGGCGTGGGAGTTGTCATCACGCGTAATATAACCCACGCCTGCATCCGCAGAGAACACCGCAAATTCGTCGCGTTTACCGTCATCCAGCACGTAAATTTTGATTTTGTCTTTCGGATAATCGATGCACTGCGCCGCCAGAACGGTATCTCGTACTACATCGAGGCTTTCGTTATAAGACGGAATATACACGTCGACGGTTGGCCACAGCGTGGTGTCATCCGGCAACGGTTCGATGGTGCGTTTTAATGGCCAGGTCGTTTGCAGATAGCCCAGCAATAAAATTAGCCAGACATAGAGTTCGGCGAGGAATAATCCAATCCCTAAAATAGCTTCTATTGTTGAATTGAAATGCAGCGTTTCTGTCGCACGCCAGTAAATATAACGCGTCGACATCATGATGGACATGATGACCATCACCACGCTAATCCTGCGGCTTTTACTGATGCCAAGCAAAAATAAAAGCCCGATGCTGATCAGGCCAAAAATGTACTGCTTCTGGCTGTCCATCGGGGTAATAATGATCACTGCTGCCACCGGCAGCAACAGAAGCACAAGGAAAGAAAACAGAAATTTATTCATCGCTTTTGGGGTCGCTGTTAACAGTGATAGTTAATAACTGCCAGATTTAGGTGCGGCGTGTAATTCACCATCACCGACTTTAATTCCTAAAATGGCGGCGACTTTTTTGCTGATCAGTTCAATATCAAATGCCGAAGCTGATACCGGACTGAAATCAATAATAGAGCGCTGCGAGGCATTGGCCTCCGGCACACACTCATCCCTGTGGATGGTGCCTAATAATCTTTCATTTAAACGCTGTTCGAAAAAGTGGGTGACGTCGCGGCTTAATGTCCGGCGGGTATCACTTTGGTTAACCACGTAATACTCACCCTTCTTATTATTCAAAGGTGTGCCAATGAGTTTGTTTTTTTCCATTAAGGGTAATAAAGATAATGACGCGGTATCGGCCAGCATCACCACAACATGTAAATCAGCAATCGCCTGAACCGCTTTTAATGCCGGACTCGGGCCCGGAGGAAAATCCGCAATAATAATTAGGCCAGGATAATTCAGGACCGTATTTAATCCGCGCTGTAAAAAAAGCGGATCGCTGGCAAGCTGATGTTCGAACTCCAGCCGCTGATCTTCCGTCACTTCGCCGTACGGTAAAACAAACGTATTGGAGCCCGCTTTCAGGATAAACTGGCTCCAGTCGGATTCATTACCCGAACCGGCCACAAAACCGCGGGTATCGGCAATAGGCACCCCGAAATGAAGGCGAAGGGCGTTCTGTACATCAAAATCGATGACCAGCACTTTACTGCCACTGCGGGCAAGTGAATAGGCCAGGTTGGAGGCCACCGTGGTTTTTCCTACCCCACCTTTCGGTGAACAAACGCAAACTAACGGCATGAGGCAATCATCTCTAACAGGGGTTGAAGCGGTGTGTCGCGATGTAAATAAGCGCTGGCAGGCTGCGGAGCCCGTTGTTTAAACATTTGTTTAAAGCGCTGGTTAGCATCAGCAGACGCCGGGGATGCGGACACCGCGGGCACCGGACTGTGAACGGGCGTTGGATTGTGTACCGGCGGCTGGTGATAAACCGGCGCGACGGGTTGTGGTACTGACTGAGATGCCTGAAGCGGCACAGATTGAACCTGCGCCGGGGCAGGTTTCGACGGCGCTGCGGGCATCGCTTTACGCAATGAATCAAGTAAACCCGACCCGCTGTCAGGAACGACAGACTGGGCATGCAATACCGGTGCCGTGTGAACAGGCTGAGGTTGCGCGGGTTGTATGGTCACCGGTGCTGGCTGAGACGGAACCGGTGGCAGCGTTTCGCGCAGGGCATCAAGCAGGCCAAAACCGGCTGGCGGATGAGGCACCTCCGAAGACAGGGGGGTGGCTTGCTGGTGTGTAACAGGTCGTGCGGCAGAAGAGTTCGGCTCCTGCTGCGTATGGACGGGGTGAACGTCAGAAAGCGAAAACTCATCCGCCGAAATGGATTGCGGTGTTGGCTGCGTGGTACGGCCATTATCAAGCGGACCGGCAGGTTCTTCACTGGCAGAGACTTGTTTAATCAACGTCCATTGATTCATTGAGCCAGTAATGGATTCACCCGTTGATTTTTCATTAAGCTCTTTATAATCAATATTTTCCAACTTCGCCTTATCCATAAAACGTTTAATGTCATCATATTTATTCATAAATCCCGCCCGATAGGATTATATATTTCGGTGTTTTCTGGACGTCAAAACGACAATGATTGGCCGTTAGCACAGGGTGTAAAAAGATGAATATTTTTAAAGTTTTATAGGGGAATAGGACTGGTCTTAATATATCAGGTCTTTTACAGCATAGAGCAGTTTTTACAAAAAATCGGATTTACACCATAAAAAACAACGCCAACATAACTGCCTGTCGCAAAAGCTTTTTGATGAAATTTTTTCATAGGTTTGCATTAAAATAGTATAAAATTTGGTTTTTAATGTGATAAATAGCACATAAACTTCATCGGACGCGCAGTATCCAGGATGTTCTTACGTTTCGCATTATTCGATTAACCCGGGTAATGTATGTTTTCTCTGGTTAAATAACATAAACACTATTCAGTGTAGATGTGTAGCAGCAAACATGTTGTTTTTTATAGTCAAAGTTTCGTCTTTAACCTCGAAATAACCCGTTATAAGGTATACTGCGCACAAGTACCGTTTCAGCCCGGGGGGCGCGGAAAATCATGTCAGTGGTTGACGGAGAATAAAGTTGCGGGTCAGGCGTTCATTAACGATTAAACAGATGGCGGCTGTGTCGAGCATTGCGGCCATCACCATTTGTATTTTTATCGTCATCCAGCTGTTCCACTTTGTACAGCAGCGGAGGGATGATTACGCCCAGCAACTTGAAAATATTGCACATTCTGTCCGTGTTCCGCTTTCGCAAGCCGTGCTGGACGTTGATCTGGAAGAAACGCAGGACATTCTGAATACGCTGCAACCCGTGGGCATTCTGAGCCGCGCTGACGTCGTGATGCCAAACCAGATCGCCGCGCTGCATACGCATTTCCCCCCCGGCCGGCCGGTACCACAATGGGTGACCCGGGGTTTCAATCTGCCAGTGACGATCTCCGTTCCTCTCTATTCTGCGGCTGCCAGCCCTAAAGCTCCCAAGCCTCTGGCTTATCTGGTGCTTCAGGCTGATTCCTATCGCATGTATCAGTTTATCGTCAGCGCACTTTCGACCATGCTGACGACGTACCTGCTGCTGGCGCTGATCCTGACCATTTCGTTGAGCTGGGTTATCAACCGTTTGATTGTCAAACCGCTTCGCGCAATTGCCAGTGAGCTGGAAGCCCTGCCCGAAAGTGAAGTGCCATATCATCAGCTGACCTTGCCGCAACACCACGAAGACGATGAAATCGGCATGTTGGTGCGCAGCTACAACCGCAACCAACAGCAGCGGGAGAAGCCTCAAGACCAGGCCACTAATGCCTGGTTGCCTTCACAAAATATGCTCATCAATGAAGAACAGTTTATGCAGCACCTGCAACACCGCCTGCATTCTGCCGAGCCGGAAAAAGGGTTTCACTTGCTGTTAATCGGCATTGAAAGCTTGCGTGACGACGGCCATGTTGATTGCCCGCTGGTCTGTTCCATCATGGAAGCGTTGCCCGAGAACAGCCTGCTGGCACGTCTGAGTTACAACGAATTTGCCTTGCTGGCGGGAGATATTCCCCGGCCCTTTATGGCGATGCGCCTGGCGCGGAAAATCATGGAACGCATCAATGCACCCCAGGAAAGTCATGCTGGCAATATGTCGCTGCACCCGACCGGCAGCATTGGCATCGTGCAATACACCGGCGAATTCCCGGTCAGTGCGCAGCAACTGATGGTGAACGGTCGTGCGGCCAGAGTCTCGGCCTATCAGCAGGGGAAAAACCAAATCCTGTTCTTCGAACCGGAACTGACCGCAAAAATTCAGAAACGCTTATTGCAGGAAAACGAAATCCTGCATGCGATGGAACAAAATGATTTCACGTTGTTTATACAGCCGCAGGTGAATATGGAAACCGGCGCGGTGGTCGGGGCGGAAGCCCTGCTGCGCCGTAAAATGGCTGACGGGAGTTACGGGCTGGAAAGTGATTTTATTGTGCTGGCCGAAGAAATTGGCGTTATGAGTTTGCTCGGGTACAAAATTCTTGAGCTGGGCTGCCAGATCCTGGCGGACTGGCAGCAACGGGGTATTCTCCTGCCACTGTCAGTGAATCTCTCCGGCGCTCAGGTACAGCAGCGTAACTTCCTGCCGGAGCTGCGCAGCCTGCTGAGCCGCTACAAAATTAACCCGGGACAGCTGGTGCTGGAAATCACGGAAACGGCCCGCATTGACGATCTTGACCGCGCGCTGGTGTTGCTCAGCGAACTTCGCGCCGTGGGTGTTTCCATAGAGCTTGATGATTTTGGTCTGGGCTATTCCGGGCTTGAATACCTTAGCAGGCTGCGTACGTTGCCTATTGATGTGATCAAAATTGATCGCAGCTTCGTCAGCGTTCTGCCGCAGGATGAGGTAATGGTGAATATAGTGGCCTCGATTGGCCGGGCCATGAATATTCAACTGGTCGCTGAAGGCGTAGAAACTGAGGAGCAGCGTCAGTGGCTACTTAAGGAAAATATCCGGCTCGGGCAAGGGTATTTATTTTCAGCGCCACTTTCCAAAACTGACTTTGAACGGAAATTCTGCCCGCTTTCCTGACCGGTACAACGGACAGGAAAATCTCTTTCTGTCCGGCATTTCTCCCGCCTGATGATTTTTTTACTTACATTAGTTCCTGCTGAATGCTTTCCGCTCCGGTTTTTCATGAACCGTGATTGCAGAGGGAAACGAAATATTTCCATCATGTTGTGCGTGTGTTATTTCCCTGCTGCCGCTCATTACCTTTGACCTTACAAAAACAGAAGGCGGCGCATTCACTTCAGGATGGGTATTCATGAAAAAATCACTCTTCAGAAGCCTGTATTTTCAGGTGCTTTTAGCCATTACCGTCGGTGTTCTTCTGGGGCATTTCTACCCTGAGCTGGGTGCTCAAATGAAACCACTTGGTGATGGTTTTGTTAAATTAATCAAGATGATCATCGCACCGGTGATCTTCTGTACCGTAGTCACGGGTATTGCGGGCATGGAAAGCATGAAAGCGGTCGGCCGTACCGGGGCGATTGCGCTGCTGTACTTTGAAATTGTCAGTACGCTTGCGCTGATCATCGGGCTGGTGATTGTTAATATCGTTCAGCCGGGTGCCGGAATGAACGTAGATCCTGCTGCGCTGGATGCTAAAGCCGTGGCGGTTTACGCCGAGCAGGCGCAAAGCCAGGGCATCATTCCGTTCCTTCTCGACGTGATCCCTTCCAGTGTGATTGGCGCGTTCGCCAGCGGGAACATTCTTCAGGTCCTGTTGTTTGCTGTCTTGTTTGGCTTTGCATTGCACCGTCTGGGTCACAAAGGGCAGTTGATTTTCAATGTGATCGAGAGTTTCTCGCAGGTTATTTTCGGCATCATCAATATGATCATGCGTCTCGCACCGATTGGTGCATTCGGGGCCATGGCGTTCACCATCGGTAAATACGGTGTCGGTTCGCTGGTGCAACTGGGGCAACTGATCCTGTGTTTCTACCTGACCTGTGTTCTGTTCGTGGTGGTGGTGCTCGGTCTTATCGCGCGCTTCAACGGTTTCAGCATCTTTAAATTTGTGAATTACATTAAAGAAGAACTGTTGATCGTGCTGGGCACTTCATCTTCCGAATCCGCGCTGCCACGCATGCTGGATAAAATGGAGCGTCTGGGTTGTAAAAAATCAGTGGTCGGGCTGGTGATCCCAACCGGCTATTCCTTCAATCTGGACGGTACTTCGATTTATCTGACGATGGCCGCCGTATTCATCGCGCAGGCAACCAATACACATATGGATATCTGGCATCAGATCACCCTGATTGTGGTACTGCTGTTGTCTTCAAAAGGGGCGGCAGGTGTGACAGGCAGCGGATTCATCGTGCTCGCGGCCACGCTGTCTGCGGTGGGGCATTTACCGGTGGCGGGACTGGCACTGATTCTCGGCATTGACCGTTTCATGTCCGAAGCGCGTGCGCTGACCAACCTGGTCGGTAACGGCGTGGCCACCATCGTGGTGGCTAAATGGTGTGATCAGCTGGACGAAGGGCAGTTAAAAGCGACGTTAAACGGCCAGAAAGGTCTGACAGAAGCCGAGAAGTCCGCCTGAAATTTCTGAGAAATGATGGCTGTATGGCAGAAAATAGTGAGAAAGCTGTGTAAAAACGCATTTATTTAGCCCCAATCCTGCCTAATATCCACCGGTTACTTGATGTAACCGGTGGATTATCTTCATAATATGTCCCTCAAACGCCTCACAGGGCGTTATTTCCCATAATATTTTTGCGGGCTGCGTGACATTGCGAAAAATGCGCGGTCTAACGAAGGGCTGTATTTTCTGTCCTTAAACTTACGCATTCAATTCCTGTGGGCCAGTCGACTGACACCGGCAGGACAGTATATTGAAAATTGGATTGTCATTACGTAGGGGTTCACATGCAGGGCACCAAAATCCGTTTACTCATTGGTGGATTGTTGCTGGCAACAGCCGCAAGTCATGTGCAAGCTGAAGCATTACAACCAGATCCGGCCTGGCAGCAGGGGAAACTGGACAATGGATTTACCTGGCAGTTGCTGACTACACCGCAACGCCCGAGCGATCGCATTGAATTACGCCTGGTGGTTCGCACCGGCTCGCTGGCTGAATCAGCCCAGCAAACGGGCTACGCCCATTTCCTTCCCCGTCTTGCGCTGATGCACAGTGAAGGTTTCAGCACGGCTCAGCTCCAGTCTCTGTGGCAGCAAAGCATTAATCCGCAGCGGCCATTGCCGCCGGCTGTCAGTTCTTATGATTTCACGATGTACAATCTGAGCCTGCCAAATAACCGCCCTGATCTTCTTAAAGATGCGCTGAACTGGCTGGCAAATACGGCCGGTAAAATGACTGTCACACCGGCGCTGATCAGTGCAGCCCGGCAGCAATCGGAAGATCCGGTAGGTTCACTGCCACAAAATACGCAGGATGCCTGGTGGCGTGCACGTATGGCCGGCTCGACGCTGGTCGGCCACAATCCCCACCAGTTGCCCACTAAACCCGTCAATATCGATGCATTAATCAAATTTTATCATCAGTGGTATACACCGGATGCGATGACCTTATTTGTGGTCGGTAATGTTGACAGCCGTGGCCTGAGTGAACAAATTAACCGGACGTTTTCATCACTGAAAGGCAGTCGCCAGACTCCGCAGACGTTGCCGACGCTGTCTGAAGTCACAACCAAATCTATGACTGTCATGGATGAAAATCTGACTCAGGATCGTGTCTCATTAATGTGGGATAACGCCTGGCAGCCCATTCAGGATTCTCAGGCCATTGCCGCCTACTGGCGCAGTGATTTGGCCCGCGAAGCGCTGTTCTGGCATTTGCAGCAGCAGCTGAAAAGTGCGTTTGAAACCAAAAAAGACGTACCGGCAGCGGGGCTGGGTTTCGACTGCAATGTGCAATACCAGCGCGCCCAGTGTGCCATCCGCATCGACGCACCGCAGGCTAAGCTGGCGGAGCTGTTTAAACGTCTGGCAGAAGAACTTCTGGTCGTTCGCGATAAAGGCATTTCTCAGGCTGAATTTGACGCCCTGATTGCTCAGAAAAACGATCAGCTGAGCAAACTGTTCGCGACTTACGCCCGTACCGATACCGATGTGCTGATGAGCCAGCGTTTGCGCTCCCAGCAAAACGGCGTGGTGGATATCGCCCCGGAACAGTATCAGCAGTTGCGTCAGCAGTTCCTTTCCACACTAACCCTGCCGGTGCTGAACCAGGAACTGAAGCAACAGCTTTCCCGTGACCCGGCGTTATTAGTGGCGCAGCCAAAAGGGGAACCGGAGATGAATGCAGCTGAACTGCGGGCTGTGTATGACAAAGTGATGGCCCCGGCGGAGACCTCTCCGGCGGCGGAGGCACCTGCTGCGGATGTGCCGGCGGCATCCGCTGCGACGAGTGCGCAATAAGGGAGAATCCCTTATTTATTCCCGGTTGGGATGGGTGAAAGTTTCGGTTTCTTAAGTGCAGTGATCACTTATCGTGCTGCGCCGAAACCGCCCAAAAGGGGCCATGACGGGCCCCTCTTGGATCTCCCACGTCTTTTTACTGCGCGCTATCGCAGGCACGACGAACATGTTCTGTTACTTAAGCGAGTGGCGCAAAATGTCATCGCTGCGCGATTCCCGAATTTCAGGTTTCGAGCCATAGGTCTCGAACCGTTCATTCGGTGCCATTTTTGAGCACGCCAATCCACTTTTCTAAAAGATAAACATCAGATTGCTATTGAATTTAAGATCGTGCGGGCGATTCAGAAATCTTGCTGAACGGAGCGGCTTCGAGACCTATGGCTCGAAGACCGAGAGAAGGAACCGCAGAGCGGCAAGATTTCCAGCCTGTCACTGCGGTTGCTGAAACATAGCCAGCAAGCGGTAGCGCGGAGTAAAAAAGCGAGGAGAGATTAAAGAGAGGAAAAGCACTTTCCTCTCTTTATCGGTTTCGGCGCAGCGAGTTAAGTGAGCGCAGCACTTAAGAAACCGAAACTTTCACCGTCTTACGACCCAGCCCCACTGCAAGTGAAAAACCCTTATGCCCGGTCTGGCATAAACTCCCTCGGGATGATCGCCCCGCGATGCTGAATTACTGTACTCGCAGTCTCATGCCCGCGCACTGCCGCTTCTGCCGCGCTGCCGCCGGTGAGTCTGACCGCCAGATATCCGGCGCTAAAGGAATCGCCTGCTGCCGTCGTATCGATAACTTTCTCTTTCGGTAATTTCACCGCTGGCACATCATGCAGTTCGCCTTCAGCGCTGGAGACGATGCAACTGTCGGCACCGCGTTTGACGACCACTTCGCTGACGCCCAGCGCATGAGTGCGCGCAATCACCTCATCGTACGGCTTCTGGCCCCATAACATATCTTCGTCATCAAGGGTCAGGAAGGCAATATCGGTGCAGGAAAGCATGGCGTTATACGCGGCCTGCGTTTGGTCTTTGCTGGCCCACAGGCGCGGACGGTAATTGTTATCGAAAATCACTTTACCGCCGCGTGAACGGCAGGCTTTCAGCAAAGTCATCAGACGGTCGCGGCTTTCATCGCTGAGGATCGCCAGGCTGATGCCGCTCAGATACAGATAATCGAATTCTGCCAGTTTCTGACAAATCTCTTCGGATTGGGGGCTGTCGAGCCAGTAGCGTGCAGCCGCATCATTGCGCCAGTAATAGAAGGTGCGTTCGCCGGTGCTGTCCGTTTCAATCACATACAAGCCAGGTAACTTGTTTTCAAGGCGCTGGGTCAGGTCAGTGTGTACCCCTTCCTGCTGCCATGCCTGTAACATCTCATTGCTGAAACTGTCATTGCCGAGCGCCGTGACGTAATGCACTTTCAGCGCATCAGGGGAAACCTGGCGGGAAATATAAACAGACGTGTTCAGCGTGTCGCCACCAAAACCGCGGTGTAGCGCATCGCCTTTCTGAGATAATTCGATCATGCATTCGCCGATAACGGCAATGTTTTTGCTGGTCATTGTACCTGGCCTATGTCTGAAGCATTAAAACGAAAGGAAAGAAAAGACGGTCATTATTACGCTCTAGTCTCTTCATAAGAATGCGGTCAGTCAAACAAATTAAAACAAGGTTTTATTTTTTGTAAGCGGCGGGCAAAAAAAGGCAGTAAAACGAAGGGAAAAGTGGAAGCGACAGCACTTCCACCTGAAGCCGTTACTTATTTTCCAGACGCAGTTCGGTCACCGGACGGCCACCCAGGCCCCAGTTATCGGTATCGACCTCGTCAATGATGACTGTGGTCGTCGCAGGATTTTTGCCCAGTGTATCCACCAGTAATTGCGTCACTCCGGCGATCAGCGCTTTCTTCTGTTCGGCCGTCGCACCCTCGCGGGTGATTTTGATATTAACGTAAGGCATTGTTTCTCCGGATTGTGAATGAGCGTTAATGAAATGTTTCAGCGCTCCCACTGTAGAACGTGCGTAAAAGAACTTCCAGTCAGGCTTTTGACGCATTCAGCACACAGATTGCAGGGGAGCGCAGAGTGATTAAAGTTTCTCCGCGCAGCGCCGATAGATAACCCTACTAAAGAAAGCCAGGAAATCAGGCTACTTTGCCTCCATGAAACACAGTGTGCTGCGAACACACGTTGTTGACATGAATTACATTGTAGTCACGCAACATAGGTTGCCGCACGTCCCTGATGATCTGACTCTTATTCATGACGGCAGAAAAATATGATAACTAAGATGATGTTAGGGCTGATTACGCCTTCTTTTACCGCGATAGAGCGCGTAAAAGCACAGTCTTACTGGCGTCAGTGTCAGAGAGTGTACCGTTTTCAGCCCATTTATCGCACGACCGGAAAGCTGTTAGGAATTGAATTACTGACTGGGGTATTTCACCCTGCGGACCCGCACAAATTTATTTCACCGGAAGAATATTTTGTCGCGATTGCGGTGGGTAAACGCCTGCAAATCGTGCAGGAACAACTTGATCTGTTGCAGCGCTGTCAGCATCTGTTCATCGAACACGAATTACTGGCGTCGATTAACGTCGATGGTCAGGTCCTGGAAATGCTGCAAACAGATTCGGCGCTGCGCACACAAATCCGCGCGATGCCGTATGTGCGTTTTGAACTGGTTGAAAGCGCCGAAAATGCGCTGAGTATTCCGCTGTCGCAAATCGAGCAATCTGACCGGCTATGGCTCGATGACTTCGGTCAGGGTATCGCTAACTTCTCCTCCTTCACCACATGGCATTACGAATACATCAAAATCGCCCGTGATCTGTTTATTTTGCTTGGGCAGAGTGAGGAGGGATCCCGGCTATTTTACACGCTGGTGACGCTGATGAACCGCTACAGCAAAGGCGTGATTATTGAAGGGGTTGAAACGGCTTCGGAATGGGCAATGGTCTGCAATTCTGATGCGCTGGCTGCACAAGGTTATTATCTGGCACGTCCCACCGTTTTCGATAATCTGAATAATCTGCCTATACATTTTAAAGGATAATGAATCACACCTGACCTGCTGAGGCGAACCCTCAAAGGTGCCGCTGAGTTGTTGTGGTGTGATACATCTCCATTTGCCTGATTTTAAAGCATTATTTCCGACCTTCCTGCCTGTTGTTCACCCCTTCGCGGATGCCGTTTCCGGCAAGCTGTTAAGAATTCTACTATGGTTAAACTCTGGGATTCGTTAACTGTCTGAAAGGAACAGGTTTATGACGCGCACAGGTAAAGTGATTTCCTGGGTTGCGGGTGTGATTATCATTGCGTTGATTGCTATCGTGATTTTCATTGCGACATTCGACTGGAACCGCCTCAAACCGACCATCAATCAAAAAGTCAGCACTGAACTGAACCGTACATTCGCGATCCGCGGCGATTTAGGCGTGGACTGGTCGCGTCAGAAAGACGAAGCGGGGTGGCGCGCGTGGGTGCCCTGGCCGCACATTCATGCTGAAGATATCGTACTCGGCAACCCTTCCGACGTGCAACCCGGCGGAAAAGATGCACAGATGGTGAAACTCGCCCGCATTGATGCCAGCATTGCACCACTCGCCTTATTGCATAAAGAAGTGCTGATCCCACGAGTCTGGCTGAAACAGCCCGATGCTTCATTGCTGCGTCTGGATAATGGTAAAAATAACTGGACGTTCAATCTCGACAACAGTGATACCCAGGATCCGGCACAGCCGCCGTCAGCCTGGTCATTTACGCTTAATGATATCGTGTTTGATCGCGGACAAATCGACTACAAAGATGCAAAACTGAAAGCCGATTTCCGGGCCGTGATTGACCCGCTGGGCAAACCGCTGCCGTTCACGGAAGTGGTCGGTGATAAGAAAGATGCACCGAAAACCAAAACCCCGCCTTACGTGTTTGGCTGGAAAGTTGACGGTAAATATAACGGCGAATCGCTTTCCGGTAGCGGTAAAATCGGTGGCATGCTGGCATTGAAAGACCCGGATGCGCTGTTCCCGCTGCAGGCAGATGTGCGTTCCGGGAATACGCGGGTGGCTGTCGCGGGGACATTGCAGGATCCGATGAATCTTGGCGGCCTGGATTTACGCCTGAAATTCTCCGGCCAGACGCTGTCTGATTTGTATGGTCTGACCGGCGTGCTGCTGCCGCAAACACCGCCGTATTCTACAGACGGCCATTTATCGGCGACGTTGCATGATAAAGACGGCGCAGTTTACCGTTATCAGAACTTTAACGGCAAAATCGGTGACAGCGATATTCACGGCTCACTGACTTATCAGGCCAGCAAACCGCGGCCTGAACTGACCGGTGAGGTCGCTTCAAAACAGCTGCGCTTTGCTGATCTGGCTCCGCTGATTGGTGCCGATTCCAACACAGATAAAGCTAAGCGTGGTGAAACCACCCGTCAGCCTGCCGACAAAGTGTTGCCGGTAGAGAAATTCGATACCAAAAGCTGGCGTGTGATGGACGCTGATGTGAAATTCAGCGCCAAACGCATCGAGCACGGTGAGTCCCTGCCGCTGAGCGATTTAAGCACCCATCTGAAACTGAATGACGGTGTGATCCTGCTTGACCCGCTACGTTTCGGGATGGCAGGCGGCAATCTGAATTCCACCCTCCGCCTCGAAGGTGACAAATCACCGATGCAGGCGCGCGCCGATATCCATGCCCGTAAGCTGAAGCTGAAACAACTGCTGCCAAACGTACAGGCGATGGAACGCAGCCTGGGTGACCTGAACGGTGACGTCACGCTGACCGGCACCGGTAATTCAGTAGCGGCACTTCTCGGCACCAGCAACGGCGACATGAAAATCCTCATCAACGACGGCGTGATCAGCCGGGGTCTGATGGAACTGGCGGGACTGAATGTCGGTAATTACGTGGTGAGTAAACTGTTCGGCGATGATGAAGTCGCGATCAACTGCGCGGCTGCCAACGTCAATGTGAAGAACGGGCTGGTCACGCCACGGCTGTTTGTGTTTGATACTGAAAATGCGGTGATTAACATTACCGGCAATACCAATATGGCGACCGAACGGCTGGATCTGTCGGTTAACCCGGAAAGTAAGGGGGTGCGTATCCTGACCTTACGTTCGCCGCTGTATGTTCGCGGCACCTATAAAAATCCGGATGCCGGTGTGAAACCCGGGCCGCTGATCGCCCGTGGTGCTGCAGCGGTGGCGCTCGGTGCTGTCGTTGCGCCCGCCGCAGCTCTGCTGGCGCTGATTTCTCCAAGCGACAATGAAGAAAACCATTGCGGTCCGATTTTGCAGCAGATGAAACAGAAGTAATCGTGTTGGATTAACGCCTCCCCTGCGAAGGGGGAGGCCGGGAGGAGGTTTTAAGGCTGAGGCAGCGGATCCAGTACTGCACATTTGTGGTCCTGGATTTCTTCGGCGGAGGCATTATTGAGTTTGAGTAAGTCACGCTCACTGGCCAGCAGCAGGAAATCGCCGCCCGGCAGACTGACCATCGCCATACCGAAGTGACCCATTTTTTTCTGTGCGTCCGGTACGCCCTCCGCCAGAAGACGGAATGCACCTTTCTCATTCAGTTCGGCCTGCGTGACTTTACGCGCCAGATAGGTGTGGCCAAGCAGCTTATCGGGCAATTCCTGCCAGTTATATCCCATCTGCCCGCCATCTTTACTCAGCGTGGTTTTCACCTGCGGTAAAAGACATGAAATATGGATGTGCAGCTGGTTCTGCGAACGTCCGTATTGCGAGTTAATCGCCAGCGAAACATTGCTGTCATCAATCGGTTTACCGTATTTATCCGCCATAAAATGCCGCGCATTCCATGCCTGACTGAAAAAGTTCGGCGTTGACGGTTCGAGCAGTGCGGGGCTTTCCATACCGGTGATGCGCGCACTGGGCATCAGCAAATATTGCAGCGGACCGTTCAGATCTTTGAGCACCACAAACCCTTGTTGTTCATCCACCTGTGCGCAGGGAGCGGGCTTTCCGCTGCCGCGCTGATTAGGCACGCATTTCGTACTGATGATGTTCCACAGGGCGTTCGGATTGGAGGAGTGAGGCCAGAAATACCAGAAGGCCGCGGCAATAACGATTAGCAGGATCAGGACGGGCAGGATAAATCGACGCAAGCGCATAAGAAACCTTCGCAGAAGGCACCGTGCCGGGCGCAAACCGGGCACGGTGTCCGGGTCAGTTACAATGACTGATGGGCGGTCTCTTTGGACAACAGCAGTGCGATCAGCGTCAGCGTTGCCATTGAAGCCAGATAAACGCCCACATAGAACAATCCGTAATGGGTTGCCAGCCAGGTGGCGATGTACGGCGCAACGGACGCGCCCAGTATCGAAGACACATTATAGGAGAAGGATGCGCCGGTATAGCGAACTTCTGTCGGGAACAGTTCCGGCAGCAGCGCGCCCATCGGACCGAAAGTCAGCCCCATCACCATGAAACCACACAGCAGGAATACCATCACCAGCGCCTGAGAACCCGCACCCAGAATGGTCGGGAAGCACAGAGCGAAGACAATCATCAGCAGCGTAATACAAATCATGGTTTTGCGACGGCCAAACTTATCTGCCAGCTGACCGGCAACCGGCACCATGACACCGAAACCGACCACGCCGATCATCAGCATCAGCAGGAATTCATTACGCGCAATACCCAGACCCACCGGCTTGGCTGCTGTGCCGTAACCCAGTGAGTACACGGTCATGATGTAAAACAGCGTGTAAGTGGCGACCATGATAAAGGTGCCGAGAATCGTCGCTTTTTTGTATCGGGTAAACAGTGTACCGATCGGCACCTTGACCTGTTTCCCGGCTTTGGCGATTTTGGCGAACACCGGCGTTTCGTGCAGGGAAACACGCACATACAGACCGACGATAACCAGCACTGCCGAAAGCAGGAACGGCACACGCCAGCCCCAGGAAATAAACTGTTCGTCAGTCAGCAGCCAGGACAGCAGCAGGAACATGCCGTTTGCGAAGAAGAAACCAATCGGCGCGCCAAGCTGCGGGAAAGAACCGTACAGCGCACGTTTCTTCGCCGGTGCATTTTCAGTCGCGAGCAGCGCCGCGCCGCCCCATTCACCGCCCAGCCCCAGACCCTGGCCAAAACGCGCCAGCGCCAGCAGCATTGGTGCAAATACGCCAATTGTGGCGTAAGTCGGCAGAAGGCCGATCACCACGGTGGAAACGCCCATTGTCAGCAAAGAAGCCACCAGCGTGACTTTACGCCCGACGCGGTCGCCGAAGTGGCCGAACAGCGCAGAGCCGATTGGCCGGGCGATAAAGGCGATGGCGAAGGTGGCAAGAGACTGTAGCGTGGCGGCCGTCGGGTCACCCTGCGGGAAGAAAATATGCGGAAAAACAATCACCGCAGCGGTGGCATAGATATAAAAGTCGAAGAATTCAATGGCCGTACCGATAAGCGATGCCACGATGACTTTGCTGCGGGAGTTCTGACTCACCAATTGCGCGTCAGCTTCTAATTCTGGAGTGATAGTGGCTTGCATAAGTGTTTCTTATTTGTAATGAGTGGGAGGGATCTAATGTAAAAAAATGTATATCGAAAAGGCATCTTATGCAGAGCGTGGCGGTATTTCAACGCAGCGGAAGCAGGGAAATAAAGCGTTTAAAGCGCGATCGGGGGATTATTTTATCCGGGCAGGATTTCGCCAGTCATAAGTTTGATGAATGGATAAAAGTCAGAGTAACTGACTGCAAAACCGCGAAATAAAAGTGCGGCCCTCAGTCAGTTATTCTGGTTTTCAGGGCAGTGCACAGGATTGTTTGGTGTTATTCACTGCTTTTCTGCTTTGTTATCAGCATTAACTCCGGTTATATGCATTTCGTCTGGCATGATGAGGTTGTCTGGCGTGTATTCACTGTCGTTTCCGGTCGATTTTTGGTTTGCGTCTGCGGCTTTTGGCTTACGATCCGCTACCGGCGCGTCATCCTTGTATTTCGCCGTCGCTATCCACGCGGCGACGAATAACGTCAGCCGGGCGAAGAAATAAAAGAAAGCCATCAGGCCGATTACGGAACCAAAGGCTGCACCGGAAGGCGAGGTTGCCAGCTTTGGCAGCGTCATGGTCATCACAAATTTAATCACCTCAAAACCTATCGCCGCCAGCAATGTTCCGCGCAGCAGGGCTTTTTTACGGGGTTTATGGCGCGGAAGCATCCAGAAAATCCACAAAAAAAGCAGGTAGTTGGCAGCAACGGAAATCACCAGCGTGATGCTGGTCATGACAGGACGAAGCCAGTCGATACCCCCCAGCCCCAGCGCATCGACAATGGTTTTTTGCGCCGCCCCGGCGATTGAGGTCAGCGACAGCGTGATAATCAGCGCCAGCACCAGTCCGGTCAGTGAAATAAAATCGCGCAGATAGCGGCGGTAAATTTTCTCCTGATCCTGCGGGTTACGTTCCCAGACATCGCGCGACTGGGCACGGATCGCCTCGCGCAGATTGCCCATCCAGCTTACGCCGGAGTAAAGCGCAATCAGTAAACCGGATAATCCCACGGCGGTACGCTGCTGGATGGCGGTATTCACTGTGCTTTTCAGCGTATTTGCCAGATTCGGGTCGCTGATGCTGTTGACGATTTTGTTGATCAGTTCTGCCAGTAAATCAGGATTGGAGGCCAGCACAAACCCGACTGCGGCGAAGGACACCATCAGAATCGGGATCAGTGACAGAAAGGAGAAATAGGTGATGGCCGCGCCAAACTGGCTGCCAAGGCGATCATTAAAGCGTTCCGTGGCACGCACTAGATGCGCCACCCATCCCCAGGACTGAATGCGTTCCACCAGCCGCGAGAAACGGCCAATGTTTTTATCCACCGCCTGATTACCGGTTTTGATGTTGATCAGCGGGGTCGGTTTTGCCTGCGTTTCGGTTTTTTGCGTGGAAACTTTTTGTTTGGAAAGATTGGGCATTGATCCATGTTGTCCTTAAAAGTGCATCCGCCTTTAAGTATAGACGCCTGAGCGGCTCAGGGGGCGGGGCGGTGGTTTAACCGCTCAGGCGATGAACGTTTGGGTGATGTCGGTCAGCCAGTCCATAAACACTTTGACGCGGCGTGACAAATTCAGGCGGTGCGGATAAACCAGCGTCACTGGCATCGGCGGCGCGCGAAATTGCGGCAAAATGCTCACCAGCTGCCCTCCTGCCAGTGCGTCTCGCACGCTAATCAGCGGCACCTGAATGATACCCAAACCGTTAATACAGGCGCTGGCGTAGGTTTCGGTGCTGTTAACCGTGACGGCACCGCCGCTTTTGACCGTTCTTACCTGTTTGCCGTCGAGATATTCAAAGACCGACGTATGGCTGCCGAGGATTTGTTCATAATGCACCATGGCGTGCTGCGCCAGCTGGTCAGGATGATCCGGCGTACCATAGCGGCGCAGATAACCCGGGCTGGCGCAGTTAATCATGCTGAGATGTCCGAGCGGACGCGCAATCAGCCCGGAATCCTTCAGGGTGCCGGAGCGGATCACACAGTCGAACCCTTCACGCACCACATCCACGCGGTGATCGGTGCAGCTCAGTTCAATTTCCAGTGCCGGATAGCGGTTAAGAAACTCCGCCAGACGCGGTAACACCAGATGCGTCGCCATTCCGGTGGTCATATCGACCCGCAACCGTCCGCTGACACTGGCCGGATTCGACTGAAACATCGATTCCAGTTCATCCATGCTGGCCAGCAACTCTTTGCAGCGCTGATAAAACACCTGGCCGTCCTGCGTCAGTTGCACACGGCGCGTTGAACGATGGAGCAAACGTGCAGACATCCGCGTTTCCAGTTGCTGCACCAGCCGCGACACGCTGCCCTTTGGCAATCCCAGACTTTCTGCCGCGCGGGTAAAATTACTCAGCTCAGCGACACGCACGAAAACCTGCATTGATTGAATTTTATCCACATCTTGTCCGATTGTTGTTGAAAATGAGACAGTGAAATTCATTATGAACCATTTATCACTCTCCGGTAATCCAATAGGCTGTATTTCATCCGATGCAACAGAAGCAAAATTGAATGAGGCCTGTTATGAACCGTAAAATCGCTATAGTGACCGGCGCAAGTCGTGGTTTAGGTAAGAATGCCGTTGAAAAACTGACAAAAAAGGGCATTGACGTGATTCTGACTTACCACCATCAGGCCGGTGCTGCCCGGGAAGTGGTGGCATCTGTCGAAGCGCAGGGGGGAAAAGCTGTGGCGTTGCAGCTCAATACCGGCGAGTCCGGCAGTTTTGATGCGTTCGCTGCGGAAATCAAAACCCAATTGCAACAGGTCTGGCAACGCGACACTTTTGATTTTCTGGTCAACAATGCCGGTGTCGGTTTACATGAGGCGTTTGCCGATACCACGGAAGCACAATTTGATCTGATGATGAATGTCCATCTTAAAGGGCCGTTCTTCCTGACCCAAAAGCTGTTACCGCTGATGGCCGACGGTGGGCGCATTCTGAATATTTCCAGCGGACTGGCGCGTTTTGCCCTGCCAGGTTCATCGGCCTACGCCATGATGAAAGGTGCCATCGAAGTGCTGACCCGCTATCAGGCAAAAGAACTCGGCGCGCGGGGCATCACTGCTAATGTGCTGGCGCCTGGCGCAATTGAAACGGATTTCAGTAATGGTATGGTGCGGGACAATCCGGATGTGAACAAACTGGTTGCCAGCAACACTGCGCTGGGCCGGGCCGGATTGCCGGACGATATTGGTGATATGGTGGCGCTGATGCTCAGTGATGAAGCTGGCTGGATGACCGCCCAGCGCGTCGAGGCTTCAGGCGGTATGTTTATCTAAACGTTAATCGTGCTGGAAACGCTTTGCTTTCATATGTTGCTGTTTTTCCAGCTCGAAAATCGCCCGTTGCAGGTCGCGTTCCTGTGCGGGCGATAAATGCGGAAACCTGAAACTCAGTCGTTGCGATGTCACGGTTTCGCCTTTGTTGCTCACTGTCTTACGTACCATCGCGCCGAGATACTGCAAATCCAATGTGAAGGTTCCCAGTTCCGCTAACTGAATCAGCGAATCTTTCAACATTGACCCTTCGGTGATTTCCGGTGGCGTTGCTCCTTCAATTTCCAGCCCCAGCCCGCCGAGTGAAATATCACGCACGCGATAAGCAAACTCAGAAGTATCAGGCAGTGTTCCGCTGCACCGGTAATCCGGTATCCACGGCACACTCACGCGGAAATATTCACGACGCTGAATAAAATACAACACCGGGGGAATATCGCAGGTAAATGTCGGTAAACCTTCGTAGCTGACCTGGCGGGCTTTGCTGCAGGAAAACTCAACCTTGGCCCCGGCCGGTTCCGCAACAAACGTCAGTGTGTCGGCCTCAGCGGCCAGATTGTTCTCGTAATCTGAGCTGCCCAGATCGAACAGGAACTGATGATTGTCAGCATCAACATCCAGAATCTTACTGATAAATTGCCCGCGTGAATGGCTGACCATGACCAGGGTCTGGTTCTTCTTTAAGTCACGCAGAACGGACAAGATTGCCAGCGTGTTCCGCTTCGCAAACGATTCTTTCGACACTTCGCTCACCTGACACACCTCATAAGAAATAAATGCAAAATTATGGCGCAGCCGTTGCCATACAGGGCACCTGCTACGGATTATCGGCGGCTCAGAACAAAACTTTATCCGCTAATAACGGATATTTTTATGGATCAAAAAGTGAAATTACAGCGCCGGGCAGGCCATTTTCCCCCCCTGACTTTATATAGGCTATCTTTTCATGTGCTGACGTGTATTTTTTCCTTAGCTTTTTTATCACTCAATACATAACAGGGGAAAATTATTTTTCCCGCCTAACCGAATAGAAACCGGTGCTCAGGTGTTTACTTTATATCGAACACTTACGGGCACGGTTTTTATGCAAACTCCATCTTCTGTTCTCCGCAACCGTTACGACGGGCTGACGATTTTGCTGCACTGGCTGACGGCACTGGCCGTGATTTTTCTGTTTGCCAGCGCACATATCTGGGAAGTCCTCGATCACGGGACACCGCTGCGTAAAGGGCTGCAATCCGTGCATATTTCGGTGGGGATTCTGCTGGCGGCCATTATCACCGGGCGTCTGCTGTGGCGGTTATTCACGGTCAGTACCGGACGCAGTAAACAGCAACCCGTCGCCATGCCCGCGCTGATGAAAGCCGCCGCACATCTGACCCATCTGGCGCTCTATTTATTGCTGATCACGCAGATCATTCTGGGCTTTTTATTTCGCTGGTCGCAGGCTGAACCCTTCTATTTCTTCGGTTTATTCCCGATCCCGGACGTATTTAATTTTGACAGCATAATGACCCGAACCTTTGGCTCATTACATAACAATGTGGCCTGGGCACTGATTATTATTGCGGGCGTGCATGCGCTGGCGGCACTTTTCCATCATTACGTTCTTCGCGACGGCATTCTGCGCCGCATGTTACCGGGCAGCCAGGGCCGCCCGTAAGTCATCAGTTCATTCTCTACAGGACATCATTATGAAGACAAAAACGGTAATGCAGGCGTTGTCAGTTGTGTGTCTGGCGGGCAATCTGCTGTTTTTCAGCGCGGCAGCGAATGCAATGGGGGATGATTCCGACGCTAAAAAAACGCCGGATTGCCCGAAGGGGCAAATCTACGACAGCAAAACCAAAAGCTGCATGGTGGATAAAGGCAGCATGATCTCCGATCAGGATAAAACCCAGTACGCCTATCATCTGGCGAAAACCGGCCGTTATCAGGAAGCGCTGACGGTGCTGGATACGCTCAAAGATCAGAACACCAAAGAGGCCTGGAACTATCGTGGTTACGCCACGCGTAAACTCGGGCGTACCGACGAAGGCATCAGCTACTATCATAAGTCGATTGCCCTTGACGCGCATTACGCCAAAGTCCGGGAATATCTCGGCGAGGCTTATATGATTAAAGGGCGTCCTGATCTCGCCAAAGCCCAGCTGGCGACCATCAAAGGCTTGTGCGGAACCGGCTGCGAAGAATATCGCGATCTGAGCGCAGCCATCGCCGGCCATCCGGAATCCTGATCACGGAGAAACGATAAATCTCACCGGCAGACTTACGTTCTGAACTGAGCCAGTGCCTGTCACGTCTGTGGCGCTACGCGATGGTGTTGTCGCGCAAGCACGATGTGGCAGACGATCTGGTGCAATCCACCTGCGTGCGGGCGCTGGAACGCTGCGCGCAGGTTAAGGACAGTACCGGCACGGACCGCTGGCTCTTTTCTATACTGCACTCCATATGGGTGAATGAACTCAGGGCGCAGCACGTCCGTCAGGGACAGGGTTTTGCCGATGTCAGCGAAACGGAAACCCCCGCTGATACGCTGTCTTTCGAAGAGCGTCACTGGCACACGCAGGTGATGCAGCGGGTGAACCGCCTGCCTGAAGCCCAGCGCAATGCGGTATTTCTGGTGTATGTCGAAGGTTTCACCTATCAGGAGGCGGCGATGACGCTGTCTGTGCCCGCCGGTACTATCATGAGCCGTCTGGCGACCGCGCGGCTGACGCTGGCAAAAGACGCAGACCTCGCCACTCAACCGCAGCAGGGAGAGAAAAAATGACCCGTGAAATCGCGCCTGCGCCTTATGCTGATGAAGTTCTGGTTGCCTATCTCGATAACCAGCTCAGTGAATCTCAGCGCGCGAAGTTTGACGCACAGCTGAGCCAGGATGACGTGCTGACGCGGCGGCTGGCACAGATGTCACGCAGCAATTTACCGTTCCACGATGCGTTTGGCGCGATGTTGCAGGAAGCGCCGGTCGGGAAATTGCAGGCCGCACTCGATGCGATCCCTGACGCACGGGGTACCGGTTCGCCTGGATTAAGCCGCCGCGCATTGCTTGCGGCGTCGTTAAGTTTTCTGGCTGTCGGGCTGCTGGCCGGACGCTACTCCACACTTTTTACTTCTGAGGATAACTGGCGGGCGCGCGTGGCGGATTATATGTCGCTGTATACCGCGCAGACGCTGGCCGATGTTTATGATTCTGCCGGGCAACAAAAAATACAGCTCGCGCGGGTGCAAAACACCTTAGGGATCCCGCTGAGCCCTGCGGCGCTGGCGGTGCAGGGCGCGGATCTTAAAGATGCCCGTATGCTGCATTATGACGATGATGATATTGCGCAAATTACCTATCTTGACGCGCGTTACGGCCCGATGGCGTTGTGTATTACGCGCAGCAAAAGCGTTGAAAATACGTCATTGCAGCGTGAAATACGCCGGGGTATGAACGTGGTTTACTGGCGTACTGCCGGTTACAACTTCATGCTGATCGGCCACAGCCCGGCAACGACTCTGGCCGCGCATGCCGCAGCTTTACAGGCGAATCTGGTGTGAGTAATTTCGTCACGTCACTAACTTATGTAATTATTTAAAGTATTAAACTATTTTTAATGCACGTAACGACAATGTTAAATTGTTTACGAAATCTCAATAATATGAGTATTCGGCAACATTTATGTGGTTGATTTGTCGTTTTTAGCCGCGGTTTTCGTTACTCCCCATTATTGTCCTTTCATCATTTGTGGAAATAATCGTTTATTTCCCACCGCAACGGGTTGTTGATTTCGTTTATCCAGGGGAAATCTGGATAGCTTTCACCTGCAAAATTAAAACTAAACATTCAGAGAAACAGACGTCATGAGAAAGATACTCGCCATGATCCTCTGCCTTAACGTGGTTGCTTTCAGCCAGTCAGCGTTCGCAGAAGATGAAAAGCCCGTTGATGTGTTACTGATCGGCGGCGGCATTATGAGCGCGACGCTGGGGACATACCTTCAGGAATTAGAACCAGACTGGTCAGTCGACATGGTGGAGCGCCTGGACGGCGTGGCGCTGGAAAGCTCGAATGGCTGGAACAATGCCGGTACCGGTCACTCTGCACTGGCAGAAATGAACTACACGCCGGAAAAAGCTGACGGCAGCATCGATATCTCCAAAGCGGTTGAAATTAACGAATCCTTCCAGATTTCCCGTCAGTTCTGGACCTATCAGGTTGAGAACGGCGTGTTACACAACCCGCGTTCTTTCATCAACAGCACGCCGCACATGAGTTTTGTCTGGGGCGACGACAACATCAACTTCCTGCGTAAACGTTTTGCCGCGCTGCAACAAAGCACGCTGTTCCGTGGTATGGAATATTCAGAAGACCCGGCGCAAATCAAGCAGTGGATCCCGCTGGTAATGGAAGGACGTGACCCGGCACAGAAAGTGGCGGCGACCCGTATCCCGATCGGCACTGACGTGAACTTCGGTGAAATCACCCGTCAGCTGGTGGCCTCATTACAGAAGAAACCTAACTTCTCCCTGAGCCTCGGCCATGAAGTCCGCGATATTAAACGTAACCCGGATAACACCTGGAACGTAACCGTTGCCGATCTGAAAAACGGTGATAAAGAAAGTGTCATCAAAGCGAAGTTTGTCTTTATCGGTGCAGGCGGCGCATCCCTGACACTGCTGCAAAAATCCGGTATTCCTGAAGCGGATAACTACGGCGGTTTCCCGGTAGGCGGCGAGTTCCTGGTGACCGAAAACCCGGACGTGGTGAAACGCCACCTGGCAAAAGTGTACGGTAAAGCGTCAGTCGGCTCCCCGCCGATGTCCGTTCCGCATCTTGATACCCGTATTCTGGACGGCAAACAGGTTCTGTTGTTCGGGCCTTTCGCCACCTTCTCCAGCAAGTTCCTGAAAAACGGTTCCCTGTGGGATCTGTTCGGCAGCGTGAACTTCTCCAATATCATGCCGATGACCCATGTGGGCATCGACAACTTTGATCTGGTGAAATATCTGGTCAGTCAGGTGATGCTCTCCGACGATGACCGTTTCGATGCATTGCGTGAATATTTCCCGGATGCGAAGAAAGAAGACTGGCGTCTGTGGGAAGCCGGTCAGCGCGTGCAGATCATCAAAAAAGATGAGAAAGAAGGCGGCGTTCTGCGTCTTGGCACCGAAGTGGTCAGCTCGAAAGACGGCAGCATTACCGCGCTGCTGGGCGCTTCGCCGGGCGCATCTACTGCAGCACCGATCATGTTGCACCTGATGGAAAAAGTGTTTAAAGACAAAGTTGCCACCCCGGAATGGCAGGCCAAGCTGAAGCAAATCATCCCGTCTTATGGCACCGAACTGAACGGCAACGTGGCGGCGACCGAGAAAGAACTGGGCGACACCAGCCGCGTTCTGATGCTCGACAATCCGCAACCGAAAGCTGCAGAGCCGGCACCGGCTGCGGATGCTTCTGCACCGAAGAAAGAACAAAAAGTGGTGGCTGACGTCGCGCTTTAAGCCGTATCGTCACTCCACCCTTCAAAGGCGCGGGCAACCGCGCCTTTTTAACATCTCGCTTTCCCCACAAAACCCGATTTAGCACGAATAGCGCGTTCTTTGACCGTCTGAAAGCCCCCGGAATGACCTTGCCAATCCCCTTCAAATCCAGCTGTGATGCGGCCTGAAGCGCTATCCGACATCCCGTTTGCCTGTTTTTTTGAAACGTTAAATCCTTTTTTAATTTTTGTAGTGATAATGTTATATTCTTAGTCATGATTTGAAAAAATGAAGTTTCAGTAACGATCCCGCGTGTTTTTTTGCTAATTTCTTGTTCGATAGTCACAACAACGATTCATAACAAAACTGAACATTTAGAGAAACAGACGTCATGAGAAAGATACTTGGTATGCTTCTCAACCGTGACTCACTGGGTGCCAGCGAGCCTGCGGCCGCAGAAGACGAAAAATCCGTTGATGTATTGCTGGTCGGCGGCGGAATTATGAGTGCAACCCTGGGGACTTATCTCCAGGAACTCGAGCCGGACTGGTCAGTCCATATGATCGAACGCATGGATAGTGTGGCGCAGGAAAGCTCCAACGGCTGGAATAATGCGGGGACCGGCCACGCCGCGCTCGCCGAAATGAACTACACCCCGCTGATGCCGGACGGTACTGTCGATATCACCAAGGCCGTGGCGATCAACGAAGCCTTCCAGGTTTCCCGTCAGTTTATGGCGTATCAGGTTAAGAAAGGTGTGCTGAATAATCCGCGCTCGTTCATCAACAGCGTGCCGCATATGAGCTTTGTCTGGGGCGATGACAACATCGATTTCCTGCGCAAACGTTTTGCTGCGCTGCAGGAAAGCACGCTGTTCCGCGGGATGGAATATTCAGAAGACCCGGAACAAATCAGACAGTGGATCCCGGCCGTGATGGAAGGCCGTGATCCGGCGCAAAAAGTGGCAGCAACCCGCACCACGGCAGGCACCGACGTAAACTTCGGTGAGGTGACCCGTCAGCTGGTCGAGGCGTTGCAGAAACAATCCAACTTCACGCTGGCAAACTGTCAGGAAGTGCGTGATATCCAGCGCAATCCGGACAAAACCTGGCGCGTCACCATTACCGATCTCAAACACAGCCACAAACACCATGTGGTGAATGCGAAATTCGTGTTCATCGGCGCGGGCGGGGCGTCTCTGACGCTGCTGCAAAAATCCGGTATTCCGGAAGCGCGTGAATACGGCGGCTTCCCGGTCGGCGGGGAATTCCTGGTGACAGAGAATCAGGATGTGGTGAAACGTCATCTGGCGAAGGTGTACGGCAAAGCGGCCGTGGGCGCACCGCCGATGTCTGTTCCGCATCTCGATACCCGTATTATCGATGGCAAACAGGTTCTGCTGTTCGGGCCATTCGCTACCTTTTCCAGTAAATTCCTGAAAAATGGTTCCCTTTGGGACCTGTTTGGCAGCGTCAACAGCTCGAACCTGTTACCGATGACGCATGTCGGCATGGGTAACTTTGATCTGGTGAAATATCTGGTCGGGCAGGTGATGCTCAGCGATGAAGACCGTCATGCCGCGCTGAAAGAATTTTTCCCCGAAGCCGAACAGAAAGACTGGAAACGCTGGGTCGCCGGACAACGTGTGCAGGTCATCAAAAAAGATGGCAGGCACGGCGGCGTGTTGCGTCTGGGCACCGAAGTGGTGAGCGCGAAAGATGGCAGTATCGCCGCGTTGCTGGGCGCATCACCGGGCGCGTCAACCGCCGCACCGATCATGATGAAATTGCTGGAAACCGTCTTTAAGGAGCGCGCAGCCAGTGCAGAATGGCAGGCCAAATTCCGGGAAATTATCCCGTCTTATGGCACCAAACTGAACGGCAATGTGGAAGCGACCGAAAAAGAACTGCTGGAAACCAGCCGTATTCTGCAACTGGAAACGCCGTCGATGAACACGACACCGGTGGCCGAGGTGGTTCAGTTGCGTCCGCTCGATGTTCAGGCAAAACAAGAGCCAAAACAGCCTGCGGATATTGCTTTGTAAGTTCTGCGCTGTAAGTTCTGATTTCTGAAAATACAAACCGCTCAGGTGAGCGGTTTTTTTCTGGTGTTAACTCAGGCTTTACGCCCTAATCCCCAGCACACCAGCCCCGCCACCAGCAGTGAAGGTATAGTCGCGCCGATATCCGGCAGCAGGTTTGCCATCAGATGATAAACCGCAATGCCAATAAACCAGGCCGCAACAGAACGGATATTCAGATTCTCGTGGCTCTGCCTGCGCAGAACAAAATGATGTGTCAGCACCACGCCGAACAGCGGCGCAAATACCGAGCCAATCAGCAGCAGGAAGTTTTCGTATTGCGTCAGCGGCACCGACCAGGCGATCAGCGTACACAGCAGACCGATACCCAGCGTCAGTTTACCGACGCTGACGGGTACTGAAGTACCGGCAGAAACCGCTGCCGAGTGAATATCCGCAAAGGCGTTCTCGTGTTCATCCACCAGAATCAGCAGCAGCGGAATACCCAGCGCAACGCCTGAGAGTGCCAGCAGCAGCGCATTGGCATCTGCCGATGTGCTGACAAACGCCAGCGTATACGCGACGCCAAGAGCCATCATCCACACGCTGCCGAGGAAATACCCGCAGGCAGTCCCCCAGAAATTTTGCCGCGCAGATTTGCCGAAGCGGGTGTAATCCGACACCAGCGGCAGCCACGAAAACGCCATCGATACCACGATATCGCAGGCCAGCGCGAAGGGCATCGAACCGTCTCCGGCTTTATGCCATAGCGACGATAAATCCGCATGCAGGAACAGATAACCGGTCAGCCACGCACAACTGGCCAACAGCAGCCAGATCCCCCAGCGGCGCAGCACCAGACGGATAAACGCCAGCGGCCCGCTGGCCGCCAGCAGCGTGGCAACGGCGCCGAAGATAAACGTCCACAGCGTCGGATTCGCCCAAAAACTGCCGTCGCCCCATGCCCGTTTCGCCAGCAGACTGGCGGCATCGCGCATCACCACAATTTCGAATGCGCCCCAGCCGATCAGCTGGATCAGATTAAACAGCACCGGCAGCGCCACACCGCGCTTGCCCAGACTTAGCTTCAGCGATGCCATTGATGACATACCTGTCTGCCCGCCGATCACCCCGGCCAGCGCCAGCAGGGCAACGCCGACGGCGGACCCCAGCACAACAGCTGCCAGCGAGCCCGCCAGCCCGAGGCCCGGCGCCAGAATAGCACCGGCCTGCAACACCATCAGGCCCATGCCGAGTGAGAACCACAGCGAGAATAAATCTGACCAGCCCAGCACCCGTGATTTCTCAGGGACAGCCGCCTGAGGAGAATAAATGCCATTATTTTTCATGAGGTTAATTTAGTGGCTAAAGCGAATGTCTGTTATAGCATATTACGGTGAAATTCTGATGAAGGGCGGGGGAGAGGCGCATCAGTTTCAACGATCAGCCGATTTTAAAACGAGCGGATTGAACGGGAACAACCGGATCAACTCGAAAAGCGTTTACAGAAGAAAAAAGATTAACGGGCGTAACGCGGTCAACAATATTTATTTCGAATACTCTCACTTTGAAAAGACCACAATCATCCCCAACTTCTCCAGCAGATGACTCTGCTGCCAGTCATCGATTTTCACGCCATCCAGATCGACCTTACGGATGTTCAGCTCGCCCAGATCGGAGTTCGTCAGGTCGCAATGGGTGATGTTGACATTGTTCCAGTCGAATTCGGTGAATTCGCCACCGGAAAGGTCGGAGCCACTGAAGTTTGCGCCCTGCACATTTGCGCCCGTCCAGCGGTTTTCCCACAGTTCGCATTTCTCCAGGATGACTTTGCTGAAGTTGGCGTAGCTGAAGTTATTTTTGGTCATGAACGCGCTGCAAAACCAGGTACGTGAAGTGATCATATTCATAAAACTCGCGCCGCTGAAATCTGCGCCGGTAGCTTTGCATTCGCGGATTTCACAGCCTAAAGCCTGAATGTTTTTGAAATCAGCCATCGTCAGATCACAGCGTTTGAAGCTGGCATCCTGCAATTTGGCATGCTGGAAAGAGCAGCCTTTTTGCTCTTCATCATCGTAAAACAGACAATCGACAAACGCTGTTTCCGACAGATCGGTGCTGTCAAAACGGCAGCGATAAAAACGGCAGTTCTCCAGCGTTTCGCCGGTAAATTGCTTCATGCTAAAACGCTGGTCAGTAAATAGTTGATTGGTGAACATTATCAATCCCTATAGTTCTTATTTCGTTTATGAATAATTTATCAGAAATACTCAGTTCCGTATAATAATTTTTCCGGCTGTGCTCAGGTTTACTATAGAATTTTCGGCGTGGTTAATGATTATATAAGTGGTTAATTATATTTTTTTATTTTAAAGTGTTTATTATTTTCTGTTTAACATGGAGTGTTAATATATGCTTACGCCGGATAATAAAATTCTCACTCAGAATGCCGCAGGCAAAAAGCTCTTACATAATATACGCAACCGATGGTCTTCTCAGACGAGTGAGAGCATGATGCGCAATGGCATTTTATGGAAGTCAGGTAACAAAACACTCGATGGCTATTCCTTGCATAATTACCACGAATTACGTATTGCTCTGGGGAAACTGACCGTTCAGGAGCAGATTTTTTTCAATGTACTTACACAGTCCTCTTTCTATGCCGTTCACTGTACAAATTCCCCCGATGTGGTTAATAAGGCGGGTGATCTGATTTTATATTCCAGGAAGGAACTAACGGGCAAGGGGATCAGGTTTAATAACAGCAACACTCAGCCTATCGATATTTCCATGTTGGGAAATGATGGCTATGTGTTTTTTTCTTTAGAAGTTGGATTACCCTTACTGAAATCTTCAAGCCGCTTTGGCAGTATTTTTTATAAAATAGCCTATTCTCATCCTGTTTTTCGGAATTCGTCGCTGGTTTTAACTGACCAGGTGGCTCTGGTGAAGCCGAGGTGTCATATTCCGGCTCTGAGCAGGGAAGCGATCAGATTATTAGAAGCCCGTGAGTTTAACCGCCTTTCGATAATTTTTAACGGGAAAATGTTCTCTGTTTTAGGGCTGGCTTATTCTATTATTCTCACTAACAGAACTTTGCCGCCAGCTGACCAGGAAATTATCCTTTCTGCCAGAAGTGATGCCCAGCTTTCTAACGTCGTTAACAGTTTTTACCGGCCGGAAATTCGCGTTCCGAAAATGGTGGGTATCCAATCTGAGCAATACACGATAAACAATGAGTATTACAAGCCACAAGTCAGGAGCTTAAGTTCAAGCGGGATTGATGAAGACTCTGATCTCGATTATTTAAGTTCCGGATCCGACGACTCAGGGGCTGAAGACTGATCGTCTGCTGCCGGCTGAGGCGGGGGGAATAAAGTACATTCTTATTGGGCAACATAAGGTTATCTGTAAATTTCTCCCCCTTAATTTTGCCCAATCCCCTGCCTGTTACTATGCTCAAAGACTTAAAGGAACTCAGGTAAAGGAAAATCCCCTATGCGTCTTTCTCCTCTTTTTCTGGCTATTACTCTGGCATACGGCCAATACGCGTCCGCTGAACAATCCCCATCTGCACCGGTATCAACGCAGGAGCACGTCATGAAAAACACCATCAGTGCCGATAATCCGTTTCTGAAGCCCAGCCCGCTGGAATATCAGGCGCCACAATTTAATCTCTATAAAGACAGCGATTACGAACCGGCGATCCTCGAAGGTATCCGGCAGAAACTCGCTGAAGTCGATAAAATCGCCAGTGATACTGCCCCACCAACCTTTGAAAATACCTACGTAGCGCTGGAAAAATCCGGCGTTATGCTCGGGCGCGTGCTGAATGTTTTTGGTGCGATGACCGGTGCGAACACCAACGACACGCTGCAAAAAATTGATGAAGAGACTTCGCCAAAACTGGCGGCAATGGATGACAGCATCCATCTTAACAGCAAGCTTTTTGCCCGATTGAAAGCTGTCTATGATCAGCGCAGCAGTCTGAAAATTTCTCCTGAATCACAGCGCCTGATTGAGGTGACCTTTAAGGATTTCGAACTGGCAGGCGCTAATCTTTCTGATGCGGATAAAGATAAACTTAAGGCGCTGAACCAGCAGGCTGCGACACTCAGCACGCAGTTCACCAACAAATTGCTGGCCGCGACCAAAGCAGGCGGGCTGACGGTGAGAGACAAAGCGCAGCTGGCCGGGCTGAGCGATGCCGAATTATCGGCTGCCGCGCAGGCCGCCAAAGACCGCAAGCTGGATAACGCCTGGCTTCTGGTGCTGCAAAATACCACCCAGCAGCCGTTATTGCAGTCGCTGGATAATCGTGAAACGCGTAAAGCGTTGTATGAAGCCTCCGTCAATCGTGCTGAAAAAGGCGATGCGAATGACACCCGTGAACTGATTGCGAAGCTGGCAAAAGTGCGTGCGGAGCAGGCCCGGGTGCTGGGCTTCCCGAGCTATGCGGCGTGGAAGCTGGAAGACCAGATGGCGAAAACGCCTCAGGCTGCACTGGATTTTATGCATAAGATTGTGCCGGCAGCGACCGCCCGTGCGCAGCGTGAGGCCGCCGATATCCAGGCGGAAATCGATAAACAGAACGGCGGCTTCAAAATGGCTGCCTGGGACTGGCAGCATTACGCACAGCAGGTTCGTAAGGAAAAATACGATCTGGACGACGCGCAGATCAAACCGTATTTCGAGCTGAATAATGTACTGGAAAACGGTGTGTTTTATGCCGCTAACCTGCTGTATGGCATTAGCTTTAAAGAACGCAAAGACCTGCCGGTATATAACCCTGACGTGCGGGTTTTTGAGGTATTCGATAAGGATGGCAAATCGATGGCGTTGTTCTACGCCGATTACTATCAGCGCGATAATAAAGGTGGCGGCGCGTGGATGAGTAATTACGTCGATCAGTCGAAACTGCTGGGTAACAAGCCCGTGATATATAACGTGGCGAATTTCCAGAAACCGGCTGCGGGACAACCGGCATTGCTGTCATGGGATGACGTGATTACGATGTTCCACGAGTTTGGCCACACGCTGCATGGCCTGTTTGCCGATCAGGAATATCCGGGCCTTTCCGGCACGGCGACGCCGCGTGATTTTGTCGAATTCCCGTCGCAGTTTAACGAGCACTGGGCGAGTGATCCGAAAGTATTTACTCACTTCGCCAAACATTATCAGACCGGTCAGGTGATGCCGCAGGCCTTGCAGGACAAAATCGAGAAAGCCAGTAAGTTCAACAAAGGTTATGACATGACCGAGCTTCTGGCGGCCGCGCTGCTGGATATGCACTGGCACAGCCTGAGCGCGGACGCACCGCAGCAGGATGTTGATAAGTTTGAAGCGGATTCGCTGGCGAAAGACAAGGTGAATCTGGCGTATGTGCCACCGCGCTACCGTTCCAGCTATTTCCAGCATATCTGGGGTAACGGTTATGCGGCGGGATATTACGCCTATCTGTGGACCGAAATGCTGGCCGATGATGCCTTTGCGGGTATCACCGAACAGGGGGGACTGACGCGGGAGAATGGTCAGAAATTCCGTGATCAGATCCTCTCACGCGGCAACAGCGAAGACCTGGAAAAACTCTACGAAACCTGGCGTGGCAAAGCGCCGTCGATTGAACCGATGCTGAAAAATCGCGGGCTGGAGGAGTAAACATGGCCATGCCCGGTATCAGGCCGGGCATGGTTTATCTTGTCATAAATATTTAAATCAACGCCCGAAAAACGTCGCTTCCTCTGCTGAAATTCCCCTATGCTTTTCCTCACGTATCCCGCCTGTGAGTGAAATCATGCTTTTCGATTTGCCTGACGATAATGTGCTTTATGCTGCGCTGATTGCCCGTGATCCGGCCTATGACGGCTTTGCTTTTGTCGGCGTTAAAAGCACCGGTATTTTCTGCCGTCTGACTTGTCCGGCACGAAAGCCTAAACGTGAGAACTCGGTATTTTACCCGTCGATGGTCAGCGCGATGGAAGCAGGATTTCGTCCCTGTAAACGCTGCAGGCCGCTCATGCAGGGCGGAGAAAAAGACCCGCTGGTGCTGAAATTGCTTGCTGCACTCGAGAAAGAACCGGAAAGAAAGTGGAGTGAAGGGGATGTTCAGGCAATGAACGTTGATCCTTCCACTGTCCGCCGGGCCTTTAAACGACAGTTTGGCATCACTTTTCTGGAAATGGCGCGCTTGCGCAGGATCGGCAAAGGTGTCGATGCGCTGGCCGGCGGTGAGCCGGTCATTGACGCCCAGCTGGATGCCAGTTTTGAATCCGGGAGCGGATTCCGTGCGGCGATAAGCCGGCAAATCGGGCTGAATCCCAGCCAGGCCAGAAAGCATCAGTTTCTGAAAGCTGACTGGCTGGATACGCCGATCGGTTCCATGCTGGCGATTGCCAGCGGGGATGCGCTGTATCTGCTGGAGTTTATTGATCGTCCGGCATTGCCCAATGAAATCGAGCGGCTGAAACAGCTGACGTCATCTGAAATCATTTTTGGCCGTAATCCGCTAATTGATCAGGTTGAAGACGAACTGAAGGCGTATTTCACAGGCGAAAAATACACATTCGTCACGCCGCTGGCGGAGTTCGGTTCGTTGTTTACCCGCAAAGTCTGGGATGCGCTCAAAGCCATTCCGGCAGGTGAGTTACGCAGTTATTCCGCGCTGGCTGCCGATATCGGGCAGGCAACGGCTTGCCGCGCAGTCGCCCGGGCTAACGGTGCTAACCAAATTTCAATTCTGATCCCTTGTCATCGCGTGATGGGTGCCGACGGTTCGCTGACCGGTTATGGTGGCGGATTATGGCGAAAGCGGTGGCTGATTGAACACGAAAGAAGAATGGCGCTGAGCCGCTAAATGAGGAGCAGAGTATGAGTCAGCAACGTCAGGCATTGGCATTTTCACAGCTTCACCGCAAAAACGATCCGGTCATTTTATACAACATCTGGGATGCGGGAAGTGCGCTGGCTGTGGAACAGGCGGGGGCAAAAGCCATCGCGACCGGCAGTTGGTCGTGTGCGGCAGCGCAGGGCTATCAGGATGGCGAAGCCATGCCTTTCGCCCGTTTGTTGCAGACGGTGCAACGTATTGCCTGTGTTGTCAGTCTGCCGCTCACGGTGGATTTCGAAACGGGTTATGGTGCTGACCGTCGCGATAATCTGAGCGCACTTTTGCAGGCCGGTGTGGTGGGCATTAATGTTGAAGATCAGCGAATGGGATTATCCGCACTGAACGGCATCCGTGAACAATGCGGGATGCTGAGCTCACTGCGTCAGGTGGCGGAAACTCAGGGAATTGCTTTGTTTATCAACGCACGAACCGATATTTTTTTACAGGAAAGTGATCAGTCACGGCATCCTGCACTGATGGCCGAAGCCAAAAAGCGGCTGAGCGCTTATCAGGATGCGGGTGCCAGCGGTTTTTTTGCTCCCGGTTTGAGCGACCTGACACTGATTGCCGAACTCTGTGAGGTATCAGCGCTGCCGGTGAATATTATGACCAGCAACCTGACCCCGCCGCTGGCTGATCTCACGGCGGCGGGTGTCAGCCGGATAAGCTATGGCCCGCACCCTTATATCGGGCTGATGGAGAACCTCAAACAGCAGGCGCGCGCGTTGTATTAGCCGCCAGCCTGTGCCCCATCCAGAAGAATATCAGCCCGCCAGCGGAGGCGGCGATCAGCGCGATAAACATCACCGGCGGGGCGGCGTAACTGAGCAGCAAACCGCACATGACCGGATTTATCGCGCCACCCAGATTGCTCAGGTTCTGCATGCCGTAATAGCTGCCTTTCATGTTTTCCGGCGCGATAAAGTCGATAAACATGTATTCCACCGGGATAACAATCAGTTCGCCAAAACTGAAAATCGCCATTGCGACCACCCAGAACAACACCGATTGTCCGGCAGTCATAAAGCCGGTCAGACCGATGATGAAGAACAGAGTACCGAGAAGCAGCCATTTCAGCAGACTGTTTTGTTTCATCCTGCTGCTTAATGCGTACTGGAAGACGATAACAATCACGGCGTTGGTGATCATCACCGCGCCGATAATTTTATAGGCGAAGGCCGCACTGGTCACCAGAATCAGATACTGCGAGAGGTAACCGGCGAATTGCCCGAACACCACCGAACCCAGTGTGCTGCCCAGTGTGAAGTAAATCAGGCGACGGTCATGAGCCAGAATGCTCAGTGTCTGGCGAAGGTTGGGTTTCGGCAGGGGTTGCTGTTCCTGTTCTGCTTGTGGCGATTTATGGGGAATATTACGTAGCCCCCACGTCAGGGACAACACAGTACCCAGTGCCAGCATGCCGGAAATCACAAACGGCAGCATCGGGCTGAAACCCGCTAGCCAGACACCCAGCGATGAGCCCACAGCCCAGCCGACGTTTACCAGCGTATAGTTCATTGAGAAGGCCTTCACCCGCTTTTCCACCGGTAGCCAGCTGGCGATACAGGCTTTGAGCGTAATGCTGAGCAGGGCGTAAGAGGCATTCAGCAATGCCAGAACCAGCAGTACGCCGGTCACATCCGGCAGAAACGGCAACAGCAAAAAACTCAGCCCGAACAGGCTGACTGAGGCGGTAATCAGCGTCCGGTGATTGAACTTATCCACCAGATAGCCACCGTAAAGACTGCTGAGAATACCGATAGCCAGACTGGCACCGAGAATAATTCCGACGCTTTTGGGCAGCAGATGATAGTGCTCGGTCAGATAAATAGTAATAAACGGCAGCGTGACACCACGCCCGATAGTGAGTACTAACGAACTGGCGAGCAAAGCAAGAATTAACGGTGGCATTCCCTTCATGTTGAACGGTATTCCCTGATTAACAGCAACATTTTATTTACATCATAAAACAGTCTGCACAGTTTTTTTCATTACAAAAAAGAGGGAATTAAGAGAGTTGCGCGGCTTGACCCGCGCTTATCGTGATCCGGCTTACGGCTTCTGCGGTGCAACGCCGTGGAACAGCAAAAGGGTGACGTGTTTACGCAACATGTCGGGGGAAATGGGCGATACGCCTCCCTGTCTCATTTTCATTGAGGCCATCGGGAACAGCGTCAGGCCGAACAGGGAAATGAACAACAATGCCGGATTAAGATCCGGGTTTAGCCGTCCTTCTGCCTGCCAGCGGATAATGCACTCCTGTACGATTTTCCGGTTTTTATCGCCGTTACGTTCTTCCATGCGTTTTTTCAGCATACCGCTTTCGCTGATGACTTCGCGTACCCACAGCGGTGCTACCCACGGGTATTTTTCTGCCGCATCAATCATGCATTGCGCCATGTTGGTGATCGCCATCAGCGGGTCATCGGCATGCGTTTCGAAAATGTCCGTAAATCCGGCACGCACCGGCTGAAAACGTTCGTCGATCATCACGTCCAGCAACTGTTCACGGGTCTTGAAATAATAATGCAGCATGGCGGTAGTGACGCCAGCTTCTTTGGCGATCATGCTCAGCGGTGTTTCGGCGATGCCGTATTGGGCAAACAGTTTCAGGGCGGCGTCCAGCAGCAGTTCACGCTTGTCTGCGCCTTTTTTGCCACTGCGGGGACGACCCGGACGACGCGCGGCTGCCGTGGGATCTTTTTGTGCAGATCCTGGCGTTTCTGAGATTTTTCTGTCTGCCATAAGAAAGATGATCCATTGACCAGATGAGTTTGATGCTTCAATATTAATTATATCGTTAATTAATTACAAGTCAGGATCTCATTCATGACGACAATAAATTCGGCACCAGGCGAGGTAGTGCAACAGAAGCCTTCGATAAAGCTGCTGTTCTCTGCGCTGATGCTGGTGATGTTGCTGGCCGCACTTGACCAGACGATAGTCTCCACCGCGCTGCCGACCATCGTCAGTGAACTCGGCGGGATGGAACAGCTCTCGTGGGTGGTGACCTCATATCTGCTGGCCTCCACGATTGTGGTGCCGCTGTACGGTAAGTTTGGTGATCTGCTCGGCCGCAAAATTGTGCTGCAAACGGCGATTATCGTGTTTTTGCTCGGTTCCGTATTGTGCGGACTGGCGCAGAACATGACTCAGCTGATCCTGATGCGTGCTTTACAGGGGCTGGGCGGCGGCGGGCTGATGGTGGTCAGTATGGCTGCGGTCGGTGATGTGATTCCGCCTGCAGAGCGCGGTAAATATCAGGGGTTATTCGGCGGTGTATTTGGCCTTGCGACAGTTATCGGGCCGCTGATTGGCGGTTTTCTGGTTGAGCATATTTCATGGCGCTGGATTTTCTATATCAATCTGCCGCTGGGGATCTTCGCCCTGCTGGTGATTGGTGTGGCCCTGAAATCGCAGACCGCGCGTATCCGCCATGAAATTGATTTTCTCGGTGCGGGTTATCTCGCGGCGGCGCTGACCTGCATTATTTTGTTCACCAGCGAAGGGGGCACGGTGTATCAGTGGTCAGATCCTCAGCTGTGGTGCATTCTGGCGTTCGGTATTGTGACCCTCGGTGGCTTCATTTATGAAGAGACGCTGGCGGCAGAGCCGATTATTCCGCTGGGCCTGTTCCGTGACCGTACGTTCCTGCTGAGTTGTGCAATAAGCTTTATTATCGGTATGTCTCTGATGGGGTCGATGACCTTTCTGCCGCTGTATTTGCAGGTGGTGAAAGGCTCGTCGCCGTCACAAGCCGGGATGCAACTGTTGCCGCTGATGGCCGCGCTGCTGGTCAGCTCGGTTATCAGCGGACGTCTGATTAGCCGCATCGGGCGCTACCGCATCTTCCCGATTATCGGGACGTTGCTGAGTTTTGCCGGCATGGTGTTGCTGGGCTTTCTGAAAGTCAGCACACCGGTGCATATGTTGTATCTCTATATCGGTGTGCTCGGCCTCGGGCTGGGCATGGTGATGCAGGTGCTGGTGCTGGCGGTGCAAAATGCGGTGTCGATGAAGCAGATGGGGGTGGCAACATCCGGGGTGACGCTGTTCCGTTCTATCGGTGGTTCCATCGGCGTGGCAATGTTTGGTGCGATTTTTACCCATGTGCTGCGTGATCAGCTGGGGGCATTGATCCCCGAAGGCACGGTGCTTCCGCGCTCGCTGGGTGCGCAGGCGGTGCAGGAATTACCGGCCGCCATCCGTGCTGATTATTTGCAGGCCTTTGGCTCGGCGTTGCACTCGGTGTATCTGATTGCCGCGTGCGTGATGGTGCTGGCGTTTGTCCTGTCGCTGTTACAAAAAGATGCTGTGCTGAAGAAATAACCGGCCATACTCCCTGTGATTTGCACTAAGCTTTGCCCTTTACGGCGTTGAAATGGCATGGAAACCAGCAACGCCGACAGGGATATCATAAAGGGGATCCGCTATGCTGTTTCGCCGTTTCGAGCGAATGATCGACATCTTCCGTGAGGCACCGGCCGTTAAGCCGCCGGATCAGGTACTGCCTTTCTATGTTTATTATCTGCGCCAGGTCTGGCCGAGTTTCGCTATTTTACTGGTGGTGGGGCTGATCGGTGCGCTGATCGAAGTCTCGCTGTTCAGCTATCTCAGCCAGATTATCGACCTGACCAAAGACACCCCGCCGGGCAGTTTTTTCACCGACCATAGGGGCGAGCTTCTCTGGATGGCGGCGGTCGCGATGATCCTGCGGCCGGTATTTATCGGGCTGCATGATTTGCTGGTTCACCAGACCATCAGTCCGGGCATGACCAGCATGATCCGCTGGCAGAACCACAAGTATGTCCTCAAACAGAGCCTGAACTTTTTCCAGAGCGATTTCGCCGGACGCATTGCCCAGCGCATTATGCAGACCGGTAACTCGCTGCGCGATTCGGCGGTGCAGGCGGTGGACGCCATCTGGCATGTGGTCATTTATGCCGCCAGTGCATTATTCCTGTTTGCCGAGGCGGACTGGCGGCTGATGATCCCGCTGATTATCTGGATTTTTGGCTACGGTATCTGTCTGCGTTATTTCGTGCCGCGCGTGAAACAACGCTCGGTGCAATCATCGGAAGCGCGTTCAAAGCTGATGGGTTGTATCGTCGACGGTTACACCAATATCACAACGCTGAAACTGTTCGCCCATACGGATCTTGAGCAGAAATACGCGCGCGAAGCGATCACTGAACAGACCGAGAAAACCCAGCTGGCAGGGCGCCTGGTCACGGGGATGGATGTGTCGATCACCACGCTGAACGGGTTGCTGATTGTCAGCACCACCGGTCTGGCTCTGTGGTTGTGGACGCAGTCGCTGATAAGCGTCGGGGCTATCGCGCTGGCGACGGGTCTGGTTATTCGTATCGTGAATATGTCCGGTTGGATCATGTGGGTGGTGAACGGTATTTTTGAAAATATCGGCATGGTACAGGATGGGCTGCACACCATTGCGCGGACGCTGACGGTAACGGATATTCCGCAGGCGAAAGCGCTGAAAGTGGATCAGGGTGCGATCCATTTCGATCATATTGAATTTAACTATGGAAAAGAGAATGACGGCAAAGGTGGCCGGGTGATCCCGAATCTGGATCTGGCGATTCGCCCCGGCGAGAAGATCGGTCTGATCGGACCGTCCGGTGCGGGGAAATCCACACTGGTCAATCTGCTGTTGCGTCTTTATGACATCGACGGTGGCCGTATTTTGATTGATCAGCAGAATATTGCGGAGGTCACTCAGGAAAGCCTGCGCGCCCAAATCGGTATGATCACGCAGGACACCTCACTGTTGCACCGTTCAATCCGCGATAATCTGCTTTATGGCAGACCGGGCGCGACGGAAGAAGAGTTGCAGCGGGCAATCCGTCAGGCGCGTGCCGATGAATTTATCCCGCAGCTTTATGATTCACTGGGCAGAACCGGGCTGGATGCGCATGTCGGCGAACGCGGCGTTAAACTTTCCGGCGGGCAGCGTCAGCGTATTGCGATTGCCCGTGTATTACTGAAAAACGCCCCGATCCTGATCATGGATGAAGCCACGTCGGCGCTGGATTCCGAAGTGGAAGCGGCAATCCAGGAAAGTCTGGAGACGCTGATGGGCGGCAAAACGGTGATTGCGATTGCACACCGCTTATCGACCATCGCCAAAATGGATCGTCTGGTGGTGCTGGAAAAAGGACAGATTGTCGAGACGGGTAATCACGCCGAGCTGCTGGCGCACGGTGGTCTTTATGCGCGCTTATGGCAACACCAGACCGGCGGTTTTGTCGGTATGGATTAAGGCCGCACTTAACAGACGTCGTGCCGGTAGGGCAGCACTTCACGGGCTTCATCGGCCCAGCGCTGCACGGCGGCACGTTCTTCCACCAGAAAATCCTCCACGGCATCGCGCAAACCCGGATGCCGTAAATAGTGCCAGGAGTCGGTGATCACCGGTTCAAAACCGCGCAGCAGCTTGTGTTCCCCTTGTGCCCCCGCGTCGAAACGCGCCAGTCCGCTGGCAATCGCATATTCCATTCCCTGATAAAAACAGGTCTCGAAATGGAGCCGGTCAAATTCCGCTACACATCCCCAGTAGCGGCCATAAAACGTATCGCCGCTGATTAAGCTGAAGGCCATCGCCACGTCGCGGCCGTTTTGCTGAGCAAACACCACGCGGATAGCCTGCGGCATTCTTTCCGCCAGCAGGCTGAAAAAAGTGCGGGTCAGATACGGCGACTGGCCGCGAACTGCATAGGTATTGCTGTAACAGGCATAGACGAAATCCCATTGCGCTTCTGTGACCTGCGCACCTTCCCGCCAGACAAAATCGATTCCTTGTGACGCCACCTGTTCCCGCTCTTTGCGAAACTGTTTGCGCTTACGCGACGTCAGCGCGTCGAGGTAATCCTGAAAATCCCGGTAGCCACGGTTTTGCCAGTGATACTGCAGGCCCTGACGGTGCTGCCAGACCGCCTGATCGCCCATCAGCCGGTTGGCGCGTTCGTCAGTAAAATTAATATGCGCACCGGTCAGGCCATTCTCTTCCAGATAATCAGGCAATGTCTGTAACAGATTGATCACCGCCGATTCCTCACCCAGCAACCTTGCGCCGGTCACCGGGCTGAAGGGTACGGCGCCCAGCCATTTCGGGTAATAAGCAATGCCTGAACGCTGGCAGGCATCTGCCCAGCCCTGATCAAACACATATTCGCCATAAGAATGGTGCTTGCGGTAGCCGGGAATGGCGGCGCAGATTTCGCCGTTTTCCTGCCAGAGAAGGTGCTGCGGACGCCAGCCGGAATGTGGCCCCAGGCTGCCGCTGTCTTCCAGCGCGGATAAAAATGCATGGCTCAGGAAAGGCTGCTGCGCAGGCACCAGCGCATCCCACTGTGCGGCAGGACAATCGGCCAGACGGTTTAACGTAATAACAGACATCAATTATTCTCGCTGTGGCGTAAAAGAGAAATCGGTTAACTGTCGTTCAGGCAGGGGGATATTACGGCAGAGGTGAAGACAACACTATAATAAGACTTAAGTCGATGATTTATCATCCGGAACATTATTTACAAATGTTCCGGATGTTTTAATTAACTGGCTCTGACTTCAGGGTTATCAGACAGCGAAATAAAAGCGCCGCTTTTCGCATCGAAAGCTTCGATAGAACCCGATTCAATATCATAAACCCAGCCGTGCAGGGTAATTTCCCCTTTCGCCAGCGCGACGGCAACGCAAGGGTGTGTGCGCAGGTTACTGAGCTGGGCAACGACGTTCTGGTGCACCATACCGTTGACGCGGGCCTCGGGGTTTTCGTGTTCGACGGATTCATTGATGGCTTTCGCGGCATCGGAATAACGCAGCCAGTGGGCGACTGCCGGCATGTGATCCAGACAGGTGCAGTTCGCAATAGCGCTCATTGCGCCGCAGTTGGAGTGCCCGCAGATCACGATATCTTTCACGCCCAGCGCCATGACGGCATATTCTACCGTGGCGGAAACGCCGCCCGGTTCCGGCCCGAATGGCGGCACAATATTACCGGCATTACGGATAACAAACAGTTCGCCCGGTTCACGCTGCGTGACCAATTCCGGCACTAGCCGGCTGTCAGAACAGGAGATAAACAAGGTTTTAGGATTTTGGTTTAACGCGAGTTTTTTGAATAAGTTAGAGCGTTGCGGAAACGCTTCTTTCTGGAATCTGAGGAAACCTTCAATGACGTCTTTCATAGGGGAATTCCATGTATTTCAATGCCAGTGAGTCTGCCACGAAAAAAAAGCCAGATCAATCAGACGAAATATCAACACTATTTACAGGGAAATAAGCGGGTGCAAAATAATATCATTTACCGGGGATAAAATTTCACATTCTGTTTTTTTAATGCCATACCTTTATCTCAATGCTATTCGTCCCCATATTTCTTCTACCCCCTCAGTGAAGGAGTCTGTATGACAATCGAATACGCTATTTTCGGTGGCGGCTGTTTCTGGTGTACGGAAGCGGTGTTCAAAGACGTCATCGGCGTGGAGTCGGTGGAAAGTGTGTACACCGGCGGGCGTCGTCCGAATCCGAATTATGAACAGGTTTGCACCGGCACGACCGGCCATGCGGAAGCCATCCGTGTAGGGTTTGACCCGGAAAAACTGACCTACGGCGATTTACTGGATATCCATTTTGCGACGCACGATCCGACCCAGCTTAACCGTCAGGGGAATGATGTCGGTACGCAATACCGTTCAGCGATTTTCCCGGCTAACGACCAGCAAAAAGCAGAGGCGGAAGCGGCAATACTGCGTGCGCAACATGATCACAGTGATCCGATTGTCACCAGCATTGAACCGCTCGGTGAAGTCTACGTGGCCGAGGGTTATCACCAGAATTACTGGGATGGCGCAGGACAGCAGAACCGTTACTGCATGGCGGTGATCCCGCCGAAACTGCAAAAATTGCGCAAGAGCTTTGCGCAGCGGACGAAATCTTTGCAAAAGTAATCACGTTTCTGGCCGTTTTATCGGCTCAGCCAGCACATTCTCTGTGCTGGCTGACGGCGTTTAATCCCGCCTATTATTCTTCCGGTAATACGCCCCCTTTTGCCCAATGTGATTTTGGTATTTCAGTGATTATCACATCCACACTTTCAGGCTTACAGTTAAGCGTTTCTACCGCCAGGCGGGTCACTTCACGGGCAAAATTGCGTTTTTGTTCAGCAGTGCGGCCCGGCAACATTTCCAAACGGATCATCGGCATAGTAAATCCTTCGTTATTAGGCCCTCACGACGGGGGCAAAATCTATTCTACGGAAGGATTGAGAAGAATAAAGACGTGAAAAACAAAAGCCGGAACCTCTGTTCTGGCTTTTGGCTCCCTCAGAATCCGTAGCGGATTGCATCCTTACTTTGCTGCATCAGCGCATCGATTTTCTCAGAATATTGCTCCAGCCCTTTGCCGTCACCGGCTTCAGAGCACTGACGTCGCCGGGCATTGTAGGCTTTCATCAGCTGAGCCTGGGCAAACCCGGGTTTGCCATAACAGGCCATGCTTTGCTCCCAGCAGGCAATGGCCGCGTCCAGATCCTGCTGTTCCTGATACTGTTTTCCCAGTTCATTAAGTGCTTTCGCCGACGCCTGCGGCGGCATCTGTTGCGCTAAAATTTGTCCGATGCGTGTGTCCAAACTTTTATCCATAAGAAGGCTCTCCGGTTTGCTTAGTGGAAGAAGTTAAGAATGTGGCCGAATACCAGCCCGACGCTGATGACGTCTGAGTCACTGAACGTCACGTTCGAGAAGCCGAACTTACCCAGCAGCGGCAGCAGCAACGCAGGCAGCAGGGTGATAAACAGGCCGTGGAAGATGCCGCCGATAATTGCGCCGCGCCGCCCGCCGACAGCATTGCCGAAGATGCCCGCTGTGCCACCCGCGAAGAAGTTGGTCAGCATGCCCGGTAAAATCATCGCCAGCCCGAGGCTCGGAAACAGGAACATGCCGATGACGGAGCCAATGGTGGTGGAGATGAAGCCGATAATGACGGCGTTCGGTGCATACGGAAACAGCACCGGGCAATCGAGTGCCGGAATGGCGTTCGGGACAATGCGCAGGGCGATGCCGCGAAATGCCGGTACGATTTCCGCTAGCAACAGGCGGACACCCGACAGCAGAACATAAACGCCGACCACAAACTGAATGGATTGCAGGAACGAATAGACCAGATAGTTGACGTTATTGGCGTAAGGCGCGACGACTTCCGGCCCTGCGGCAATCGCCGGGATCAGGTAAATCGGGATCATCACCACCATCATCGACAGGTAGGTGTCCTGCAGAAAAGAGAAAGATTGCGGCAGCTCGAAATCTTCGGTGCTTTTACTGACATCGCCGGTGATTTTCGCCACACCCGCCTGCACGATATAACCGATGGTGCAAAAATGGCCGAGTGCAATGTCATCGGAACCGGTGATTTTACGCACGATCGGCTGAGCCAGCACCGGCATCCCGACGGCCATAATGCCCGCAATAATGCCACCGGTCAGGATCAGTTCCGTACCGCGCAAACCGCCCATATACCCGATAACGGAACATACCGTGGCCATCCACAGGGAGGCCTGTCCGGTGAGAAAGATATATTTGAAACGGGTCAGGCGGGCAATCAGGATATTGACGATAAACGCCAGAACCATAATTAATGCGGTTTCACGCCCGAGGGTTTGCTGTGCGATACCGGCAATAGAACCGACGTCGGTAACAATCCCGCGCATATGAAACCCTTTCTGGAATATTTCACCCAGAAAGGTCAGGGCATTAACAATAATACTTGCACCGGAAAGCAGAACCAAAAAACCCAGAAGCGTTTTTAATGTGCCGGTAATAACTTGCCCGGTGCTTTTCTTTAATGCTATCAGACCAATCATGGCGATCAGTGATATTAATATTGATGCCTGGCCTAATACATCATTGACAATAAAGTGAAGGAAAGACATAAGCGTCCCCTGTAGAGTTCACGGTAATTGTTCTGTTGATTTAATTTATACGTATTGTGAATTAAGACAGCGTGTTATTACGTGGCCAGATGCCCCATCTCCTGAAGAATAGGCGTCAGCTTGGTCTTTATTTCATTTTTATCCACCAGTCGTTTCAGATAAATAATATTGGCATTAATGGTGTAATGCTGAAATTGCGATCTGAAATTCTCGCCGGTCATAATAATGTCAGCTCTTGAAGACGTGGCGCTGGAAATATCACAATGTGATAAATCGGCTTCCACACCCAGATCCTTCAGTGCCGCTTCGATACTCATTTCACAGGCAAAACTGCTGCCCAGACCCGCACCGCATACCGCCAGGATTGATAGCTTTTTCATCATTTTTCCTTACGTTCTTTGTAGGTGTTCATAAAGGGTTATGTTTATCTTTTTCACTTCACGTCTAAAACTGCCGGATAATCTCTAATGCTTCCTGTTTGTTTTTACTGCGTTTTAATCGTTCCGCTGCCTCGTCATCGCAGAACAGATGGGAAAGGCTGGCAATCATTTCGATGTGCGAATGGCTGTCCACCGCGGCCAGCGCGAAGATAACGTAAACCGGATCATTACCTTCACTGCCAAACTCAACGCCTTCTGAAACAATGACCAAAGACAGTGCCGTCCGGTTAACCCCTTCTTCAGGCCGGGCGTGTGGCATCGCAATACCTTCGCCCAAAACATAATAAGGTCCGATCTCCCGGTGCATATCATATATAGCCTGAAGATAGCGATTTTCCGCTGCGCCCGAATCAATTAACGGTTGTACGGCAACTGCTACTGCACTTTTCCAGTCATCTGTTTTGCTAATGATTTGCGTGTTGTTTTCATTAATCCAGTCGCTTAACATAATACCTCTTCATATGAATAGGGTCTTTTCTCAGTATGATATTTAATTAAAATAAAAACTGTGATCTGTCCAATCCTATTAGCCATCAATGAACGATAATAATTTCAAACAACCTGAAAGAATGAATGATAGTAGAGGGTTAACAATATCCCGATATCAGAATTAACTTACTTTTCCAGTAAATAAATATTTCCTTTGTTCAGGTATTTATTGGAGTTGTGTGTGGAATGCATTAATTATCCACGTATGAATATCAACAATGTTCACAGGCTTATTTTGTCCGATAACATTCTGGTCCACAGAATACACTGGCCCTGAGGTTATTGGTCGTGCATTTCCGGCGAGAATTTTTAATTCGGGAATATATTCTGCCCCGACATGTCCCGGTAAACGTTCGCCCAGTCGTGAGGAAAATCGTTCGGCCGCACGTTCAGCATCAATCTGGCACCAGATTTCCACAACCTGTGATGCGCCCGCCCGTTGCAGATAATCCTGCAATACCTCTTTGGGCTGAAAACCAAACCACGCATCGACAATAAAAGTGCTGCCCTGAGGCGCGCCGCCGATGATGTCCCAGATAACCTGATAACTTGCCAGCCCGAGCACGCGGTTAAAAGGACGGTCAACATTCTCTAATCGCTGAAGAAATGGGTTTTTAATGCCATCAAGCGACAGTTGCAGCCAGCCGCTGTATGCAGAAAGCTCAACGGCGAGTCGGCTTTTACCTGACGCCGGGATCCCGTTCACCAGGATGACGCGTTTGCCGGTAAAGCCATTTCGTGAGGCGCTTCTGTTTTCAGACATGTTCCACCTGTTGTGTCTGGTTGTGTGCCGGTGCATGGAAATGCTGCTCAATGACGGCCTGAAGTTCGTTCAGACGCGGTACAGCCAGCGATTCCAGACGGGATTTTGTCGCATTGCGGTCCAGTGAGATGCAGTCTTTCCACAATGATCGGCCTGCGATAACGCCTGATGCGCCTTCGCTCATGGCATCCGCCACTTGTTTGAGGAAGGTGGAATGGTCAACGCCCGCAGAAAGCACGGCCCACGGCACGTCACCCGCGAGTTTCGTGATGTCAGCACAGGCTTGTTTTGAGCCAGGATAGGGCAGTTTCAACACCTTAGCCCCGCATTCCAGACAAATCTTCGTGCCGCCATAAATCAGAGACGGGACTTTTTCTTTATATTCTTCCCCGGTTTCGTTGTCGAGTTTATAGGTCAGGAACTCCACCACCAGCAGCAGGTCTTCGCGGGCGAAATCTTCAATGCACTGGCGCAGAATATCAATGTTATGACGGTTTGCCGCTTCCTGATCGGAACGCAGATACACCATGATTTTACCGCCGGTCGCGCCGAGCTCACGCACACGACGCGCATCGACATTCTCCACCAGCCGTGACAGACGATAACCTTCCGGCGAATTATCCCAGCCTGATGCATCCAGGCCAATCAGCAGCGCGGTGTCGCGGGCAATGATGCCGTTGTCCACCAGTTGCGGCACGGCACAGACCGGATCGACCAGTACGCAGGAGGCTTTGCTGGCAAGATATTGCGTGATGTCGGCTTTAATCAGCCCGAGTTCGTGCTCTGAAATGGCAGATTGTTGTTGCGGATCGCTGGCGAGCAGGCTGCGCATGGCGCCGCGCTGGTCACAGGCGATCACCATCATTGCGCCATTTTTACCGCAAATCTGCTGATAGCTGCGTAATTCTGAGGTGGACATTTTTGACATGGAACTCTCCTTTGCGTGAAATTTATTACAGATGAAAAAATCTCGATTACACTGGACGTTCTGTGTTTACCCCCTGGATAAACGGGGTGGAAAATCGCGTAACATGCCGTATTACAAGGGTTGAAGCCCGATCCGGCACATTGCATTTTTACAGGTGTTGCGCAATAATCCCTCAATCGACGATTTGAGTGTAATTCATTACTGAAAGGAATTTCAAGCTGAAAGAGCCAATTTTGCAAGATATTGCAGCAACGCGTGCCATGATGCATCTGGTAGCGAAGCTGCATTACGAGTCTGATATGTCTCAGGTGGAGATTGCACGCAAGCTGGATGTGTCGACGGCAACCATCTCCCGGTTGCTGAATAAAGCCCGCGCGGCGGGGATTGTACGCATCGAAGTGGTGGGATTATCTTCACCGGAAGACATGACGGCAGATCTGATAAAACGTCTCGGGCTCAAACAGGCGTATGTTGTGGATGCGCCGCCGGGCAATGTGCTCGGCGCACTGGCGACGCCGCTGGCTTCTCTTTTACAGGACGCCGGTTTAGGGGCGGGATCGGTGCTCGGTATTGGCTGGGGAAGGGCGGTGCGCGAAGTCACGCTGGCCGGTATGCCTCGTCTGCCGGGGATCATGACCGTGGCGCTCAACGGCGGTATGCAACAATCTGCGCCGCATTTTCAGATAACCGAGTTCGTGCGCCGCGCGGCGGAACAGATGGAAGGCACGCCGTATTTCCTGCATGCCCCTTATCTTTCTTCTGCGGAATTGCGTGATGCGTTTCTCTCGGACCCGAGTGTGCAGGAAATCATTTCATTGTGGGACAGGCTCGATGCGGCGATTGTCGGTGTGGGCCTGACGCATACGCCGAAGCCGAGCGAATCCACCACCGCGACACCCGGCGAGCAGGCGCTGAGCGATGCCGCAGGCGATGTGCTGCGCCATTACTTCACGGGAACGGGCGAGTTATTGCACTGGGAAGGCGAGGAGCGAATGATTGCGGCCTCGGTTGAACAGTTGCGCAAAACGCCGCTGACTATCGGCGTGGCGGCAACGCCGGAAAAAGCGGCAGGGATTATCGGTGCCGTGCGTTCAGGCATGATTAATTCATTAGTGACGGACGTGAATACCGCACAGGCGATTCTGGATAGACTGCCGGTAGTCTGACGGCTGCTTTGTTAAAAGAAGTGCTTAAAACAGGCTCAAAAGAAAAAGGCATTCCTTTGCGGGAATGCCTTTTCGTTTCTGCGGATGACGTTGTTTACCGCTGAGCAGTACCGGTCAGGAATGCCAGTAAATCGTCGTTCAGCTGATCCTGATGCGTCACAGCAAAACCATGCGGTGCGCCTTCATAGATTTTGAGCTCTGCGTTTTTAATCATTTCTGCTGCCAGTTTGCCTGTGGCTTCGAACGGTACTATCTGATCCGCGCTGCCGTGAATAACCAGCGTCGGTACGGTAATTTTCGCCATGTCCGGGCGGAAATCCGTTTCAGAGAAGGCCGTAACACAATCAACAGTTCCTTTCAGCGACGCCATCAGTGCAATGTTGAGCGTCTGCGTCATCACGCCATCAGAAACGGTCATCCCCTGATTGGTGCCGTAGAACGGTGTCGCAAAATCGCTGATGAACTGTGCACGGTCTTTCAGTAAACCGGCTTTGATACCATCAAATACGGATTTATCCACACCCTGCGGATGATCATCCGTTTTAATAAACAGCGGTGTGACCGCACCCAGCAGGACCAGGCGGGTGACGCGTTCTGAACCGTAACGGCTGATGTAACGGGTGACGTCGCCGCCGCCCATGGAGAAGCCGACCAGCGTCACGTCCTGCAAATCGAGATGCTCAATCAGATCATTGATATCAGAGGCGAAAGTGTCGTAGTTGTAACCTTCCCATGGTTGTTCTGAACGGCCAAAACCACGGCGATCAAAAGCGATAACCCGGTAGCCGCGATCGGCCAGGAAATTCATCTGGCTGTCCCACATATCAGCATCCAGCGGCCAGCCGTGACTGAATAATACCGGCTTACCTTTACCCCAGTCTTTAAAATAAATTTGAGTGCCGTCTTGTGTATTGAATGTGCTCATTTATAGATTTCCTCAGCGATTATTTTGCAGGTTTTATACGGGTCGTGTGTTGTGTTGAAAACAACATTAGGCGTGGCAGGGAAATATTGATAACAGGATGTTTTTGATAAGTTGTTAAAAGATTTTGTTGTTCCTATCGCGCTGAAATTAATGGGTATTATCGGGCATATAGAGAGGGTAATACCTGTCAAAAAAATCTGAACAAGTTGCCAAATTCTTTCCGCTATCCGCTTTTAATGTCCTGACCTATTGTTAATTCCAGCAGCACAACAGCACGACGTTAAATACAAACACTCAATCTAACAATGCACTCTGAGAGGAAATGAAAATGTCTAAATTCGATCTGCTGGACCCACAGAATTCCACCCTGATTTTCATCGACCATCAGCCACAAATGTCCTTCGGCGTTGCGAATATCGATCGCCAGCAGCTTAAAAATAATACGGTCGCTCTCGCTAAAGCGGGCAAAGTTTTTAACGTGCCGGTGATTTACACCTCGGTCGAGACGGAAAGCTTCAGCGGTTATATCTGGCCGGAATTACTGGCGGTGCATCCGGATGTGAAACCGATTGAGCGTACCTCAATGAATTCCTGGGAAGACGCAGCATTCGTGAAAGCCGTTGAAGCCACAGGCCGCAAAAAACTGATCATCTCCGCCCTGTGGACCGAAGTGTGTCTGACATTCCCGGCACTGATGGCGCTGAAAGAAGGGTATGAAGTGTACGTGGTGACCGACACCTCCGGCGGCACCAGCGTGGACGCTCATGAACGTTCCATTGACCGTATGGTGCAGGCTGGTGCAGTGCCGGTGACCTGGCAGCAAGTTCTGCTCGAATACCAGCGCGACTGGTCACGTAAAGAGACATACGACGCCGTTATGGATCTGGTGCGTGAACACAGCGGTGCTTACGGTATGGGTGTCGATTACGCCTACACCATGGTGCACAAAGCCCCGCAGCGTAAAGCGTAACCTTCTTCATTTATCCATTAAGCCGGAACCGTGCTCAGGCGGGTTCCGGCAGGAGAGACATCATGCGTCATGCCCCTGTTTCCCGCCTGTCGGCACCTGTTATCCCTTTCGCGGTCATCCGCTGGTTGGCCCTGCTGGCCTTATGTGCCGCGTATTTGCAGGGCGGCATCGTCAAACTGTTCGATTTTCCCGGCGCGATTGCCGAGATGCAACATTTCGGTTTGTCACCGGCCGCGCCCATGGCCGCTGCGGTGATTGTGCTGGAACTGGCGGCTTCGGCACTGATTCTTACCGGACGCTTTCGCCGGGCGGGTGCGCTGGCGCTGGCGCTGTTCACTTTCAGCGCCAATTTTATGGCAAATGCCTTCTGGCAGGTGTCGGGACAGGAACGCGCCATGATGATGAACGGTTTCTTCGAGCATATCGGGCTGGCCGGCGCTTTTATCTATGTTGCCTGGGATGACCTTAAGGGGCGGGTATGAGCCAGAATGCTGTTGCGACCGGCGGCGCTTTTTCACCGCTGAAACAAGGATTATTTGCCACGATTTGGGTGGCAACCATTCTCGGTAATACCGGCAGTTTTATGCGTGATGTGGCCAGCTCGTGGTTAGTCACCGGGCTGTCATCAAACCCTGCGGCGGTCGCGCTGATGCAAACCGCAGCAACCTTGCCGATTTTTTTGCTGGCGATCCCCGCGGGTGTGCTGTCCGATATTCTTGACCGTCGCCGCCTGCTGATTTTTGTTCAGTTGTTGCTGGCAGGCGTCAGCGGAACCTTGCTTCTGTTGTCACACAATAATTTGCTGACCGTGGAATACCTGGTAGCACTGACCTTTATCGGCGGTATCGGTGCCGCGCTGATGGGGCCTGCCTGGCAGGCGATTGTGCCGGAACTGGTGCCCCGTTCAGATTTGAGAAATGCCGTCGCGCTGAATTCACTGGGGATCAACATTGCCCGGGCGGTGGGTCCCGCTGGCGGAGGTTTGCTGCTGGCCAGCCTCGGTGCCGGTGCGGCTTACGGCGCAGATGTCATGAGCTATGTTTTTGTCATCGGCGCATTGCTGTGGTGGAAACGTCCGGTTAAAGCGAAAAATGAGTTATCGGAGCACTTCCTGGGTGCGTTCCGTGCAGGGCTGCGATATGTCAAAGCCAGCCGGGAACTTCACCGCGTGCTGCTGCGTGCCGCGATTTACTTCGCTTTCGCCAGCGCCATCTGGGCGATGTTGCCGCTGATTGCCCGCAATATGTTGCACGGTACTGCCGGATTCTACGGTGTTCTGCTTGGCGCAGTGGGCGTCGGCGCGATTTTCGGTGCGCTGCTGTTGCCCCGTTTACGCCGGAAACTGAGCGCTGACGGACTGGTGCTGCTTTCCGCCTTACTGTCCGCCGCCGTCATGTTGCTGCTGGCAACATCACCGGAAAAATGGCTGGCCGTGGTGCTGATGGTGGTATTAGGGATTGGCTGGATTATCGCGCTGACCTCCATGAACGGTGTGGCGCAGGCGGTACTGCCTGACTGGGTGCGTGGCCGCGGGCTGGCAGTGTACCTGATGGTGTTTAACGGTGCGATGGCAGCGGGCAGTTTGTTCTGGGGTTTAATTGCCCGGGAAACCGGTCTGGTCGGGGCGCTGTTACTCGCCGGCAGCGGATTAGTTATCGCCGCGCTGGTATGCTGGCGGCTGAAATTGCCCGCTGGCGAGGCGGATTTACAACCTGCCGGGCACTGGGATAATCCGGTCGTGGAAGGGGATGTGCAGGGCGATCGCGGTCCGGTGATGATCCAGATTGAATATATGATTGCACAGGAAGATCGTCCGGCGTTTCTGGCTGAAATCCGCAAACTTTCGCTGGCACGCCGCCGTGACGGGGCTTATGCGTGGGGGATCACCGAGCACAGCGATGATCCGTTGCGTCTGGTGGAATGGTTCCTGGTGGAATCCTGGCAAGAGCATCTGCGTCAGCATCAGCGTGTGTCGCATGCCGATGCCGATTTGCAAAGCGAAGTGACACGTTATCACCGTGGAGAAAATAAACCTCAGGTACATCATTACCTTTCGGTACGTTAGTCGCAGTACAAAGCCGCATGATGCGGCTTTTTTTATTCCAGGCTATACACCGCTGCGATACCGTCGAAATTCTGTAAGTTTTCGCGCCACCACATGGCGGCATTGCCGGTGGCATTTTCGTTCCAGGCCATAAAAGCCTGATCGCGACGGGTTTCGGTATCGAGACGACGCTCCACCAGCGCACCGCTTTCGAGATGCGGCGTGGCCAGATAACGTGGCAAATAGCCACAACCCAGCCCGGCAATTTGTGCGTGAACTTTGGCGTTAAAATCATGAACGCTCAGCATTTTCTGTTCATCAAGCACGCGTAAGTCAGCCCCTGTACCGTGGCGGGACGTGTCGTGAACCACCACCGCGCGATACTGACGGATTTGCTCACGCACCAGCGGTTCCGGCAGTGAGGCGAGCGGGTGATGCTTTGCTACTGCAAACACATATTCCAGCCAGCCGATCGGGCGGTATTCAATGCCGCTGCGCGTCACCGGCTCCTGCACGGCACCGAATACGATGTCGGCTTCGCCGTAACTCAGCGCTTCCCAGCAACCCGCCAGTACGTCGTGGCGGAACAATAACTGGGTGTGCTGATGTTCTGCGTAAAAACGGTCGATCAGCGGCGCAAGCAGCGCGAACGGGACGGAAGCATCGACGCTGATGGTCAGTTTGCTTTCCCAGCCGCTTTCGACGTACTGCGCCTGTTGTTCCAGCTCACTGACGGCCCGCAGCAGTACGCGGCCTTTTTCCAACATCAGACGGCCAGTGGGTGTGAATGTCGCGCGGTGGCCTGAGCGGTCCAGAAGCTTGATATTCAGATCACTTTCCATTTTCTGCACGGTATAACTCAGTGCAGAAGCGGTTTTAAACAGTCTGGCAGCCGCAGCGGCAAAAGTGCCGTGTCTGTCCAGCGCATCCAGGATCAGCAGCGCTTCAAGGCTTAATCGCATTATTTTCCCCACCCCAAAAATTGTTTAACAACAACCCAAAATATTTCCGTTATGAATGACTGTATTGATTTCGTATCGTTCATGAATATAACGCAACATTCAGTTAACCAGAACAACGGTTAATGAGAAGGAATATCTGATGACTTATCCGCACCAACCTGACCACATTACTCTGGTGATAACCCATGGCGTACGGCGGGATAAGCTGACGGAATATGAATCCTGGCTGGAGAAACTGATGGCCGATGCGGCAAGTTTTACCGGTTACCAAAGTGTAAAAATCTTGCGGCCGGTTCATGGGGAAACTATCTACACCGTGCTGGTCCGTTTCGATAACATTGATAATCTTTACCAGTGGATACAATCCGGACAGCGGGAAAGCCGTGAAAAAACCTTAGCTAGCCTGCTGAATGGTCAGGAATATATAGAGCTGCGTACCCAGGCGTAAATCCTGACGTTCAATATTTACACAAGATTTTTCCCCCAAAGGTTGAAGGCTGTATAAATCCCCAGTATTATCCGTCTGTTTTTTATACGGCATTTTTTGTTTTAGAAAAGTTTCAAAAAAGGTGTCAGAGAAAAGTTATCAGAGAAAAACAGGTCAGCTATTTTGTGGAATCCCGAGAAAGAGCTTTTTACCGAGCTCTATCAGTACCCTGAGCATCTTCGTCATACCTTAGAAAATTTGCCCAACCGCAGCGGCGTGTATATTTTTTACGGTGATGATAATGCCTTTCCGCTGTATATCGGTAAAAGCGTGAATATCCGCAGCCGGGTCATGTCGCACTTCCGCAATCCTGGCGAAGCCAAACTCCTGCATATGACCCGTGATATTGAATTTATTGAAACGATCGGGGAAGTCGGCGCCTTATTGCTGGAATCTGATCTGATCAAAACCCGGCGACCTTTGTTTAATAAGCGTCTGCGCACTGCCCGTAAGCTGTGTTCCATCCGGCTTCAGGGGCTGACGGCCAGCATCGTTTTCAGCGATGATGTGGATTTTTCGCACAGCGAAGACCTGTTTGGGTTGTTTAAAACCAGGATGTCGGCAGTCGAAAAGATCCGTGAGATCGCCGATCAGGAAAAGCTATGTTACGGCACGCTGGGGCTGGAAAAGCTGTCAAAAAATCGCGCGTGTTTCCGTTTTTCGCTGGGCAAGTGTGCCGGTGTCTGTTGTGGCAAAGAATCACAGGAGGATCATCAGGCGCGCCTGCGGGAAGCACTCAGCGCCCTGAAAATTCGTAGCTGGCCGTATCCGGGACGGATTGCGATCGCCGAAGAAGCCAACGGACTGACCGATTATCACGTCATTAATCACTGGTTTTATCTGGGGACAGTGAAAACGCTGGAAGCCGCCAAAGCCTTTGATACTGCTGTGCCGCATTTTGACCGCGACAGTTATAAAATCCTCTGTAAGCCGTTATTCGAGGCCGACAGCCCGAAAGTGATTTTGCTGGACTGACATCACTACGGTGATAACCGGCTGTGTTCTTTGCTTCCTGCAGTGTAAATAGCGCTATAAAAAAGGCCGGGGATCATAAGATCCTCAGCCTTTTGTTTGCCGGAGATAACACTTTTCCGGCAAGAGCATGACGCGATCAGCGCATGGTCACAAACTCTTCCGCACCGGTCGGGTGGATAGCGACGGTATTGTCGAAGTCTTTCTTGGTTGCGCCCATTTTCAGTGCGACCGCAAAGCCCTGCAACATTTCATCCATGCCATAACCGATGCCGTGGATGCCAACGATTTTCTCTTCCTTACCGACACATACCAGCTTCATGCGGCATGGCTGACGGTGTTGCGTGACGGCGGTATACATGGCGGTGAAGGCTGATTTGTAGACTTTTACGTTGTCTTCGCCGAACTGCTCTTTCGCCTGCGGTTCGGTCAGCCCGACCGTGCCGATTGGCGGGTGGCTGAACACCACGGTGGCGATGTTGCTGTAATCCAGATGTTCGTCCGGCTTGTTGTTGAACAGGCGTTCTGACAGGCGACGACCGGCGGCAACAGCCACCGGGGTCAGTTCAACCGCACCGGTGTTATCACCCACGGCGTAAATGCCGTTTACGCTGGTATTCTGAAACTTATCGACGACGATGTAACCTTTATCGTTGGTTTTCACGCCAGTCGCTTTCAGGTTGAAGTTGTCAGTTTCCGGTTCGCGGCCAATCGCCCAGACCAGGCTGTCGACAACAAATTCCTGGCCATTTCCCAGCTTCAGCGTCAGGCTGCCGTCGGCATTTTTCACCACTTCTTTCGGAATGGATTCTTTATGCAGTGCCGGACCTTCGGTTTCCATCACTTCTACCAGCGTCTCGACGATCAGCGGATCGAAAGTCCGCAGCGGTGCATGTTTACGCACGAACAGATGCGTTTCGGCACCCAGTGCGTTCATCACACCGGCGATCTCCACCGCGATATACCCTGCACCGACAACCGCAACGCGTTTTGGCATTTCGGTCAGATCGAAGAAACCGTCTGAATCGATGCCGTATTCTGCACCCGGAATATCCGGATGGCTCGGACGTCCGCCGGTGGCGATCAGAATGTGATCTGCGGTGATCTGCTCACCGTTCACTTCAACGGTATGATCGTCAACGAAACGGGCAAAACCTTTGATCACATCCACGTTATTTTTGCCCAGTACGTTGTCGTACGAGGTGTGGATACGGTCGATGTAAGCGGTACGGTTGGCGACCAGCGTTTTCCAGTTGAAGCTGTTAACGGTGGTATCAAAACCGTAATCCGGGCCGTAGTTGCGGATCGCTTCTGCGATTTGCGCGGCATGCCACATGACTTTTTTCGGAACACAACCCACGTTGACGCACGTGCCGCCAAGCTCTTTAGCTTCGATCAGCGCACATTTTTTCCCATACATGGCTGCACGGTTGATTGATGCGATACCGCCGCTGCCGCCGCCAATTGCCAGATAGTCATAATGTTTGGTCATCGTTTTATCCGTAAGTTGTGAAAAATGGAGACACTGATACAGCGTCATTAATCTCAAAATTTGGCTAAGAGTTTAACGTGTTGTGGAAAAGATTGGATCAATGATTGTGATAGGTTTGATAGCCAGAACCTTTGAAAAAAGGCTCCGGCAATTTATGCAGGCTTTTACTCAGGCACAACCCAGTTAACTGTGGTGTGACCGGTACCGGAAGGCACCAGCACTTTGAGCAACCACGGCAGCACGTTGTTCATCTGCTGCTCGAGTTTCCACGGTGGGTTAATCACGATCATGCCGGAAGCGGTCATGCCGCGCTGATCGCTGTCCGGGCGCACGCCCAGCTCGATTTGCAGAATACGGCGGATGCCGGTCGCTTCGAGATCACGCAGCATTTTCTTGATTTGCTGACGCATCACCACCGGATACCACAGCGCGTAAGTGCCGGTGGCAAAACGCTTGTAGCCTTCCTGAATGCCTTTTACCACGTCCTGATAATCGGTTTTCATTTCATACGGCGGGTCCATCAGGATTAGCCCACGGCGTGAAGGCGGTGGCAACTGGGCTTTCAGTTGCTGATAACCGTCAGCGCGGGCAACGCGGGTGCGGTCATCTTTCTGAAACTCACTGCGCAACAGCGGGAAATCGCTCGGGTGCAGTTCAGTCAGATGCAGCTTGTCATCTTCGCGCAACAGCTGACGGGCAATCAGCGGCGAACCCGGGTAATAACGCAGGTTTTCATTGCGGTTGAAGTGATTGACGACCGACATATATGCCGCCAGTTCTTCAGGAATATCGTCCCGCTGCCAGATGCGCGCGATGCCTTCCAGATATTCGCCGGTGCGTTCGGCGTGCTCGCCGCTCAGCTGATAGCGCCCGGCACCCGCGTGGGTGTCGAGATAAAGGAAGGGTTTTTCTTTTTCTTTCAGAGATTCAATGATCAGGCTCTGAACGGTGTGTTTCAGTACGTCGGCATGGTTGCCTGCGTGAAAACTGTGGCGGTAACTCAACATGTGCGGCTTCTCCTGCGGCTTCGCGGCATTATCCATTAAAGACTATCCCGCCGCCACCCATTGATTTCACCGTAACTTGACCGCATGTTAGAAGTTACGTCATCTTTAAGACGACCCGAATTCACGGCGTGGTGCGCCACAGGCGCATCAGCCCCAAACGCTATTACGAAGGACTGGCCCTATGACTGAACAGCAAAATGCGTCGAATCCGCTCTTAACACCGTTCTCCCTGCCACCTTTCTCTGCGATCAAGCCCGAACATATTGTCCCTGCGATGAAATCCGCTATCGAAGAAAGCCGTCAGACAATTGAACGCGTTGTTGCGCAGGGCGCACCTTATACCTGGGAAAACCTGTGTCAGCCGCTGGCCGAAAGTGACGATCGCCTGAGCCGCATCTGGTCGCCGGTCGGGCATCTCAACGCCGTAAAAAACAGCCAGGAATTGCGTGAAGCTTACGAGCAATGTCTGCCAATTCTGTCGGAATTCAGCACCTGGACCGGGCAGCATGCCGGTTTGTATCAGGCGTATCGCGATTTAAAAGACAGCGAACATTTCAGCACACTGTCCGTGGCTCAGAAAAAAGCCATCGATAACGCGCTGCGTGATTTTGAGTTGTCCGGCATTGGCTTGCCGATGGACAAACAAAAGCGTTACGGCGAAATTTCCGCGCGCCTGTCTGAACTGGGTTCGACCTACAGTAACAATGTGCTCGATGCCACCATGGGCTGGAGCAAACTCATCACTGATGAGAATGACCTGAAAGGTCTGCCGGAAAGCGCACTGGCCGCTGCAAAAGCGTTGGCAGAATCTAAAGAGCAGGAAGGCTGGCTGTTAACACTGGATATCCCGAGCTATCTGCCGGTGATCACCTACGGCGAAAACCGTGAATTGCGTGAAGAGATGTACCGTGCGTTTGCCACCCGTGCCTCCGATCAGGGGCCGAATGCCGGTAAGTGGGACAACAGTGAGGTCATGGCCGAAGAGCTGGCGCTGCGTCACGAACTGGCCCAGTTGTTAGGTTTTGATTCGTTTGCGGATATGTCGCTTGCCACCAAAATGGCGGAAAGCCCGAAACAGGTGATCGATTTCCTGAGCGGTCTGGCAAAACGTGCGCGTCCGCAGGGCGAGCAGGAACTGGCGCAGTTGCGTGCTTTCGCCAAAGAACATTTCGGCGTGGATGAGATGGAAGCCTGGGATTTGCCGTTCTATGGCGAAAAACAGAAACAGCACCTGTTCTCCATTAACGACGAGCAGTTACGGCCTTACTTCCCTGAACAGCGTGCGCTGGAAGGGTTGTTCGAAGTGGTGAAACGTATTTACGGTATCACCGCCAAAGAGCGCAAAGATGTGGAAACCTGGCACAAAGATGTGCGTTTCTTCGATCTGTTCGATGAAACCGGCGACCTGCGCGGCAGCTTCTATCTCGATCTTTATGCCCGTGAACACAAGCGCGGTGGCGCATGGATGAACGACTGCGTGGGCAGTATGCGCAAAGCGGACGGCGAACTGCAAAAACCGGTCGCATACCTGACCTGTAACTTTAACGGTCCGGTGGGCAACAAACCGGCACTGTTTACGCACAACGAAGTCACCACGCTGTTCCATGAATTCGGTCACGGACTGCATCATATGCTGACCCGCATCGACACGCCGGGGGTTGCCGGTATTGCCGGTGTACCGTGGGATGCTGTCGAACTGCCAAGCCAGTTTATGGAAAACTGGTGCTGGGAGCCGGACGCTCTGGCGTTTATCTCCGGTCATTTTGAAACCGGCGAACCCCTGCCGAAAGAGATGCTGGATAAGATGCTGGCGGCGAAAAACTATCAGGCGGCGCTGTTTATCCTGCGTCAGCTGGAGTTCGGTCTGTTCGATTTCCGTATGCATGCAGAGTACGACCCGGCCAAAGGTGCGCAAATCCTGCAAACGCTGGCAGAAATCAAAAAACAGGTGGCCGTGGTACCGTCACCGTCGTGGGGACGTTTCCCGCACGCTTTCAGCCACATCTTTGCGGGCGGTTATGCGGCGGGTTATTACAGCTATCTGTGGGCGGAAGTGTTGTCTGCCGATGCCTATTCCCGCTTTGAAGAAGAAGGCATTTTCAACCGCGAAACCGGCCAGTCATTCCTGGATAACATTCTGTCGCGTGGCGGTTCCGAAGAGCCGATGGAGCTGTTCAAACGCTTCCGCGGGCGTGAGCCGCAGCTGGATGCTATGCTGCGCCACTACGGAATCAAAGGATAACCTCTGCCTGTGAGTGTGTGTTTACTGTGTGAAGAAGGCGCCGATGAAGGCGCCTTATCTGTTCTGGCGCAGCGCTGGGATCTGACGTCTGACCCGGATGCCGTAATGGCGCTGGTGCTGACGCCTGAACGTCTGGAATTACGCAAACGTGACGAGCCAAAACTCGGCGCGATTTATGTCGATTTTGTCGGCGGCACGATGGCGCATCGTCGCAAATTCGGCGGCGGACGCGGTGAGGCAGTAGCCAAAGCCGTCGGCATTAAAGGCAGCTATCTGCCGGATGTCGTTGACGCCACCGCAGGGCTGGGCCGTGATGCGTTTGTACTGGCGTCCCTGGGGTGTAAGGTGCGGATGCTGGAGCGCAATCCGGTAGTGGCGGCACTGCTCGATGACGGGCTGGCGCGCGGCTATCGCGATGCAGAAATCGGCCCGTGGCTGCGCGAGCGTATGACGTTGCTGCATGCCTCAAGCCTGACAGCGCTGGCTGCACTATCGCCAAAACCGGAAGTGGTGTATCTCGACCCGATGTATCCGCATAAACAGAAAAGTGCGCTGGTGAAGAAAGAGATGCGGGTATTTCAGGGATTAGTCGGCCCGGATGAAGATGCGGATGGCCTGCTGGAACCGGCACGCCGTTTAGCGACTAAACGTATTGTGGTCAAACGCCCGGACTACGCACCGCCGATGGCTGATATCGCCGCCCAGGCCGCTGTCGTGACCAAAAGTCACCGGTTTGATATCTATACGCCGTTGTAACCAAAGGCATCGCATGATTAATAAGAAACCAGAAAGCGCTGCACATACGTTCTGGTTTCTTATTTTCATGCCTGATTACGCAAATCTTCAATAAACTCAGTAACCGGCACCGTTTTTTCGCGATCCCGCTGTGTTTCGTCGATCTTATTTAATTGGTCAATCAGGATCTTTTTCATTTCTGCTTCTGCAAAACGCGTCAGTAAATCCCTTACCATCGGCTGGTATCCAATCTGGTGATGTGCCGCGATGGTTTTCAGGTTATTCAGCAGCGATTTTTGCAACCTTATTGAGATGGCCTGAAGCTCCATCATGTCATCAAATTCAGCGGCCAGAGAAGGGTTAACTGCCTCTGCATGCTCCTCCGATGCTCCGAGTTCGCGATTATCCCACATTTCTGCATTATCCTGAGCGTCATGGCGGGTCGTCATAATATCTTCCTCTAAATTGGGAGTGTTGCTGCCAGTTTTTCGCGGGTATCCTTCAGATAATGACCCCCGCGGTTAGCAAAGCATTCGAAGACCTCTTTCTCCACAACATTATATTTTACGAACAATTTCTCTTTCACTGCCGGTGAAAACTGGATTTTCATAATACATCCTGTATGAAAACATCTTCCGTATATACCCATACTGTTTTAATATTCTTCATAATTAACAGAGGGATGTGATTTATATATTGATAATCACCTATTCTGTATATACAGAATAATTCTTTGTTCAGGAATCGACCCGTATTCTCCAGGCAAAAAGACAAAAAAAGCCCGCAGGTGAAAACCAGCGGGCTTGTTTACAATATTAACAGCAACGCCTCTTACGCTTCTTCTTCCTCATCGCGCAATGGCACGATCAGCATGTCGATATGAACGGTGTTAATCAACTGGCGTGCTGAGGACATCAGCTTGCTCCAGAAATCCTGATGATGGCCGCACAGCACTAAGTCCACGCCATATTTGTTGATGGCATCTACCAGCACCTGCGCCAGATCACCGCTGCCGCTGAGGGTCTCCGAAATCGGATAGCCGGCATTTTGCGACAGTTCGTTCAACGCGTGATGGGTTTCTTCGGAAATACGTTTCTGCATGTCGCCCAGGTTAACGTCGATAAGACCCGTATACAGGTCTGAATAGTTCACATCAACGTGGATCAGGGACACTTTGGCGTTATATGGGCGCGCCATGGAAACGGCTTTCTCGACCAGAACTTTGCTCTCCGGCGACAGGTCCACAGCAATAAGTATGTGTTTGTAAGCCATAAGAAAACTCCTTCCATAAGTCGGTTAATAGCAATATCAGCATCATGCGGATGTCATGACGTCAGTATAGCGCCAAAATGGTTAAATAAATCAAGCATACAGATCCCATTTCCTTATCTGAGAATCCATAGATATAAATAATATGAACAGTTTCGGATTCGTTTCCTACACTCAATAATGCAGGCGTCTCCTGCTTTGGCAATCTTCTGTGGTACGAAAAGAGGGCGGGCGAAGGTAGCCCGGGGGTGTGAAATTGCGGAAAGGCAGGGCGAAACGCCGGGTGTATGCCAGCATGACGGGCGCATTGCGCGGTGTCAGTTCGCCTTGAGGGGGAATCATGATCAGTCCCGTTGCGCTGTTTTGGGCTTTATGTTTTGTATGTGTAGTGAATATGCTGCGCTATTACTCTTCTTTGCGCGCATTGCTGGTGGTTCTGCGGGGGTGCGATCCGCTGTTGTATCAGTACGTCGATGGCGGAGGGTTTTTTACGGCTCACGGTCAGCCTGGCAAGCAAATAAGGTTGGTACGCTATATTTATGCTCAGCGCTACGTTGAACATCACGATCCTGAGTTTATTCGCCGTTGTGAGCGGGTTCGCGGTCAGTTTATCCTGACTACGGCACTGGTCGGTTTAATATTAATCAGTATGTTAGCGATGCTGATCTGGTATTAGAAACTGAAAGAAACGTGAGGGAGGATGAGTGAATAAGGAAACAAAAAAGGCGACCTGCTGAGCAAGGTCGCCTTTTTACTGCCTGTCAGACAAGCATCAGATCAGCTTCAGGGCAATCCAGTACAGGACACCGGAAAGCACAATCGACACCGGCAGGGTTAATATCCACGCCATCGCGATGTTTTTCACGGTTTTCGACTGCACACCGCCGCCATCGACAATCATGGTGCCCGCGACGGCAGACGACAACACATGCGTGGTGGAAACTGGCATGCCGGTGTAGCTGGCTACGCCGATGGAAACTGCCGCAGTAAGCTGTGCTGACAGCCCCTGTGCGTAAGTCATGCCTTTCTTACCAATCTTCTCACCGATGGTGGTCGCAACACGTTTCCAGCCAATCATGGTACCCAGTGCCAGCGCCAGCGCTACCGCGATAATGATCCAGATAGGTGCATATTCGACGGTTTGCAGAATGTCGGTTTTCAGCTCGCCGAGGAAGCGTTTATCTGCGGCGGAAGTTTCCGGCAGCTTCGCCACTTTATCCGCAGTATCAGAAACACACATCAGCAGGCGACGCATATGGCTGCGTTCGTCCGGTGACAGGTCGCTATAAGATTGCAGATTAGTCAGCAGGCTTTGCGCACGACCAATGGCGTCAAGTGCGTGGCTGCTGTCGCAGTGGAACACTTTGGGCTCGTCAGTCGGTGCGATATTAACATCAGGTGCAGGCACTATCGGTGTCAGTGCTACCACATGCGGTACGGCATCAGCATGTTGCTGATAATACTGTCCGAGGTGGGTCACGGCGTCGCGGGTACGGGTAATGTCGTAACCGGTTGCACTCATGTTCAGCACAAAACCCGCCGGAGCCACACCAATCAGAACCAGCATGATCAGGCCAATACCTTTCTGACCATCATTAGCGCCATGAGAGAAACTCACGCCGATAGCCGACAGGATCAGGCCGATACGTGTCCAGAATGGCGGCTTTTTCTTGCCATCTTTCTTTTCCCGTTCAGCAGGGGTCAGGTGGATACGTGCATGTTTCTTGTTGCCACTCCAGTAACGGCGCAGCAGGAAAATCATGGTACCTGCCATAATCATCCCGACCAGCGGGGAGACGATCAGTGAGGCAAAAATACCGATCATTTTGGGGATGTTTAACGCATCGACCACAGAGGTGTGAGTCATTAATGCATTGGTCAGCCCTACGCCAATGATGGCGCCGATCAGGGTATGGGAACTGGACGCCGGCAGGCCGAAATACCAGGTGCCAAGGTTCCAGATGATCGCCGCCAGTAACATAGAAAACACCATGGCAAGGCCATGAGCAGAACCCACGTTGAGCAGCAAATCAGTTGGCAGTAAATGAACGATGGCATAAGCCACACTCAAACCACCGAGCAGGACGCCAAAGAAGTTAAATACCCCTGCCATCACGACCGCTAATTGCGAACGCATTGCCCGGGTATAGATGACGGTTGCCACTGCGTTGGCCGTATCATGGAAGCCGTTAATGGCTTCATAGAACAGAACAAACAGTAACGCGAGAATCAATAACGAACCGGTATGAATATCCAATCCGGCAAATAGATGCAGCATAATTGTTACGCCAGTTAGTGGTCATGAACGCCGCGCATTATCTGCGAGAACAGGGGGAGGGGAAAAGGAAAATATGACATTTTTTTGACTAAAAACAGTCCAATATCTACCCTGGATTTGGTTAAGTTTTTATTTATCAAAAAGTTATTCCTCCTTTGGTGATTGAAACATTTACTTACGACGTTCAGGAAACGGTCTGTTGGCTGGTTTAACAGGCGCCTGTCCCTTACAATCCGCGGCTCAACGCCCCGGTAAACAGGGCGAACCTTATGTAAAACGTAGTTGAATTTCCGTAAAAGAGAGGCCGAAAGTGGAACAGGTTGATGTGGTAGTCATTGGTGCAGGTGCGGCAGGCATGTTCTGCGCGGCGCAGGCCGGACAAGGTGGCTGCCGGGTTCTGCTGCTGGATAACGGCAAAAAAACCGGACGCAAAATTTTGATGTCAGGCGGCGGACGCTGCAATTTCACCAACCTTTATGCTGAACCCGCTGCCTATCTTTCCGAAAATCCGCATTTTTGTAAATCCGCGCTGGCGCGTTATACCCAGTGGGATTTCATCGATATGGTCAACCGTTACGGCATCGCCTGGCACGAGAAAACCCTCGGGCAGTTGTTCTGCGACGACTCGGCACAGCAAATCGTCAGCATGCTCGATAAAGAATGCGAGCTGGGCAATGTCGATGTACGCCTGCGCAGCGAGATTTCCGATGTGCAGAAAACCGAAAATGGCTTTGTCATCAAGGTGAATGGCTCAACTGTAAGCACTCACTCACTTGTTATTGCCAGCGGCGGGCTTTCCATGCCGGGGCTGGGCGCGACACCCTTCGGTTACCGTCTGGCGGAACAGTTTGGCCTGAAAGTGCTGCCGACCCGCGCCGGTCTGGTGCCGTTTACCCTGCACAAACCGCTGCTCGATCATTTGCAGACGCTTTCCGGCGTGTCAGTGCCTGCGGTTCTGACTGCGCAAGACGGCACGGTTTTCCGTGAAAGCATTCTTTTCACCCATCGTGGCATGTCCGGTCCGGCAGTTTTACAGCTTTCGAGCTACTGGCAGCCGGGTGAGTTTGTGAGCGTTAACTTACTTCCTGATGTGGATCTGGCGGCGTTTCTGAATACGCAGCGTCAGGAACACCCGAACCAGAGCCTGAAAAATACGCTGGCGATGCAACTGCCGAAACGTCTGGTGGAGTGCCTGCAAACGCTGGGTCAGTTGCCGGACGTCACGCTGAAACAGCTGAATGTGCCGCAGCAGGCGGAACTGGTTGAACAACTGCAAAACTGGCAGGTTCAGCCCAACGGCACCGAAGGTTACCGCACGGCAGAAGTGACGCTTGGCGGCGTCGATACCAAAGAGTTGTCGTCCAAAACCATGGCCGCCGCTAAGGTGCCGGGCTTGTATTTTATCGGTGAAGTGGTGGATGTCACCGGCTGGCTGGGTGGATATAACTTCCAGTGGGCGTGGAGTTCGGCGTGGGCCTGTGCGCAGGATCTGGTGGTGTTTTGCAATAATAAAAATGATGATCTGAATAAATAGTTGGTGATCTCACCTGCATTTGAGACATTAAAGTTCGTGATCCAGAGCACCACGACAAAAAATCTAATTGTGATGTCAAACAGGAAAATCTCCCCTCTCAAAAGCAGAAAAACACGACATAGGGTAGTGGTCGCCACTGACCGACAGACCCTATGTCGTGTTTAGCGAGCGGTTCACGCCGGTGGCATGAGGACGTTGGGTTGCATAAGCAGGCTAGCGGCTTGCCGCGTTTATCTGTCCAGATGTTTTAATGCCACCTGTGGGCGGTATTGTTTTTATTACGGGATAATCACAGCGGGTTTGTGAGGTTGGGCAGTCTACGCGTAAAACCCAATAATACGAACCACAAGAAACCCCGCCACCCTTTCTGAGGTAGCGGGGTCAGCTAAAACGTACTTTTAGGATACGGTCACTTTGAACTCATAGTCTCCTGTCGTGAACGGCAGCCTGACTGGCGTTTTGGAGTCCCCCGGTAACACCTTCTCAGGACAAAAAACCTTTCAAATTTTCCAGCATATTGGTCATCATGCCGAAGGCCATATTTACGCTGTGAATGCTGTAATACAGCGTAATATCATTGCGCATCAGGTAGGTTTCAAAACGCTTATCTGCCAGCACCGCCTGAACTTCCAGACTGCGATCGCGGAAATGTCGGCAGTTATTAATGTACAAATCCAGTGAACGGTATTCTCCCGTAGCAAGCTGATTCACCAGCACCGCCATCTGTTCGAAGCTCTCGATCAGCGCCCTGTGTTTTTCCAGATGGCCGGCATGCTCCTGAAGATTTTCCATAATGACGTTCTCCCGGTAACGAGACGACGGCAAAAGCCTGATCAGAAGCTTTGCCAGTCGGACTCATTTGTGGAGTGCGCACCCGGCTTTTCCGTGCGTGGAAGGGCGGCTAGTGCCCGCGCCGGTTTTGCCCGGGACTGATGCTGAGCCGTGGCGTCGCTGAGACGGAATTCGCCGACCAGTCTCGCCAGGCCGTCAGCCTGATCCTGCAACGAGCGCGAGGCTGAAGAGGCTTCCTCTACCAGCGCGGCGTTCTGCTGAGTCACGTCATCCATCTGATTGACCGCCTGATGTACCTGAGAAATCCCCTGACTCTGCTCTGTTGCCGCAGCGGCAATCTCGTTGACCAAATCAGTCACCTGACGGATGGCATTACCCATGGAGTTCATGTTCTCGCCGACATCGCCCGCCTGATGGGCACCGGCTTCGATCAGGCTGTAGGAAAGGTCGATCAGTTCTTTTATCTCACGCGCGGCGGTGGTCGAACGTTGAGAAAGATTTCTGACCTCTCCTGCAACAACAGCAAAGCCTTTACCGTGCTCACCGGCACGTGCCGCTTCCACGGCGGCATTTAACGCCAGAATATTGGTCTGGAAGGCGATGCCCTCGATAAGCGTGATGATCTCAGTGACTTTGCGTGAACTGCTGCGGATATCACCCATCGTACCCAGCATCGTCTCAAGTGATGATGCACTTTTCTCCGACAGTGCATTCATGTTACCCGCCAGCTGGCTGGCCTGACGCGTGTTGTCAGCCGTCTGGCGAACCGTCTCGCTCAGCTCGGTCATGCTGGCGGCCGTTTGTTCCAGAGAAGCTGCTTGCTGCTCGGTGCGCGAGGAGAGGTCTTCGTTACCGGCCGCGATTTGTGCCGAGGCGCTGCTGACGGACTGGGAAGCCGCGCTCACAGACAGCAGCGCTCCGGATACGCGTTGCATCAGGCTATTGAACGCGCGGGCCATATTGCCCACTTCATCATGACGGCTGTCATCGGCGCTTACGGTCAGATCCAGCCGCTCGCTGGCGACGGCCATAATCCCGCCGATGTCCAGCAGGCTTTTTCGTACCCGACGGATGGTGGCCAGTGCGAAGGATCCCAACAGCAGAATAATGATCGTCACGCTGCCGCCCATTCCCCACAATGTGGTGTTGAAAATGCTGTGGTTGATGGCCCGCAGCCCCTCACCGATGTTGATATTTAAGGTAAGCTGTTTGCGATAATCGGCGATGAGCTGACGGATAGCCCCGCCGATACTGTCGTCGCCCTCAATCATTGCCAGAGTGACATCGTCCTGATGCGCTCGTGAAGAGGTCAGAAAGGCGGGAAGTTTCTCTTCCACTTTACGAATATTGTCAAAAGCCACGTGTGTCAGCCTTTCATCTTCAGCATCTGAGATGTTGTGCTGCAGATAATAATCCGTCAGCGTTTTTAGCCCGGCAATCTGCTGCTGAATGCGGGTTTCTACTTCAGGCATTTTACCGTTATCGGTCTGGCTCTGATGTTTATAGAGGGTGAGAGAAAGCTTATTGCTTTGATCAATAAGATTATTGAGATCCTTAATTGAAGGGATCGTATTGACCTGAACATATTCAAACCGGTCCTGGAAACCCGAAATCAACATGATTGCGACGACGCCCATTGAGATAAGGGCCGCAGAAAGCAGCGAGAACGTCAGTAAAAGACGTTGTGTGATGTTCATATTTTCCCCTGATTTTAAAAGTCCCGCCTTCAGGAAAAAGACAGGATGTGAATCACGGTTATCGGCAAAAATTGCGTTAACGTTAATTAAACCGATCTAATTCAATAATTTACGTTAATAAAATGTTCATAAATAATGTTGCGAATGATTTTTTATGCATCTAAAGAGATTTTTCATTCTCATTGGATCGGTTTTTGAATCATTTCCGACGGATCAGGAAGGTTGTTAAAAAGAACATCAGGAACACGGCAATTTCTCATTGAAAAGCGCGAGGAAATAACACAGTCTGCGACCTGCCCACGCCCATCCGGCATGTCTCTTTCTCTGTCACAAGGTCACCTGATGTTTATTCATAATTGCCACCGTGCTATTTATCTTTATAAATCAATAAAATGAAAAGAATCACGGGACGATTTTCGGGCTTAAGTATCATGCTTCCACTGCTTCTGACAGCGTGCGGCACACTTTCCGATATGCAGGTTGAAGAAAATCCGCATGAAGTGAAGCAGCTGGCCTGTAGCCAAAATCTTGACGACATGGTGGATACCGTAGCCCGGCGGTACCTGCACAAAGAAAAATCCAGCGGCATGGCGATCGGGATCATCAGAAATAACGGCGCGGCCAGAACCTGGGGCTATGGTTATACCAACGCGGTGAACGGTTACAGGATTGATGGCGAAACCCTGTTTGCACTCGGTTCGGTCAGTAAAGGTGTGACGGGAGAAGTGGTGGCGGGGCTGGTCGATAAAGGACAGCTCAAGTGGGATGACAAACTGGTGGATCTCCTGCCAAAAAATACCCCGCTGAGCGAGGACGCCAAAAAAATCACCCTGTTGCAACTGGCGACGCACACTTCGGGTTTGCCCCGTCAGAACATGACCAAAGATATGCTGGAAAGTTTCCTTAAGTATTTATATACCGGCGACAATTTCTATCATGAGCTGGACAGCGATGCCGTGGTCGATGACCTGTCGTCTTTTAAAAGGCCGTTATTACGTCAGCCACAATATTCTAATTTAGGCTATGCACTGCTCGGTTATATTTTGAAATTAAAAACCGGTGAAGATATTCAGCAATTATCTTATACCTTTATTTTTGATTCCTTAAAAATGGGTAACACCAGTTTTTATGCCAGCCAGTTAAAAACCTATCCGTACCGCGCGATTGGTCATGCAGGGGATCAGCCTAAACTTATCCGCCGTGGCGACGTGGTGCCTGACTGGCATTTCTCGAACAATATGGTGGCGGCGGCCAGCCTTTACAGTAATGCTGATGATTTGCTGAAATATTTGCGGGCGCATATTGATGATTCACAATCTGCGGCTCTCAGTGCCGCTATTCAGACCACGGAAAAGATTTATTTCCAGAGAGAAATGGAAGCCGCTAACATCGCCTGGGTCACAGATTATAAAGATGGACAGATTATTACTTATCAGGTCGGCTATATCGGTGGGTATTCCAGTTATATTGGCTTCGATAAAAAGCATAAAAATGCGGTAGTGGTTCTACAAAATTCCTTCAACTGGAGCAATTATGTCGGCCATGATTTGTTACTGAAAATGGCAATGGCGGACGATTTCAAAGGCCGTTGCCGGTGATGGAAGAGACGTTGAAATAACAAAGAATCCCTTCCGTTTTTGCGCGCAAGGGTGAGTTTTCCCGCTTCTACAGTTTCAGTAAATCAATTATATGCAGCAGTCGTTCGTCATTTTTTGCCTTGCTATGAATATAGGCATAAACATCCATCGTATCTTTTTCCATCCAGGGTATAGCAACCGTTTGCAAATTAAAATAGTGCGGAATATGTTTCAGCAGGAACTCCGGGAAGAACATAACAAAGTCGCTTTTCTCTATGCAATGCAGCATATTAAGCAATGAATTTGAGCGGTAACGGATATTTCGCTGATGGAAATTTGCATATAATTTCTCCGGCAGATAGGCGTGTGTTTCAGCAGAACTGAGTACGGCATGCTCTTCTTTCATCCACTGTTCCAGGCTTAAATTTTCTTTAATCCGCGGATGTCCCTGACGGCATAAGCCAATAATTTTTGATTGTGCGATACGGGTAGAAATAAACGAGTGGTTATGCTTTATGGCCGAGCCAATATCAATATCCACCTCCCGTGAGACCAGTGCGGTGAGTCGTTGTTCTTCAAGCATGATCCGGTTATTAAACGTGAAATTAATACCTTCCCGCAATTTATTATTTTTTAGCAGTTTATCCATCAGGAAATATTCAACCATAGTATTAGTTCTGATGATAACATCAGCAACCTCAGGATAATTTTTGCCGCTTATCATCACAGAGTTCGCAATGTCTTCGTCAATTTTCTTGAAATTCGGATATAGCTGATTGGCAACGGGCGTCGCTTTAAGCCCTCTGGAGGATTTGATGAATAACGGATCGTTATAGTAATCACGCAATTTGTTTAATGCATAGGTCAGCGTTGGGGAAGAAAGCCCCAGTGCTTTCGCCGATTTACTCATGCTTTTGGTTTCATAAACCAGGACCAGAGTTTTGATCAAATTATAGTCAAATTTATTGCTCACAAGAGTATTATTATCCTTTTAATCAAATACATGATGTAGGTCACAAAATATTTCAAATCACGATTTTTAAAAATTTCTATTGTGTATGAACTCAGAGGGCGGCCTAATAATGGCATTCACTGAACAGAGCAGAAAAGGTTTTATGAAAGTCCTTACTGATAACGCCTCATTTGAAAAATGGTTTATAAAAGATTATTTAAATATTAATAACGATCCCCTGAATTCCTCTATCTTTACTGATGAGGAATTGGCATGTGTTCTTTCTGAAGCCGCGCCCAGATCATTTCCATGCCTGGTATTGGTTGACTCCCACAACGTTATTGGTGGTGCTGACCCGCTACGTTATATTTATAAACAAGAATTAAGGCTAATGCAAAAATTGCTCGAGGGGAATGGAGTTTCCTGCTAGAAAAACGTCTGCGTCATTGTAAAAAATAATTAAATATCCCCTGTGAATAAAAATTAATTATTTATTGATTCGATGGATGTATTAAACGGCAGGGGGTGTTGCACGAAAATGCCTCCCCGGTGCCGGGGAGGCATACGATACTGGCGGTTTTAAGCCGGCTTCCGAAAGGGGAATTACGCTTTCTGCATCTCCTGATGCACCGCAATATAACGCTCAAACTTCGCCGGTTTCGCAAAGTTCGGAGTCTTGTTTATACAGCGCCGGAATGCCGCCCCCGACTATTTAATGACTTCATTTTTTATTTTCTGAGCACTTTCCTGATCTCTGCGCCTCTGTGATCATAATATCGGCTCGGCCAGATTTGCGCAGGCACCAGGCCAAGTGCTTCTGCAATCAATAATTCGCCTTTCGGCCATGGGCGGGAAAGTGCGTTGGACAGTGTAGAGGAAGATAAACCTGCGGCGCGTGAAACGGCGGCAAGTGTGGTGCCTTTTTTACGTAGCCCGGCGATGATATCGGCGGAATGCCAATCTTCATATTGGTAGGTTTTCATTGCACACCTCCCCAAATGTGCGGGCTCGTTGAGCAATCGGGGAACGGTAGAAAGGTAGGATTATGAGAAACATGTTTCATGTTGCTTGTCCAAGTTAAGCAGTGATTACTACCCCTAAAAGAGCTGCAATACTCTTTTGGGTGGTAGCCCAGACGGAGATTGCAGTACCGGCTTGGACCCCGGTCTGACCGAAGTCAGCCCCGCCTGAGCCACCATAGAACATCAGATAATTTCCGACGGATGTGACAAGGCTGCAACAGAGGATAGCTATATATTATCGCACTGTTGTTTTCCAAGCCGGGCTGCAATTCCCGGACTGCGGATGTGCCGCAGCCCGGGAATAATACAGTAACGACTGATCGCCTGCCAAACATCAAATCAAGAAGTTGCGTGATGCCTTCCTATAAATTTTCATGCATTGCATGCGTTTCATTTATCTGATGCACCGCAATATAACGCTCAAACTTCGCCGGTTTTAGCTGGCTGAGATCCACCAGCACTAACCCGTCGATACAGTTATTGAATTCAGGATCGCTGCCGAAATCAATGAACTGCACGCCGCCGGTTTCGCAAAGTTCGGAATATTGTTTATACAACGCCGGAATGCTGCAGCCGAGATTTGCCAGCAGGCGTTTCAGGCGTTGCAAATCTTCCTGATAATCATCCCCGCAAAACTGGGCTAACACGTCGGGCAACGACGCCGGATAGGGGCGCCGGGATGTCGCCAGCGGTAAGGCCGGAGAGAAATACAGGCGGTAAAACGCGACCAGTAAATCACGGGCGGGCAGCGGCATCCCGCCGGAAATCGATACCGGTCCGAACAGATAGCGTGTCTGCGGATATTTCGCCAGATACGCCCCGATACCGAGCCACAGATAATCCAGCCCGCGTTTACCCCAGTAGGCGGGCTGAATAAAGCTGCGCCCGAGTTCGATACCCTGCGCCAGAATCGGGTCCATCTGATGGCCGTACTGAAACAGGCTCTGGCTGTAGATCCCGTTCAGTCCTTTGCTGGCGACTTGTTCTGCGGTCGGGATAAACCGGTATGCGCCGACAATTTCCAGCGCCTGCGGATCCCATAAAACCAGATGATAGTAATCGTCATCGTAGCCGTCGAGATCACGACGGCGTCCGCTGCCTTCGCCAACGGCGCGGAACGCAATTTCGCGTAAGCGCCCCAGCTCGCGCAAAATCGGCACAGTGTCTTCACCGTGGCGGCGATACAGGTAAATCATTTTGCCATCCGGCGTTTTGCCCAACACTTCGCTGGCTTCCAGGGCGTGTTTCAAGACTGCACGGTCTTCCGCGCGGGCAATCGACGTCTCGGTATGGAACAAACCCGGTTTGCCGGCGCCGAGGCGGTAAAGATGTTTACGAAAACGCGCCGCCAGATCGCCCGCCTGCATTTGTCCGTCGTGCCAGCTGGTATAAGGAATGCGCGCCCCGATTTTAAGCGTCAGGCTATTGCCACGCTGACCAAACATTTCATGCACCAGTAAAAGCGTACTGAACGGGCGGTAAATCATGGAGCTGATATAAAACAGCATGCTGTTACTGCCGCTGATATGCACCGGTACGACCGGCGCACGGGCTTTGGCGGCGAGGCGGATAAAACCGGTGTGCCATTTTCCGTCGCGCACACCTTTTGAACTCATGCGCGAGACTTCGCCCGCCGGGAAGACAATCAGCACGCCCTGATTTTCCAGATGTTCCTGCATCTGAGTGACCTGATTGCGTCGTGTGCGATTGCCCATATTATCCACCGGGATCATCAGGCTGCCGAGTGAGGACACCAGTGACAGCAACTGATTTGCCACCACTTTGACATCCGGACGCACCGACGCCACCGCATGCAATATCGCCAGTCCATCCAGCGTGCCAATCGGATGATTCGCCACGATAACCACCGGGCCGTAGCTCGGGATCTGCTCCCGGTCGCGCTCTGTCAGTTCACAGCGGATATTAAAATGCTCAAGCACCTGCTCGGCCATATCAATGCCTTTCAGGTGCGGATACTGATCGGCAAAACGGTGGAATTCTTTTTCGCGGAACAGGATTTTTAACAGACGGCGTTGCCAGGAAGGGGTTTTATGCTGCGGGTCGAGATCCTGAAACAGGGTATCCATGCTGAACATAGGATGTCCTCCGGTTGAAGTCTACCGACCATAATCAGCGCGCATGACAGTGATGTGTCACTTTGATGGCAGTACCGGGAAGCCTGAGTAAAACAGCGGTTCAATTTGTTGCGAAAGGACGCTATTACTAATAAAGTCAAATATTCCTTTACGGCTTCGTAACATGCCTGAACCCTCTTTTCGTGAGATGCAAATTTCCATGCCTGACGCTGCTTCGCCTGATTTAACGGCCACCCATCCGGCAAAGACCACGCTGCGAATTCTCTCCATTCTGGTATTTAATTTTGCCAATTATCTGACCATCGGCCTGCCGCTGGCGATCCTGCCGGGTTATGTGCACGAGCATCTCGGTTACAGCGCCTTCTGGGCGGGACTGGTGATCAGCCTGCAATATTTCGCGACGTTGCTGAGCCGTCCGTATGCCGGGCGTTATGCGGATAAAGTCGGGCCAAAAAGGGTGGTGATGTTCGGGCTGAGCGGCTGTCTGCTCAGCGGCGTGTGCTATCTGCTGGCGCTGGGATTTGACGCCGCGCCGGCGGTCAGTCTGGCGTTATTATGTCTCGGCCGCGTGATGTTGGGTGTCGGACAAAGTTTTGCCGGAACCGGTTCAACATTGTGGGGGATCAGCGTGGTCGGCTCCCTGCATATCGGCAAAGTGATTTCATGGAGCGGAGTGGTGACGTACGGCGCGATGGCGATTGGCGCCCCGCTTGGCGTACTGATTTTCAGTTTCGGCGGCCTGACACTGTTGTCGGTGTGCATCATGCTGGTGGCGCTGACGGCACTGGTCACCGCGTGGCACAAGCCGCCGGTGGTCGCGAAAGCCTCAACGCAAATCCCGTTCCGGCAGGTGCTGGGGAAAATATTGCCTTACGGCATGATGCTGGCGCTGGCCTCGACCGGGTTTGGCGTGATTGCCACCTTTATCACCCTGTTTTACGCCGCGAAAGGTTGGCCGGGCGCAGCGTTTTCCCTGACATTTTTCAGTGTGGCGTTTGTCGGTATGCGGCTGTTATTACCCAACAGTATCAACCGTTTTGGCGGATTACGCGTAGCGCTGGTGTGTTTTGTGGTGGAAATTATCGGGCTGATGATGGTGTTTCTCGCCCCGACAGCGTGGGCAGCGATGGCCGGTGCTTTCATTACCGGCGTAGGGTTTTCGCTGGTGTATCCGGCGCTGGGCGTGGTGGCAGTCAAAAAGTTGCCGCCGGAAAATCAGGGCAGCGCACTGGCGACTTATTCGGCATTTCTTGATTTATCACTGGGGATTACCGGCCCGCTGGCCGGAATGCTGATGGCACAGGCCGGGATTGATGCGATTTATCCTGGCTCGGCGTTACTGGTGCTGATGGCAATGGCGCTGGTAGTGCGGTTGCTGTTACGTCAGCCCGCACATGAAACCAGCGCCTCTGCCGGTTAAGCCGGTTGCGGGATGCGGCGGATGCGGCCCATGTGCAGCGTATCCACCAGCTCGCCGTCGCGCATTGCGTAGCTCGGGCTAAGGCCTTCAACGCTGAAACCGAACTTTTTATACAGCCCGATTGCGGCATCATTATCGGCATAAACCGTCAGCTCGACGCGGATCACGTGCAGCCATTTGTCACACAACTCAAGGGCGGCGGCAATCAGCTTGCTGCCGACGCCTCTTCCCTGAAATTGTGTATCCACACCAATGCCGAAAGTTGCCACATGGCGGCGGCGCCAGGGCTGCTCGACCATCAGGGTGAGGTTGCCCACCAGTTTGCCGTCGATGCACGCCACCAGCGCAAACCGACCCGGTGTGGCATTAGCAAGCCTGTCTGCCCATAGCGTGGCAGATGGATAAGGGAGTTGTAGCGTGTCGCTGTAAACAGGAACCTGAGCGTATAGGTGATGAAGCGCCTCTGCATCTGCGGCTTCAGCGTGACGAATGACTATTTCGCTCATGGCGACACTCCTCTTATGGTGGTTACCGTTTGAATATCCACCAGATTTATCAGGATTAGGAAAAGTGTCAATCGAATGTTGGATAAAAATAAAGCTTTACAAGTGCGAATGATAATGATTATTATTGCCACGCGTTCCGGGGATGGCCTCACACCAAGGTCAAACGGGTCCCCATGAATGCACGACATTGCTCACATTGCTTCCAGTATTACTTAGCCAGCCGGGTGCTGGCTTTTTTTTCTTCATATTTTGAGCTGTGGATGCGTTGGCTGCGTTCGCTCACCCCGGTCACATACTTGTGTATGCTCCCGGGGATTCGCTCGCTGGCCGCCTTTCCACAACTCAAACTATTTCGAAAAACCTTTCATATTTCTGGCGAGCCTGTTTCAGGCAAAAATCATATTCTGCTGCCATATTACCCGTTCTCCGGCGGGAGGCTGTGCAATGACAGCGCTGCCTGACAGGCGGTTGTTAAGAAACATCAGTGAACCGGCGGGCTGTGAGGTGAAAGCAGTGAAATCCAATGTAGCCTGCACCATCGTCGAGGAAAGAATATCAATTTGCTTCGCCCCAGTGCCGGAAAGGACGAAACCGGCCTGATTAAACTGTGATGCCTGAACCGACAGCGTGGAGGATTTCAGGGTGAGCGGTGCAAATTCTGTGGTGGCATTAAACGTACAGCGGACAAAATTCAGCGGCGCGGTGCTGTCAAAAGCCTGCCCGTTGATGTCGTTAAATACTGTATCGGTAAAGGTGAGGGCGGCGGTGACGTTGCTTTGTACTACCGGTGCGCCGTCCTCCGGCAGGGAAAACTGGCACTGACGGATGACATTCGGGCGCACAGCGCGTTGCGATGCCTGACTGATAATCAGCGTGCGGTCAGCGGTACAGCCGGTCATCTGCAAACCGTCGGCATTCACCCACAACATCCCGGACTGCGGGATAGTGTCGTTAGCCATCACCACAACATCTTCCAGCGTGAGTTCACTCACGCCGGTGCGTGCGACAAACCACGGGCAGACGTGTTTACGCACATTGATACGTTTGGCGCTGCCTCCCCAGGTCGCACCGGAATTGGCAAAAGTCATCAGGCCTGAGTTGCCGGTATAGGTGAGATCATGTTCGTACTGACCGTGGGTCACAAACGGCCCTTTTTCCGCGCTTTGTCCGCTTGCATGACAATTTTCGACCAGACAATACGCCGACGCAGTGAAATCATTTAAATGCCGCGCGTTAGCGACGCTGCAATCACTGACCTGGCCGTAAAGACAATAGATTTGCTGGGTCAGGTATCCGGCACCGCCAAAAGCTGTGTTCGGCGGATTGATGAGAGAACATTGCTTCGTAAGATAATGGGTATTCCAGCGGCGCATTACCACCGGCCAGAAGGAGCCCGTCGAATGGATACCTTCGACGTTGGCATACACCGCGTATTCAAACGCCACCGGATGGCTACCGGTGATCTGATCAGCACCCGCCCCAAAGAACTGTATATTTTTGACGGTGACGAATTTGACCGGTTCGACTTTCTGCCAGCTGATTATCCTGCCGGCCAGCAATTCCCAGCCGTTGTAATAATCAATCTGAATATGTGTGCTGTCAGGAATGGCGATAATTTCCACCAGCTTTTGCAGTTCCCGTTCTGCCGCGCCTTTCACCGCCGTCACCTGAACCGCATACCAGTCGCCCACCTGAAAAACTGACGAATCCGCTACCGGGAAAATATCTGTTTGCTCCTGTAACGTTTCCGTCTGCGTGAAGGTGACAGGCATGCCGGTCACCGTGCCCTGGAAAAACAGCACAGCAGCAAAGGGGTCATTGGCCGGTGCGCTGGCAATGCCTGTGGTGAAAATTCGGTTGTTCTGGAAATCCAGGGTGATGTCTGAACGTGAGAAGCGATGACGGCGCTGAAAGAGCAAATCTGAAAAAGCGAAGATCTGGCTGATGGCCGGGTCATTGACTAATGCATCCAGCGCATCGTCGGCGGGTTGATCAGCATTGAGAATACCGAAAGTGCGGAAATCGCCCACGCCCTGATGGATAAGCAGCCAGCGTCCAGTGTCCGAGTGGTCAGAACGGATGACGGTGCCGTTATTGGCGGGCAGAACGCAGTTTTTGTCCCAGTAATAATGGCCGCCACCGCCGTCACCGGCCTGAAAATAACCATTAACGAAGACATTATGATCTTGCCGTAATTTATAATCCTTCAGTGCCGATATACGATTTAACGTTTTCATGGGCGGATCCTTTTAAGGCTCAGGGTGAGCTTTTTACTTTGTTATATCTCCGTATTTTCAACCACAATATGTGGCCCTGTACGGCCTGGCACAACGGATGTGGTATTTATCATGATATTGTTCTGTCCGATAAAATAAGACGGCCAGGAAAATGCCTTATCTGTGAATAACCGCTTACCGTGCGTGAATATCACGTGATGCGCCTGATAATGATTAATACCGCCGGTGATCCCTGTGATTAACTTGCAGCGGTTAATCATGATAATTTGCGGAAACAGAAGTCACATTAATTTACCTTAAGGAATTTATTCTTTGAGTATTGTACGGATAGGCAATTAAGCAACCGGCATAAGAAAATTTGCTTCATCTCCCACAAATCCTTTGGATTGAACGGCCTGCATTTGTTCATATTTTTTGAACAGAGGAGTGAAGTTTTTACGCTTTCTTATTCTCAGCCGTTGACTAGACTAGAGAAAACATTGAGGAGAGTTGAACATGATCTACTTACGTCAGGCACAAGAACGCGGTCACGCCAGTCACGGCTGGCTCGAAAGCTGGCACACTTTCTCTTTCGCCGATTATTACGATGCGCAATTCATGGGGTTCTCCGCATTGCGGGTGATTAATGAAGACTTCATCGATGAAGGGCAGGGATTTGGTAAGCATCCGCATAAAGACATGGAAATTCTGACCTATGTGCTGGAAGGCACCGTGGAACATCAGGACAGCATGGGCAATAAAGAACAAATCCAGGCCGGTGAGTTCCAGATTATGAGCGCCGGTACCGGGGTGACGCACTCGGAGTACAACGGTAACAGCGACCGTAAGCTGCACCTGTATCAGATCTGGATTATCCCAAATCAGAAAGGGCTGGAACCGCGTTACGAACAGCGCATGTTCGATGCGCCGCAGGGCCGCCAGTTAGTGCTTTCACCGGATGCCCGCGAGGGTTCGCTGAAGGTGTTCCAGGATATGGAGTTGTCCCGCTGGGCACTGAAAAAAGATGAGCAGTCGGTTTACCAGATACAAGCTGATCGCCGCGTGTGGATCCAGGTGGTAAAAGGCACCGTTTCCATCAACGGTAAGAAAGCCGGACAGAGTGATGCACTGGCTGTCTGGGATGAAACGGCATTGTCCGTTCATGCAGATGAAGACAGCGAAATCTTGCTGTTCGATCTGCCGCCAGTCTGAGGATTCATGGTTATTAAGGCGACTCCGGTCGCCTTTTTCTTTTGTATCAATGCCGCTCTCTCCCTTAGCCTCTTTCCCCGCTTTTGCATTGTTTAATTTTGCGCTTCGTGACGCCATTCACACCTGCAACAAATCCCCCGTCAAAATTTTGAGCCTGTTCGCACATCGAGGGTATAGCGATGGAAACCGGTTTCCATAACACCTCAAATACCCTCAGCAGGTTAAAACGGGCAGAACATAAATCATCGTGGAGTGAAGCAAAATGAAAAGAATCATGCTTTGTTGTTCAGCGGGGATGTCGACCAGTTTGTTAGTGCGGAAGATGAAAGAAGTGGCGGCGGAACGCGGAGAAGAGGTGCAGATTGACGCATTCGGTGCCAGCGAGTTTGATGAAAAATTCCGTGATTATCAGGTGGTGCTGCTCGGTCCGCAGGTGCGTTACATGCAGGCTGATTTATCTGCCAGAGCGGCAGAATTCAACATTCCGGTCGAGACCATCAACATGATGGATTATGGCATGCAGCGCGGTGATAGCGTGCTCGACTTTGCCTTTGGTCTGATCGCACAGGAAGGAAGCCGCGTATGAGTGGCCTCTATCAGGCGATGGTTAACGTCATCGAAAAACATATCACGCCACTGGCGGGCAGTGTCGGTCAGCAGCGGCATGTGATTGCCATCCGCGATGGCTTTATCGCAGCACTGCCATTTATGATTATTGGCTCGTTCATGCTGGTCTTTATCTTCCCGCCTTTCTCGCCGGATACGACCATGAGCTTCGCGCGCGGCTGGCTGGACTTGTCGCTGAAATACCGCGAACAACTGATGTTGCCGTGGTATCTGAGCATGGGCGTCATGACGTTTTTCATTTCGGTAGGTATCGGTGCAAGCCTCGGTAAGCATTATAAGCTTGACCCGATCATGACCGGTTTACTGGCATTTATGGCGTTTCTGCTGGTGGCCGCGCCGTATCATGACAAACAAATCTCCACGCAATATTTTTCCGGCGAAGGTATCTTTACCGCCATTCTGACAGCGATTTATGCTGCTGAAGTGTATGCGTTGCTCAAACGCCGCAACATCACCATCCGCCTGCCGAAAGAAGTGCCGACCGGTGTGGCACGTTCATTTGAAATTCTGATCCCGGTGGTGGTGATTGTCGCCACGCTGCATCCGCTGAATCTCTTTATTCAGTCCACCACCGGCATGATTATTCCTGAAGCCATCATGCATTTGCTGGCACCGTTGGTCTCTGCATCGGATTCGCTGCCGGCGATTTTAATTTCAGTGTTTATTTGCCAGGTGCTGTGGTTTGCAGGGATTCATGGCGCACTGATTGTCACTGGCATCATGAACCCGTTCTGGATGACCAATCTGGCGCTTAACCAGACGGCGTTACAGGCCGGTGCGCCATTGCCACATATTTACCTGCAAGGATTTTGGGATCACTATCTGTTGATTGGTGGCGTAGGGTCGACCTTACCGCTGGCGATTCTCTTGCTGTGCAGCAAGGCCGTGCATCTGCGTACTATTGGCCGGATGGGGGTGGTACCGAGTTTCTTCAACATTAACGAACCTATCCTGTTCGGCACGCCGATTATCATGAATCCGGTATTCTTCCTGCCGTTTACGCTGGTGCCGATGCTGAATGCTATTTTTGCTTACACCGCCACAAAACTCGGCTGGGTCGCGCAAGTGGTCTCGCTCACACCCTGGACAACACCTGCACCGATTGGTGCGTCATGGGCCGCAAACTGGGCATTCAGTCCGGTAATTATGTGCCTGTTCTGTATGGTGTTATCAGCCGTTATGTACTACCCGTTCCTGAAAGCCTATGAACGTACGTTGCTGAAACAGGAAGCGGAAAAAGCCACGGCACAAACGGCGGGCAATGCCGTGCCGGCAAACAGTTAAATATCAGTTAAAACGTACAGCTAACGGACAGCGAGGATAACGATGAAATACGCATTTCCAAAAGAATTCTGGTGGGGCAGTGCCAGTTCGGCGCCACAAACCGAAGGTGAATCCCTGAGCCACGGGAAAAGTGCCACGGTGTGGGATCACTGGTATTCACAGCAGCCAACACGCTTTCACAATGACGTCGGCCCGCAGGATACTTCAACGTTTTATAAAAACTGGCGCGAGGATATCGCGCTGCTGAAACAGCTGAATCACAACACCTTCCGCACGTCGATTTCCTGGGCACGTTTAATTCCCAACGGACGTGGCGACGTGAATCAGGAAGCGGTCACGTTTTATAATCAGGTGATCGACGAAATGCTGGCGCAGGGTGTGCAGCCGTTTATCAATCTGTTCCACTTCGATATGCCGATGGCGATGCAGGAAATCGGCGGCTGGGAAAACCGCGACGTGGTGCAGGCGTATGCAAAATACGCCGATACCTGTTTTGAACTGTTTGGTGACCGGGTCAAGCATTGGTTTACGTTCAACGAACCGGTGGTGCCGGTGGAAGGTGGTTATCTGTATGATTTCCATTATCCGAATGTGGTGGATTTCAAACGTGCCGCCACCGTGGCGTATCACACCATGCTGGCGCATTCCCTGGCGGTAAAAGCTTATCGTGCCCGTGATCCCGGTGGCGAAATCGGTATCATTCTTAACCTCACGCCGTCTTATCCACGTTCGCAGAATCCGGCTGATCTGAAAGCCGCGAATATTGCTGATCTGATGTTTAACCGCAGTTTCCTTGATCCGGCGCTGCGAGGTGAATATCCGCAGGAACTGGTGGAATTGCTGAAAAAACACGGTCAGCTTCCGGCCTGTCAGCAGGGCGATAAAGAACTGCTGAAACAGGGCGTGGTAGATTTGCTCGGCATTAACTATTACCAGCCGCGCCGCATTCAGTGCCGCGACAGTATGGTTAATCCTGAAAGTCCGTTTATGCCGGAATGGTTCTTTGATAACTACGTCATGCCGGGGCGTAAAATGAACCCGCATCGTGGCTGGGAAATCTATGAGCAGGGCATTTACGATATTCTGACTAATCTGCGGGAAAACTACGGTAATCCGCGCTGTTTCATTTCCGAAAACGGCATGGGTGTGGAAAATGAACTGCGCTTTGAACAGGCAGGGCGGATTGATGATGATTACCGCATCGAGTTTGTCAGCGGGCACCTGAAATGGTTGCACCGTGCCTTACAGGAAGGCAGCGGTTGTCTCGGCTATCACATGTGGACATTTATTGACTGCTGGTCATGGATGAATGCCTATAAAAACCGGTATGGTTTCATCCAGCTGGATCTGGAAACGCAGAAACGCACGGTGAAGAAAAGCGGCGAATGGTTCGCGGCAGTTTCTAAAAATAACGGTTTCGATTAACACAAGGAAAGACATGGCAAACATTAACGACGTTTCGCGGCTGGCGAAGGTGTCGAAAGCGACGGTGTCCCGTGTCCTCAGTGGCAGCCGCGGTGTCAAAGAAGAAAGCCGCCTGGCTGTGATGCAGGCGGTTGAAACACTGCAATACAAGCCAAGTGTGATTGCGCAGTCGCTGTCTACACAATCCACCGGTTGTATCGGGGTCATTTGCGCGACCGAAAACATCAATCAGTCGACCGGTTATCTCCACGCGCTGGAAAAAGAGTTGCGGCTGAATCAGAAATATTTGCTGCTGCGTTTTGCCACCGACGCGGCAAGTCTCAGGCATTCTGTGGACGAGATTGGCCGCGGCCTGTGCGATGCGATGATTGTGATCGGCGCACGCTTTCCTTTGCCAGCGCTGCCCGACAACGTCATTACCATTGATTGTCTGGATGCGGATTCTGCACGCAGTATTCATTTTGACCGCAGCTTTGCGGCCGAAACCGCCTGTCAGTATGTGCTGAAACAAGGGCGCAGACAGATTGCCCTGATCAATCCGGAAAATGATGATACGGCAGGTCAAATCCTGCAGGGATATCATCTTGCGCTGGAGAAATTCCTGCTGCCTTACGACCGCCGGCTGGTTCACAGCGGCTCACACGCACTGACGCAACTGCTGGCACAGAATGTGCCGTTCAATGCCCTGCTGGTGCCGGATGACTCGTCGGCACAGGACGCACTTCGTCAGCTGATGCATCACGGGCGCACTGTGCCGGGAAACGTGATGGTGTTTAGCCTCGACAGTACGTTGCCGCCGGGTGTTTCTGCCGTTCCGGCCATTGCCTATCCGCTGGAAACGCTGGCACAACGGGCGATGGCGCTGCTGACCGGCCAGTTTTCCGCCAACATCAGCGCGCCGGTTCGCGGCCAGCTCTCTTTACCTTCCTGACAAACCTCTCATGTCGCGCAGCAACGGATATCCGCCTGCGCGAATGTTTGCTAACATCACTCTCTGATCCTTTAACCTTTTCAGCGGCACCATCTCATTGATGAATATGAAGAAAAAAAGACCCGTACTCCAGGATGTTGCCGACAAAGTGGGCGTCACAAAAATGACGGTCAGCCGCTATTTGCGTAATCCTGAACAGGTTTCCGGCGCGTTGCAGGAAAAAATTTCAGCAGCACTCGATGAGCTGGGTTATATCCCCAACCGCGCCCCTGACATTCTTTCTAACGCTAAAAGTCGCGCTATCGGCGTGCTGCTGCCGTCGCTGACCAATCAGGTGTTTGCGGAAGTGCTGCGCGGCATTGAGAGCGTGACCGATATTCATGGCTATCAGACCATGCTGGCGCACTACGGATACAGCCAGGAACGTGAAGAACAGCGTCTGACCTCGTTACTCTCCTACAATATCGACGGACTGATTTTGTCCGAGCGGCATCACACCGCGCGTACGCTGAAGATGATCGAAGTAGCCGGTATTCCGGTGGTAGAGATGATGGATTGCGTATCGCCTTGCGTGGATCTGGCGGTCGGTTTCAACAACTTTGAAGCCGCACGGCAGATGACCCAGCAAATTATCGCGCGCGGCCATCGTCATGTGGTGTATTTCGGCGCACGTCAGGACGAACGTACCCTTATTAAACAGCAGGGTTACGAGCAGGCGATGCGTGAATCCGGTCTGGAGCCTTACAGTGTGATGACCAGCCGCTCTTCCAGTTACAGTGGTGGTGCTGAGTTATTGCGACAGGCGCAAAAAGACTGGCCACAAATCGACAGTATTTTCTGTACCAACGATGACCTTGCGGCAGGTGCATTCTTTGAATGTCAGCGTCAGGGACTGAAAATTCCTTCACAAATGGCGATTGCCGGTTTTCATGGACACAACATGGGACAAACGATGGAGCCACCGCTCGCCAGCGTCCTGACGCCGCGTGAAAAAATGGGGCAAATCTCCGCCGAACGCCTGCTGGCGAGACTTCGCGGCGAAGAAGTGGTGCCGAGAATGGTGGATGTAGGGTTTACGATTTCTGCGGGCGGAAGTATCTGATTTCTTTGCGCCTTCCCCTCTCACGAGGGGATGGCTGGGATGGGGTGTTGGTTTTGCGGATGACAGCGCTGCCATTAAGCCCCCCTCCCGACTTCTCCGGTCTAAACATCCCCCTTCGCAGGGGAAAGTCTTACTTCTGTACCGTCTTCAAAGCCGCGATACAGCGATCTACCACACCTTCAAACTTGTGATCGATATTTACGCGCAACACATCCGGCTCGTCTTCGCCGGGTTCTTCGAGTGCTTCAAACTGGCTGCGCAGCAAATCGGTCGGCATGAAGTGTCCGGCGCGTGCTTTCAGACGTTCGGCAATCACCTCAAAACTGCCTTTCATGTAAATAAATACCATGCCTTCGTTGTCTTTACGCAGGGCGTCGCGGTAACGGCGCTTCAGTGCGGAACAGACAATGATGCCGGTTTCATTTTTATGGCGCAGGCTGTAAGCCGCGTCGTTGAGGCGTAATAGCCACGGTGCACGATCATCGTCGTTCAGGGGCGTGCCGCTGGCCATCTTTTCAATATTGGCGCGGGGATGAAGATCATCGCCGTCGATAAATTTCGCGTTAATTTCACGGGCCAGTGCCGCGCCGACGGTGGATTTACCGCTGCCTGACACGCCCATCAGAATGATGCTTTGTCCTGCCATAAGTATGATCTCTATCCCAAAATGAACATTTTGACTGCGTAGTGAGTCCTAATATTAGCATGTTACCGGTATCATGATACCGGTAACAAATGGAGATGTGACTAATATCACAAAGGAATGCACTGCTGTTTTAGCGGTCGCGGTCTGTACCCGTTGCACTGTTAATTCCTACAACATCTTGAAAACTAAAAATAATGCGTCACCCGGTTTTTAGCCATACCTGAGTGACAGCATAAGGGGAAGAATATGCCATTAGTTATTGTAGCGGTGGGTGTCGCACTGCTGTTGTTACTTATGATCCGATTTAAGCTTAATGGCTTCATTGCACTGATTCTTGTCGCGCTGGCGGTGGGGATTATGCAGGGAATGCCGGTCGATAAAGTTATCACCTCAATCAAAAACGGGGTGGGTGGCACGCTTGGCAGTCTTGCGCTGATCATGGGCTTCGGTGCCATGCTCGGTAAAATGCTGGCGGATTGCGGTGGTGCACAACGTATCGCGACCACCCTTATAGAAAAGTTTGGCCGTGAGCACATTCAGTGGGCGATTGTGCTGACAGGTTTCATCGTCGGGTTTGCCCTGTTCTATGAAGTTGGCTTCGTGCTGATGTTGCCACTGGTCTTCACTGTGGCGGCGGCAGCGCGTCTGCCTTTGCTGTATGTCGGCGTTCCGATGGCGGCCGCGTTATCCGTCACACACGGATTCCTGCCTCCGCACCCTGGCCCGACGGCAATTGCGACGATTTTCCATGCGGATATGGGTAAAACGCTGTTGTTTGGTTCGCTGCTGGCGGTGCCGACCGTTATTCTGGCCGGTCCTGTGTATGCGCGTTTCCTGAAAGGTATCGACAAACCGGTGCCGGAAGGTCTGTTTAACCCGAAAACCTTCACGGAAGAAGAGATGCCGGGCTTTGGCGTCAGTGTCGCCACCTCCCTGGTGCCGGTCATTCTGATGGCGTTTCGCGCGCTCTGCGAAATGATCCTGCCGAAAGGCCATCCGGTGCTGGCGTATGCTGAGTTCTTCGGCGACCCGGTGATGGCAACGCTGATTGCGGTGCTGATCGCTATCTTCACCTTTGGTCTGAACCGTGGCCGCAAGATGGAAGATGTGATGGCGACTGTGACCGACTCCATCAAAATCATCGCGATGATGTTGTTAATTATCGGCGGTGGCGGGGCGTTCAAACAGGTGCTGGTGGACAGCGGTATTGAAAAATACATCGCGGCTCTGATGCACGGCAGCAACCTGTCGCCAATCCTGCTGGCCTGGTCTATCGCAGCGGTTCTGCGTATCGCGTTGGGTTCTGCCACCGTGGCCGCGATTACGGCGGGCGGTATTGCCGCACCACTGATCGCCACGACCGGCGTCAGTCCTGAACTGATGGTGATCGCCGTCGGTTCCGGCAGCGTGATTTTCTCGCACGTCAACGATCCGGGCTTCTGGCTGTTCAAGGAATATTTCAACCTGAGCATTGTCGAAACCTTCAAATCCTGGTCGGTGCTGGAAACCATCATTTCCCTGTGCGGTCTGGCGGGATGCCTGCTGCTGTCGATGGTCGTCTGACGGCAAACGGATAGCGTAAAAAAGGCGAGCCAGATGGCTCGCCTTTTTCATTTCTTCTGTCGCTAAATCTTCAGATACGCCCTGATCCCATCGAGGAACATCTGCGTCGAGAGCATGACCAGAATCAGGCCCATCAGGCGTTCGAGGGCGCTGACGCCTTTATCACCCAGCAGGCGCAGGAACAGGTTTGAGAGCAACAGGATTGCCATCGACATGCCCCACGCGATAAACAGCGCCAGCGTTAAGTGACTCATCTGGTTTGGATACTGGTGCGAAAGCAGCATCAGCGTGGCGAGAATCGACGGACCGGCGACCAGCGGGATCGCCATCGGGACGAGGAAGGGTTCTTCACCGGCAGGCAGTCCGCTGCTGCTTTTCTCTTCCGACGGGAAAATCATTTTGATGGCGATCAGGAACAGGATAATACCGCCGGAAATCGACACAGTTTCAGTGCGCAGATTCAGAAACGACAGGATTTTTTCACCGGCGAACAGGAAGATCAGCATCAGGATGAGTGCGATCAGCATTTCGCGGATCAACACCACACGGCGACGTTTCGGGTCGAGATGTTTTAATACCGACATAAAAATCGGTAAATTACCCAGCGGATCCATAATTAAAAACAGCAAAATAGTTGCTGAAATCATTTCGGTCATAACTACCTCAGAAAAAATGCCAGTTATATACCCGTCATACTTCAAGTCGCAGATGCGTTAACTGCGCTCACTCACGCCGGTCACTTAGTTGTCTAAGCTCCCCAGGCTTCCTGAGCTTGTCGCGTTACTCGCAGGGCCAGCGCAAGCGCTGTTCAAAAGCGGAAACTTTTGTCCTGCAACTCGAATTATTGAGGGTATAAGTTGCGCTGCTATTAAAAGCCGCACTATTGATTAAATTCACTTGCCACTTCTACTACATTTTGTAAGGTGGTAGACCCGCGCGTTAATGGGGCGCAGTGCATCAAAACAGGCACTCACTGAGTGCAAACGCGCGTTCAAGCCGTTTTAAGCAGTTATCACCCTCAGGGCAGGACAGATATTATGAAAAATGTAGGTTTCGTTGGCTGGCGTGGAATGGTCGGTTCTGTACTCATGCAACGCATGATTGAAGAACGCGATTTCGACGCTATCCGTCCGGTATTCTTCTCCACTTCTCAGCACGGTCAGGCCGCGCCTTCTTTCACGGGTCAGTCCGGAACCTTGCAGGATGCTTATGATCTGGACGCCCTGAGCGCACTGGACATTATAATCACCTGTCAGGGCGGCGATTATACCAATGAAATCTATCCGAAGCTGCGTGAAATCGGTTGGTCGGGCTACTGGATTGACGCAGCATCCTCTCTGAGAATGGAAGATGACGCGATAATCATCCTCGACCCGGTCAACAACGCCGTGATCCGTCAGGGCATTGATAAAGGCATCAAAACCTTTGTGGGCGGTAACTGTACCGTCAGTCTGATGCTGATGTCGCTCGGCGGCCTGTTCGCTCATGATCTCATCGAATGGGCGTCTGTCGCCACCTATCAGGCGGCCTCCGGCGGCGGTGCGCGGCACATGCGCGAACTGCTGACCCAGATGGGAATGCTGCATAACAGCGTGGCGAAAGAGCTGGAAAACCCGGCTTCCGCCATTCTGGATATCGAACGTAACGTAACGGCGCTGACCCGCAGCGGCACGTTGCCAACCGATAACTTTGGTGTTCCGCTGGCGGGCGGTCTGATCCCGTGGATCGATAAACAGCTCGACAATGGCCAGACCAAAGAAGAGTGGAAAGGTCAGGCGGAAACCAACAAAATCCTCGGCACTTCCAGCATTATTCCGGTAGATGGGCTGTGTGTCCGTATCGGCGCGCTGCGCTGCCACAGCCAGGCGTTTACGCTGAAACTGAAAAAAGACGTGTCGGTGCCGGAAATCGAACAGATACTGGCTTCGCATAACGACTGGGTTCGTGTGATTCCGAATGACCGCGAATTATCGATGCGTGAACTGACGCCAGCGGCAGTCACCGGCACCATGAACACGCCGGTCGGCCGTCTGCGTAAACTGAACATGGGCCCGCAATATCTTTCAGCGTTCACCGTCGGTGACCAGCTGCTATGGGGCGCGGCAGAACCTTTACGACGTATGTTGCGAATTCTTCTGTAATCCGCCGCCAGGTTGAAAACTGCCCTGTTTTCTTCACGATGACTTCTCACGGGACACCAGCACGGTGTCCCGTTTTTAATTCTGCCATCATTCTCTTCCCCCTTTATCCGCCTTTTTCCAGCGCAACTCTCTGAATTTCATTTTGTGAAAAATTCATTGGTTTCTTCACGCTGATTTTTCGAACCTTTGTCTATGCTTAGTAGAAGAGCTCTGCCTCTTTGAGAAGCTGAAATAAGCACTTATTTGGAAATTGTGACCGTAAGCGTGATCACGCACCTTTTGGCAAAACTGAAACATAGCCGGATCACAAAGCGGCGATAAAAAGGGGAGCACACTAGGATCACGTTTCGCATTGAATACTTGACTGATTTTATTGGATTTATTGATTTAATTAATCATAGGACGTAATACATGTCTGTACTTCCCGATCAGCACGTCATTAATCAAATCATATCTGGCCACTACGCTGATCCTTTTTCTCTGTTGGGAATGCACTCTGTGGCTGCCGGGCTGGAAGTACGTGCCCTGTTGCCGGATGCGGATCAGGTCTGGGTCATTGATGTAGAAAAAGGTAAACAGGTGGCAGAACTGCGTCGCTACGACGACCGCGGTTTCTTTGTCGGCCTGATCCCACGCCGTAAAAATGCGTTTCGTTACCAGCTGGAGGTCCGCTGGGGCGAGAATCTCCAGGTGATTGATGACCCGTACCGTTTCGGCACGCTGTTGCAGGAACTGGATATCTGGCTGCTGGCAGAAGGCACACACCTGCGGCCTTACGAAAAACTCGGCGCGCATCTGCAAACGCTGGACGGCGTCGAGGGGGTGAGTTTTGCCGTCTGGGCACCGAACGCCATGCGGGTTTCCGTGGTCGGTGAATTCAACTTCTGGGACGGCCGCCGGCACCCGATGCGTCAGCGCCGAGAAAACGGTATCTGGGAACTCTTTATTCCCGCTGTCCGCGAAGGTCAGCTGTATAAATTCGAAATTATCGACTGCCGCGGGCAGGTCAGCCTGCGCGCCGACCCTTATGCTTTCGAGGCGCAGATGCGTCCGGACACCGCTTCGTGCGTACGGAAATTACCCGACGTCGTGCCGCATTCAGAAAGCAGAAAGAAAGCCAATGCGCTGAATCAGCCGGTTTCGGTATATGAAGTGCACCTGGGTTCATGGCGTCGTCATGCTGATGATAATTTCTGGCTGAGCTATGGCGAACTGGCCGAGCAACTGGTTTCTTATGCTAAATGGATGGGTTTTACGCACATTGAACTGATGCCGGTCAATGAACATCCGTTCGACGGAAGCTGGGGTTATCAGCCGCTTGGTATGTACGCGCCGACCCGTCGTTTCGGTACGCCCATGGATTTTAAAGCCTTTGTCGATGCGGCGCATAACGCCGGGCTGAACGTGATTCTTGACTGGGTGCCGGGACATTTTCCAAGCGACGCCTACGGTCTGGCACAGTTTGACGGCACCGCGCTGTACGAATATGCCGATCCGCGTGAAGGCTATCATCAGGACTGGAATACGCTGATTTATAACTACGGTCGCCATGAAGTGCGTAACTACCTGGCAGGCAATGGTTTTTACTGGATTGAGCGATTTGGTATCGACGGCCTGCGTGTCGATGCAGTGGCTTCCATGATTTACCGCGATTACAGCCGTAAACCCGGAGAGTGGATCCCGAATTATTACGGCGGACGCGAAAACCTGGAAGCCATTTCTTTCCTCAAATACACCAACCAGACCATCGGACGCGAACTCGGTGGTGCGGTGACGCTGGCAGAAGAATCGACCGATTATCCTGGCGTCACCATGCCACCGGATGCCAACGGGCTGGGTTTTCATTACAAGTGGAATATGGGCTGGATGCACGATTCCCTGACCTATATGCAGCTTGATCCTGTTCACCGCAAATATCATCACAATCTCATGACATTCGGCGTCCTTTACGCCTACAGCGAGAACTTTATCTTGCCACTGTCGCACGACGAAGTGGTGCACGGTAAGAAATCCTTGCTGGATAAAATGCCCGGCGACGTCTGGCAGAAATTCGCTAATCTGCGTGCCTACTACGGTTTTATGTGGGCGCACCCGGGCAAGAAACTGCTGTTTATGGGCAATGAATTTGCACAAGGGCGTGAGTGGAATTTCGACGCCAGCCTCGACTGGCACCTGCTCGACGATCCGACCAGCTGGCACAGCGGCGTACAGCATCTGGTACGCGACCTGAACCTGGTCTATCAGGCTAACGCGTCGTTATATGAGCTGGATTACAATCCCCGTGGCTTCGAATGGCTGGTGGTCGACGATCATGAGAACTCGATTTTCGCCTTTGCCCGCCGTGACGAACAGGGCGGTGAAGTGATCGTCATCAGTAACTTTACGCCGGTCCCGCGCGAGCATTATCGCATCGGTATCAGCCGTCCGGGTCGCTATCACGAAATCCTCAATACAGATTCGCATTACTACCGTGGCAGCAATGTCGGCAACGGCGGCGATATTTACAGTGAGAATATCAGCCATCATCAGCGTGACCATTCGATCAGCGTGACCATTCCACCGCTGGCGACGGTTTATTTGCGAAGGGAGGCGTAATGAAACAGCCCGGTCCCGGTCTGCCCGCGCCTTTTGGTGCGCATCTCAGAGATAACGGTGTCAATTTTTGCCTGTACTCCGCCCATGCGGAAAAAGTGGAGTTATGTCTTTTTGATGAGACCGGCAGTGAGCAGCATCTGCCCCTGACCGGGCGAACCGGCAACCTCTGGCATGGATTTGTGCCAGATCTCAAAGCCGGGCAGCGCTACGGTTACCGCGTTTACGGTCCATTCGATCCCCTAAAGGGCCACCGGTTTAACCCGAAAAAAGTGCTGATTGACCCGAGCGCCCGCGCGATTGACGGCGTACTGCTCGACAACGCACGGTTCACCGGCGGCACCGGTGCTCCGGACGAGAAAGACAGCGCCGTGGTTGCGCCTAAGTCGGTGGTGGTCGCCGGAAATTTCGACTGGGGTGATGATAAACCCCCGGCGAAACCCTGGGGCGAAACGGTGATTTACGAGGCACATGTCCGCGGCCTGACGCGCCAGCATCCGCATATTCCGGCCGCCATACGCGGCACCTATGCCGGGCTGGCACATCCGGTGATGCTTGAATACTTGCAGCATCTGGGCATTACCGCAATAGAACTGTTGCCGGTGCAGCATCATGCCGACGAACCGCGCCTGCAACGCCTCGGACTGAGCAATTACTGGGGCTACAACGTGTTGGCGCCTTGCGCTGTGGATCCGCGTTATGCCAGCGGACTGGGCGGTGTATCGGCGCTGAATGAATTTAAATCGGCAGTCAAAGCGCTGCACCAGGCGGGTATCGAGGTGATCCTGGACGTGGTGTTTAATCACAGCGCCGAGCTGGATATCGACGGTCCGTTTATTTCTTTTCGCGGCATCGACAACGCCAGCCTGTACTGGCTCAACGACGACGGCTCTGACAACAACATGACCGGTTGCGGTAACACAATGCGGCTGGTGGATGAGGAGATGATCGCCTGGACAATCGACAGCCTGCATTATTGGGTACGCGAATGTCACGTTGATGGGTTCCGCTTTGATTTAGCGACAGTTCTCGGCAGAACGCCGGAGTTTTCCGCTCAGTCACCGCTGTTCATGGCCATTAAGCAGGATGATGTTCTCTCAAAAATCAAACTGATTGCTGAGCCGTGGGATATCGGTACCGGCGGTTACCAGCTGGGGAATTTCCCGGCACCGTTTGCCGAATGGAGTGATGTATGGCGCGACAATATGCGTCAGTTCTGGCTGCATGGCGATCTTGCCCTCGGTCGGTTTGCCGGGCGTTTTGCAGGCTCTGCCGACACGTTCATCCCGGCACAGCGTGAACCTTACGCCAGCATCAACATGCTGACGGCACATGACGGCTTCACGTTGCGCGATCTTGTCAGTTTTAACCACAAACATAACCAGGCTAACGGTGAAGAAAACCGCGACGGCCATAACGAAAATTTCAGCCAAAACCACGGTCAGGAGGGGCTGGAGGCGCCTGATGACATATTACAGCAGCGCCGTCTCAGCCAGCGGGCCTTGCTGGCGACGCTGTTTTTATCACAGGGTACACCGATGTTGCTGGCCGGTGATGAACTCGGTAATAGCCAGTCGGGTAATAACAATGCTTATTGCCAGGACAATCCGATGACCTGGCTCGACTGGGAAAGCGCTGATGAAAGCCTGATGGCCTATGCCAGCGCACTGATTGCGCTGCGCCGGAAAATTCCGGCACTGACGCAAAACCGCTGGTGGCAGGAGGGCAGCGGGGAGGTGCAATGGCTGAATCAACAAGGGCAACCAATGAGTCCCGGTGACTGGGAGCAGGGTCCGCAGCAGTGGCTGCAAATCTGCCTGTCACAGCGCTGGTTGGTTATCGTTAATGCCTCACTGCACGAGGTAGATTTGCACCTGCCGTCGGGAAACTGGCAGCCGGTGGCACCGTTCAACAGCGTGCTTTTTGATGAGGAACCCCGGCGTGTCATGGAAGGCTCGCAATGGCGGGCGGCAGCAAAAACCCTCTGTGTCCTACAAGATTTCACTCCACAGAGCCGGTCATTATAAAAATGAAGGAGTCAGATATGGCGACATTAGATAACCGGGACCCGGTCATGCTGGCAAGACAGTTGCCGCTGAAATCCGTGGCATTAATCCTTGCCGGGGGACGGGGTTCAAGGTTGAAAGATTTGACCGCAACCCGGGCAAAACCCGCCGTTCATTTTGGCGGGAAATTCCGCATCATTGATTTTGCCCTGTCAAATTGCCTGAACTCTGGCATCCGCCGCATCGGCGTAATCACACAATATCAGTCACACACGCTGGTTCAGCATATCCAGCGTGGCTGGTCTTTCCTCAATGAAGAAATGAACGAATTTGTGGATTTACTCCCGGCGCAGCAACGCCACAGTACCGAGCACTGGTACAAAGGGACTGCCGATGCGGTTTATCAGAATCTGGATATTATCCGTCGTTACAAGGCCGAATTTGTGGTGATCCTGGCGGGCGATCATATCTACAAAATGGATTACTCACGGATGCTGATCGACCATGTGCAGAAAGGCGGTGAATGTACCGTCGCCTGCCTGGAAGTACCGCGCGCCGAAGCCAGTGAATTCGGTGTTATCGGCGTCACTGAGGATTATCACATCACCAGTTTCGTTGAAAAACCCAAAGACCCGCCGCCGATGCCCGGCAATCCCGATATGGCGCTGGCGAGCATGGGCATCTACATTTTTAATGCAGATTATCTGTTTCGCATGCTTGAAGAAGACATGGCGAGTGAAGAGTCGAGCCATGATTTCGGCAAAGACCTGATCCCCAAACTGACCCGTCAGGGCGTTGCCCGTGCGCATCCGTTTGGTCTTTCCTGTGTCACGCAAAACGATGAGGCACCGCCGTACTGGCGTGATGTCGGTACGCTGGAGGCTTACTGGCGCGCCAATCTGGATCTGGCTTCCGTCACGCCGGAGCTGGATATGTATGACCGCGACTGGCCGATCCGGACTCATATGGAGCCGCTGCCGCCCGCCAAATTTGTACAGGATCGCTCCGGCAGTCACGGCATGACCATGAATTCACTGGTAGCCGGTGGTGTGATTGTTTCCGGTTCGGTGGTGGTGCATTCCGTACTGTTCCCGCGGGTACGGGTCAATTCTTTCTGCAATATCGATTCGGCCATCATCCTGCCGGATGTGAATGTCGGTCGTTCATGCCGTTTACGCAAATGCGTCATTGACCGCGCTTGTCAGATCCCTGAAGGCATGGTGATTGGTGAGAATGCCGAGGAAGACAGCCGGCGTTTCTACCGTTCGGAAGGTGGCGTAGTGCTGGTGACCCGCGCAATGCTGGCGAAGCTTTAAACAGACGATATTAATACGAATTTTCGTCATCCTGGTGAGCGCCGGGATGACCGGGATAATCAGGAGCGCGAATGCAGGTTTTACATGTTTGTTCTGAGCTGTTTCCGCTATTAAAAACAGGCGGCCTTGCGGATGTCGCCGGTGCATTACCCGCCGCTCAGATTGCGGAGGGCGCGGATGTCCGCGTACTCATTCCGGCTTTCCCTGACGTCAAAAAAGGGCTGGGGGAAACGCAGGTGATTGGTACGCTGGCCACCTTTGCTGGGGATGTCACCCTTTCACTGGGTTATTTTGATGGCGTGGGTATTTATATTATTGATGTACCGGGATTGTATGACCGTCCCGGTAGCCCGTATCACGATCAATCGTCGTTCGCCTATCCGGATAACCATCTGCGCTTTGCGCTGCTGGGCTGGATGGCCTGTGAACTGGCCCTGAATTTCGATCCGCAGTGGCGGCCTGACATTGTCCATTCTCATGACTGGCACGCCGGGCTGTGTTCCGCCTATATCCGCGCCCGCAATGCGCCCGTTCGGACGATTTTCACCGTACATAATCTGGCGTTTCAGGGATTGTTTGGTGCACATCATCTCGATGAGCTGTATATCCCGCGCGAGTTCTTTCAGATGCACGGGCTGGAATTCTATGGCCAGATATCTTTTCTGAAAGCCGGTCTGTTCTATTCTGATCACGTGACGACCGTCAGCCCGACGTATGCAAAAGAAATCACCCGTCCCGAATTTGGTTACGGCATGGAATCTTTGCTGCTGGAACGTGAAATGCAGGGGCGACTGACGGGGATCCTTAACGGGGTCGATGAAGCCATCTGGCAGCCACGTGATGACGTGTTGCTGTCGGCACGCTACGATGCGGAGGATTTACGCGCCAAAGCGGTCAATAAAGCCTATCTGCAAAGGGCGATGGGACTGGATGTTGATGATTCGCGTCTGGTGTTTGCGGTTGTGAGTCGTCTGACCAGCCAGAAAGGGCTGGATCTGGTGCTTGAAGCCTTACCGGACTTGCTCGAACGCGGGGGCCAGTTAGCGCTTTTGGGCGCGGGTGACGCGGTGCTGCAACAGGCATTTCTGGCGGCAGCGGCAGATAATCCGGGGCAGGTTGGCGTGCAACTTGGCTATCATGAAGCGTTTTCCCACCGTATTATCGGTGGGGCGGACGTCATTATGGTGCCAAGCCGATTTGAACCTTGCGGTTTAACCCAGTTGTATGGCCTTAAATACGGCACATTACCGCTGGTGCGCCGCACCGGTGGGCTGGCTGATACGGTGGTCGATTGTGCGCTGGAAAATCTGGCCGACGGAACAGCCAGTGGTTTTGTCTTTGAAGAAGCAACGGGGAAATCGCTGGGAAATGCGATCCGCCGGGCATTTGTTTTGTGGAGCCGACCGAAACACTGGCGACACGTCCAGCAACACGCCATGGGTATTGATTTCGGCTGGAAGGTGGCTGCACAGGAATATATTGCCCTGTACAACCGCCTGCTGTCCTGACCCTGAACGCAGCTAACTTGATCGGGAATGTAACGTTATGACTTCACCGTTTAATTACAACTCACCGACAGTCAGTGTCGAAGCGCTTAAGCATTCTATTGCCTATAAACTGATGTTTATCATCGGCAAAGATCCGTCTATTGCGACACAACACGACTGGCTGAACGCCACATTGTTTGCGGTGCGCGACCGTATGGTGGAACGCTGGTTGCGTTCTAACCGGGCGCAAACCTCACAGGACGTACGACAGGTTTATTACCTGTCGATGGAGTTTCTGATTGGACGGACGCTTTCCAATGCGCTGCTGGCGATGGGCATTTACGATGACCTGAAAAACGCGCTTGATGAAATGGGCTTTGATCTGGAAGAACTGATCGGGGAAGAAAATGATCCCGGTTTAGGTAACGGCGGCCTCGGGCGGCTGGCGGCCTGTTTCCTTGATTCACTGGCAACGCTGGCGCTGCCGGGGCGTGGTTACGGCATCCGTTATGAATATGGTATGTTCGCGCAAAGCATCATCAACGGTGAGCAAAAAGAAGCGCCGGATTACTGGCTGGAATACGGTAATCCGTGGGAGTTCCAGCGTTATAACACCCGTTATAAAGTGCGTTTCGGCGGACGTGTGCAACATGAAGGCATCAAAACCCGCTGGCTGGAAACGGAAGAAGTCATTGCCTGCGCCTATGACCAGGTCATTCCCGGCTACGATACCGACGCCACCAACACGCTGCGCTTGTGGGGCGCGCAGGCCAGTAATGAAATCAATCTGGGTAAATTCAATCAGGGTGATTATTTCGCGGCGGTGGAAGACAAAAACCACTCTGAGAACGTATCCCGCGTGTTGTATCCCGATGACTCGACCTATTCCGGTCGCGAGTTGCGCTTGCGGCAGGAGTATTTCCTGGTGTCGGCAACCGTGCAGGATATCCTCAACCGGCATTACACTACGCACCATACTTACGACAATCTGGCCGATAAAATCGCCATTCACCTCAATGATACGCATCCGGTGCTGTCGATCCCTGAGCTGATGCGTCTGCTCATCGATGAGCATAAATTCGAGTGGAAAGCCGCGTGGGAAACTGTGTGTCACGTTTTCTCTTACACCAATCACACGCTGATGAGTGAAGCTCTGGAAACCTGGCCGGTAGACATGATCGGTAAGATCCTGCCACGTCATCTGGAGATTATTTTCCAGATTAACGATCACTTCCTGAAAGAAGTGGCGGAAAAGATCCCCAATGATAATGGCCTGCTGTCACGGGTCTCGATTATCGATGAAGGCAACGGTCGTAAAGTGCGAATGGCGTGGCTTGCGGTGATCGCCAGTCATAAAGTTAACGGTGTTTCCGAACTGCATTCCGAGCTGATGGTGCAATCGCTGTTCGCCGATTTCGCCCGTGTTTATCCTGACCGTTTTTGTAATAAAACCAATGGCGTCACGCCGCGCCGCTGGCTGGCGCTGGCCAATAAACCGCTGTCAGCGGTGATTGATGATGCTATCGGCAAGACCTGGCGTTCTGATCTGAGCCAGTTGGCGGAACTGGAGCAGAATCTGGATTATCCGAGCTTCCTGCAGGCAATCCGTAAGGCCAAGCTGGACAACAAAAAACGGCTGGCGCTGTATATTGCCCAGAAGCTGAACATCGTGGTTGATCCGAAAAGTCTTTTTGATGTGCAGATTAAGCGCATCCATGAATATAAACGTCAGCTGATGAACGTGTTGCATGTCATCACCCGCTATAACCGTATCCTCGAAGAACCGGACGCCGAATGGGTGCCACGCACGGTGATTTTTGCCGGTAAAGCGGCCTCGGCGTATTACGCAGCGAAGCAGATCATCCGGCTGATCAATGACGTGGCGGCGGTGATCAACAACGATCCGCGTGTGGCTAACAAACTCAAGATCGTTTTCATTCCGAACTACAGTGTCAGTCTGGCCCAGCTGATTATCCCGGCAGCTGATCTTTCCGAGCAAATCTCGCTGGCGGGCACTGAAGCATCCGGCACCAGTAACATGAAGTTTGCCCTTAACGGCGCACTGACGATAGGCACGCTGGACGGTGCCAATGTCGAAATGCTCGAACATGTGGGTGAGGAGAATATCTTTATCTTTGGCAACACCACGCCACAGGTCGAGGAATTACGCCGCAAGGGCTACAACCCGCATACCTATTTCGAGCAGGATGCCGAACTGCATCAGGTGCTGACGCAAATCGCCACTGGCGTCTTTAGTCCGGCCGAGCCGAAGCGTTATACCAATTTGTTCGATACGCTGGTCAACCTCGGTGATCACTATCAGGTACTGGCGGATTATCGCAGTTATGTCGATACGCAGGATAAAGTCGATGAGCTGTATAAACTGCCGGAGGAGTGGACGCGACGCACGTTACATAACATCGCCAATATGGGCTATTTCTCCTCGGACCGTACCATTCAGGAATACGCCGATGAGATCTGGAACATTAAGCCGGTGAAGTTGTAGAACGGGAATAAAGATGGGACTTTCAGCTCCTCCCCCTGCGAAGGGGGGGAGCTGATTAAATCAAGAAGCCAGCGACAAATGTTTCTTCTGCTGTTTGTGTGTTTCCAGCCATTCAGCAACGCGTTGTTGCTGGGTTTTATCCAGCCACATGCCCAGTTTGGTGCGACGCCAGATGGCATCATCAAGCTGTGAAACCCACTCTTTTTCCACCAGATAACGCAGTTCTGCTTCGTAGAATCCGTGACCGAAATCTTCGCCCAGCGACGCCAGACTGGTTGCGCCATTCAGCAGCAACTCTGTCTGACTGCCATAGGTGCGCGCATAACGGCGAGCCAGAGGTTCCGGTAACCATTTGAAACGGTTACGTAAATTAGCACTGTAAGTATCACGGTCACCATTGAGTTTCCCGCCAGGCAGTATTGCCGTTTTGGTCCACGCCGGGCCGGCTTTCGGATAGTACTTCACCAGTTTTTCCAGTGCGTGTTCCGCCAGTTTACGGTAGGTGGTCAGCTTGCCGCCAAATACAGAAAGCAGCGGCGCTTTGCCATCCTGATCGTGAACGTCGAGGGTATAATCACGGGTGACAGCCTGCGGTGAATCTGATTCGTCATCGCACAGCGGACGCACGCCGGAGTAGGTCCAGACAATGTCTTCTGTGGTCAGCTGTTTCTTAAAGTGATCGTTGTAAACTTTCAGCAGATAACCGATCTCTTTATCATCAATTTTTACTTCTTTCGGATCGCCGTGATATTCCACGTCGGTTGTCCCGATGATCGAGAATTCATCCATCCACGGGATCACAAACACAATGCGGTGATCTTCGTTTTGCAGAATGTAAGCCTGAGGCTGATTGTGCGCGCGCGGCACCACAATATGGCTACCTTTGATCAGACGGATGCCATAGGGTGATTTCAACTTCAGGCCGTCGTCGAAGAAATGTTTTACCCATGGACCGGTGGCGTTCACCAGACCTTTGGCGCGCCAGGTAAAGGTTTTGCCGGTATCGATCTCTTCGGCTTCCACCATCCACAGTCCGTCTTCACGCCATGCACGGGTCACGCGGGTACGTGTGCGGACTTCGCCGCCACGCGCTTCCACTTCCTGGGCATTGACGACCACTAAACGCGCGTCGTCAACCCAGCAGTCCGAGTATTCAAAACCTTTGGTCAGTTCTGGCTTCAGCACAGAATCACTGCCGAATTTCAGGCTTTTACTGGCCGGCAGGCTGGTGCGTTTGCCCAGATGGTCGTACAGGAACAAACCGGCGCGGATCATCCAGGCCGGGCGCAGATGCGGCTGATGCGGTAAACGGAAACGCATCGGGAAAGCAATATGCGGTGCCATTTTCAACAACACTTCACGTTCGGCCAGCGCTTCGCTGACCAGACGGAATTCGTAATGTTCCAGATAGCGCAGGCCACCGTGGATCAGTTTAGAACTGGCCGAAGAGGTCGCGCAGGCCAAGTCTTGCGCTTCAAGCAGCAGAACAGACAGCCCGCGGCCAGCTGCATCTACTGCGATGCCGGTACCATTAATACCGCCACCAATTACGATCAAGTCTTTGGTTTCCACGTCATCTTCCTCCAGATGTTCGCAATAGCTCTTTTATGTTCGTTTTCGCTCATGATTGTAATCGAGAATCGACATACAAGCCAAGCGTTAACCAAATAAAAACAATTATGCGTGATGGAGGTAACATTTTTGTGGCGGTTTCGAGCAAAATGGTAAAGGGAGGACGAAACCGAACGCTGCTACGCGTGGAATTTTTCGAAATTGTTCGTTTTGGTCTGGCGGATGGGGGGGAAGAAAAGCAGGAGCGCCAGAGCGACGCTCCCTAAATCCAGGAAAATCAGCAGAGTTCGAGATGTACGTCGTACTTATCGATGATTTGCTTCACGCTGTCCGGCGGCTGTTTGTCGGTGAACAGGTAATGGATCAGATCCATTTTGCCGAGGTTAACCATCGCATTGCGACCAAATTTGGAATGGTCGGTTACCAACATAACGCAGCGGGAGTTTTCGATAATGGCACGCTTGGTACGGGCTTCGTGATAGTCGAATTCGAGCAGTGAACCGTCCATATCAATGCCGCTGATGCCGAGAATGCCGTAATCAAGGCGGAACTGTGAGATGAAATCCAGCGTTGCTTCGCCCATGATACCGCCATCGCGGGCACGTACTTCGCCGCCTGCGAGGAATAAACGAAAATCCTCCTTGGCCGTCAGCAGTGTCGCAACGTTCAGATTATTGGTCACGATGCGCAGATTTTTATGGTTAAGCAGTGCGTGTGCCACGGCTTCCGGCGTGGTACCGATATCAATAAACAGCGTTGAGCCATCAGGGATCTGGCTGGCGACGCGTTCGGCGATACGCGCTTTCGCTTCCGACCACATCACTTTACGGTCGTTGTATGCCGCATTCACTGAGCTGGACGGCAAGGCCGCGCCGCCATGGTGACGGTGAATTTTATTCTGTTCAGCCAGATCATTGAGATCACGGCGGATAGTCTGTGGGCTGACTGCAAAATGTTCCACCAGTTCTTCGGTACTGACATAGCCTTGCTGGCGAACTAAATCGATAATGGCATCATGGCGTTGTGTTTGTTTCACCCGAATCCCCTACTTACTTTTTTTGTTGCGCGGAGTGCGCGTATCAACAAATGCCATGACCAGGCCGAGACCCAGACCAAACGCATGGGCGGCATTCGACACGGCCGCGCCGCCGGTTGCATAACCAATGAACATGAAAATCAACGAAATGACCAGTAATCCGCCGGGGACGTACAGACGACTTTCCGGTTTCAGCTGGCCGGTCAGCCAGGCGTAACCCATCAGCGCGTAAACCACACCGGACAAACCACCGAACCACGAACCATTAACCATTGACTGGCCCCAGCCGCTGATCAGGGCTGAAATGAGAGTCACGGTAAACAGTTTGCCGCTGCCCAGATGCATCTCAATCTGGCTGGCGAGATACCACCACCAGGCCAGATTAATCAGCAGGGCAATAAAGGAGAAGTTCATCAGAGCCGGAGTGAACCAGCGCCATAACTGGAAAACGCGTGAACTGTCCGGCCAGGCCAGCCAGTTCATCACCAGTTCGTCGCCGACCATCTGTTGCAGGATAAACACTGCAAGACTCAGCACAATCATGCCAATCGTCAGGGGGCCGGCGCGGCTGCGCAGGGTTTTCAGAAAAGGTGTATGTGACATCCGCAAATTGGGCTGCGCCTTGCCGGTTTTCCAGCTGGCTTCCTGATAGCGCGGATGCAGCGGATCGCGCACAAACAGCGCCACCTGCTTTTCGGCTTCTTCCAGGCGGGATTCATCTTCCAGCCAGAGCTGCACTTCCTGACTTTCATGTTTCATCGTCAGCGTAAAACCCTGCGTTGCCATGTAATCGACAAAAGCCTGAGCGAGGCGGGGGTTGTTCAGATTAAGAATGCGCACCATAGCGTTAAGCGGTTTCCCTAATTGTTTGATTTGTTGCCGTCATTTTAGGGCAATACCTTATCTGCCAGCGTGGGGGATGTCGATTATAACGTCAGAAGGATAAAGGAGGGGAATTTAGGCATGCTGTGCGGTTATCTGCGAATAGAAAATTATAGTGATGTGATGAGGATCGAAGTCTTTTGCAACACCGCCGGATGACGGTGTTGCAAAATCAAGCCCTTAAAGCCCTTCAAGCGCCTGTTGCAGATCAGCAATCAGGTCTTCGGTGTCTTCGATACCGATGCTGATGCGCACCAGCCCGTCGGTGATACCGCTCTGACGGCGGACTTCCGGCGCGACGGCGCTGTGCGTGGTGGATGCCGGATGGCAGGCCAGCGAATCGGTGTCGCCGAGCGAGACCGCCTGCGTGATAATGCTCAGCTTATCAAGGAAAGTCCGTGCGGCGTTCAGCCCGCCTTTCAGCTCAATGGCCATGATGCCGCCAAACAGTTTCATCTGGCGTGAGGCGGTGGCGTGTCCCGGATGCTGTTTCAGCCCCGGATAGAACACGGTGTCTACCGCGCTGTGGCTGTCGAGGAATTCCGCCACCGCCTGTGCGCTCAGCGAACTGGCTTCGACGCGCAGCGGCAGTGTTTTCAGGCCGCGGATCAGCAAACTGGCTTCGAACGGGCTCAGGTTACCGCCAAATTGTTTCAGACTCAGGGTACGGATGGGCGTGATCAACGCCGCCGAACCGGCCACCACACCGCCGGTCGCATCGCCATGACCGCTGATGTATTTGGTCGCGGAATGCAGAACGATATCAATACCCAGCGCCAGCGGACGTGTCAGGTACGGCGTGGCGAAAGTGTTATCCGCCACACTGACCGCACCGGCCGCTTTGGAAAGACGCGCGATTTCTGCCAGATCGGCGATATCCAGCCCCGGATTAGCGGGAGTTTCCACCAGTACCACTTTGGTATTTTTGGTGAATGCGGCTTCCAGTTCATTCACATTCGCAACGTGAACCGGTTTGATACCATATCGCGGCAGCAAATTACGCACTACGCCTTCGGTACCGCCGTACAGCGTGCCGATATGAATGATTTCATCGCCGGGAACCAGCAGGGCAAACAGCGTGGCGCTGATCGCCGCCATGCCACTGGCACAGGCGACGGCGGTTTCTGCGCCTTCGAGCGCTGCCAGTTTTTGTTCGAAAACGGCCACGGTCGGATTGGCGAAACGGCTGTAAATATAGCCCGGCTCTTCACCGCTGAAACGGCGTGCGCCGCTGTCGAAATCCGGGTATGAAAATGCCGATGCGGCGGTAATTGGCGTGGCAATGGCGCCGGTCAGAGCATCGGGCTGCTGTCCACCATGAACGGCGAGCGTACGCAACCCTAAAGAACGTGAAGTGTTCAGATTTTTCATCTTGAAATCCTGTCGATAGTAGGCGGAAATTATATCAACACTGGAGAAAGGTAGCTTTTTCGGCTTAAGAATATTTTCGGCGCAAACCCGATAGCCTGGTTATAAAGACTATAGCTTGCGCCAGGGACAAATAAAGAGAGGATCAGACTTCAATATCTTGCGGGAAAGTTTTTGACCAGGCTTCGAAACCGCCGTCAACGCTGTAGACTGATTCGAAACCCTGAGAGATCAGAAACTGTGCGGCACCCCGGCTGCTGATACCGTGATAGCACATCACCAGCACCGGTGTTTTGGCATCGGTCTGCTGAATAAATTCAGGCAGGCTGTCGTTACTCAGATGCCAGGCACCCGGTGCATGTGCTGCGCCGAAGCTTTGCGGGTCGCGGATATCGACCATCACGGCTTCGCCAGCTGTCAGGCGGTTACGGGCTTGTTCTACGCTGATTGCTTCAAATTGTTCCATTCTGGTCGTGCCTCATAAAAGGTGATGCCCACATTCTACCCAATAATGGCACAACTAAGACCAGACAAAGAGAAGGGATAAAGTTAAACCAGGATCACTTTCACGCCTTTTTGGCGTAACTGTCCGATGATTTCATCGTTCGCTTCTTTGCCGGTGATCAGCACATCAATTTGTTCGGTGCGGCTGAACAACATGCCTGCACGCTGACCGATTTTGCTGCTGTCGACCAGCACCGCCAGATTTCCCACATAATTGAGCATCTTCTGTTCGGCCATTGCGGTAAGCATATCAGTTTTGTACAGGCCGTCGGGGGTCAGCCCGGCACCGCTGGTAAACATCCAGTGCCCCGCATACAGACTGGCGTCGCCGTCCTGAGGTGCCAGCGTAATGGACTGACTTTTATTGTACTGACCCCCCATGATCACCACGCTGTCGTGCTCCTGCTCAATCAGGTAATTAGCCAGCGGCAGATAATTAGTGATGACCTGAATGTCTTTTCCGCACATTTCACGGCCCAGCAGAAATGCCGTCGAACCGCAGTTAATCACCACGCTTTCACCCGGCAGGCACAGTTCGGCTGCTGCTTTAGCGATACGCATTTTCTCGTTGAGATTGTGCGTCTGGTGAATATTCAGCGGTGTCCAGTTCTGACGTGGCTGATTAACGGCTTCCGCGCCGTTGCGCACTTTACGCAACTTCCCCAGTTCATTGAGCTTGGTAATGTCACGACGCGCCGTGGCCGGTGAAATATCAAATTGATCAATCACATCGGCAACGGAAATCTGCCCCTGGCGTTGTAGCAGATCGAGAATGGCATTATGGCGTTGTGGCTCAGTCATGGTGGCTCCGCAGGTAAATAGGTGATTACCGCGTGATTATAAACGAGCAGTAATGGCAATTACATTGTTAATAAAAAGGCGGAGTCTGTTGCCTCCGCCTTTTAGAAAGATGTCTTACAGGAAGGATTTGAACGGTAAATCCGTGTCTGTGCTAAAGCAGTCGTCAAAACCACGCGGGTAATGATATTCGAAATTATCTTTATCATCCGGATAGGTGAATTTGCCGCCTACCTGCCAGATAAAGGGCTTGAAGCCGTATTTCAGACGGTCTTTTTTCATCTCCCACAGCACACGTATTTCCTGGGGATCGGCCTGGAAATTAGACCAGATATCATGATGGAACGGGATCACCACTTTGGTTCTCAGTGATTCCGCCATACGCAGCATATCGACACTGGTCATTTTGTCGGTCACGCCGCGCGGGTTCTCGCCGTACGAGCCGAGTGCCACGTCAATCTGGTACTCATTGCCGTGTTTGGCATAGTAGTTGGAATAGTGCGAGTCGCCGCTGTGATACAGGTTTCCGCCCGGCGTTTTGAACAGATAATTCACTGCACGCTGATCCATCATGTCGGGTAATACGCCCGCAGCTTTCTGGCCGGCGGGCAGGGTGATCAGCACCGTGCGGTCAAAAGAATCCAGCGCGTGGATTTCCACATCTTTGATTCTCACCACTTTGCCCGGCGTCATCACGATGCACCGGTTTGCCGGTACGCCCCAGCTCATCCACAAGTCCACGCAGGTTTGCGGGCCGATAAAGGGCACGTCGGCAGAACAATTTTGCATGACGGCAGCGGCGACGTTCACATCAATATGATCATTGTGATCGTGAGTGGATAACACTGCGTCGATCTCCCTGATCGCAAAGGGATCGAGCACAAACGGCGTGGTGCGCAGATTCGGCTGTAGCTTCTTCACACCGGCCATGCGCTGCATCTGGTGGCCGGTTTTCATCAGCGGGCTGCTGTGATTTTGCTTGCCGACGCCGCACCAGAAATCGACACAAATATTCGCACCGCCCTCTGATTTCAGCCAGACCCCCGTGCAGCCCAGCCACCACATGGCAAACGTGCCCGGTGCGACCTTTTCCTGCTCGATTTCTTCGTTTAACCAGGTGCCCCATTCCGGAAAGGTACTGAGGATCCAGGACTCACGGCTGATCGTTTCTACTTTGCTCATAATATTTCCTCATTTGAATTTGCTTTGAAAATCGAATCACAATAAATCATTTAATGATTAAATGTGATTTATTTGTGCGAAAGTTATCATTGAAAATTCATTGTGACAATGATTTTAAAGCGGGTTTTTCCATGGCAAGAAATGCCTGCCAGCAGGGGGAGTGACCGGATCTAGGGTATGATGAGATGTTTTTTATAGAGTTATATAACTGAAATATCGAATAAATATAAAGTTTCGGATGCATAAATAAATTCATGCTCATGACGATATCTTGCGAGACTGCTCACAAATAATCATTGTGAATCTTTATCTGATTCGATGTGAGCATTAGAGTGCGTCTGTCCCTCACTTTTTAGCGCGAAGTTTGATGTGTGAGCGCGTTGAAGAGATCAAACAAGGTCAGACGGAGAGTCTTATGGAATTCCTCTACACCATCTTCACCGTATTTTTTAATCAGGTAATGACCAACGCGCCGCTGCTGTTGGGTATTGTGACCATGCTCGGTTACATCCTGCTCAGAAAGAGCGCCACGGTGATCATCAAGGGCACGATCAAGACCATCATCGGCTTCATGTTGCTACAGGCAGGTTCCGGCATTCTGACCGGGACGTTCAAACCGGTGGTGGCGAAACTTTCGGAAGTGTATGGCATTAATGGTGCCATTTCAGACACCTACGCTTCAATGATGGCAACAGTCGAACGCATGGGTGAGGCTTACAGCTGGGTCGGATATGCGGTGCTGATCGCCCTTGCACTGAATATCCTGATGGTGATATTCCGCCGTATCACCGGCATCCGCACCATCATGCTCACCGGGCACATCATGTTCCAGCAGGCGGGGCTGATTGCGGTGTTCTTCTTCATCATGGGCTATCCGATGTGGACGACCATCTGGTCAACGGCCATTCTGGTGTCGCTCTACTGGGGCATCACCTCAAACATGATGTACAAACCGACGCAGGCGGTGACTGAAAACAGCGGTTTCTCGATAGGTCATCAGCAGCAATTTGCGTCGTGGATAGCCTATAAAATCGCGCCATATCTCGGTAAAAAAGAAGACAGCGTGGAAGACCTCAAATTGCCCGGCTGGCTGAATATCTTCCATGACAATATCGTCTCCACCGCCATCGTGATGACGGTGTTCTTTGGCATCATCCTGTGTTCCTTCGGCCTCGACACCCTGCAGCAAATGGCCGGAAAAACTCACTGGACCATCTACATTCTGCAAACCGGTCTGATGTTTGCGGTGGCGATTTTCATCATCATTCAGGGCGTGCGGATGTTCGTCGCTGAACTGACCGAAGCCTTTAACGGCATCTCTCAACGCTTAATTCCCGGTGCCGTTCTGGCCATCGACTGTGCGGCCATCTACAGCTTTGCACCGAACGCCGTGGTCTGGGGCTTTATGTGGGGCACTATCGGCCAGCTGATTGCCGTCGGCATTCTGTTCGGCATGGGCTCTTCGATCATGATTATTCCCGGCTTTATCCCGATGTTCTTCTCCAACGCCACAATCGGCGTGTTTGCCAACCACTTCGGCGGCTGGCGCGCAGCGCTGAAAATCTGTCTGGTGATGGGAATGATCGAAATTTTCGGCTGTGTATGGGCCATTAAACTCACCGGCCTGAGTGCCTGGATGGGCATGGCCGACTGGTCGATTCTGGCACCGCCAATGATGCAGGGCTTCTTCAGTATCGGCATTGCTTTTATGGGCATTATCGTGGTGATCGCACTGCTGTATATGTTTTTTGCCGGTCGCGCACTGCGCGCTGAAGAAGACGCGGAAAAACAAACCCTTAATCAATCCCCTTCTCACTAATGACTTCTCACAAACCAATGAGGTTCTCATGACAGTACGAATTCTGGCGGTATGCGGTTGCGGGCAAGGCAGTTCGATGATCATGAAGATGAAAATCGGTCAGTTCCTGACACAGGAGGGTGTGGACCACACCATGAACAGTTGCGCAGTGGGTGAATACAAATCAGAGCTGGGCAGTGCGGACATTATCGTCGCGTCTACCCACGTGGCGGATGAAATTACTGTCAGCGGCAATAAATATGTGGTCGGTGTCCGCAATATGCTGTCGGCGGCGGACTTCGGCCCGAAAGTGATGGCCGTCATCAACGCTCATTTTTCTGCTGATCTGAGAAAATAAGGAACATGCCATGAAACTGAGAGATTCACTGGCTGAAAATAACTCGATTTGCCTGAATGCTGAGGCAGAAACCTGGCAGGACGCGGTGAAAATTGGCGTCGATATGCTGGTCGTCGCGGGTGTGGTTGAGCCGCGTTATTACCAGGCGATTCTGGATGGTGTCGGACGTTTCGGACCGTATTTCGTGATCGCGCCCGGGCTTGCCATGCCACATGGTCGCCCGGAAGAAGGTGTGATTAAAACTGGCTTTGCGCTGGTGACACTGAAAAAACCGCTGGTGTTCAACCACGAAGATAACGATCCGGTGGACATTCTTATTACGCTGGCGGCGGTGGATGCCAACGCACATCAGGAGATTGGCATCATGCAGGTGGTAAACCTTTTTGATGATGAAGCCAATTTTGACCGCCTGCGCGCCTGTACCACCGCGCAACAGGTACTGGATTTGATCGACCTGACCTCCGCCACGGCGGTTCACTAATTCATTAGCAGAGAAGGAATTCATTATGTCTCATTCATTACCTATGTTGCAGGTGGCGCTGGATAACCAGTCAATGGACGACGCTTACAAGACCACGCGTCTGATCGCCGGTGAAGTCGACATCATCGAAGTCGGTACTATTTTGTGCGTCGCCGAAGGTGTGCGTGCGGTACGCGACCTTAAGGCTTTGTATCCGGAAAAAATTGTGCTGGCCGATGCCAAAATCGCGGATGCAGGAAAAATTCTCTCGCGGATGTGCTTCGAAGCTAATGCTGACTGGGTGACGGTCATTTGTTGTGCTGACATCAACACCACCAAAGGTGCGCTGGAAGTGGCGAAAGAATTCAACGGCGACGTGCAGATTGAACTGACCGGTTACTGGACGTGGGAGCAGGCGCAGGAATGGCGTGACGCAGGCATTCAGCAGGTGGTTTATCACCGCAGCCGCGACGCGCAGGCCGCCGGTGTGGCCTGGAGCGATGCTGATATCACGGCGATTAAACATCTTTCTGCCATGGGTTTCAAAGTGACCATTACCGGAGGACTGGCACTGGAAGATTTGCCGCTGTTTAAAGACATTCCTGTGCACGTCTTTATCGCCGGTCGCAGCATCCGCGACGCCAAAGATCCGGTTGATGCAGCACGTCAGTTTAAAAAATCCATTCGCCAGCTCTGGGGCTAAGGAACACCGCATGATGCATAAAGCCGTTCCGCTCGGTATCTATGAAAAAGCCTTGCCTGCGGGCGAAGACTGGCTGATGCGCCTGACACTGGCGAAAGAACTGGGCTTCGATTTCGTTGAAATGTCGGTGGATGAAACCGACAACCGGCTGGCACGGCTTGACTGGTCACGCGGGCAACGTTTGCGGGTGGTGGAGGCAATATCGCATACCGGCATCCGCATTCCGTCGATGTGCCTGAGCGCACACCGACGCTTTCCGCTTGGTGCCGAAGACGATGAAACCCGCAATCAGGGCCTGGAAATCATGCGCAAGGCTATCGTGCTGGCGCAGGATTTAGGCATCCGCGTGATCCAGCTTGCCGGTTATGACGTGTATTACCAGCAGGCTAATGAAAATACCCGTGAACGTTTTCGTGATGGCTTACAGACATCGGTTGAAATGGCCAGCCGTGCGCAGGTCACGCTGGCGATGGAAATCATGGATTATCCGCTGATGAATTCGATCAGCAAAGCGCTCGGCTACACACATTATCTGAACAATCCGTGGTTTCAGCTTTACCCTGATATCGGCAACTTGTCGGCATGGGATAACGACGTGCAGATGGAACTGGCAAGTGGCGCGGGGCATATCGTTGCCGTACATATTAAAGACACGCAGCCCGGCATATTTAAAAACGTACCCTTCGGCAGCGGTGTGGTGGAGTTCGAACGCTGCTTTGCGACGTTGCAAAAAAGCGGTTATCGCGGGCCGTATCTTATCGAAATGTGGAGTGAAACCGCTGCCGATCCGATACAGGAAGTGCGCAACGCCCGCGCCTGGGTGATCGATAAAATGCAAAAAGCCGGGCTGAACATGGAGGACACCTTATGACGGATGCCCTGAAACAACGCGTGTTTGAAGCCAATATGGCGCTACCGGCTTTTGGCCTCGTAACATTTACCTGGGGCAACGTCAGCGGTATCGACCGCGAACGCGGCCTGGTTGCCATTAAACCGAGCGGTGTGGAATATGAGAAAATGCAGGCCCGTGACATGGTGGTGCTGAACCTGCAAGGTGGCATCGTGGAAGGGCATTACAAACCGTCTTCAGATACCGCAACGCATCTTGAGCTGTACGCCCGTTTTCCGCAGCTGGGCGGTATTGTGCATACCCATTCGACCTATGCGACGTCATGGGCGCAGGCCGGGATCGCCATCCCGCCGCTCGGCACCACGCACGCGGATTATTTTGCCGGTGCCGTTCCGTGCACACGACCATTGTCGCGTCAGGAGGTCGGCGGAGAGTACGAACTGGAAACCGGTAAGGTGATCGCCGCGTCGCTGACCGGCACCGATCCGCTGCATATGCCGGGCATCCTGGTTGCCCAGCATGGTCCGTTCTGCTGGGGCACTACGCCGGAGCAGGCGGTACATAACGCTGTGGTGCTGGAAGAAGTGGCTAAAATGGCGTGGATCACCGGTACAATCCGGCGCGACCTATTGCCGATGGATGATTATTTATTGCACAAGCACTTCAGCCGTAAACACGGGCCGGATGCGTATTACGGGCAGAAATAATAGCTATTGAGAGGCCATTAAAACTCCACTTCAACTCCCGCTTTGCAGGGGAGGCAGGGATGGGGTATTAATGGTATCTCCGTCACCCCTTCGACATGATTTCATGCATTTTTTCCCTCTCCCGCAGTGAGCATTTTTCCAGCATAGGGTTTATACATAGATATTGGGATCACGCTTTTTACTGCAATCAGGCTTTTTCTCACGGAAGTATTCCGTCCCCTCAGACAGAAAAGAGACTGCCCTATGTCGAAGATCACGTTCAAGCAAGATGTTTTTTTGTCAGCACTCACCCGCCAGTGGCAAGCGTTCGGACTTACTTCAGCTTCTGATATGACCCGTCACCAGTGGTGGCATGCCGTCAGTGCCGCCGTTGCTGAGCAACTTCCCCCGCAAAGCGAGCCGGTCAGCAGTAAGAATAAAAAAATCACCCGCCACGTTAACTATATTTCGATGGAATTTCTGGTCGGCCGTCTGACCGGCAATAACCTGATTAATCTCGGCTGGTATGAAAAAATTGCCACTGTGCTGGAATCTTTTGATATCAACCTGACCGATCTGCTGGAAGAAGAAATCGACCCGGCACTGGGTAATGGCGGGCTGGGGCGGCTGGCGGCCTGTTATCTCGATGCGATGGCATCGGTCGGGCAACCTGGTATCGGTTACGGCCTGAATTATCAGTACGGTTTATTCCGCCAGCGTTTTGTCGATGGTAAACAGAAAGAATCACCGGACGACTGGCATCGCAGCGAATATCCGTGGTTCCGCCATAATAGCTCGCTGGCGGTAAATGTCGGTATTGGCGGTAAAATTGTAAAGAATGAGCAGGGCGTTTCACGCTGGGAACCGGAATTTATCCTGCGCGGTGAAGCCTGGGATTTGCCGGTGATGGGTTATCGCAACGGCATCACGCAACCGTTGCGCTTGTGGGAAGCCACGCACCCTCATCCGTTTGATCTCGAAAAGTTTAATGACGGCGAGTTTCTGAAAGCCGAACAACAGGGTATCGATGCCGCCAAACTCACCAAAGTCCTGTATCCGAACGACAACCATCAGGCCGGTAAACGTCTGCGACTGATGCAGCAGTATTTCCAGTGTGCCTGCTCGGTGGCCGATATCCTGCGGCGTCACCATTTCCTGGGTCGTAAAATCAGCGAGCTGCCAGATTATGAAGTTATCCAGCTCAACGATACACATCCGACTATCGCCATTCCTGAAATGCTGCGCGTACTGATCGATGAACATCAGCTGAGCTGGAATGACGCGTGGCGCATCACCAGCCGTACCTTCGCATATACCAACCATACGCTGATGCCGGAAGCGCTGGAAACCTGGGACGAGCGTCTGGTGCGCAGTCTGCTGCCGCGTCATTTTCAGATTATCAAACAGATTAATGCTGACTTTAAGAAACGGGTCAGCAAACAATGGCCCGGCGACGAGGCGGTCTGGGCGAAGCTTGCTGTCCATCATGACAAACAGGTGCGTATGGCGAATCTGTGCGTGGTTGCCGGATTTGCCGTAAACGGTGTTGCGGCGCTGCATTCAGATCTGGTGGTTAAAGATCTGTTCCCGGAATATTACCAGTTGTGGCCGGAAAAGTTCCATAACGTGACCAACGGCATCACGCCACGCCGCTGGCTGAAACAGTGTAATCCGGCGCTGTCGGCGCTGATTGATGAACGGCTGAAAACCGACAGTTGGGTCAACAATCTTGACCTGCTGAAAGGTCTGGAAGACGGCGTCAAAGACAAAAAATTCTGCAAACAGTACCGCAAAATTAAGCACGATAACAAAGTGCGGCTGGCGGAATATGTCTGGCAGCGCATGGGCATCAGGCTTAATCCCGAGGCGATTTTCGATGTGCAGATTAAACGTCTGCACGAATACAAACGTCAGCATCTCAATCTGTTGCACATTCTTTCGCTGTATCGCCAGTTACGCGATAACCCTAAGCTGGATATCGTGCCGCGCGTTTTTCTGTTTGGTGCGAAGGCTGCGCCCGGATATTACCTCGCAAAAAACATTATCTATGCGATCAATCAGGTGGCTGAGAAGATCAACAATGATCCGATCGTCGCCGATCGTCTTAAAGTGGTGTTCATTCCCGATTATTGTGTCTCAGTGGCAGAACTGATGATCCCGGCGGCGGATGTGTCGGAACAGATTTCAACTGCCGGTAAGGAAGCCTCCGGCACCGGCAACATGAAACTGGCGCTGAATGGTGCGCTGACTATCGGTACGCTCGACGGCGCAAACGTCGAGATTGCCGAACAGGTCGGTGAGGACAATATTTTTATCTTTGGTCTGACGGTCGATGAAGTGAAAGCGCAGCTGAAAAAAGGCTATAAGCCGAAAGCGTGGGTCAAAAAGGACAAACATCTCAAATCGATTCTCGATGAGCTTGCCAGCGGCTTTTATGCCAATGGTGACAAAAAAGCCTTCGATCTGATGCTGAACAGTCTGCTCGATGGCGGTGATCCGTATCTGGTGCTGGCGGATTTTGCCGCGTATTGCGAGGCACAAAAAGAAGTGGATACGCTTTACCGTAATGCCGATGAATGGACACGCCGTACGTTGCTCAACACGGCCCGCGTAGGTATGTTCAGCGCCGACCGCTCCGTCCGCGATTACCAGCAACGCATCTGGCAGGCTAAAAGATAGGAGCCGATATGGAGAATAAGCAACTTGCTGAGGCCGCGCGCCGGGCAGGCATTGTAGACAGTTTCATTAATATGACGGATGACGTGGAAATAGTGTCCGATGACACGCGTGTCGCCTTGCTGGCCGCTATGGGGCGTGATCCGGCTTATGTGCCGGAGGTTACACCTGTGCCGCCCGTTAAAGTATTTACGCAAGGCAAAAAAGTGCTGGTGACACCGGAAGTCAGTGGTGTATTTAGCTGGCAACTGACGCAGGAAAATGGCAGCCAGACACAGGGTGAGATCGCCGCAGGCAAGGCGCTGGATCTCGGTGTGTTGCTGCCTGCCGGCTATCACCTGCTGACGTTATCGCAAAACGGCAACGTCTGGCCCTGCCGGATAATCGTTGTGCCGCCGCGCTGTTATGAGCCTGAAGCATTGCTGGCAGGAAAAAAACTGTGGGGCGCGACCGTTCAGCTTTACACGTTGCGCTCGGAGAATAACTGGGGCGTCGGCGATTTTGGTGACCTGAAAAAAATGGTCGAAGAAGTCGGCCAGCGCGGCGGGGCATTCGTCGGACTGAATCCGATACACGCGCTCTACCCGGCGAATCCACAAAGTGCCAGCCCGTACAGTCCCTCGTCCCGCCGCTGGCTGAATCTGACCTATATCGATGTCAGTGCCGTGGAGGAATTTACCAGCAGCAGCGAGGCACAAACCTGGTGGCATTCTATTGAGACGCGTGATGCGTTATTGCAGGTGCGCAGCGCCGGGTTTGTTGATTATCCGCGGGTGATGGAACTGAAACTGGCGGCGCTGAAACTGGCATGGCGGCTGTTTTGCGGGCTGCCGGAAAACAGTACGCGTAAGCAGGATTTCCGTCAGTTCGTGGCGCAAGGCGGTGACAGTCTGCGGCAACAAGCACTGTTCGATGCATTGCATGTGCATCTGCGGGATCAGGGGCTGGGCGAGTGGGGATGGCCGGTGTGGCCGGATGCCTATCGCGATGCGAAAAGTGCAGACGTACATGAATTCAGTGAGCGTTACGCCGGTGAAATTGCGTTTTATCAGTGGCAGCAATGGCTGGCGCATACGCAGCTGTCTGAATGTTATCAGCGCAGCGTGGAGCTGGGGATGCCCGTTGGTTTATACCGCGATCTGGCGGTGGGCGTGGCGCAAGGCGGTGCGGAAACCTGGTCCGATCCGGCGCTGTATTGTCTGAATGCCACGGTCGGCGCGCCGCCCGATATTCTCGGACCTCAGGGGCAAAACTGGGGGCTTCCACCCATTGATCCACACGAAATGAAAGCCCGTGCCTATCAGCCGTTTATTGATTTGCTACGGGCAAATATGGCGGAATGCGGCGCATTGCGTATCGATCATGTGATGGGGTTGCTGCGTTTGTGGTGGATACCTGCTGACCAGGACGCGGGCAGCGGTGCCTATGTCCGTTACCCGCTGGAGGATTTACTCGGCGTACTGGCTTTGGAAAGCCAGCGGCATCGGTGCATGGTGATTGGTGAAGATCTGGGCACCGTGCCGAAAGAAATCCTCGCCAGTCTGCGTGACAGCGGCGTGTATTCCTACAAGGTGTTGTATTTCGAACACGATAAAAACTTCCGGTACCACCCGCCGGAAGACTATGTTTCGCAAGCGATGGCGACCGTGACCACGCATGACTTACCCACGTTGCGGGGCTACTGGGAAGGCGGTGATTTAACACTGGGCGCATCTCTGGGGATATACCCGGATCCGCACGTGCTGGAAAAACTGCGCGGGGAGCGCGAACGTAGCAAGCAGGGGCTTCTTAATGCGCTGCATCTGAAACAATGTGTACCGAAATCGACCAGCCGCAGTGCTGAAAATATGCCAATGACACCGCTGCTCAACCGGGGTTTACAACGTTATCTGGCGGGCAGTGCCAGCGCATTACTGGGCCTGCAACCGGAAGACTGGCTGGACATGTCCACACCAGTGAACGTGCCGGGCACCAATACCGAATACCCCAACTGGCGACGCAAGTTGTCGCGGACGCTGGAGGAGATGTTTGGCGATGAGCATATTGATGCGCTGCTGGCCGATTTGAGCAAACGGCGAAAGGGGTAATCCAGGAGGCAGAAAAGGGCCTGAGTTTCCTCAGGCCGCTCTGATTAATTCTCTGTTACCGCCTTGTAGCCTTTCACGATCAACAACGGTGGATGGTTGGTTTCGGTGGAATCGAAGGTATAGGTTCCGCCATTCTGGTCACCACCGAGGTAGAAAGCGACTTCCGTTTTGCCTTCTGCCAGCGCCTGGCGAACAGCCGTATCCACGATAGCGTCGCGATACTGACGGTTATTATTCATCGAGATGGTGCCAGCTGACTGGTAATCCGTTGCCGGATGGTTATCCCAGTTCACTGTTTTGCCATCCCAGTCCGTGGATGTGCTGTAGACATTCAGCTTGCCGGTGGCGCTGGAAGCCGCATTGCCACCAAACACCCGCAGACGGTAGACGAACAATCCCTCTTCAGAGGCCGGGATGGCTTCCGGCAGTGCAGGAATTTTAAACTTAAACAGGATCAGGCTTTCCGGGTTACTGGCATGACCGCCGTTTTTCCAGTTGTCGCTGGCGGTCAGCAACGTGCTGGTGCCGTAATTGGTGCTGCTGTTGGTACTGCTGACGACCGTGTCTTCCAGTGCAGGCTCGTAACTGAAAGGAATACTGTTACTGCAATCGAAAGCCAGATTCATACACAAGTCGGTCATGTATTTCGCTGACTGTTCAGGCCAGCCATTCACAAAATCTCCATGGGCGGTGTAAATGCTGCCCCACTTCTCGATGCGTTGATCTCCGACCATTTCAGGGTCCAGCGAAAGCTGAATTTTGCTGGTATCCAGCGAGGTGATCTGCGGCAACACATAGGCAATGTTCATGTTGACCTTCGGAATTTTCACCGGGAAATTCGCCGGGCAGACATTGTTCGAATCATAGGTTGCATTCGCCTGTCCTTTTACCGGTGCCAGATGAACCCCGTCCCAGCAGTTAGGGAAGTTAATGCCGATGTTGAACTGCACAGCATCCCCGCCTGAGCGTAAGCCACAGACCTGATCGGCGGTGTTGGTGTAACCGTTGCCATTGGCACACAAGAAGCTTACGTGCGGATTGGGGCCGGTGCCCACGTGATCCCCGGCCAGCAACTGTAACCCCTTTGGGAAAGGCGTCAGCGGGTACTTTTCTACCGAGTTGGCCTGATAGTAGGTTTTCTGATACGACGGCTTCACCACTTCGCCTGTAGGCAGTTTCATGGTCGGTGCCCAATAGGCGGTGGAATCCGCCTTATTGTCACAGGTGGTTTCCGGTTTTGCCTGCAACGTATCGTAGGTGGAATACGCATCCGTGCTGGTGTTACCGAAGAAGTCATGGAGCATCGCATGATTGGGCATACCAAACATCAGAATGGCATCGTCGCCCAGCGTGTGACTGTAGGAACAGGAGACGTTCGACTGGCCGGACGCCGCATGAGACACCAGCGGTGTCAGGGCGAACAGACCTGCGAGAGGCACTAAAACGCGTAAGATTTTTTTCATAAAAGACTCCGGACAGACAGTGATTTCCTTAGAAATGACATCCGGGGAAGTGTGTGTTCCGTGCCTGACGCCTGCGGCAAAAAGCAGGTCTGAGACGTGTTGTATTACACGATTCCTTTTCCCCTGCCTCTGTTTTATGCGCAATCCGCAGGCGCTGACAGCGGGTCTGGTTGTACCATCAAGGGCACATCCGGAAGGGGGAAACAGGCAATAAAAAGGGCTCAGCAGTGCTGAACCCTTGATGATGGAGACTGAAATGTGCTCAGGCGATCAGTAGAACGAGTGTTCGCCGCGCTGGTGTTCGGTCAGGTCGCGAACGCCTTTCAGCTCAGGGAAGTTTTGCAGCAGTTCTTTCTCGATGCCGTCTTTCAGTGTGACATCAATCATTGAACAACCATTGCAGCCACCGCCGAATTGCAAAATGGCAATGCCGTCATCGGTGATTTCCATCAGGGAAACACGGCCACCATGGCTGGCGAGCTGCGGGTTAATCTGCGATTGCAGCTGATATTCAACACGTTCCATCAGCGGTGCATCATCAGAAACCTTACGCATTTTGGCATTCGGTGCCTTCAGCGTGAGCTGGGAACCGAGCTGATCGGTGACGAAGTCGATCACGGCGTCTTGCAGATAAGGCGCGCTTAATTCATCAATGAAAGCAGACAGTTTTTCGAACTTCAGTTCGGTATCCGTCGCTTCCACGGCGTCAGGTGGGCAATAAGAGACACCGCATTCTGCGGTTGGCGTACCGGGATTGATCACGAATACGCGGATTTGGGTGCCTTCTTCCTGGTTTGCCAGTAATTTGGCAAAGTGCTCTTGGGCAGCATCGGTAATAAGGATCATAACATTCGCTCAATAGTTGACTACTCTGGTTGGTTATAATACGCCCTTTGTTTTTACCCGTCACCCTTCACGTTGCCAGTGTGTTAGCAGCACGTGCTCAAGCCTGTAAAGTCCGGCAAATACAAGCTATTTGCAGCGAAGCAACGCCCTGATTGCGCAGAATTTTGCTGATTTCCCGCACCGTGCTGCCGGTCGTAACCACATCGTCAAGCAACATCACGTGCTTATCGCGCAGGCTGACATGGCAGGTGAATGCTTTACGCAGATTCCACTTTCTTTCTCGCTCGCTCAGGCTTTGTTGCGGCGGTGTACGCCGGTCACGGCTCAGGGCATTGGGCAGATATTTACAATGTAGCCATCGTGCCAGCGGCTTCGCCAGCAATTCACTCTGATTATACCCGCGCGAAAAATAGCGTTTTTGATGCAGCGGTACACTGAGGAGCACATCGGGTCTGGGCAGATTGCTCATCCGGTAGCGTTCCTGCCAGCGTAACAACAGCAAACGGGCGAGCGTGGTGTCCAGTTCCGGTAGTCCTGAGAATTTGAACCGCAAAACCAGCCCGCTCAGCGGCATTTCATAAGGACTGGCGAAGATCATCGCGTCCCAGGGTGGCGGTTTCAACAGGCATCGTCCGCAATCGGTTTTGCCCCCGGCGGAAGGCAATCCGCAGCGAAGACAGCAGGGCGGGGCAACCGGCAGATGTTTCATGCACAGGCTGCAAATACCCTGAACCGGGAGATGCAGCGGACACTGGCATAGCCAACAGCGGCTGGCAATTGTTAGCATAGTGGCGGGTTCCTTTTGCCAAACAGACAGACACGGACAATACGCTATGAATACGCTTTATCGGGAGACTATCGGCGAAGGAGATCGCCATCTTGTGCTGCTTCACGGATGGGGACTGAATGCCGAAGTGTGGCGTTACACGGCAGAGCGACTTGCGCCGCATTTTTGTCTGCATCTGATTGATTTGCCGGGCTATGGCCGCAGTGAGGGATTCGGGGCGATGACGCTGGAAGACATGGCAGAAACCGTGCTCACCGCCATGCCGGAAAAAGCCTCATTACTGGGCTGGTCACTGGGCGGTCTGGTGGCCAGCCAGATAGCCCTGAGTGTGCCACAACGTGTGGAAAAACTGATTACCGTGGCGTCATCACCCTGTTTTACGGCTCATGAAGACTGGCCGGGTATCCGCCCCGATGTGCTGAAGGGGTTCCAGCATCAGCTGAGCGAAGATTTTCAGCGCACGGTCGAGCGCTTTCTGGCACTGCAGACGCTCGGCAGCGACAGCGCACGTCAGGATGCGCGCCTGCTGAAATCCATTGTGCTGGGTCAGCCGGTGCCTTCTGTCGATGTGCTTAATGGCGGGCTGGAGATCTTACGCAATGTGGATTTACGCCAGCCGATGACTGTACTGACGTTGCCTGTTCTGCGGATTTACGGCGCGCTGGACGGACTGGTGCCCCGCAAAATGGTACCCCTGCTGGATGCGATTCTGCCCGGCTCCCGTTCGGAAATTATCGAAAAGGCCGCGCATGCGCCGTTTATCTCCCATCCGGAAACGTTTTGTGAAATTGTCGGGCGGTTCCTGATTGCAGATTGAAAACCAATGTAAATATTTTTTTCAATTTTCTGGCTAATTCCCAAGGGTGACTAATACTTAAGCCGATGATGACGGGGTGAAAGGCGGGCGTAAATTGTTGCGCGAGCCTGTTTGCGTCTCTGGGGAGTTTACTGGTGTTTAACCATGAAGGTCATGCCAGCGCAGATGCACCTGCTGTTCATATGTTGACTGCTTTCTTTGAGAACTATTCATCCAATTTAGAGGTAAGGTCATGAAATCAAATAAAATTATCGTTGCGGCAATTCTGACGGGGTTATTCTCACTCAACGCAATGGCGGCTGAGATGATCTCGAAAGAAGAAGCCAAAGATAAAGGTTACACCAGCCTGGGCGTGATCACGACCAGCAATGAATACACCGCGCCGATGGATGCGAAAGAAGAGCTGTCCAAACTGGCTGATGAAAAGGGTGGCAAATACTATGTTGTGATTGCGGCTCAGGAGAAGAAGAAAATCACAGCAACGGCTGAAGTCTTCAAATAATCCCTTTTGAGCTGTTCTGATTTCCGGGATGCCTGCGGGCATCCCTTTTTTATTTCTCATTTTCTGTGCACTCCTTCTCTTTCCTTGTCCGGTATCAATTTGTTTTTAAAGAAATACGGCAGATCGTTACTCTCAGGGTAATGAAGTGTCAGGCCGCTTAATTGATGGAATATTCTTCGCTGCTTACACTTAGCAGGCTATCAAAACAGGTCAAATGTGATGCAACCGCCACTTGACTGAACTTCCCAACATCGTCTCGTTTCATCACGCCGGGAAGTATTCAGCAAGCTCAACCCAGGGAGGTTTGGCATGCCGCAACATCCGCAGACCACGAAAGTGTGGGACACCCGCCGCAATGAAAAACAACGGCGTATCGACAGTGTCCGTTCCGTGGCCGAGGGTAAAGTATTACCCACAGATAAAATCATCCCTATCCTCGAAACGCTGATTGCCTCCGGCGACCGCGTGGTGATGGAAGGTAACAACCAAAAACAAGCTGACTTCCTTTCCCGCTCACTGGCGAAAGTGAACCCTGAAAAGCTGCATGACCTGCATATGATCATGCCGAGCGTCAGCCGCGCTGAACATCTGGATCTCTTCGAACGCGGTATCGCCCGTAAGCTCGATTTCGCCTTCTCTGGCCCGCAAAGCCTGCGTATCGCGCAACTGCTGGAAGACGGTCAGATGGAAATCGGTGCGATCCACACTTACATCGAATTGTATTCCCGCCTGTATGTTGATCTGGTGCCGAACATTGCCCTGATCGCGGGCTTCAAAGCTGACCGCAAAGGCAACCTGTATACCGGTGCAAGTACGGAAGATACCCCGGCGCTGGTCGAAGCCGCAGCCTTCAAAAACGGCATCGTGATTGCGCAGGTTAACGAACTGGTTGATGAAGATACCGACCTGCCGCGCGTGGATATCCCGGGTGACTGGATCGATTTTGTGGTCGTCGCCGACAAGCCATTCTTCATCGAACCGTTGTTCACCCGTGACCCGCGTCTGATTAAACCGGTTCACGTGCTGATGGCCATGATGGCCATTAAAGGCATCTACGCGAAGCACAACGTGCAGTCGCTGAACCACGGTATCGGCTTTAACACGGCAGCCATCGAACTGCTGCTGCCAACCTACGGCGAACGGCTCGGTCTGCGCGGCAAAATTTGTAAACACTGGACACTGAACCCGCATCCGACGTTGATCCCGGCCATCGAAAGCGGTTGGGTGGAAACCGTTCACTGCTTCGGTGGCGAGCTGGGAATGGAGGAATATATCCGCGCCCGTCCTGACGTGTTTTTCACTGGCTCCGACGGCTCCATGCGTTCTAACCGCGCGTTCTGCCAGCTGGCAGGTCAGTACGCCGTAGATATGTTCATCGGTTCCACCTTGCAGGTTGATGGCCTGGCGAACTCCTCCACCGTGACCCGTGGTCGTCTGGCCGGTTTCGGTGGTGCGCCTAACATGGGACATGACCCGCACGGTCGTCGTCACTCCACGCCAGCCTGGCTCGACATGATTGAAGAGCCGGACCCGATGGCACGCGGTAAAAAACTGGTTGTACAGATGGTGGAAACCTTCCAGGCCGGTGGCAAACCGACATTTGTTGAGAAACTGGAAGCCGTCGATGTGGGTAAAGAATCCGGAATGCCTCTGGCACCTGTGATGATTTACGGCGACGACGTGACCCACGTGCTGACCGAAGAAGGCATCGCCTATCTTTACCGCGCCCGTTCTCTCGAAGAGCGCCGTGCGATGGTGGCGGCAGTCGCCGGTATCACTGATATCGGTCTGGGTGTTGACGCCAAACGCGTTGCCGATCTGCGCCGTCAGGAACTGGTGGTCTTCCCGGAAGACATGGGCATTCGCCGCACTGACGCCACCCGCTCTTTACTGGCGGCTGGCAGCGTGAGCGAACTGGTTGACTGGTCAGGCGGTTTGTATAACCCGCCAGCCAAATTCCGTAGCTGGTGATCACGATGCCGCAAACTTTAGCGATTGGCGCTGTGCTGACAGCGGAAGAACTGGCCGAAAGGCTGGCAGAAACGGCGACGCAGGCGCTGATCGACGAAGCGCGGCTGAGTCCGAAACCGGGTCTGGTAGACAGCCGGAGTGCCGGGGCTCATCAGGATTTAAGTTTAAATCTGATGGTGCGTTCGGCACGCAGCCTGACGTCCACTTTCTCTTTGCTGGCGTTACACAGCTGGCAGCGTCCGGCGGATATCGCCCTGCGTCAGGAAGTGGGACGTTTAGGCCGGGCGGGAGAAGCGCAGATGATGGCGGAAACCGGCGGCGTGAACACTCACCGGGGCGCTATCTGGGCGATGGGCTTGCTGGTCAGCGCCGTCGCCATGCAGCCGGAAAGTTTACTGCCGGGGCATATTGCGCAGCGCGCCGCGAAAATTGCGGCCTTGCCCGATGCTTTCAGTCCGAAAAAATTCAGTAAAGGTTCGCACGCCGTGCAGCGTTATCAGGTGCCGGGTGCACGCGAAGAGGCGCAAAGCGGTTTCCCACACATTATCGGTTGTGCACTGCCGCAGCTTCATGACAGCCGGGCCCGTGGTGCGAGCGAAAGCGAAGCACAGGTCGATGCCTTACTGGCGGTGATGACCTCGCTGGCAGATACCTGCGTATTGTCCCGCGGTGGTTTGCCTGCCCTGCAAGCGATGCATCAGGGCGCGCGGGCCGTGCTGGAAGCGGGTGGGATGAGCACACTGGCAGGTAAACAGCTGTTGCGTCATCTCGAACACCGGATGCTGGCGGACAACACATCTCCCGGCGGTGCTGCTGATTTACTGGCCGCGACGCTGTTCCTGGACCGCGTGAGCGTGGTCTGAACCGGATACGCATTAACTAACATCAGTACAAAGAGGTGTTATGGAACGTTTTGAATTTAACTACCCGGCGGCAAGACCGCTGGCAGGCCGCGCCGAAGCAGGCGTGGTAGGGTCCGGCGATTTAGAAGCGCTGTATGAACCTGACACAGCCAATACGCTGAAAATTATCGTCACCACGTCCGTCGACGGCAGCCATACCTTATGGCAGAACTTTTTTAACCGTCTGAACGCACTGCGTGAATTACCGGCAGGCCATCTCGACATCAATGATTTTGGCGCTACACCAGGGGTGGCCCGTCTGCGTATCGAACAGGTCTTTGAGGAGGCTGAACATGCCAACTGATACTTCCGTTCAGGATCAGAGCTTTATCGAACTGAGCGCCCGTCAGCGCGCCCGTAAACTGCTGGACGCCGGAACGTTCCGCGAACTGCTCGGGCCGTTTGAACGCATTATGTCACCGTGGCTGGAACCGCAGGGTATCGTGCCGCAGGCCGATGACGGCATGGTCGTTGCTAAAGGCCAGATTAACGGTCAGCCGGCGGTGGTTGTGGCAATTGAAGGCAGCTTCCAGGGGGGGAGCATGGGGGAGGTGTCCGGGGCCAAAATGGCCGCTGCGCTGGAAATGGCGGCAGAAGATAACCGTAATGGTATCCCGACGCAGGCCGTTCTGCTGCTTGAAACCGGCGGTGTGCGTTTGCAGGAAGCCAATCTGGGCCTTGCCGCCATCGCTGATATTCATGCTGCTATTGTTGATTTACGCCGCTATACGCCGGTGATCGGCGTGGTTGCCGGTACCGTCGGCTGCTTCGGTGGCATGTCGATTGCCGCCGCATTGTGCAGCTATCTGATTGTCACCCGTGAAGCCCGCCTGGGTCTGAACGGTCCGCAGGTAATTGAACAGGAAGCCGGTATCGATGAATACGATTCCCGTGACCGCCCGTTCATCTGGAGCATGACCGGTGGCGAAGTGCGTTATCACAGCGGTTTTGTTGATGCACTGGTGAAAGACTCCCTCGCTGAGGTGAAAGACAGCATGCTGGCCTTCATCAAAAAAGGCGTTCCAGTGAGTCATCGTTCTGATAAATATGATTATTACCTGCCAAAACTGACCGGTTTTGACACCGCGCAGCAGGCCAGCCGTGAAGTGACGGAAGCCTTGTTTAACCGGGAGGATCGCGCATGAGCAATGTAAAGAGTAACGCAGCCAGTCGGGGTGATTACTGGTTCGCTGAACTGACCAAAGACGCCACTCCGGTCAGCGGTCTTTGCCCTTCCGTGAAAGCGGCAGACGGCAAAATAAATGACCAGTCCGTGCGTTTTATCGCCGTGGTACCGGACAAGAATAATCAGTATCCGCGTGCAGCGGGCGGCGAGGTCGGTCTGCTTGAAGGCTGGAATCTGGCAAAAGTGGTCAACAACGTGATTGAGGCTGACGCCAATGCCAGTACCAAACGTGCCATTGTGGCGGTGATTGACGTGCCAAGTCAGGCGTATGGTCGTCGCGAAGAAGCATTCGGGATCCATCAGGCGCTGGCCGGTGCTGCAGGCGCTTATGCCAAAGCCCGTCTGGCCGGACATCCGGTGATCGGGCTGATTGTCGGCAAAGCGATGTCAGGCGCATTTCTGGCGCACGGTTATCAGGCCAACAAACTGATCGCCTTCAAAAACAACGGCGTAATGATCCATGCAATGGGCAAAGAATCTGCCGCACGTATCACCCTGCGTTCTGTGGATGCCCTGGAAAAACTGGCTGCCACCATCCCGCCGATGGCTTACGACATCGAAAACTACGCCACGCTGGGTCTGCTGTCGCAATTACTCGACATCGCTGACCCGGACAACGCCACACCCGATGACATCAGCAGCGTAGAAAACGCTGTCTGGCAAAATATCCAGGACGCACGCAAAGAAGGCGTTAGCCTCAGCAACCGTCTGGGTGCAGAAAACCGCGCAAGTTCGCAGCGCGTTCGCCAGCAGATGCGTCAGGAATGGTAATTCTTTAACACTTTCAGTCTCAACCGGTAACGCACCTGCAAACAGCGTGACGCAGCCGCATTGCGGGTTCCCGCCCTGACATATCCGTCAGGGTGAGGGCCTGCTGTTGTCTGCTACTGGACTGTCATACTAAAAAAACCATCGCACCGGCGCCGACTGAGCAATCATTGTTTGCCTCAGGAAAAACGCTATGACTTACGTAATATTGCACGCGCTTGCCCCTATTTTCGTCATCATGATCCTCGGCTTTTACGCCGGGAAAGCGAAAATGGTGGATAACCAGAATGTCTCTTTACTGAATATATTCGTGATGGATTTTGCTTTACCCGCTGCGCTGTTTGCCGCCACCGTACAGACCCCGTGGTCAGGCATTGTGGAGCAGTCACCGCTGATTCTGGTGCTGGTGCTGGCCATGTGGATCACCTATGCGGCGATTTACTTTATCTGCACCAAAGTCTTTAAAAAATCGCCGCAGGACGCTGCCGTTCTGACGCTGACCGTAGCCCTGCCAAACTATGCGGCGCTGGGGTTGCCTATTCTGAGCAGCGTGCTGGGTGATGCGCCATCAACATCGTTGTCCGTTGCGGTCTCTATCGCCTGCGGTTCCGTGCTGATGACACCGTTCTGCCTGCTGATTCTGGAACGTGAAAAAGCGCGTCTCAGTGGTGAAAATCAGGGGTCTTCCCTGACACTGCTGCCGGTTCTGATGTGGCGTTCCGTGAAAAAACCGATCGTCTGGGCACCGTTGCTGGGCGTGATCCTGTCAGCGATTGGCATTAAAATGCCGGAAATCTTCCTGGCGTCGATTAAGCCGCTGGGTTTGTCAGCGACTGCGTCTGCGCTGTTCCTGACCGGTGTGATTCTGTCAGCCCGTAAACTGAAAATTAACGGTCCGGTGCTGTTATCTTGTGTGGCGAAAAATCTGATCCAGCCGTTCATCGCCTGGGGTCTGGTTCTGGCGTTTGGCCTGAGTGGTCAGGTTGCGGTGACCGCGATCCTGATGATTGCGTTGTCTGCCGGTTTCTTCGGTATCGTGTTCGGTAACCGTTTCGGCGTGCAGTCTCCGGATGCTGAAGCCTCACTGCTGATCAGTTCCGTTTTGTGTATCGTGACCCTGCCGCTGTTTATCTCGTTAACGGCAGCCCTGCATTAAACAAGGATTGAATATGTCTGACCCGCGTGCCCATGATTTTGTCTGGATCAGTGACCGTTCAGCGCTTGAGAACGACGGCGGTTTACCCGAATGGGTGAACACCTGCTGGCGCACGGCGCTGCCGCTGGTGGTGCGTCGCGATAAGCGTGCTGACGGTGCGGTTCCGGTGGGTATTCGCGGGCTGACCCGCATTCAGCGGGCCGCCGCCTGGATTGATCCGGCGGCGGTGATGCGGGTTGTCACACCGGAATCCCTGATCAGCGACGTCAACGCGCTTTTACACTCGCCGTTTGTGTCTCAGCAACCGGTGCAGGCGCTGATTACGTTGTGCAGTCTGCAATGGCCCTTCGTCTGGGGGGTGACAGGCAGTTGTGCGTATGCGCTGGTGAGTGATCTCCCGGTGATGCACGCCGGCAGCGATCTCGATTTACTGGTGCGCTGCGACACGCCGGCAGAACCCTCTCAGTTTTCTGATTTTTACGGCCAGCTTCAGCGGCTGCCCTGCCGCGCCGATGTTCAGATCAATACACCACGGGGTGGATTTGCGCTCAGCGAATGGCTGCGTGGCGGTGACATCATGCTGAAAACGGCGTCCGGCCCGTTGCTGGTGCGTGACCCGTGGCAATTGCCGGCAGAGTGATACCGGCCAAAAGAAGCAAGGAGCACGATGAAAATCTTATTTACTTTCCCCGGACAAGGGCCGCAGGTGCCGCAGATGCTGCATCGCCTGCCGGATAATCCGCTCACGCATTCTCTTATCGAACAGGCAAGTCTCGCACTGGGTGAAGACGTCCTGTTGCTCGACAGCACCGATGCTTTGCGTTCCACCCGTGCGGTACAACTGTGCTTATTGATTGCCGGTGTGGTCTGGGCGAAACAATGTCAGGCCGAAGGGATTGAGGCGGATTTTTGCAGCGGGCTGTCGATTGGCGCGTTTCCAGCCGCAGTGATTGCCGGTGCGCTAGGCTTCGGTGATGCCGTCCGGCTGGTGGCATTGCGTGGTGAACTGATGCAGCAGGCTTATCCCCATGGCTTTGGTCTTTCAGCGATCACCGGCCTGCGTCAGGCGCAGATTGAGGAACTGGTGGCTCAGGTCAACAGCGCCACATCACCGGTGTATCTGGCAAATATTAATGCGGAAGATCAACTGGTGATTGCGGGCAGCGATGCCGCCATGGCACAGGTGATGCAGCTCGCCAAAACACGGGGCGCGCAGAAAACACATCAGCTGGCGGTCAGTGTGCCGTCACACTGTGCGCTGCTCGATGAGCCTGCGACAAAACTGGCGGAGGCGTTTAAACAGATTCATCTTTCCCGTCCGGCCTGCGGTTATCTCAGCGGAACGACCGGACGTGTGTACTGGCAGCCGGAAAAAATCGCCGGCGATCTGGCAATGAACATGGCGCGTACCGTTAACTGGCGGGATGCCATGGTCGCTGCGTATCAGCGTGATGTGCGGCTGGCGATAGAAATGCCGCCGGGCTCAGTGCTGACCGGCCTGACACGCCGTGCGATGGAGCAGGGCGAAGCGCTGTCTGTCTGTCAGTCGGGCACGCAGGTTGCGGCACGTCTCGCAACACGGTTACGGGAAAACGAACGCTGAGTAAAGGCATGACAGGTTGGTGATGAAAACACATTGCATTGTTTGATTATTGTGCAACGTGCTATTGTCCAACCACTCTGAATGAAGGGATATCATGCCAGTTTTAATTCGCGGGGATTCGCAAATGATCGTGCTTGAAAGGTCGTACAGTCCAGCCACTCTGACCAGACGGTTTGAAATCATCGATGAAATACGATTCAACAACATGATACGGAAAAAGGACAGTTTTACCCTTATGACGGTTCGAAAATGCGTTATGACGGCGTGAGCATTCCGGAATCAGCTCTCTGGAGCCACCATCCTGATAAAACGCACTGGCCGGTTGTGCTGATTGCGCAAAACAGCGAGCGCTTGTCAGCGCTTTCTGCTCGTTAACGCATACATCCGGCTTTCAGCGGCCAGGGCGAGCAAATTCGGGTCGTGCTCGCGGCTGTGCGGGAAGACCAGCGAGATGGTCTGGCGCATCTGATAGGCTTCTGCCAGTGGCAGTAATCTCACCGTATTTTCATACACGCCTTTCATTCTGCCTGGAATGAGGGTGTAGCCAACCCCCGCCTGCACCAGACTCAGCATCGAGAAAATATCATTCACCCGCGTGACGATGTCCGGCTCGAAACCGGCGACCTGGAAGGCTTCCTGAAAGCCGTGATAGGTGGCGAACCCTTCGGCCAGCGACACGAATTTCTTCTGTCTGAAATCGCGTAAGTCTGCTGTGCCTTCTGAAGCCAGCTCAGCGCTGGCCGGGGCAGCGAGGAAAATATCGTCCTGAAACAGGGGCAACTGATCGTAACGCTGGGCATCAACGTTGGAATCACTGGTCGAAATCAGAATGGCATCCAGCTGACCGTCTTCCAGCTTGTGCAGTAAATCATTGTTGGACCCCATCACCAGCTCCAGTTCAAGCTCCGGACGGCGCAGTTTCAGCCCCATGATCAGACGCGGAATGGTTTCCAGTGTCAGTGAATATAACGTGCCGACTTTCAGCCGCTTATCGCCATAACCGGCGGCACGCCGGGTCGCCAGAATCCCGTGCTCCATTTGCTCAATGACCTGCGTCGCGTGCTCCAGCAGCGCTTCAGCGGCAGGCAGCGGCAGCAAATTGCGGCCACGATGGATAAACAGCGGGCAGCGCAAGCCTTCTTCCAGTGAATGCAGGGCGCGATGCACACTGACGCTACTCAGACCGAGTTGTTCGGCAGCGCGGGTGATGTTTTGCTTTTCCATATAGGCGAGAAAAATTTCGAGTTTACGGAAGGTGATTTCACTGTCGATCATGCAGGCTCCTGCGGCGCGTTGTAGGCCGTTGCGGTCTGAAATGATAGCTGAATAGCCGCCGGGCGACTATTCAGGAAGGGCGGAAAGGCCGGTATCAGGGAATGAGGGTGTAAGAAATTGTCAGGCACTTCTTGCCGTCGGCGCAGCTTTTACAACTGCCGCTCAGGCAGTTGTCATCGGCTTCGATGACTTTTGCTTTGTGCATGGCGACCAGCCGTTCAAGCATCGCCTGCACCAGCGGCTGCGGGGCATTAAGCTGATGGCTGAGCTGGCGGGCATCTGCCCGTCCGGCCAGTGCGAGAGTGTCGCGAACCTGAATCAGACTGGTCATTTTATCTCCTAGTGACAGTCGCTGCCGGTAGCGGGTTTACAGCAGGCCGCCACATTGCGCGGATGCAGATGGATGCTGACCCGGCTGCGGGCTTTGCGCAGGGCGGTTAAGACGATGGCATTGAAAATCAGCACGCTCAGGATCATACCGGCGCTGTGTGCCGGATGACGGCTGAACGTCGCCGCCTGATAGAAAAGCGTGGCCAGCGAATACGCCACATTCAGCCCCCAGAAGATGGAGAACGTCATCCAGCTGCGGCTGGTTTCACGGGCAATCGCCCCCATCACCGAGACGCAAGGCACGTAAAGCAATACGAAGATCAGGTAGCTGTAAGCCGAAATCGCCGAGCCAAATTTGGTGCTCATGACGCCCATCGAGCTGACGCCCATTTCGCCGTCACCTTTGCTGGCTTCGATCGGGTTTGACAGCACGCTGATGCTGAAGGTGTCTTTCAGGCCCTGCCAGGTTGCTTTCACCGCACCGCTCAGTTCATCGAACAGATTGAAACTGGCCGCATCGAAACCTTCATGGGTGATGTGTTCGGCGGTGTAGAGCGTATTCAGCGTACCGACCACCACTTCTTTTGCCATGGCACCGGTCACCAGCCCCACGGTCGCCTGCCAGTTGTCAGGATGGACACCCATCGGTGAGAGCACCGGTGTCAGGACTTTACTGACTGACGCCAGCGCCGAGTCATTGATGTTATCCACCGCCTTGCCGCTGAACGAGAAGCTGTTCAGTGCACCGATGAAAACACTGGCGATGACAATCACTTTACCGGCCCGCAACACGAAACCTTTCAGACGCTGCCACGTTTGCAGCAGCAGGCTTTTCAGATGCGGAACGTGATACACCGGCAGTTCCATCACAAACGGTGAGGCTTCGCCGCGCATGATGGTGTATTTCAGCAGCAGGCCGGTCAGGATGGCGACCACGATGCCTAACAGATAGAGCGAGAACACTACGGATGCGCCGTCCTGTCCGAAAAAGGCCGCGGAGAACACCGCGAAAATCGCCAGACGTGCACCGCATGACATAAACGGCGCCATCATCACGGTGATCAGACGTTCACGCGGTGCATCCAGCGTGCGGGCGCCCATAATAGACGGCACGTTACAGCCGAAGCCAACAATGAGCGGTACGAAGGATTTGCCCGGCAGACCCAGTGATTGCATCAGTCTGTCCATGACGAACGCGGCACGCGCCATATAACCGGAGTCTTCAAGGAATGACAGAAACAGATACATCATGCCAATTTGAGGCACCAGCGGCAGCACGGTGTTGATACCGCCGCCTATCCCCTGCGCCAGAAAAATGGTCAGCCACTGCGGGAAATGCAGGGTAAAGCCTATCCACTGCATACCCTGGATGAAAATCGCAGCTGAGCCGATATCGAAAATAGGTTGCAGCGCGCCGCCGATGTTGATGGCCAGTACGAACATCAGATACATCACCAGCAGAAAAACCGGCACGCCCAGAAAGCGGTTGAGGATCACCCGATCGAGCACCTGCGTCAGTTTATTCGGTGCCGTGAGATGAGAATTGCTGACCTCCGCGCAGAGTGTCGCGATACTCTGATAACGCGCATCGGCAATCAGCAGCGCCGGGTCTTCCAGTTTTTGCTCAGCCAGCCGGGCTTTCACCTGCGGCAATAAAGCGTGCGCGTTGCCTGCGTGTGTCTGGCTATAAATATCCCCTTCAAGCATTTGCAGCGCCAGCCAGCGGCGTTGTTGTAGCGACATGTCTTGCGGCATGCCGGCGGCCAGCACATCGACTTCCTGTTGCAGCAGCGGATGATATTGCACACGCTCCAGCTCAGCCACCTGAGGCAATGCGTCGATGGCAACTTTCAGTTCCTGAATGCCACTGGCCCGGGTAGAGATCAGCGCCACCACCGGGCAACCCAGACGGGCAGAAAGCGCAGGGATATCAATATTGATGTTCTGGATTTTGGCGATATCAAGCATGTTCAGCGCCACGATGCACGGTACGCCCAGCTCCAGCAGTTGCAGCGTCAGGTACAAGTTACGCTCGAGGTTTGAGGCATCCACGACGTTGATCATCAGATCCGCGTCGCCGCTAAGAATGTAATGGCAGGCAATTTGTTCATCGAGCGAGGTTTGCTCGGAAATGGTGGTCAGGGAGTAGGTACCGGGTAAATCCACCAGCGTAATCTGATGTTCTGCGGTGGCGAACTGACCTTCTTTGCGCTCGACAGTGACGCCTGCCCAGTTACCGACACGCTGACGGGAACCGGTTAACTGATTGAAAAGGGTGGTTTTACCTGAGTTCGGATTACCAATCAGGCCGATAGTTAATGGTTTCATACGTTAAAGTCTGCGTGTGAGAAAAGGTGAATATGCAAGCGCAAGGCCCGCCGCGAAAAATGTACTGTCACCGGCCTGACGGGGGATCAGGCCATCATCTCGAGCTGCAGCAGATCGAGATCTTTTCTGCGGACCACCAGGCTGGTACGGCGGGTTTCAATTTGTACCGGATCGCCCATCGGCGCCACGCGGATTATGTTGAAAAATGAACCCGGCAACATCCCGAGTGACAGCAGTTTCTGCCGGTAAGCCGGACTGATTTCGTGTGAAAAGCCGGTAATTTTATAAGCACGTTTTGACTGAAGTTGCATAATTCCTCGCGAGGCGATCAGGCATTAATGGATGACGGCGTTTTAGTGATTTTGCGCCGTGCGTCCTTGCCCGGTGGTTCCACTGACTGGCGATTTATGTTGCTAAAAATATTGCTCTGAAATTGTCCCTGGTGCGAAATGGCCAGCCTGAAACTGGCGGTGCACTGAATACACAAAGAAGTACAAATGAGAATAATTATCATAATTAGTACGCGTATGGAGACAAAAGAAAAGAGGTGGGCCTCTTCGCGGGTATCTCCACCGCGTCGCTATCCTATGCCTGCGGGATGTGCGTTTTATTGATTTACCTCAGTGATTGATTCATTAGGAGAGAGTTTAAAAAGTGTCGAAAAAAGAGGCGTAAAAAAAGCCGCTGATTATCAGCGGCTTTCACAGGGAGAGGAGCAAAAGGAAAATTACCGTTTTTTACTCAGTGCAGCTGCCAGCGCATCGGCCATCGCGTTGTTACCGGCAGGAGCCGCATTGCGCCCCGCCGGTTTGCCCGGTGAATGACGCTTCTGATTATCGCGGGAATCTGTCGCCGGTGCGGAAGGACGCCGTGCCGGTGCTTCGCCGGGCTGTTCGTCCAGTCGCATAGTCAGCGCGATACGTTTACGTTGCAGATCGACTTCCATCACTTTGACTTTCACGATGTCACCCGCCTTCACCACTGTGTGAGGATCTTCGACGAATTTGTTCGCAAGCGATGAGATGTGAACCAGACCGTCCTGATGGACGCCAATATCGATGAACGCACCAAAGTTGGTAACGTTAGTGACAGAACCTTCGAGGATCATACCCGGCATCAGGTCGTTCATGGTTTCGACGCCATCGGCAAAGGTGGCGGTTTTGAACTCAGGACGCGGATCGTGCCCCGGTTTTTCCAGCTCTTTGATAATGTCGGTGACCGTTGGCACACCGAACTGCTCATCGGTGAATTCGCTGGCTTTCAGGCCGCGTAACACATTGGAATCACCCATCAGATCTTTCAGCGCCAGCTGTGTCGCTGCCAGAATGCGTTCCACGACCGGATAGGTTTCCGGGTGAACTGTCGAGGCGTCGAGCGGATTATCGCCGTGGTTGATGCGCAGGAAGCCCGCGCATTGTTCAAAGGCCTTTGGTCCCAGACGGCTGACTTTCAACAACTGCCCGCGGTTACGGAACTGACCGTTTTCATCGCGCCAGCTGACAATATTCTGCGCCATCATGCGGGTCAGGCCCGCCACGCGGGTCAGCAGAGGAACGGAAGCGGTGTTGAGATCGACACCCACGGCGTTCACACAGTCCTCCACGACGGTATCGAGTTTTTTCGCCAGCTGGCTCTGGCTGACGTCGTGCTGATACTGACCGACACCGATGGATTTCGGGTCGATTTTTACCAGCTCCGCCAGCGGATCCTGCAAACGACGTGCGATAGAGACGGCTCCGCGAATAGAAACGTCCAGATCCGGGAATTCCAGTGCCGCCAGTTCGGAAGCGGAATACACCGATGCACCGGCTTCGCTGACAATCACTTTCTGCGCTTTTACCGCCGGGAACTGTTTTTGCAGCTCGAGGAAGAAACGTTCCGTTTCCCGCGACGCGGTGCCGTTGCCGATCGCCACCAGTTCGACGTTGTGTTTGATGCACAACGCGGCAACCTGTTGCGCGGCTTTTGCCGCCTGACCGGTATGGGGATAAACGGTATCGATATCCACCAGTTTACCGGTGTTATCCACAACGGCGACTTTCACACCGGTACGTAAACCCGGATCAAGCCCCATGGTAGCGCGCATACCGGCCGGCGCGGCCATCAGCAAATCGTGCATATTACGGGCAAAAACGTTAATTGCTTCATCTTCTGCGCGTTCACGTACGGTGCCCATCAGTTCAGTTTCGAGATGCAGCAGGACTTTGATACGCCATGTCCAGTTGACCACGGCGCGACGCCAGACGTCAGCAGGCGCATTGTTCAGGCGCAAACCCAGATGGTCGATGATCAGTTGTTCGGCATAGCTTTCTTTTGGCGGTTCGTCATGCTGTGGATCGGCATTCAGCGCCAGCTGTAAAATACCTTCGTTGCGGCCACGGAACATCGCCAGCGCACGGTGCGAAGGTACCTGGGAAATCGGTTCGTGATGATCGAAGTAGTCGCGAAATTTCGCGCCTTCCTGCTCTTTACCTTCCACCATCCGGGAGGTCAGATGGGCATTTTTCCACAAATAATCACGGACTTTTGCCAGCAGCGAGGCATCTTCTGCAAAGCGTTCCATTAAAATATAACGTGCGCCGTCAAGTGCGGCTTTGGCGTCCGCTACGCCTTTGTCTGCATCGACAAATTTTGCGGCAGCAGCGTCCGGCTCATTTTGCGGCGCGTTCCACAACAGTTCGGCCAGCGGTTCCAGTCCGGCTTCAATGGCGATTTGTCCGCGCGTGCGACGCTTTGGTTTAAACGGCAGGTAAAGGTCTTCCAGCTCGGTTTTGCTCAGCGTGGTATTGATGGCTTTCGCCAGATCGTCGCTGAGTTTTCCCTGCTCCTCAATGGATTTGAGAATGGTCTGGCGACGGTCTTCCAGCTCCCGCAGATAACCCAGACGGGTGTCCAACTGACGCAGTTGGGTATCATCCAACCCACCGGTGACTTCCTTACGATACCGTGCAATAAACGGCACGGTATTACCTTCATCCAGCAGACGCACCACGGAAGCAACCTGCTCCGGGCGAACCTGCAATTCACTTGCGATAATGCGGCTCAGTTGATCATTCATAGGTCTGGTATCAGTTTTTTCGTTTAAAAAAGCAGGGCACAGTTATACGGTTTGAAGACATAAAATGCCAGTCATCAGGCCATCCACCTGCGTGTTTTGGGAGTTAGCTGATCATTTCACGTATTCAATTTCATTGACGTACCAGGTTGCGTCGCCGACCGGCGTGGTCACCACCAGACTGTCGCCCACTTCTTTTTTCAGCAGGGCGCGCGCCATCGGCGAATCGATAGAAATGTAGTCTTTGCGGCCAAAAATTTCGTCATAGCCGACAATACGGAAGCGCTTGATGTCGCCGTCGTCGTTTTCCACCTCCACCCACGCGCCAAAGAACACTTTTCCGTCCTGCTGTGGTGAGTAATCGACGATGCGCAGTTGCTCCAGACATTTCGTCAGATAACGCACGCGGCGGTCGATTTCGCGCAGCCGCTTTTTATTGTACTGATAGTCAGCATTTTCGCTGCGATCGCCCAGACTCGCGGCCCAGGTGACTTTTTTGGTCACCTCCGGTCGCTCTTCGCGCCACAGGAAGTCCAGTTCAGTTTTGAGCTTGTCGTAGCCTTCACGGGTAATCAGTTTGGTTTTCATGTCACCTGTCGCTTTCCTCAACATTCTCCGGCTATTGTTTCATACAATGGCGCCGCTGGCAGCGCAGAAATCAGCCGGAAATTCTGCGTTACTGCTACGCTATATCTGATGGCTTTGCGGGCAAATAATCTTTATCCTGCGGCGCAATGCGTTGAATTTAATAACAGTCCTGATTCACATAAAAATATCACTTCTGGCGATAGTTCACAGGGATTAGAGGTACAGCAGCAAATGGATTTATTAAAATTCTTACTTCGTCTGCCTTTTATATTGATAAAAGGTTTTTTCCGCGTGCTGGCTTTTATACTGAGCCTGCTGGGTCGCGTCTTCAAACCGGTGGTCGGCAATATCGACTGGCGTGCGCCTGCCTGGTGGGCAGCCACTTCCGGCTGGCTTAAGCGCAGTGTTACGCGCATGGAAAATGGCGTAGATCACTACCCGAAAACCATCAGCCTGGCGATTCTTGTTTTGCTGTGCGCCGCAGGGGCGGGCGTTTACGGCTGGCACTGGTGGCTCAGCCGCCCGCAGCCGATCGACCCGGCCCCGAGGGTGTATCAGGACACCAGCGTGCGTGTCAGCGGACCTGAAGTTGTGAATTACGCCGCGCAAAAACCTGCATCACAGCAGGTGATTTTCAATTTCCGCCATTCCGCCGCGCCCGTAACTGATGTTGGCAAAGTGGTTGAAAAAGGGATTTCCCTGAAACCTGCCGCCGAAGGTGAATGGAAATGGGTGAGCGGCTACACGCTGGTTTTCATCCCTAAAAATCCGCTGCCGATGGGCAGAAAATATGACGTGAACTTTACGCCTGATGTCCTGCTTGCGCCGCAAATCAAGCTGGCGAAAACCCGTTATGAATTCACCGCCCCTGCGTTCGATTATCAGCTGGGGCAGGCTGAGTACTATCAGGATCCACAGGACCCGCAAAAACGCAGCGCGATTTTTAACGTTAAATTCAATGCACCGGTGGATGTTGCCAGTTTCGAAAAACAGATTTCGCTTGGCCTGACCGAAGGTAAAGCGAAAACTGAGTCGAAACTCAATTACTCTGTGGTCTATGACCAGAAAAAACTCAACGCCTGGGTACATTCCGAGCCGCTGAAACCGCTCGATCACGGCGGTTCGGTGCGTGTCACCCTTGGCGAAGGCATTACATCGACCGTGCCGTCGAATGCGACTGCGCAGACTAAAAATGCCGTGGTGTCTGTGCCGACGCTTTACAGCCTGGCGGTGAATGAAGCCAGTGCGCAGGTGGTGGATGCCGATGGGGCGAAAGGTCAGCGGGCGCTGATCGTCGGTTTCAGCGACGCGGTGAAAGATAAAGATATCCGCCAGGCAGTCAAAGTCTGGCTATTGCCACAGCACAATCCAAATGATCAGGACGAGGCCAAAGGCCCGGATGATTATGCCAGCTGGGCCGTTGACAGCGTCGAAAACAATGTACTCGCGCAGTCCACGCCGCTGAATATCCAGCTTAATGATGCGGAAAGCGATTATCAGCCGCAGTTCAGCTTCCGCTTCGATGCGCCTGCCCGCCGCGCCATGCTGGTGGAAATTGACAATATTCTGACCTCTTCCGGTGGCTACAAAATGCCGGAAAAAGTGTACCGCATCGTCGCGGTTCCGGATTATCCGAAATCCCTGCAATTTATGTCGCAGGGCTCGCTGTTATCGGTCAGCGGTGACAAACAAATCAGCGTGGCGGCACGCAACGTGCCGGGCCTGCGTCTGGACATTAAACGGGTGATCCCAAGCCAGCTGCAACACATTGTGTCATTCAAAAGCCGTGAGTATTCATCGGCGGAATTTAACCGCCTGAATGACGAATATTTTACCGAGCACTTTACCTATCAGACGGCGGTCAATAACGACAAACCGGGCGACGTGAATTATCAGGGCGTCGATCTTTCGCGTTACCTCTCCACTGATCCGGCGTCACATCGTGGCGTATTCCTGCTGACGCTGTCGGAATGGGATCCGAAGAAGAAAGAAAATAAACCGGAAACTGATGACGACGGCAATGTCTATCAGGACGATGGGCAGGGCGAAGAAGAAGCACCGGTCGGCGACTCACGTTTTGTTGTCGTCACCGATTTGGGGATTATTGCCAAGCGTTCACAGGATAAAACACGTGATGTGTTTGTGCAGTCGATCCACAGCGGTGCGCCGGTGGCGAACGCGAAAGTTTCCGTGATTGCCAAAAACGGCATTACCCTGCTGACACAAACCACCGGTGCTGACGGTCATGTGCGCTTCCCTGCGCTGGACGTTTATACCCTTGAACGCCAGCCGGTGATGTTCCTGGTGGAAAAGGAGGGCGATGTCTCCTTCCTGCCGGCGGACCGGAATAACGATCGCGGTCTCGACTTCTCCCGTTTTGATGTCGATGGCGAAATCACGCCGAACGACCCGCGCACGCTGAGCAGCTATCTGTTCTCTGATCGTGGCGTTTATCGTCCGGGGGACACCTTCAATATCGGACTGATTACCCGCGCCGCCGACTGGAGCAACGGTCTGGCGGGTGTGCCGGTGCGGGCTGAAATTCACGATCCGCGCGACAAGCTGATGAGCACTATTCCGCTGACGCTCGGTGCCAGCGGTTTCAATGAGCTGAGTTATACCACTGACGATAATTCACCAACCGGTGAATGGAACATCTATTTGTATCTGATTGGCAAAGACAATGCCTCTTCCACTTTGCTGGGCCATACCTCGGTCAACGTCAAAGAGTTCGAGCCGGATCAACTGAAGGTGAAACTGCAACTGACGCCGGACCGCAGGCAGGGCTGGGTGAAACCGTCAGAATTGCAGGCCAGTATCGACGTACAGAACCTGTTCGGTACGCCCGCGCAGGACAGGCGTGTGACCTCCAGACTGACGCTGCGCCCGATGTATCCGAGCTTCGATCAATTCCCGGATTACGCTTTTTACGAGAACCGTCAGAACAGCGACGGTTTTGAAACCGAGCTGGAAGACCGCAAGACCGACGAAAATGGCGCGGCGAATATCCCGCTGGATCTGAAATCTTATGCTGACGCGACGTACCAGCTGCAACTGCTGTCCGAGGCGTTTGTGGCCGGTGGTGGCCGTTCCGTGGCTGCGACGGCGCGGGTGCTGGTATCGCCATATGACTCTCTGATCGGCGTAAAAGCCGACGGTGATTTAGGCTATATAAACCGCGATGCCGCACGACATCTGAACGTTATTGCGATCGACCCGTCGCTAAAACAGATTGCGCTGCCGGACCTGAAAGTCGCGCTGATTGAACAGAAATACATTTCAGTGCTGACCAAACAGGATTCCGGCGTTTACAAATATCAGTCGAAAATGAAGGAAGTGCCGTTGTCGGAACAACCGCTTTCGCTGACGGCGCAGGGCAACAACCTGACGCTGGCGACGGATAAACCCGGTGATTTCGTGCTGGTCATTGAAGATGCGAAAGGCAATGTGCTGAACCGCATTGGCTATACCGTGGCCGGTAACGCCAATCTCAGCCGTTCGCTGGACAGAAATGCTGAACTGAAGCTGAAACTCAATCAGGCGGAATATCAGCCAGGTGAGGAAATCGAGGTCTCCGTTAACGCGCCGTACACCGGCAGCGGGCTGATCACTATTGAGAAAGATAAAGTGTACAGCTGGCAGTGGTTCCATACCGACACCACCAGTTCGGTGCAGAAAATTCGCGTACCGGCGGGAATGGAAGGCAACGGTTACATTAACGTGCAGTTCGTGCGTGATGTGAATTCCAATGAAATCTTCATGAGTCCGCTGAGCTACGGGGTGATGCCGTTCAAAATCAGCACCAAAGCACGGCAGAACAGTCTTGAAGTCAACGCGCCTGAAGTGATTAAACCCGGCGAAAATCTGGTCATGACGGTGAAAACCGAGGGGCCGCAACAGGTGGCGCTGTTTGCTGTGGATGAAGGTATCTTGCAGGTGGCGCGTTATCGCCTGAAAGATCCCCTGGAGTTTTTCTTCCGTAAACGCGAACTGGGTGTGGAAAGCGCGCAGATTCTGGATCTTATCCTGCCGGAATTCAGCAAGCTGATGCAGCTGGCCGCCGCGCCGGGCGGCGATGCCGGTGAAGGGCTGGATCTGAACGTCAATCCGTTCAAACGTAAGCGCGATAAGCCCGTTGCGTACTGGTCGGGTATTACCGACGTGAACGGTGAGAAGCAGTTTAATTATCCGGTGCCGGATTACTTTAACGGTAAAATCCGCGTGATGGCGATTTCCGTCACGCCGGACAAAATAGGGAAAGCGCAGACCTCGGCGACCGTGCGCGACAACTTCATCATGACGCCAAACGTGCCGTCGATGGTGGCACCGGGCGATGAGTTTGATGTCAGCGTGGGGGTCAGCAATAACCTCGAAGGGCTGAACGGCAAAAGCATCCCGGTTGCGATTCACCTGACCGTACCGCCGCAGCTTGAAGTGGTGGGTAACGCCGATCAAAACGTGTCACTGGCAGAAAAACGCGAAGGCGTGGTTAACTTCCGCCTGCGCGCCAAAGCGTTGCCGGGCGATGCACCGCTGGTGTTTGTCGCGAAGTATGCAGATAAAACCAGCCGCCGGACGATCAGTACGTCGGTGCGCCCGGCGATGCCGTTCCGCACGCAGTCAGTGATGGGGCGTATGAGCGGCAGCAGTCAGAACGTCGATAACCTGCGCCAGATGTTTGATGCTTATGCGGTGCGCACGGCAGCGGTATCCAACTCGCCGTTAGTGCTGACCCGCGGCTTATCCCAATATCTGGCGGATTATCCGTATTACTGTTCTGAGCAGATTGTCAGCCGCTCCGTGCCGTTGATCCTCGAAACAATGCATCCGGAAATGCGCGGCAATCTCAGCCCGGCGGACAGCAGCAAGCAACTGAAAGACATGATGGCGGTGCTGCGTTCACGTCAGAACGACAGCGGCGCGATTGGCCTGTGGCGTTCATCGCCGCAAACCGATCCGTTTGTCACACCGTACGTGGTGCAATATTTGCTGGAAGCCAAAGCGGCGGGCATCGCGTTGCCTGCCGGTATGCTGGAAGAGGCCAATTCGGCGCTGCGCGAACTGGCAGCCAATCAGAACGATGATTTGTATACCCTGCGTCTGCGGGCATGGGCGGTATATCTGCTAACCCGTCAGGGTGAAATCACCACCAGTTTACTGGCCTCGGTGCAGGACACATTACAGCAGCGTTATCCACAGAGCTGGGAAACCGATCTGAGCGCGATGTATCTGGCGTCGTCATACCGTTTGCTGAAAATGGATGATGAGGCGAATACGTTGTTACAGCCAACCTGGAAGCAACTGAGCAAGGCGTATGACACAGCATGGTGGACGCAAAGTTATTTTGATCCGCTGGTGCAGGACGCGACGCGGCTGTATCTGATCACCCGTCACTTCCCGGAAAAAGTGTCGGCCATTCCGCCGCAGGTACTGGAAAATATGGTTAAAGCGCTGAAAGAAGAGCGCTATACGACGTATTCCTCGGCGATGAGCATTCTGGCGCTGGAGAGTTATTCCACACAGGTGGCGGCGCAGGCGACAGTGCCGGATGCGCTGAAAATCACGCAGATCAGCAAAACGAAAAACGTCGAACCGCAGCTGATTTCTCAGGTTCAGGGGCTGTTTGCGAAAGCGAATTTCACTGCTGACGCGCAGGCTATCCGGGTAGAAAACAGCAACAATGCGCCAGCCTGGTATGTGGTGACGCAGGCGGGCTACGATCTGGCCGCGCCGGAGAAAGCCATTTCCCGTGGTCTGGAAATCACCCGCGATTACACCGATGAGCAGGGTAAGCCGGTGACGCAGATTACGCTGGGGCAGAAGATCAATGTACATCTGAAAGTTCGCGCTAATTCGCAGGAAGGACAAAGTAATCTGGCGATTGTTGATTTGCTGCCGGGTGGTTTTGAAGTGGTGCAGCAAACACCACCGGAGCCGGAATCTGACAGTGATGAGGAAAACAATGGCGCAGAGGCTTCTGCGTCATGGCAGTCACCACTGGCGGCATCGGGTTCGACATGGGCACCGGATTACAGCGATATTCGTGAAGATCGCGTGGTGATTTATGGCAGCGCCAGTACCGATGTGCAGGAGTTTGTGTATCAGATTAAAGCCACCAATACCGGCAGCTTCCTCATTCCGCCAGCCTACGGTGAGGCGATGTACAATCGTGATGTTCAGGCTTTGTCCGTCAGTGATAAAAAACTGGTGGTCGTGCCGGCGGATGACACAGCAGTGGCTGAAAAATAACAAAACGCAGAGCCCCGTCGTTTACGGCGGGGCGTAACCTGTTCTGAGTAGCAAGATGATCACCTTTCCCGCATTTTCCAAAACAGCCAAACGTCAACTGCAAAACATAGCAATGGCGGTTTTTTTACTGGTGCTGATTATGGTGGCGTGTCGCCTCTGGCCGCATCCGCCTCTTTCGCAAGGGCAACCTTTTTCCACCGTTTACTATGACCGGCAGGGCACGCTGATGCGTATCACGCTGGCGAACGATGATCGCTACCGGCTGTGGACGCCGCTGGAACAGGTGTCTCCGCTGGCGGTGAAAAGCTTGTTGCTGCACGAAGATCGCGAGTTCTATTATAACCCCGGTTTCAATCCGTTCAGCCTGATGCGGGGTTTCTGGCGCAGCTATATCGCTGGCGAAAAGATGCAGGGCGGCTCGACCATCACAATGCAACTCGCGCGAATGCGCTGGCATCTGAATACCCGCACGCCATCCGGTAAATTCATGCAGGTGTTGCGTGCTGTGCAACTGGAGCTGAGTTATTCCAAACATGACATTCTTGAAGCCTATCTGAACAACGCGCCGTACGGACGAAATATTGAAAGTATTGGCGCGGCCAGCCTGATCTATTTTAACAAAGCCCCGAAATACCTGACGTTACCGGAAGCCATGACGCTGGCAGTTTTGCCGCAATCGCCGAGCAACCGTATCGACCCTAAAACCGGTGTTGTCGGTGCGGCGCTGACGCAGGCACGTAATCGGCTTTTCCTGCGCTGGCAGGCGCATTATGCGACAGACAGCAGCCAGCTTTCATTATTCCGATTGCCGTTGGCCATGCGCCAGCCCGAGCGGATGCCATACATTGCACCACATTTCATTGAACAGTTACGTCAGCAAAACCCGCAGGTTATCCGCACGGATACCCGAATTGATACTACCCTGGATGCGGGTTTGCAGCGGCTGACCGAGCGTCAGGTCAATGCATTTATCACCCGCAATACAAACCGTGGTATTCACAATGCCGCCGTTTTACTGGTCGACACCCGTGATATGGGTGTGCGTGCGCTGGTTGGGTCTGCGGATTATTACAATCGTGCGATTCAGGGGCAGGTAAATGGCACCAATGCCAAACGCTCGCCGGGATCGGCGCTCAAGCCCTTCATTTATGCGCTGGGCATGGAACAGGGTGTCCTGCACCCGATGACTATCCTGAAGGATGTGCCTTCCGCGTTTGGTGCCTACGCGCCGGAGAACTTTGATCGCCGCTTTCTCGGTCCGGTGACCGCAACTGATGCACTGAATTTCAGTCGCAATATTCCTGCCGTCTATGTCGCGTCACAGCTTCACCAGCCAACGTTCTATCAGTTCCTGCGTCTGTCCGGCATCGCCAATATGTCCGGCGAAAATCACTACGGTTTGTCGCTGGTGCTGGGCGGCGGGGAGGTGACGATGCAGGAACTGGCAAAACTGTATGCCCTGCTGGCGAACCGGGGTGTGTTGCAACCACTGCGGATGCAAAAGTCCGATCCACGCCAGACGGTGCCAGTGCGTTTGCTGAGTGAGGAAGCCAGTTTTATGACACTCGACATGCTGCGCCAGCACCGCCGACCTGGCGATACGCTGGCACAGGCGCCGTCTTCGCTGCCGGTTTATTGGAAGACCGGCACCTCCTGGGGCTTTCGTGATGCCTGGAGCGTGGGGGTTTTCGGGCCTTATGTGTTAGTCGTATGGGAAGGGAATTTTGACAGTAAAGGCAACAACGTGTTTGTCGGCGCAGAGGCGGCGGCGCCGTTATTTTTCAATATTATCGACAACATTAACGCCAGTTATCCTGATTTGCAGGAGCCTGAACGCCCGTTTCCGAAGCGGCTGAAGCGGGTTGATATCTGCCTCGCCAGTGGTGATTTACCAACGCCGTGGTGCCAGCAAAAAGGGAAAACCTGGTTTATTCCGGGCAAGTCGCCGATCAAAGTTGATACGGTTTACCGGCCGGTACGTCTCGATAAACTCACCGGTGAGGTGGCCTGCCCGCCTTATGAAGAAGACGAAACCCGTACGGAAGTGTTTGAGTTCTGGCCATCGGATCTGGCGAATGTGTTTGCACAGGCAGGCCTGCCAAAACGCAAACCCCCGGCCAATCACTGCAAAGATGAGGGGGTGGATGTCAGCGGTAATCCTCCGCGCATCACATCACCACTGAAAAATACCACTTACACGCTGCGGCAGTCACTGCAAGGTCGTGACCGGATTGCCTTTAATGCGGTCACGGATGCGGACAGTAAAACGGTGTATTGGTTTGTCGATGACATCTACCTCGGCAGCTCTGCCAGCAAATCTGCTATCAACTGGCGGCCCATCAATAACGGCCAGTACCGTATCCGTGCGGTCGACGATCATGGAAGGGCGGACAGCCGGTTAGTGAATATAGAGATTGTGAACTGAAGAAGGATGCTCTGAAGAGAACAGGCAGCATCAAGGCTGCCTTTTTAGCACTTATTTAATATCAATTTTCAGGGTCGCGACCCCGCTGAATTCACCGGTTTCCAACTTACCGCCGACCAGATTGATGGGGTAGGCACTCAGGGTTATCTGCCCCTCACCGTTCTGATTCATAGGCAGTATGCCGTTTCTGAACGGGATAGATATTCCGCCACTATCTAAAACAGTGATGCCAATATCGGCCACATTATCCTTAGCACGGCGTCTGCCCACCAGATAGTACTGATCAACCACATCTTCTGCTTCGAGCGTCATGGTTAATTTGTTGCCGGAAGGAATGACCGGAAGACCATTTTGCGTACAGTCGTAAACGATATCGAATGTATTAGGTCGGAAATTCTCCGGTGGTTGTTTGAGCCGGGTAAATGTGGCCGCGCTAATGGTGCCAAAATCTACCGATATAATTTCACCTTTATTGATCTCGCAACTTTGAGGAACCGTAATGGTACCGCCGATATAAACAATGGCGACCGGAACAGTCGATTTTGTGCTGTATGAGGATGATGTTGCAGACGTTGCATAGATTTCAGCTACCGCAGTACGCGGGATTTCCAGCTGACCCACAAAGGGTTTTGTGACGTAGAACGACAGGCTGCCTTCCGAGCCAGTGGTCAAGGTGTCCTGTGTACTTTGCTGTGGGCAAATTCCCGTTCCGTCCTTATCCCAGTGTCGTGTGGCATCACTGATTTTACTCGCCGGAACAATCACTGGCTCTGACGTTTTAGGAATAGCGATACGTGTCATCACATCCAGATGATCATTAATTTTATAATAATTGTTTGTATGTCCGGCCGGTAAAGAGGATTTCAGGGCATAAAGGATCAGTATGGCATCGGTACTCACATCGGCATCTGAGCAATTACACATTATCTGGTAACCCTGATGACCTGCATTAAATGCACGTTCATAGGACTTACCCACGGTATTCTCTTCTGCTTTCATGTCTTCATTGAGCGAATTGTCATAAGACAGCGCGCTGCCCGTGCTGGGCTCGCAGGCTTCCGACCCTGCAAGGGCTGAAGAGGAATACGTACCTGACAATGCTAATACCAGCGCGAGGAGGGTGATCCTCTGCTTCCCTTTGTTTATCTTCATCTTCATCCTTAAATGCACTGAGCCGTGAGAGTCTGCACAGACTTCCCGGATGTTTTCACTTTGATATTCGCACGACATTGTTGGCTTGCTGCAAATCCCCATTTCACATGCAGCACGGTCATTTTTTCCGGGGTGAGCCCTGTCAGATACAAGATACCGCCATCATCAACAATATTTTCCAGCGTCTGATCTTCACTTACCGCAACGGCTCCAAAGGGGACGGGTTTATTACCGGGTTGAACCAGTTTGATTAATGCTCTTACGCCGATATGCGCATCGAAGTGAGCCGTGACCATGGCGCCTTTATTAGGAATCACTATTTCTGAATTATTTTTGACATCAACATCTTCCGGTAAAGTCGTGGTATCGATAGAAATACGATTTTCGCTATAAGGCGTCAGATAAGGGACGATCGCATAACCACGCCAGTCTGTTTTCAACCCCGGGATGTTTTGTATCCGCGCACCACTGGCCCCGTTTGCATCTATCAGGGCGAAAGAATTACTGAGAGGCTGAGATAAGGTAATACCGTGCGAATGGGCTACAAGGCCACCCGACATGCCATAGCTGGTTTGCCGGGTAACATCGTCATAGTTATAACCTGCATTGAGTGTACCGAAAGCCGCACGGTATGAAGAATAAAGACTGCTGCTGTTGCCGCCTCCGTGATCCGTGTGGCTTTGCTGCAAGTTGTAGCTTAGCCGATTGTCATCTAATGCTGTTCCGCTTAATCCGACCTGCTGACGGGTATCACCGCCTTTTTGCTGCGTCGCGTTATAGGATGCCCAGCTGTTTGGCAGCCAGCGACTTAACGGAATACGGACATTCAGCGCGAACTGCTGATCACTGTCTTCATCTTCCAGACGGCTGTAGATGTACGTCAGGTTATAATTGATTCCGTAGAGGCTGAAGTTAAGCCCCAGTGCGAGATTTTTCTCTGTGTCACTTCTCTGCCAGTAATCCTGCTGGTAAGCCGAAAGATACATGCTCGTGCCTTCCCATAATCCCTGGTTAACACTCACCTGAAATTTGCTGCGCTTATGACCGTCCAGAGAAGAGGATTCGTTGTCGTCCTGGTGTTCATTCGCTTCATCGAAGTCATAGAAACCTGCCGTTGAATAACGATACCCAGCCAATGTCACGTTGGTTTCCGTGGCTTCGATATTTTTGGAATACTGTATTCGATAAGATTGCCCGGTATGACGTTGATCGTTATCCAAAGTCGTTTGGGCATAAGTCATGTCTAAAGAGACTGAACCTAATGAATGAAGGCTAAAACCTGTGCCAGCAATTCCGGCCAAATAATCGGTTGAAAGCAGGGTGCCGGTGTATAAAGTGATATCGTTAGTCACCCCATAAATTGCGGTGGCCTGTGCGAACTCAGGTTCGCGGTCATTTTTATCTGCCGCACGGTACCTGGCCAGAGTCGCGCTGTATTTTAACCGCCCCGGACGCTGCATAACCGGTACGGCAGCAAAAGGCTGATTGAAACGTCGCTCAGTCCCGTCGGCTTCTTTAACTGTAACTTCTAAATCTCCGCTATAGGCCGTGGGATACAAATCTGTTATTTCAAAAGCACCTGGCGCGACATAACTTTGATAAATGATGTAGCCATTTTGTCTAATGGTAACTTCAGCATTGGAGTTAGCGATCCCCCTGATCGTGGGCGCAAATCCTTTCATGCTGTTGGGCAGCATGTTGTCGTCTGAGGACAATTGAATACCGGTAAATTGCTGGCTGGGGAAAATATCTCCAGGTGTGGAGCTTTCTCCGATAATCATTTTAGATTTAAGAAATTTGATATCCCGCTCAACGTTTGTGGAGATGACATCCCATGAGTTCTCTCCCTCGTTACTGCTGTAAGTGGTGTAGTTACGAAAACGCCAGGGGCCTGCATTAAATCCATTCTGAAGATTCAAATATTGGCTGGAATCACCACCGCCATTCCTGTTCTCGCGCTTTGCGCCCGAAAAAGTGTAGTTGGAAAACAAGACCGGAACGCCGTCATCCCATCTGGCAGGATCAACAAAATCCTTCGCCCGGTTGTTCATCGCGGCCTGAGGAATACTGATATCGAGTTTCATCAGGTTGAAATCAAGTTTTGCATCCGCAGCAGGAATATAGACGGAGAGATGCTGCAAAGGGGCATTATGTTCATGCGCGACTAATACAGGAAAAGCATCAACATTCACGTTTAACGCACGCAGTAAATCCGGGGTGATTTGCGGAACAAGCGAACCATCGGCTGCCTGATCGTAACGTATCTGCTGCTGCAGGATTTTTTTCTGATTAACGTAAATCGTGGTGTCATAAGTCCCGGCTATTTGGGCTTTATCACTGAGGGTGAAGATCGACAAATCCACGGGTCCGGTTTCAGGACCGGAGTGCTCCATTAATCTCGGGTCAAAATAGACTTCACCAGATGTTTCTGCATGTGCCTGACAAGTCAGCGCAATGTGCACCAGCATACTCACAATGCACAGTTTAAAAAGAATACGCCGCCGGCAAGAAGAGACGGCGTGTGCCTGCTGGCGTATTGCACGATGATTGTCATCAAACGATATCGTCATAGAATCTCTTATGGAAAACGTAATGTTGGTTGCCAAAAAATGGGGAATTACAGAGTGCGTTCTTCAAAAGCAGAACTGCCGCCAAAGTCATTGATGGCTCCCCAGCGGATGATATTTCCAGAAATATCGGGGGGCAGTTTCACCGTTATCTGAGCTCCGGGCGCAATCATGTCAGTATCTTTCAACGGCGTATTTCCCAGCTTAAGTGAACTAAAAACGACGTAATAAGGAGACGGGTTGGTAATTCGGAGCTCGTTATGGTCCCGGAAAAACGTCAGTGATTTGTAAGCTTCAGCGCTACGACCCGACAGATTTTGTGGTCGGTAAAAAAGTTTGATGCGGCTTTTAAACACCAACTTAAGTTCATTTGTATTATTTTTGGGAGAAGAGGGAATTGCCCGAACATTTATATAGAATATGGATTCTTTATCGGATGGTAATTCACTGCCCGTATACGAAATACGAAGAGCATTTTCTTGTTTTGCATTTAGTCTGAACAATGGCGGCGTGACAACAAAAGGCCCTCGACTTTTCCCATCCCCTGTGTCAATCCATGACTGAATCAGGAAAGGTATATTTTCTGAATTATTTGTCAGAGGGAGTGATGCCTCTTTTTTATCCGCCTCATAAATGATTCGTGTTCTGCCAACAATGATACCGCCAGCGTAACACAGCTGACAGCCAAGCAAATAAATAAGGAGAATGTTTATTGATAATCTAATTATTTTAGGCATGTCATCGCATCCTGCAATTAACAACAATTAATTGTCATAACATAAAACAGGCAGGCTGATATGCCTGCCTGAACGGGGGGGGGTAGAAATTAACGGTAATCTAACGTGACATTAACAACAGCATCGGCCAGACCAGCAGTGATCGCCGTAGCAGCAGCAAAAGACTCATAATAGGCCATCAGATTCACATTCATGACGTCGCCTTCAATGTTATAAGTCAATGTCGGTAGTGTGTTGATTTCTAAAGGTGTGCTTGGTGTTTTTGCATCTACGATACGGATGCCGACCCCTGTCGCAGAGGTGCCATCTTTGAATTCATCCGCAATCTGAATCAGATTCGGGTGATCGGGTACAGTAGGTGCTTCCAGCCAGATACGGAAATGATCTGTTTCCTCACTGCCATCTTCTGCATAGGGGCAATTCGTTAATGGAATAGTGAAAGGTATTTTTGGTGAAGGATCGCCGACACTCACAAATTGGGCAGCTGAATAAGTCCCTAGTGGAACATCAATATCCTGATAGCCATTTATGATACACGCCTGAGTGATTATTTCGCCGTGAAAGTTAATAGCGCCATCAGTCGCATAGCTATTGACTGCCATAGCCATAAATATCCCACCCGCTAAGAGTTTGAGCTTAGTTTTCATTTTGCATCCATTCTGAAATAAAAAGTGAAGGTTAACAAAAGATAAGTTGAATAGATTTTAATAAAACCTATGACTCACCTTTTCTCGTCGGATTCTATCAACAGTTTTATCCATTGAATAGAGGATGGCGGCTTATGAATTTAAAGCACTTTTATTTTCCCTGCGGATATATAGTTATTAATGATCATTAATGTTTGATTGATTTATTTCCTTGATCAATTGATCATTAATTGATCGGCTTTTAAAAGGGAGTGTTATTTATAAGTTCTTTATTATTAATTAAACGAATGATTAGATTCTATGAAATTTCCGCAAATTTCTTTACTGAAGTCATCCGTAAGGGGGCTTTTTGCCATAAATGGTCAGGTAGTGAACAACCCAGCGCAGGAGCGGTAACGGGGATGAGGGGGACAAACGGTAACAAACCATCCTTCGCGTGCGGAAGATTCCTCTGATATTGTTGATAAATTAGGAAATCCATAATCATTGTTACAATTTCGACTAGAATATATACCATTAAACGCTGTCTGTTTTAGCTGACTTTTCTAACAATACAAGCTTCAGGCATTCACGCCTTTGGGAGATTTAAATGCAAGAAAATCACAAGATTCTGGTGGTCGATGACGATATGCGTCTGCGCGCACTTCTTGAGCGTTATCTGACTGAACAGGGCTTCCAGGTGCGTAGCGTTGCCAATGCTGAACAAATGGACCGTTTACTGACCCGTGAATCATTCCACCTGATGGTTCTGGATCTGATGCTGCCCGGTGAAGATGGTTTGTCGATCTGCCGTCGCCTGCGTAGCCAGAGCAACCCGATGCCGATCATTATGGTTACGGCAAAAGGTGAAGAAGTAGACCGTATCGTGGGGCTGGAAATTGGTGCCGACGACTATATTCCTAAGCCATTTAACCCGCGTGAATTGCTGGCCCGTATCCGTGCTGTCCTGCGCCGTCAGGCCAATGAACTGCCAGGCGCACCTTCTCAGGAAGAAGCGGTCATCTCATTTGGTAAATTCAAACTGAACCTCGGTACCCGCGAAATGTTCCGCGAAGATGAACCTATGCCGCTGACCAGTGGCGAGTTTGCCGTGTTGAAAGCGCTGGTAAGCCATCCGCGTGAGCCGCTGTCCCGTGACAAGCTGATGAATCTGGCGCGTGGCCGTGAATACAGTGCGATGGAACGTTCTATCGATGTGCAGATTTCCCGTCTGCGCCGCATGGTAGAAGAAGATCCGGCGCATCCGCGCTATATCCAGACAGTCTGGGGCCTGGGCTATGTATTTGTACCGGACGGCAGTAAGGCATGAAGCGAATACGCTTTTCACCGCGTAGCTCGTTTGCCCGAACCCTGTTATTAATCGTCACCTTGCTGTTCGTCAGCCTGGTGACGACCTATCTGGTGGTGCTGAATTTCGCCATTCTGCCCAGCCTTCAACAGTTCAATAAGGTACTGGCATACGAAGTGCGTATGCTGATGACCGACCGGTTGCAGCTGGAGGATGGGACGTTGCTGGCTGTGCCACCGGCATTTCGTCGCGAAATCTACCGCGAACTGGGCATTTCTCTTTATACCAACTCTGCGGCAGAGGAGAGTGGTTTGCGCTGGGCGCAGCATTACGAATTCCTCAGTCAGCAGATGGCACAGCAGCTCGGTGGCCCTACCGACGTGCGCGTCGAGGTCAATAAAAATACCCCAGTGGTGTGGTTGAAAACCTGGTTGTCGCCTGACATCTGGGTGCGTGTCCCGCTAACCGAAATCCATCAGGGCGATTTCTCTCCGTTATTCCGCTATACGCTGGCGATTATGTTGTTGGCGATTGGTGGTGCCTGGCTGTTTATCCGTATTCAGAACCGACCCCTGGTCGAGCTGGAACATGCGGCGTTGCAGGTCGGTAAAGGTATTATTCCGCCACCGCTGCGTGAATACGGTGCGTCTGAGGTGCGTTCTGTTACGCGAGCCTTCAATCAGATGGCAGCCGGTGTCAAATTGCTGGCTGATGACCGTACTTTACTGATGGCGGGTGTCAGCCACGATTTGCGTACCCCGCTGACGCGTATTCGTCTGGCGACAGAAATGATGGGTGATGATGATAGCTATCTCGCTGAGTCGATCAATAAAGACATAGAAGAGTGCAATGCCATCATCGAGCAGTTCATCGATTATTTGCGCACCGGCCAGGAGATGCCGACAGAAATCACCGATCTCAACAGTATTTTGGGTGAAGTGATCGCGACGGAAAGCGGGTATGAGCGTGAAATAGATTCTGATCTGGCCGACGGTGAATTGCTGGTTAATGTGCATCCGCTGTCGATCAAACGTGCGGTGGTCAATATGGTGGTCAACGCCGCCCGATATGGCGACGGCTGGATTAAAGTCAGCAGTGGCCGCGAACTGCAGCGGGCCTGGTTCCAGGTGGAGGACGATGGTCCGGGTATTGAACCTGACCAGCTTAAGCATTTGTTCCAGCCCTTCGTGCGTGGTGAAAGTGCGCGTACCACCAGCGGAACCGGACTCGGTCTGGCGATTGTTCAGCGCATTATTGATGCCCATTCGGGCACGCTGGATATCGGGAAAAGTGACCGGGGAGGATTGCGGATTCGCGCATATTTGCCGTTGCCGGTGGAGATGCTGAAAGCGGTGGCGGTTCAGCAGAAACCGGTTTGATTAAGGGGGGCCTTAATAGTCCCTTTTATTCAGACAGGTGAAAGTTTCGGTTTCTTAATTCGGGATTGCAGCCTCAAGTCTGCAACCTGTCATTCAGCACGTTTCTGAACCGCCCGCACGATCTTAAATTCAAAGGCAGTTGTGCTCCTCCCCCTGCGAAGGGGAGGCAGGGAGGGCGTTTTACGGTTGTCGCTGCAGCACCGGAAGCAAAGTCAGCGGGCGAAGCGCGCAGTGAAAGGCCAGTGCCGGCAATCCACCCCTCAACTCTTCCTGCTCATCACATAATATTCTGCCGCTTCTTCCCGCCATCTCGGCGTCTCCGCTGTATCCCACGGATTAACTAACACCACGCCCGTATGGGCAAACACTTCCGTGTGATCCGTGGCCAGCCTCGCCTGATGGTGCAGGCAAATCGCCGCAAGCTGCATATCACGCTCCGACATCACGATATTGGCCGCCTTTGATAATGTCAGCACCTCCGGGTAATACAGTGCGCTGGCAGCATCAAATGACAGCAGACGCCCGGCGAAATCCTGGTTTAACATCTCCAGTAAGGCATCGGAAAGTGCGGCCTTCGGCTGGTTCTCCGGCAGATTATCCGCCCAGGTGAAAAGCGCCGCGACGTTCAGGCTGGTCAGGTACAGTTGTGTTGCGTCCTGCGCATCCAGCCATTGCAGCACGTTCTTTTGCGGTCCGGGGCTAATCATCTCAAGGATGACGGCGGTATTGAGGATAATCATTTCGGTGGTCGTTCCAGGTGTTCCACGCTCAGGGAAGAGAAACGTTGTCGAAGCTGACTGCCAAGACCAAAACCAGGCACCGCAGTGGTCAGCGCCTGTTTCAGTATTAAACGTGCTTCTTCTTCCATCGAATGGCCTTTTCTGGCTGCAGCGATGCGCAGTAATTCCTTCACTTCATCATCCAGGTTACGAACGGTAATTGTCGCCATAACAGGCTCCTCTGTCAGCAATACTGTTATTCTGAAATGCGGCTGTGCCGGTTGCAATAAAAAAGGCGCGGGAGCCCGCGCCTGTTAAAAGTGTCTGAAACTTAACGTTTCGGCCCTGCACTGACCAGCGCAGCTCCGGCCGGAGTATCGGTGTATTTATCGAAATTATTAATAAACAACTGTGCCAGGTGCTCGGCTTTCTCCTGCCATTGCTCACGACTGGCGTAAGTATTGCGCGGATCCAGAATGTGCGTGTCAACGCCTGGCAGAACCACCGGCACTGCCAGATTAAACAGCGGCAACGTGAAGGTTTCCGCTTCATCAAGGGTATCGTTGAGGATCGCATCGATAATAGAGCGGGTATTTTTCAGCGAAATACGTTTGCCGGTGCCGTTCCAGCCGGTATTAACCAGATAAGCCTGAGCCCCTGCGGCTTCCATACGCTTCACCAGTACTTCAGAGTATTGCGTCGGGTGCAACATCAGAAATGCTGCACCGAAGCAGGCAGAAAAGGTGGGGGTAGGCTCATTCACACCACGCTCTGTACCGGCCAGTTTGGCGGTGAAACCTGACAGAAAGTGGTATTGCGTTTGCGCAGGTGTCAGACGCGAAACCGGCGGCAGTACGCCAAAAGCATCGGCCGTCAGAAAAATCACTTTGCGGGCATGGCCGGCTTTCGATACCGGTTTTACGATATTCTGAATATGATAAATCGGATAAGAGACGCGGGTATTTTCGGTTTTGCTGCTGTCGTTGAAATCGATTTTTCCGTCTTCGCTGACCATCACGTTTTCCAGCAAGGCATCGCGTTTTATCGCACCGAAAATTTCCGGCTCGGCTTCCTGGCTGAGTCTGATGGTTTTGGCATAACAGCCACCTTCAAAGTTAAACACGCCGTCATCGTCCCAGCCGTGTTCATCATCGCCTATAAGCTTACGCTTGGGATCGGTGGATAAGGTGGTTTTACCTGTCCCGGAGAGGCCAAAGAATACCGCTACATCACCTTTTTCGCCCACGTTTGCCGAGCAATGCATTGACGCGATACCCTGCAACGGCAGCAGATAGTTCATGACCGCGAACATGCCTTTCTTCATTTCGCCGCCGTACCACGAGCCGCCGATCAGCTGGATGCGCTCGGTCAGGTTGAAGGCGATGAAGTTTTCAGAATTCAGGCCCTGTGTCTGCCAGTCCGGATTGGTGCATTTGGCGCCGTTCATCACGATGAAATCAGGTTCGAAATTTTCCAGTTCACCCGCTTCCGGGCGGATAAACATGTTCTTGACGAAATGCGCCTGCCAGGCGACTTCCGTGATAAAGCGTACTTTCAGGCGGGAGTCAGCATTAGCACCGCAGAATGCATCGACAATAAACAAACGTTTCCCGGATAACTGTTTGCCGACCAGCGTCTTCAATGATGTCCAGATTTCCTGCGACAGCGGTTTGTTGTCATTTTTTCCTTTGCCCTGATCAGCCCACCAGAGCGTATCGCGTGTGGTGTCATCACGGACGATGTATTTATCTTTCGGCGAGCGGCCGGTGAAAATGCCGGTATCGACATTCACGGCGCCAAGCTCTGTCACCTGCCCGCGTTCATAACCTTCCAGGCCCGGGGCTGTCTCTTCTGCAAAAAGAGTTTCGTAATCAGGGTTATAGACAATTTCGCTATTCTGGTGGATCCCATACTGGGAGAGTGTTTCGGCGGTGATACCGATAGTGGTTGGCATTTCCCTGCTCCTTGCTGAACTTGGATCCCGTCAATAGGGATAAATCAGTTGTTATTGTAGGTATATATCGCTTTTGTGCCGCGACAGGTCTCAAAGAATAACGGCAGATGTGAATGTTTTTCCAGAATTGTGATGAAAAACCCGAAAGGTGTGCAAGCGAGGTTATGAAAAAGCAATAAAAAAGGGACCTTTCAGTGAAAAGTCCCTCAGGCTGAGCGTATCAACGATCAATGAATGTGATCATCTCCGGAATGGACATCACCGCTGGCTTTCAGCGTCGCCATATCCATCCCATCAAATTCATAGTCTGCGCCACAATAATCGCAGTGCATCTCGATTTTGCCATCAGCTTCCAGCATTTCGTGAATATCTTCATCCGGCAGCGTCAGCAGCGCGGCGGCACAACGCTCGCGGGAGCAGGTGCAACGGAAACACACATCCTGTGGCTCATACAGCGTGACCTCTTCCTGATGATACAGACGATAAAGCACTTCATTTGCCGGCAGAGTCAGCAGTTCTTCCGCTTTGATGGTGGTGGTCAGTTGTGCCAGATGGCTGAACTCTTCCGGGTCTGTATCTTGCGCTGGCAGAACCTGTAACAACATGGCACCTGCAGCAGGCTGGCCTTCCACTTCACCGGTACGGATGAAGATGCGGGTGGGTAGCTGTTCAGACTGCATGAAATAGTTTTCCAGACATTCTGCCAGGTTTTCGCCTTCCAGCCCCACGACGCCCTGATAGCGTTCGCCAACGGTCGGAGAAATAGTGATCACCATGTAGCCGTTGCCAATCATCTCTTTCAGTGTGCTGCCTTCGATGATGTCACCCTGCAGACGTGCCACACCGCGCAATTCCTGCTTGTTGTTACCGTTGATCACGGCCAGTTTCAGCGGGCCATCGCCCTGCAACTGCACGGTAATATCGCCGTCAAATTTCAGGGTGGCAGTCAGCAGGCTGGTCGCCACCAACATTTCACCCAGCAGAGTACGCACTTCGGCCGGATACTCGTGACCGGCAATAACCTGCTGGAAGGTTTCTTTGAGTGAGACCAGTTCACCGCGAACGGCGTGATGACTGAACAGGTAGCGATGCAGTTGGTCGTGATTAGACATAGTTTTCTCTCTGTTTAGCGAACGTAAATCCTTCCTCTTTCATCGAAAGATTGAAGATTTATTCAGTATCGCCATATTTAAATTTGATCAGGTTGCGGCGTTCCTTTTTGTCCGGACGTCTGTCCGGATGCGGCATCGCATTCATTTTGCGCGCCTCGGAAATTTTTTCCCGGCTGGCAATGCTCGCACCGGTTTCCTGATACAGTTTCTGTGCTTCTTCCGCACTGCGGCGCTGAGTGGTGAGCCCCAAAACGATGATCGTTTTTGTATCATTTCCCTGGCGCAAGGTAATTTCGGCATTCAGTTCCATCAGCTTGCTGGGTTTCCCCCGCTGACCGTTGTAATGCACTTTGCCGCCATCAATCATCTCGCGTGCCAGCGCACGGGTCTTATAAAAACGAGCCGCCCACAACCATTTATCGAGGCGCACTGCATTATCGTCGTCTTGCGTTTTACCTTTCATAACCCTCCCCTGAGCATACCGGTATTACTTCGCCGGGCCTGTTACAGGGTGAATTGCAGGCAACAGGCTGCGGTAGTCATTGATGGAAGGATGTCCTTCAAATGACTTATTTGCCATGGTCGAATCTGGGTTTTCTATACCCAGACAATAGCGGATGCCGAAGGTTTTTGCCGCATTGAGGATAGGTTCACCGTCATCGACAAATAGGGTTCTGTCGGGATTAAAGCCCGTTTGCTGCTGAACGGCAGACCACAACCGCTGATCTTCCTTCGGATAACCAAATGTGTGGGTGGAAAGGAGTAAATCAAGGTGCTGATCTAATCCGGTATGTTCAATTTTAACGGAAAGGCTGTGCGGATGTGCATTAGTGAGCAGAATTGTTTGCCGTCCGCTTTCACGCAGATGAGCTAAAAAAGGCAGGGTATCGTCGCGAAGCCGCGCATTTTTGCCGATGTTTGTCGTCATCTGGTAGATATCCAGGCTTAGCTTTTCGCTCCAGTAATCGAAGCAATACCAGTTCATGGTGTGCTGAACGGCAAGGTATTCGTTATGAATTAACTGGCGTGCGTTTTCAAGCGGGATCGCACGCTGCTGGCTGAGGGCCAGCGGGACATCCTGCAACCAGAACTGGCTGTCAAAAGCCAGATCCAACAATGTACCGTCCATATCCAGTAAAACGGTATCGATGCATTGCCAGTCAAAATCAGGGGACATGAAAACTCCATGTTCTTGCGGCTGTGAGAAGCCGCAGGGACAAATATATGAAAGCAGGGAAGGGCGTCAGGGTAGCATAATCTGACCGGGGGACGCAGGGACGCCCGGTGCTTTTCAACCCAGTTTTTGCGCGGGTATGGGCATCAGCGTGGGATGAAAGCAGGCATTATAGTATTGCTGAATATCGTCTATCCGGCGCTTATCTTTGATGAAGCGGCGGATAAACAGCAGGCTATTAACCACCAGAACACTGATCAACAATAACAGTAATAAGCTGGTGCCCAGATAACGCCAGAGCGTTGAGATATCCGGCTCGCTGTGCAGCGAAATGTGACGGGTTCCGTTAGCATCGATACTGATACTGGTGATCACGCCCTGCGCACTGAAAGGGGTATGCAGCAAGAGTGTTGATAACTGTTGCAACTGCTTCCACTGTTCCTGCGGCGGGTTAGCGAATACACTCACCGGAGGAGCTGGCATCTCAATCAGCTGACGTCCTTCATCATTGCTTATCAGGAACCCACCCGGTGGCGGACTGTTAAGCCTGTCAGCAGCACGACGGGTCTCCTGAACAAAGAAAGAAGATGTTGCGTTATTCACCAGTTCGCTCAGCGATTGCGCACTGACCGGACGTAGCAGAACGTTAATCCCCTGCAATGTGCCCGCCTGTGCCCGCTTCACCAGTGAGTTCCAGTTGCTCGAATTGCCCAGATTCACCAGCGCGTTTTTCAGCCGAACACAATCATTGCTGTTTCCGCACAGCGTTTCGGTTTTCAGCACGATATCTGCGAAATCATCAAGCAGGATCATCCCGGATTTTTCGATGGCGGTGGCCAGCTGCGGATTAATGTTTTGCTCAGGCGTCTGGTTCTGACCGGGATGCAGCTGGTTGTTCACCGTTGTTTGCAGCGCCGTAGCGGCATCAATAATTTCTGACTGCGGAACCGGAAGAGGCGTCGCGGTATTCCAGTAAATCGCTGAACAATCAAAAGGCATAAAACCCGTTGCGGAACGGCTGCCCGACGGTGGTACATAACACATCCCGGAACCCTGAACTTTCAAGGTATCGCCGACGCGCAGAGCCGCCTTTTCGAGTTCCTGTACGCTGTTAACCTGCGAACTTTGTGCTCCCTGCAACCAGGCAACGCTGAGTTTGAGCGGCAGGCCAAGCGGCACATAAACCAGTAACGCCAGCAGCAGGAGGAAGGCGCTGGTGGCGAGCACCAGATTTCTTCCCCACTGCTGGAGGGGAAATTTTTTCACTTCCTCGTGGAGTGTCAGATAACTCCCCTGACGCACGACGTGGCTGTTCATATAGACTTCTACATCCGTAGGCTGTCCGAGATCACGGCCAATATAGGGCTGCCAGTGAGGCGGATAAATCAGGTCTACCACACCGAGTGAAATATTACTGATATCCCCTTGTTTGGATTCACCAAACAAACCCCAGCGTTTAGGTAAGCCACGCAGGCAATGGATTTCCTTGCGATTTTTACCTAAACGTTCGGACACTAAGCGCCAGATAACCCAGACAGCTAACCCTGCCGAAAGCGTCAGCAACCAGGGTAGAAATATCACCGGACTTTGCAGCGTGATAAAAAGCAGCAGCAGAATGGCGGAAACGGCCACCGCTTCTTTTACGCCGTTCGACCGGGTCAGCGCATGCTCTTCACGCGTTTCGCGGCGCACTTTGACCAGTTCTATATGCTCGCTTTCTTCGTGCCGGATAGACGCATTTTGCGGCTGCGAAGGTATCACCGCTGAAACCGGCGCGGGGCCTTCGTAAACGTGGTCGGTCAGGGTATGGCCGTTGAGTGAAATGACCAGCGGCAGGCTCTGCGTTTTGATCAGCTCGACCTGATTTTCCTGGGCAATGTATTGCTCCCAGAATGGCGGCAGGTGAATTTCAGTAGAATCGAGGAAGTAACGCCATTTGTTAGGATCTTCACTCGCTACACCATAGCGGGTGATTGCGCGGGTCAGGCTATAAACATTTTCGCTTTTAGTGGTCAGCGTCAGTTTATCGCGCAGGATAATCAGATTATTGCGGTGGGTAATTGGCGTCTGGCCGAGGCCTTCATTTTGCCGCAGATAGCGTTCAACTGCATCGCGTTCTTTCTGAGAGAGTTTGCGCTGACTCGGTGTGGAGAAACGCACGACGGACTCGTCGCGTTGGCGGCGACGCAATACAAGCCAAAAATAAGACGCTGTAGCAATAATTGCGATACACAACAACACCAGTGTCACGACTACTGTGCTCATCCGATCCCCGTTCAGACGTGGGTGACTTACGTCAACTCTGTGAAAGTATTATACATAAACGAAATGCACATTTTGCGCATGAACGCCTTTTTGATAGGAATTTTATTATTGTTTGCCTGAATCGTGCGCATAAAAATACCATGCTAGAGAATACCTGCATTTGGGAATCGGCGGGTATCGGTATAATCCTATTTTGAAGTGAGAGTGTTTTTGTTAAAGCAAAAATGTGACAGCCATGAGGTAACGTGTTTTTTTTGCGCGAATGACGGTGATTTTTTAATGATATTTTGTCCGAAAAATACACGGGACAAAGACAGTTTTTCAGTAAAGATTGCGATGCTGGCGTTCATTAACGCACAATGACTACCGTTAGTGGCCTTTGAACAGACAAACGAACCCATTAGAACACCTCTGGTCAGGTGAATAATAAGTTGGGGATAAGATGACACAACACCTGCAAAAACCGAAAATTACGAAGGTGGAAACCGTAGCCCGTTCGCGATTATTCACCATCGAATCTGTTGATCTGACATTCAGCAACGGCGTCGAACGCGTGTATGAACGCATGCGTCCTTCCGATCGTGAAGCAGTGATGATTGTGCCGATCATTGATGATGAACTGCTGTTAATTCAGGAGTATGCCGTAGGCATTGAAAGCTACGAGCTGGGTTTCCCCAAAGGACTGATCGACCCGGGTGAAAGCGTACTTGAGGCGGCGAACCGTGAACTGATGGAAGAAGTGGGGCATGGCGCGCGGCACTTTGATGTGCTGGCAAAACTGACCATGGCGCCTTCTTACTTCTCAAGCCGCATGAATATCGTCATTGCCAAAGATTTGTATATGAAAAGTCTGGAAGGTGATGAACCGGAACCTTTGCCACAAACTCGCTGGCCAGTGTCACGTATGATGGAACTGCTGCAGCATCCGGATTTTTGCGAAGCCCGCAACGTGAGTGCATTATTCCTGGCGCATGATTTTTTGATGCGTAACGCCCGCTGATCCCGCGGTAAACACTATTAAAAAAGCCGGTCATGCATTTCGCAGACCGGCTTTTTGCTTTACAGCTCAGGCATCAGAACAGTTCGTGTTCCTGACCGTTATCCATGATGGTTGTCCCGACTTCATGCACAGCATGTTCTGTCGGCTGAGTCCCGTCGATAAAGTATTCAGGGCGACTGTTGCCACCGCCGTCAGAAAGCTTACCGGTACTCTTATCGATAGTCACCGTCACAATACCAGGAGGCGGGGTCTGCGGCTGTTCCGGCACGCCCTCCAGCACGGCTTTCATGTAATCATCCCAGGCCGGCTGAGCACTTTTCGCGCCGCCTTCGGCACCGGAGATTTGATCCGCAATCACACCGGAAGCCGTTGAGCGACCCAAATCACGACGGTGATCGTCAAAGCCAATCCAGACTGAGGTCACCACGTCAGGGCCATATCCGGAGAACCAGGCATCTTTCGAGCTGTTGGTTGTACCGGTTTTGCCACCAATATCGTGACGTTTCAGGTCACGTCCTGCGCGCCAGCCTGTTCCCATCCAGCCGGGCTCGCCGAAGATGTTGGAGTTCAACGCATCACTGATCAGGAATGACAGCGGTGTGCTGATCACATGTGGCGCGTATTGCTGTGCGGCATCAACCTGCGGCGAGTTCGGTGGAACCTGCTCAAGCTGTGGCGTTGGCACACTGGTATTATTATTGGTGGTGGATGTGGCAACGTTTTCTACATTGTCATCCGACAGTACGGCAGATTTCTGCGTATCACCATAAATAACGGGAATATTACAGGTACGACAGGCGATTTTAGGCTTGGCTTCAAACTGCACCTGACCGGATTCATCCACAATTTTGGTGATGAAATACGGGTCAACCAGATAACCGCCGTTGGTCAAGGTGGCGTAACCGCGCACAACCTGCAACGGGGTGAATGAAGCAGAACCTAACGCCAGTGATTCGGAATGAACAATGTTCGCAGCCGGGAAGCCAAAACGCTGCAAATATTCAGCTGCGTAATCCACTCCCATCGCACGCATAGCACGTACCATGACCACGTTCTTGGATTCACCCAGCCCCTGACGCAGACGAATCGGACCGTAATACGTTGGCGGTGAGTTCTTCGGACGCCAGTCAGTACCGGCACCGGCATCCCAGCGGGTAATTGGCATGTCATTCAGGATGGTCGCCAGGGTCAGACCTTTGTCCATTGCTGCTGTGTACAGGAAAGGCTTGATGTTCGAACCGAGCTGGCGAACCGCCTGGTTGGCGCGGTTAAACTTGCTCTGGTTGAAGTCAAACCCGCCAACCAGCGCTTCAATGGCACCGTCGTTTGGATTGAGCGAAACAATGGCTGAGTTGACATCAGGCACCTGCGCCAGCCACCAGTCATCACCCACTTTACGTACCCAAACTTGCTGGCCCGGACGCACCACATCAGTGACTTTTTTCGGGGTCGGGCCCTGAGCATTGTCATTACGATAAGGTCGCGCCCAGCGCATGCCGCTGAACGGCAGGCTGATAACCGCGCGGTTCGACATCGTCGCCGTGGCCTGAGCATCATCCGTTGCGGTGATAACGGCCGGGAACAGCGGACCATATACCGGCAGCGTTTTCAGCGACTGGACAATCTTGTTCTGATCCCACGCCGGTTCACCTACTTTCCATAGCTGATTTGACGGACCGCGATAACCGTGGCGCATATCGTAATTAAGCACGTTGGTACGCAGGGCTTCCTGGGCAGCAAGCTGGGTTTTTTTGGTAATGGTGGTGTAAACCATGTAGCCATCGTTATAAGCGTTGTCGCCATAACGTTTCACCATTTCCTGACGCACCATTTCGGTCAGATACGGCGCCGAAAACTCGATATGCGGAGCATGATAATTGGCGACCAACGGCTCAGCACGCGCCTGATCATACTGGGCCTGCGTGATGTATTTCTCATCCAGCATACGTGCCAGTACGGTATTGCGACGGGCCAGAGAACGGTCATGCGAATACAGCGGGTTGAAGGTTGACGGTGCTTTGGGCAGCCCGGCAATCACTGCCATTTCACTGAGCGTTAGCTGGCTGACATCTTTACCGAAGTAAACCTGTGCAGCGGCACCGACGCCATAAGCACGATAACCGAGATAAATTTTATTCAGATACAGCTCGAGGATCTCATCTTTGGACATCATCTGCTCAATGCGGATAGCCAGAAATGCTTCCTTAATTTTACGGGTCAGCGTGCGTTCAGGGCTCAGGAAAAAGTTACGAGCCAACTGCTGGGTAATGGTGCTCGCGCCCTGTGAGGCGTGGCCGGACATCATCGCAACCGAAGCCGCACGGAAAATACCGATCGGATCCACACCGTGATGTTCATAGAAACGACTGTCTTCAGTCGCGATAAACGCATGCACCAGTTCCGGTGGGATCTGGTCGAGTTTCAGTGGGATACGGCGCTTTTCACCATACTGGGCAATTAAATCACCCTCGGCACTGAAAACCTGCATCGGTGTTTGCAAGCGCACGTCTTTAAGCGTGGCGACGTCGGGTAACTGAGGCTCGATATATTTATACAAACCGAAGATCGAGGCGGCTCCCAGCAAAATGCAACACACTGCAAGAATCAATAAATACTTTACGAACTTCACCTGAGATTTCCCATTAAGTGTCAATTGGGCAGTTTATAAACAACCGCGCGGTAGTATAAAGGCAAGCCAGCAACATGGATACGTTCTTTTATTTACCTGACGATATGGAGATTGGGCGAAAATGCGACTACAAGCATGGCAGGTAGGTCTGGATATTCAAGCCGGTTTTGCCCGTGCGATCGCCGTTCAGCGGCGGCGTCATGGCTGGCAATTACGTCACTGGTGGCAACATCCTTTGCCTCCTTTCACATTGCGGGAGGGGATATTACATGAGAGCGCGCCGCTGATCGCCATTTTATCGTGCTGGCGAAAAACGCTGCCGACGTCTTTTTCATTACGAATCAGCCTTCCTGCGCAACGTATTATGCAACAACGCATGGCCGCGCCCGATGCCCGTTTGGGTGAGCCGCAGCGCAGTGCGTTTATCTTCGCTAACGCGGCAAAACAGTTTCCTCTGGCTATGGAGCATCTGGTGATGGACTACCGGGCTGACCCGCAGGGCGATAATCAGTTGGTGGTTACGGCGGCAAGGCAGCAGGAAATCGAACAGTGGATGCATTGCATGGCGCAGGCCCGGTTGTTCCCGGACACTATTGAGCTGACTCCCTGCGCCCTTCAGATGGCGGCCTGTGCTGCAGGCGTTCCGGGTGATGCATTGCTGATCCATCCCCTTGATGATCTCTTTCTCTGGGCTTCGCCGCACAGTTTGCCGTTCCAGTTTGGCATGCTGGATTATGCAGAGGCCGGCGCTGAAAACACGGTCTCTCAGAAGATTCGCACACAGTATCGCGCGGCTGCGTTATGCCATGCGGAGGACTATTACAGCGGTGAATCGTCCTCTGCGGTAATGCAATGCTGGTCGCCATTAAGCGCGATCGTGCAATTGTCCGCGCCTTTGCCGGCAAATCCCGGTGCATTCGCGCCTGCCGTCGGGCTGGCTATCCGGCAGGCAGATAACTGATGCTACAGGTCAATTTATTACCGTGGCGAAAGTTGCGCCGTCAAAAGCTGATGCGTTTCTGGCTGAAAATTTTTATTTCTGTTCCTGTCTCTGTGGTGGCCGGTGCTTTGCTTCTGGCCACTTTCCTGGTGCAGGAACGGGCGCTGTTACAGGTGAAACTGTCAGCGTTACATTCAGATATTCAAAAGATTACGCTCCGTCAGCGTCGTGTGGAGGCAGCATCGGAACAGGTAAAGGTTCTGGCTGAATCGCGTCTTTTAAGCCACCAGCGTGTGCAACGGAGCCGGGATTATCTGCAATTGTTGGTGTTACTCGCGTCAGAGATGCCCGAAGAACTCTGGCTGACGGAGCTGACGGAGCATCAGGGAATGATGACGTTAAAAGGCGAAGGGCGGATATATCACGACATTGTGGCATTGAGCGAAATGCTGTCCGCAGGAGAGTTGCTCAGTAAAGTCAGTCTTTCTGATGTACAGCAGCAACCCAACAATAACTTGAGTTTCGTGATGAAAACGCAGTTTCGCCCTGAAAAAGCCCTGCCTGCGCCGGGAGTAGTGCAATGACCGGTTTACTGGCAGAGCATATTGATCCGCTGATGGAAAAACCCGGCTGGCAGCGGGTGTGCATGCTGACTGCATGTCTGCTCATTCTGGCTTTGACGCTGTATCAGCTTGTATTGCGCGGGTTATGGCAGCAACACGACACACTGAAACGGGAGATTTACACCGCACGGCAGACCCTTTCCCAGGCTCAGAGGGCGTTGATGCTCAGGGTTCCGTTGGAAAGCCTGGAGCAGGAACTGGCCGGCAATGCGACATTGCAACACGAAATCCTGCCGCTTGAGCAAGCGTTTTCCCGGCCGCTGAAAGACGCTCAGGCCGTACTGATTCGCTGGAAGCCAGTTTTGCAACCGAAACAAGAACCACAGGGTGAATTGCAATTGCAGGTGACTTTTGCCGGACTGATGGATTTTCTTTATGCGCTGATGCAACGTCCCGGGCAGCCTGCATTCAGCGAGCTGAATTTACACACCACCGGTGATGCCGGGATGAAAGCCTCAGTGTTACTGACTCAAACCACGTCAGCGGCAGGATTTTTTACCGCTGCCGTCGCGCCGAATGTCGTACGTGATCCGTTTAGTGTGCCACAGACGCCGTCCTGTGCTGATTTTTCTACGGTATCTGAATGGCGCCTTAGCGGGATTTCAGATGCCGGCGGGGAGCGTTATGGCTGGCTGCTTTCACCGCAAGGGCGCTGGAGTAAAGTCGAAACGGGTACGCAATTTGGAGTGCCGCAATGGACGGTTGAAGCACTCAGCAGTTCGCAGGTTGAACTCAGCCTCAGTGATGCGCGTTGCGGTGCACTGCGTCAGATTATCAGGCTGGGTAAAGGCAAGGATTCTCCAGGGAAAGGGAAATAATGAAATACGTGACTAAGCGGATTGTACCGTGTTTGCTGTGTTTATACCTCAGCCCGGTGAAAGCTGATGTACCACCGTTGATTTCGCTGGAGTTTCAGTCCTCTCCGGTCGGTTTGGTATTACAGGCGCTGGCAGATTTCCGGCAACTGAATCTGATCACTGCACCGGGTCTTGAAGGGCAGATGAGTGTGAAACTCAAGGAAGTGCCGTGGCAGCAGGCGCTCGACATTATTCTGCAAATGAACCATCTCACCAGCCAGTTGCAGGGCAACGTTTTAATTGTGTCGCCTGAACAAGATCCGCAGGTTGTACAACAGCGGTTGAAAGAGGCAGCCGACCAGCAGGCGCTCCACAGCCCGCTGATCAGCCTTACCGTTCCTCTGCAATACGCAGATGCGAAAGAGACGGCGCTTAGCCTGAACGCGCAGAAAGGCTCGCTGTTATCTTCAAAAGGTAATGCCTCTGCAGATCCCCGCACCAATACACTCTTATTACGTGACACGCAGGCTGCGCTGGATGTTGTGGCACCCTGGATAAAGGAAATGGATTTACCTCTTCAGCAGGTTCAACTGGCAGCACATATAGTCACAATGAACAGTGAAAGCCTGCGCGAACTGGGTGTGCGCTGGGGGTTTACCGGTGAGGAACCCATTACAAAAGCCGTGCGTATGAATAATTTTAGTATGGGCATGCCGGTCGAAAATCCGATATTTACTGCGGGTTTTAATCTTGCACATATCAGCGGGCGGATCCTTGAGCTTGAACTGACGGCGCTTGAGCAGGAAGACAAGGTCGATATTATCGCCAGCCCGCGGTTGCTGACGGCGCACATGCAGACTGCCAGCATTAAACAGGGTACGGAAATCCCGTATCAGGTTTCCAGCGGGGCGAGTGGCAGCACGTCGATTGAATTCAAAGAAGCGGTGCTGGGAATGGAGGTTACGCCGAAAATTCAGCGTGACGGTCGTATCCAGCTGGCATTGCAGATTAGCCAGAACATGCCGGGCCGGAGCATTAAGCAGTCCGAAGGTGAGGCGCTGGCGATTGATAAGCAGGAAATCAAAACTCAGGTTACGGTAAAAGACGGAGAAACTATCGTGCTTGGCGGGATATTTCAGCGTAAAAACCAAAAAACGGACACAAAAGTGCCTGTCCTCGGCGACCTTCCCGGGGTCGGTTCCTTGTTTAAACACCAGTACACCCATGAACAGCGGCGTGAGTTGGTGATTTTCATCACCCCGACCTTAATCCTTACCCGTTAAAAGGGCATTCTGACGCTCTGTAAATTGCACAATAACGTTGAGCGTATGCAACTTTTTGTGTCGCAAGAGGCTTCTGAGTTTGACGCTGCCGTCGATTTAGCTTACAAGGGTTACCGAATTGAGCACCGTGATCTTTTTATTACGACAGACACGCCGATAAAAACGTACGGTTTCCCTCCTGCGGCGTGCAAAGTGATTTATTCGGTTGCCAAACTACCAAGAGTGTTGAGATAATTTTTTTCTGATCTCGCACTATATCGCTCATGAGGTTTCAGTTTAGGTCCCGCCGCTAATTTGATTGGCGGGGCGGGTTATCATCAACGAATTGTCTTAGTAATACCGAAAAACATGGCAGAGAAACGCAATATCTTTCTGGTTGGGCCTATGGGTGCCGGCAAAAGCACTATTGGTCGACAGTTAGCTCAGCAACTCAATATGGAGTTTTTTGACTCCGATCACGAAATTGAGCGACGTACCGGAGCTGATGTGGGCTGGGTATTTGATTTGGAAGGCGAAGACGGATTCCGCGACCGCGAAGAAAAAGTGATCAACGAACTGACCGAAAAACAAGGCATTGTTCTGGCGACTGGTGGCGGTTCCGTGAAATCACGTGAAACCCGTAACCGTTTGTCAGCGCGTGGCGTTGTCGTCTATCTTGAAACTACTATCGAAAAACAACTGGCGCGTACACAACGCGACAAAAAACGTCCATTATTACAAGTGAGTGCTCCGCCACGTGAAGTGCTTGAAGCACTGGCGAGAGAACGCAATCCTTTGTATGAAGAGATTGCCGACGTCACTATTCGTACCGATGATCAAAGTGCCAAAGTCGTTGCCAACCAGATTATCAATATGCTGGAAAGTAACTGATTATTGGTGTTCATCATTGCCTGAGGGTGTCAGTTAAAGAAGGTCACAGAGCACGACATGGAGAGGATTACCGTAACGTTAGGGGAGCGTAGCTACCCCATTACGATTGCTGCCGGATTGTTCCACGATCCGGCTTCTTTTATGCCGGTAAAGGCAGGCGATCAGGTCATGATAGTGACCAACGAAACCCTGGCCCCTCTCTATCTGGACGCTATTCGTTCAGTGCTGGAGCAGGCAGGCGTTCGTGTTGATCAGGTTATTTTGCCTGATGGTGAACAATACAAATCCCTGACTGTTCTCAATGATGTGTTCTCCGCGTTGCTCAAAAAGCCGCACGGACGTGATACGACTCTGATCGCCCTTGGTGGTGGCGTCGTCGGTGATTTAACCGGCTTCGCTGCAGCCAGTTATCAGCGCGGTGTGCGCTTTGTTCAGGTGCCAACCACGCTGCTTTCTCAGGTTGACTCCTCCGTTGGCGGTAAAACGGCGGTAAACCATCCACTCGGAAAAAACATGATCGGCGCGTTTTATCAGCCTGCGTCGGTAGTGGTTGATCTCGACTGTCTGCGAACGCTGCCTGCCCGTGAAATGTCTTCGGGTCTCGCAGAAGTTATCAAATACGGCATTATTCTGGATGCTGATTTCTTTGTCTGGCTTGAAGACAACATGGAAGCTTTACTGGCGCTGGATATGAATGCGCTGGCATATTGCATCCGCCGTTGCTGCGAGCTGAAAGCCGAGGTTGTGGCCGCCGATGAACGTGAAAACGGCATGCGCGCCTTGCTGAATCTGGGCCATACTTACGGCCATGCTATTGAAGCCGAAATGGGTTACGGTAACTGGTTGCATGGCGAAGCTGTGGCAGCCGGTATGGTGATGGCCTGTTATACGGCCCATCGCCTTGGGCAGTTCAGTCTGGGTGACATAGCCCGGGTAAAAACTTTGCTGACCCGTGCGGGTTTACCTGTGACCGGCCCTGAAGTTATGGAGGCGCAGTCCTATCTGCCGCACATGATGCGTGATAAGAAAGTACTGGCTGGCGAGCTGCGTCTGGTTTTGCCGAAAGCAATAGGTCAGTCGGAAGTACGCTCCGGCGTATCGCATGAAATGGTGCTGGCTTCGATTGAAGATTGCCGTTAAGACAGTGGTCATCATGGTGGCCACATAACGATCGATTTTACGTTTGCCAGCAAAGCTTTATATTTTTAGTCAGGATAGTTGCTCCGCGTAAAGCCTCTTGAGGCTTTTGCCGGGTTGGAGGTTTTAGATGGATGATTTAACACCGGAAGACGATCTCAAACCAGACACCAGCGATCGCCGCCCACCGCGCGCGCGCAAACCGTCTCCTTCCATTCCAAAAGTTGCGGTATCCCGTCAGTACGTGATGATCGGCATCGGTATTGTGGTGCTGGTATTGCTGATTGTCGGTATCGGCTCTGCCATGAAGTCATCTTCCTCCAGCCAGCCTGCTCAGCAGAACAATGGTCCGAAAGACATTAGTCTCGCGGGTAATGATGCGGCGGCACCTGCTCAGCCTTCTGCTCAGGCTCAGGCCAATACAGCGCAAGCTATAGACGGTCAGCAGCCAGCCGATGGCCAGCAACCGAAGAGTATCGGTTTACCGCCAGTTTCCCCGACACCAACCGAAGCTCAGCCTGTTCCGGATAATGGTCAGGCGAAAGAACGTGTCGATTTGCCGGGTGATATGAGTGATGCGCTCTCTTCTCAGCAAAATCAGGTCGATGGTGTGGCACAAGGCAGCATGGCACCCGCAGCTCAGTCACTGACTTCTTTGCCGACCGCACCCGCAACCGTTAATGGTTCTGCACGTACTCAGGCCCCGGCAGGTTCTCAGCCGTCAGCCACTCATACACGCCCTGCGCAAGCTTCGCGAAATGCGCAACCTGCTCATACTTCGAAGCCTGCTGAGCATAAAACAGCCGCTACGGCATCGCATACAGCGAAAACGCCGGTAACGAAGTCCACTGCGTCATCTGCTCCGGTTGCATCTGCACCGGCCGCAGCTTCTGGTAGCATGTCGGGCATTAAGTCTGCACCAGGTACGCACTTTACCCTGCAACTGAGCGGTGCTTCTCAGTCCAATACACTGAATGCGTTTGCAAAACAGCAGGGCCTGAAAAATTATTTGGTTTATCAGACCGCCCGCGAAGGGAAGCCGTGGTTTGTACTGGTAAGTGGTAACTATGCTTCTTCTGCAGAGGCCAAACGTGCTATTTCCAGTCTGCCTGCGGAAGTTCAGGCTAAAAAACCGTGGGTCAAACCTGTACATCAGGTACAGCAAGACCTGAAAAAATGAAACTGATCTCAACGCGATTTGCTGTCTAAAAACAGGATACAATCCGCGGCTGTGAATTGTATAAGTAGCTAACTGACGGCATGAAGAAGAACCGCGCGTTTTTGAAGTGGGCTGGCGGCAAATACCCGCTGATTGATGACATCAAACGTCATCTTCCGGTGGGAGATTGTCTGATTGAGCCTTTTGTTGGCGCGGGCTCGGTATTTTTGAATACCGAGTATGACGCTTATATTCTGGCGGATATCAACAACGACCTGATCAATCTTTACAACATTGTGAAGACACGCACTGAAGAATTCGTGCGTGATGCACGTGTGCTGTTCACGCCAGAGTTTAACGAATCAGATCGTTTTTACGTCCTGAGGGCTGAGTTTAATGCCAGCAGCGATATTTATCGTCGTTCGGTACTTTTCCTCTATCTTAACCGCCATTGTTACAACGGCCTGTGTCGTTATAATCTCAGTGGCGCGTTTAATGTGCCTTTCGGGCGTTATAAAAAGCCGTATTTCCCTGAAGAAGAACTCTACTGGTTTGCTGAAAAAGCGAAGCATGCGGTATTTGTTTGTGAGCATTACCAGGACACCTTGCTGAAAGCACAGTCTGGCTCGGTGGTTTATTGTGATCCGCCTTATGCCCCGCTTTCTGCGACAGCAAATTTTACGGCGTACCACACCAACAGTTTTAGCATGGATGATCAGCGCAACCTGGCTCGTCTGGCGTATCAGCTTTCTAATGAGAACGATGTGCCGGTGCTGATTTCCAACCACGAAACACCTCTGACGCTGGAATGGTACGCTCAGGCGAAACAGCTGCACCGTGTGTCAGCGCGCCGTACTATCAGCAGTAAAGTTGCCCAGCGCAGCATGGTGAATGAACTTTTAGCGCTATATCGCTGATGGCCGGTCAGCCGGTGATCATCGGGTAAACCTATCGTTTGGAGAAGCGGATGAAACAGTTTTTGATTGCACCGTCCATTCTGTCTGCTGATTTTGCCCGTCTGGGTGAAGATACAGCCAAAGCCCTGGAAGCGGGCGGAGATGTTGTCCATTTTGATGTGATGGATAACCACTACGTTCCCAATCTGACGATGGGGCCAGCCATTCTTAAATCGTTGCGTAACTACGGCATTACCGCACCTATTGATGTTCATCTGATGGTTAAACCGGTTGATCGCCTGATCCCGGATTTTGCCGAAGCCGGTGCCTCTTACATTACCTTCCATCCCGAAGCGTCTGAACATGTTGACCGCTCACTGCAGCTGATTAAAAGCCATGGCTGTAAAGCCGGTCTGGTGTTTAACCCGGCGACCTCCCTGAGCTATCTCGAATACGTGATGGATAAACTCGACGTGATCCTGCTGATGTCGGTGAATCCAGGCTTCGGAGGTCAGTCGTTTATTCCGGGCACACTGGATAAACTGCGTCAGGTTCGCAAGATCATTGACGCCAGCGGTTATGACATTCGTCTGGAAGTTGATGGCGGAGTGAAGGCCGAAAATATCGGTGAAATCGCCGCAGCGGGTGCAGATATGTTTGTCGCCGGTTCCGCTATCTTTAATCAGCCGGATTACCGTACGGTGATCGACCATATGCGCAGTGAACTGGCTAAGGTCTCGCATGTCTGAGCTCCTTGAGGCGCGCGGTTTAGGTTTTGATCTCGACGGTACGCTGGTCGATAGCGCGCCGGGTCTCTCCGAAGCGATGGATATGGCGCTGCGTGATTTCAGTTTACCTGCCGCAGGCGTTGAGCGTCTTAGTACCTGGATTGGCAATGGCGCTGATGTCATGGTAGAACGTGCCGTCCGCTGGGCCGGAGGCGATTTATCGCCAGCTTTCCTGCAGACGGTGCGCGATAAATTTGATCATTATTATGCCGATACCGCCGCAGGTGGCAGCCGCTTATACCCGCAAGTCAAAGAGACGCTGGCAGCATTGGCAGCCACAGGCATGCCCATGGGGCTGGTGACCAACAAACCGACGCCTTTCATTGCGCCTTTACTGCAATCGTTAGGCATCGACAGCTATTTCACGGTCGTGATTGGCGGTGATGATGTCGTGGCGAAAAAACCGCATCCGGCGCCGGTCTATATGACGCTGGCACTGCTTGGATTGCGTGCCAGTGAAATGGTCTTTGTGGGGGATTCCCGCAATGATATTCACGCTGCACAAGCCGCTGGCTGTCCGTGTGTGGGCATGACTTATGGCTATAACTACGGTGAAACTATCGCGCTGACCAAACCCGATCGCGTACTGGATAATTTCGCCGACCTTTTGCCCACGTTAGGGCTGTCATCTTTAAAAGATCAGGAAGCATAAAATGAGTAAACCCATCGTATTTAGTGGCGCACAGCCCTCCGGCGAATTGACCATTGGCAACTACATGGGTGCGCTGCGTCAATGGGTCAAAATGCAGGACGATTACGAATGCATTTACTGTATCGTCGATTTGCACGCGATCACCGTACGTCAGGATGCGGAGAAGTTGCGTAAAGCAACCCTCGATACGCTGGCGCTGTATCTGGCGGTCGGTATTGATCCGAAGAAAAGTACTGTCTTCGTGCAGTCTCATGTTCCTGAACATACCCAGCTAAGCTGGGCGCTGAACTGCTATACCTATTTCGGTGAGCTGGGCCGTATGACGCAGTTCAAAGATAAATCTGCGCGCTATGAGACATCCAACAGCGAAAGCATTACCGCTGGTCTGTTCGATTATCCGGTATTGATGGCGGCGGATATTTTGCTGTACCAGACCCATCAGGTACCGGTCGGTGAAGATCAGAAACAGCACCTGGAACTCAGCCGAGATATTGCCAGCCGTTTCAACGCGTTGTATGGCGATGTATTTACTGTGCCGGAGCCGTTTATTCCGAAATCCGGTGCGCGGGTTATGTCATTGCAGGAACCGACCAAGAAGATGTCTAAGTCGGATGACAATCGTAAAAACGTGATCGGCCTGCTGGAAGATCCAAAAGCGGTGACCAAGAAGATTAAAAGCGCGATGACGGATTCTGAAGAGCCGCCTGTCATCCGTTACGATATTAAAAACAAGCCGGGTGTTTCTAACCTGCTGGATATTCTTTCCGGTGTGACCGGCAAAGGCATTCCGGAGCTGGAAGCGGAATTCGAAGGCCAGATGTATGGTCATCTGAAAGGTGCGGTTGCCGAAGCGGTTTCAGGCATGCTGACCGACGTGCAGGAACGTTTTAACCGTTTCCGCAGCGACGAGGCTTATCTGCAACAGGTAATGAAAGAGGGCGCTGAGAAAGCCCGTGCCCGTGCCAGCGTGACACTGAAGAAAGCTTATGAAGCGATTGGCTTCGTCACGCTTCCATAATTTCTACTTCGATTGTTAAATCAAAACCACGTCTGCGGACGTGGTTTTTTGCTTTAAGACCTCAGGAAAGCGGTGTGCTCAATTCTGTTGTACCACCACGGTTTCGCTGGCAAACCAGTTAAGTTTCTGACGTAAGCTCACCACACTGCCGACAATAATCAGACTGGGACTGCGCACCTCTTTCGCCAGCTTATCGAGCTCTGTGAGCATCCCTGTCACCACCCGCTGTTGCTGGCTGGTGCCGTTTTCTACCAGTGCGACAGGTGTTTCTGCAGCCAGACCGTTTTCCAGCAGACGGCGCTGAATCTCTCCGGCCTGCGTGAGCCCCATATAAAAAACCAGCGTTTGCTGGCTTTGCGCCATGCAGGCCCAGTCCACAATGCCGTCCTGCTTCGCATGACCGGTGATCAGCCGCACGCTTTGTGCATGGTCGCGGTGGGTCAGCGGAATGCCACTGTAAGCGGAGCAACCGGAGGCCGCCGTGATGCCCGGCACCACGGAAAACGCGATGCCTGCGGCTTTCAGCGCTTCCAGTTCTTCGCCACCACGACCAAAGATAAAGGGATCGCCCCCTTTCAGCCGGACAACGCGTTTGCCCATCTGGGCCTGTTCCAGCAGGATTTTATTGATGCTTTCCTGCGGTACACAATGATGTCCCGCGCGCTTGCCCACGAAAATCCGCTCTGCGTCACGACGAACCAGATTCAGCACACTGTCGGAAACCAGACGGTCGTAAACCACCACATCGGCCAGTTGCATTTGCTGCAAGCCTTTGAGTGTCAGTAATCCGGCATCGCCCGGTCCGGCACCGACCAGAATGACCTCGCCATGTTTATCCACGGGTTCATGGAATAATGCTTCAAGATATTCGTGGGATTGCGCAGTGTCATTATTCGCCAGCGACTGCGCCAGGCGATGATGGTTAAACAGTTTTTCCCACCAGCGACGGCGCTCGGAGGCATCAGGGAAGCATGTCTTGACCCGCGCCCGCAATCCGCCCGCAATCTGCGCCAGTTTGCCCAGATGCTGCGGCAGAATGGACTCCAGACGTTCGCGCAGTAAACGCGCCAGCACCGGCGCATTGCCGCCGGAAGACACGGCGATCATCAGCGGAGACCGGTCAATGATTGACGGCATAATCACGCTGGCACTTTCCGGTGCATCGACCACGTTACAGAACACGCGCCGGTGATCTGCGGCTTCGCTGACTTCCTGATTTACCAGGTCGGAATTGGTCGCGGCGACCACCAGCCATTTTTCATCCACCAGCAGTGGTGAGAATTCACCGCGTAACAGGCGGACTTTACCTTCGTCTGCCCACATCTGAAATTGCGGTGTAAAGGTGAGGGCATTCACCGTCAGTTCTGCGCCAGCTTCCAGCAGCAGACGCGCTTTACGTTCAGCAACATCACCGGCACCAACCAGTAAACAGGCTCTGTTTTTTAACTGACAAAAGAGGGGCAAATAATCCATGGACGCTTCTCTATCAAACTGATGTGGCGGAACAGATAATAACGCCGCCCGGAGGCGGCGTGGAAGGCGTGCAGTTTAGCCGGCTACAGACTGAAGGCTGGCGGTATTGATTTCCACATTGCCGTTCTGTACACGGACCTCGTAAGCCGGAACTGAATACTGTTCGTCTTCCATGCAGACTCCGTCGGTCAGACGAAAATGCTGTTTTTTCAGCGGACTGGCGACCCACAACTCGCCCTGATGTTCCGCGATAATCCCCCGTGACAGCACGCTGGCCTGTGCAAACGGGTCAATGTTCGACAGGGCAAAAATCTGCTCATCAGCGTAAGGACGGAATAGCGCAACCTGCTGATCGCCTGCCAGCGCGCATACACCGCAGGCGGGTAAGATCTGGTCGACGGAACAAAGTGTTAACCACTGGTTCATAATACTTCCTCCCCGCCGGCGATTTGTCTCACCGGAATACGCTCGTCGGGACGCGCCGGACGATGCTGCTGACGCTCACCGACAAACTGCACGTTCGGGTCACGCTGGCTGCTGTTGATAAAATGGCTGAAGCGGGTTTGCGCAGCCGGGTCGTTCAGGGTTTCCTGCCACTCGCAAACGGCCGATTCACGCAGGCGTGCCAGTTCGGCTTCCAGTTGATCGTTAAGCCCCAGTTTGTTATCGATGATGACTTTGCGCAGGTAGCCGATACCGCCTTCGAGGTTATCCATCCAGACCGAGGTGCGTTGCAGCTTATCGGCGGTGCGGATGTAGAACATCATGAAACGGTCGAGATAACGCAGCAGGGTGTCATTATCCAGATCGGCGGCCAGTAAATCACCGTGCCGTGGTTTCATGCCGCCGTTGCCGCAGACATACAGGTTCCAGCCGTTTTCCGTCGCGATAATCCCGACATCTTTGCCCTGTGCTTCAGAGCATTCACGGGTACAACCGGATACGCCGAATTTCATTTTATGCGGGGTACGGATGCCTTTGTAGCGGTTTTCCAGGCTGATGCCGAAACCGAGGCTGTCGCCCACACCATAACGGCACCAGGTGCTGCCAACGCAGGTTTTCGCCATGCGCAGGGCTTTGGCGTACGCCTGACCGGTTTCGAATCCGGCACTGATCAGTTTCTGCCAGATGGCCGGTAAATCGTCTTTTTGCGCGCCGAACATGCCGATACGCTGTGAACCGGTAATCTTAGTGTAGAGATTGTACTCAGCCGCGATTTCACCTATTGCCTGCAAGCCTTGCGGCGTGATTTCACCACCCGGCGAACGCGGTATAACGGAATAGGTGCCGTCTTTTTGCATGTTGGCGAGAAACACATCGTTGGTGTCCTGCAACGGTGTGTGCTGCGATTTCAGCACGTAATCATTCCAGCAGGAGGCCAGCAGCGAGCCGACGGTTGGTTTACAGACTTCACAGCCGTAGCCTTTGCCGTATTTATTCAGCAAATCGTTGAATGAGCGGATGCCTTCAACGCGGATCAGGTGATAAAGCTCCTGCCGCGAATACGCGAAGTGTTCGCAAAGATGATGGTTAACTTCGATGCCTTGTTTGCTGAGTTCGGCATTCAGTATCTGCGTCACCAGCGGAATACAGCCGCCACAGCCAGTGCCAGCTTTCGTTGCTGATTTCAGCGCCGCCACGGTAAGACAGCCACCCTGAACTGCTTTGATGATATCGCCTTTGGTGACGTCAAAACACGAACAGATTTGTGCGCTTTCCGGCAGGGCATCAGTGCCCATCACTGCGCCGCCACTGCCTGCATGAGCGGGCAGGATCAGCGCATCCGGATTTTCCGGCAAAGGAATACTGTTCAGTACCCGTTGCAGCAGATTGCCGTAATCACTGGTGTCGCCGACCAGCACTGCGCCAAGCAGCGTTTTATTATCTTCGCTGACGACCAGGCGTTTATACAATGCTTTGGTTTCATCCAGATAGACATAGCTGCGCGCGCCTGGCGTACGGGCATGGGCGTCGCCGATACCGGCCACATCGACGCCTAACAGTTTCAGTTTGGCGCTCATGTCGGCACCCGTGAAAGCGTTATCGCGACCAAGCAAATGGTCGGCGGTGACCTGCGCCATTTTGTAACCCGGCGCGACCAGTCCAAAAGTCCGCTGATTCCACGAGGCACATTCGCCGATGGCATAGACGTCCGGGTCACTGGTCTGGCACTGATCATTAATCACGATGCCGCCGCGCGGTGCGATCTGCAGATCGCACTGACGTGCCAGTTTGTCCTGCGGTCGGATACCGGTGGAGAACACGATGAAATCGACTTCGAGGAAAGTACCGTCGGCAAATTCCATTGTTTTACGGGCAGCACTGCCGCCCTGAACAATCTGGCGCGTATTTTTGGCGGTATGAACGCGTACGCCCATGCTTTCGATTTTCTGACGAAGCTGGCTGCCACCCTGTGTATCAAGCTGTTCCGCCATCAGGCCAGGCGCAAATTCGACAACGTGCGTTTCTACGCCAAGGTTTTTCAGTGCCCCGGCTGCTTCGAGGCCGAGCAAACCGCCCCCGACCACCGCACCGCGTTTACTGCGACGGGCACAGGCCTCGATGGCATGTAAGTCTTCAATGGTGCGGTAAACGAAGCAATCCTGACCATCAGAACCGGTAATCGGCGGCACCCACGGGTAGGAGCCGGTAGCAATAATCAGTTTGTCGTAATACACCGTGCGACCGCTGCTGGAGTGAATGACTTTTTCACTGCGGTTGAGCGTAATTGCCCTTTCGCCAATCAGCACATTGACATGATGCTTTTCGTAAAATCCTTCGCGAACCAGTGACAGCTCTTCCGCAGTATGATGGGAAAAATAAGAGGAAAGATGGACGCGGTCATAGGCCACGCGCGGCTCTTCACAAAACACCGTGATATCGAACTGATCCGGTTCTGCTTTATCCAGTAAATCTTCGATAAAGCGATGGCCGACCATGCCGTTGCCAATCATCGCGATTCTGACTTTGCTCATAATTGCCTCAATATTGATTTTCTGAGGCTAAACATAACCCGCGCGTAACAGGGGGTATTGATGCAAATCAAGCCGATCCCAATATACTCCTTAGGGGGTATTTGACTGATTTCATTGGGTTTTTGTGTAACCTTTCGATTTATAAACACTTTCAGGCTATTGTTCTAGGATTGGCTTTTAAAAAACCACAACACAGTCTTTCTAAAAATGGTGAGGTAATGCGTGAAGAAAACTCTTTTGCGTACCGTTAAAAATGTCAGGTTGCCTGGCCGTGAAGGGCTATGGCAGATAGACATCGACGACACCGTGATCCGCCAGATTGTCCCCCAGTTGGACAATGCCGATTACGGCAAACATATCCTTGATGCTGAAGGCGGGCTGGCAATCCCCCCTTTTATCGAACCGCATATCCATCTTGATACCACCCAGACTGCCGGTCAGCCAGCATGGAATCAGTCCGGCACGTTATTCGAAGGCATTGAGCGCTGGGCTGAACGCAAAGCGCTGCTCTCGCATGAAGATGTTAAACAGCGCGCATGGCAAACCCTGAAGTGGCAGATTGCCAATGGCATTCAGCATGTGCGCACCCATGTGGATGTGTCGGATCCGACGCTGACGGCGCTCAACGCCATGCTGGAAGTGAAAGCCGAAGTCGCGCCGTGGATCACGCTGCAAATTGTGGCGTTTCCGCAGGAAGGCATTATGTCGTACCCGAACGGTGAGGCCTTGCTGGAAGAAGCGCTGAAGCGTGGCGCGGATGTGGTAGGCGCTATTCCGCATTTCGAATTCACCCGCGAATACGGCGTTGAATCACTGCATAAAACCTTCGAACTGGCGAAAAAATACGACAAGCTGATCGACGTCCATTGCGATGAAATTGACGATGAACAGTCGCGTTTTGTCGAAACCGTGGCCGCGCTGGCCTTGCGGGAAAATATCGGCCCACGCGTCACCGCCAGTCATACCACGGCAATGCATTCCTACAACGGGGCGTATACCTCGCGTTTATTCCGCTTGCTGAAAATGTCCGGTATCAACTTTGTCGCCAACCCGCTGGTCAATATCCACCTGCAGGGGCGGTTTGATACTTATCCGAAACGCCGCGGTATAACGCGTGTGAAGGAAATGCTGGAGGCGGGGATCAATGTCTGTTTCGGGCATGATGATGTGTTTGACCCGTGGTATCCGCTTGGTACCGCGAATATGTTGCAGGTACTGCATATGGGGCTGCATGTCTGCCAGTTAATGGGATATCAGCAAATTGATGACGGGCTGAAGCTCATCACCACCTGCAGCGCCCGGACTATGAATCTGGAAGGTTATGGTCTTGAAAGCGGCAATGCTGCCAGCCTGGTGATCCTGCCGGCGCAAAGTGGTTTTGATGCCGTACGCCGCCAGACGCCGGTACAATATTCCGTGCGCGAAGGGGTACTGATCGCGCAAACACAGCTCGCAAAAACGGTCATCCATCTTCATGAAGATTACCCTGTAGATTTCAACAGTTAAGACCGTTAAAAACAGGGTGTAATATTTTGAAATAATTAGAATATTTATTCTCAAGCGTAAATAAAAGTAAAGGTCTGGCGCTGAGCGTAAAGGCTCTTTAGAATCAGTAAGATCTGTTGTTTGTATTCTGGAGAAAGGAACTGTCATGTTTAAACGTACTTTAGTGGCCCTCACTGCGCTGCTATCCCTGACTGCAATGTCGCCCGTTCTTGCGGCCGCTCAAACCCACGTCATGCTGACCACTTCAGCAGGGAATATCGAACTGGAACTCGACAGTGCGAAGGCACCGGTTTCTGTAAAGAATTTCGTTGATTACGCCCAGAGCGGCTATTACAACAACACCATTTTTCATCGCGTGATCCCAGGTTTCATGGTTCAGGGGGGCGGTTTTACGGCTGACATGCAGCAGAAAGCGACCAAAGAGCCCATCAAGAACGAAGCGGATAACGGCCTGCGCAACCTGCGCGGCACCATCGCCATGGCGCGTACTGCCGATAAAGACAGCGCGACCAGCCAGTTCTTCATCAATGTGGCAGATAACGCCTTCCTCGATCACGGTCAGCGTGATTTCGGCTATGCCGTATTCGGTAAAGTCATCAAAGGGATGGATGTGGTAGACAAAATGTCTCAGGTCAAAACCAATAATGTCGGGCCTTATCAGAACGTGCCGACGACGCCGATTGTGATCCTGTCTGCGAAAGTGCTGCCTTAATTTCTCAGCCTTTCTTCCAGAATACTGTTTTTCTAAGCCTCCGGTTCCGGGGGCTTTTTATTGCCTGTCTGCTAACGCGCATAAGCTGAAACGCATCAGCTTATGAACCTTCATTCTTGTTTCAGATCTCAATTTCATGTGCAAATTTTCCCTCAACTAAACAATTTTTGCGAGGCCGGGCACGTTACCATCTGCCATTTAGCCTCAAAAACGCTCAACTTGAAGGCTGTCACATTTTTCGCCTGACGGAGTTTGTAGGCTGAATTGCTTTTGGGCTAAATCAATTCAGCAAAAAGGGGTTATTGTGAAAAAATTACTCGCAACCGGGATCGTTCTGGGGCTTTTTTCGTGGCAAGCTGCTGCACAAACTATCGTGCTGACGGATGCTGAAGCCGGTACAGAACTGGGAAACTGGAAGACTGATAGCAAAAAGCTGAACATTGCGGGAACCGATTTCAGCATCGAACAAAAAGTGTTACACGGTGGCAAACAGGAAGGGTCAAAAGTTATTACCATTACCAGCAAGGGACTGACCATCGCTCTCAGCCCGACGCGCGGGATGGATTTATTGCACGTGACCGGCGATAACATTCGCTTAGGCTGGGATTCTCCGGTTCAGGAAGTGGTCAATCCTGCGTACATCAATCTTGAAAGCCGTAACGGCGTGGGCTGGCTGGAAGGTTTCAACGAAATGATGGTGCGTTGCGGCTTTGAATGGACCGGACATCCTGTTACTGCCGACGGCATGATTTATACGTTGCATGGCCGGGCAGGCAATACACCCGCCTCGAAAGTGGTGGTTGAGATCGCCGATAAAGCCCCTCATGAAATCACAGTGCGTGGCTTGCTGAAAGAAGATACCTTTAAGAAAGCCAAGCTGGAAACCTGGACTGAACTGCGTTACGTGCCGGGTAGCCATTCGTGGACTATTCACGACACCCTGACTAACCAGTCGGATTATCCGCACGACTATCAGATTATTTATCACAGTAATTTCGGTCAGCCGATCCTTGAGCAGGGTGCCCGTTTCATTGCGCCGCTGAAATCAATCTCTCCGTTCAATGATTACGCCAAAAAAGGTTTAGCAGACTGGCAGACTTACGCCGGGCCGACCAAAGGCTTTGATGAGATGGTCTTTAACATGGTGCCGCTGGCGGATGCGCAGGGTAAAACGATTGCCGGCGTAGTGAACAAAGCGGGGAACAAGGGCGCATCGATTGAATTCGATACCCATCAGTTGCCGCTGCTGACGCTGTGGAAAAATACCGACACCCTGAAGCAGGGTTACGTTACGGGTATCGAACCGGGCACTAACTATGCCTATCCGGTGACTATCGAACGTAAACAAGGCCGCGTGAAACAACTGCAACCCGGCCAGAGCACGGTCTTTGAGTTGAAATATTCACTTCTGCCGGATGCGCAGGCGGTGAAACAGCTTGAGGATCGGGTGAAAACACTTCAGGCAGATCATAAAACAGATGTGAACGAGACCCCTATCGCTGTTGAATAATCCGAGTTTAGGGCGCTGAGGCTGGCGCCCTTTTTTCTCTGTCTATACTTAACTCCACCAGGGTATATACCCGAATAGCTGTACCCAGGGAGGAAATGATGGCGAAGAAACTGACACTCAGGCAGCAGGAAAAACTTTTTCGCGAACGTCAGCGGCAGAACTTTCAGGCCAGCAGTGCGCTTGATGGTTTGCAGGTTGAGGTTATCACGTTAGACAACGAACAAATTTCACAACGTCTCACCGAACTGAGGAAGCACTATGAACGATAAACTCGTGGCCGGTGCCGACCCTTATTATTATCCCGGCATCAATGTGCTCAAAAACCGGCTGGAAATACGTGAAGAGCATCGGCTGTTGCAGGCTGAACTGGCGTTTACTGCCCTGCGCGCGTCAGCGATGCCGCTTGGGCCTTCAGTGATGGGATTGCCGCATCTGTGTGCGGTGCATCTGTCCTTGTTCCAGGATATTTATACCTGGGCAGGCGAGTTCCGTGAGATTGATATTTATAAGGATGACACGCCGTTTTGCCATTTCGAATACATTGAAAAAGAGGGCAATGCGCTGATGCAGGAACTGGAAGAGGAGAAATTTCTGATCGGCTTACCGCTGGATAATCTTGCTGAGCGACTGGCTCATTATTATACCGGGCTGAATTTGCTGCATCCGTTCCGCACAGGGAATGGTCGTGCGCTGCGCATTTTTATCGAGCAACTGGTCATTCATGCTGGCTACGACATTGACTGGTCTAAAGTGGATCGGGAAAGCTGGCTGGCAGCCAATAAAACAGCGGTATTTGGTGATGAATCAGGGTTGGTGGCAATTTTTAATACCGTTGTCAGTGAAATCCCGGAAGAACATTAAGCGACAAAATACTGAGCCCGCGCTGAAAAATGCGTAGAATTGCCCGGTAAATTCTCCGACTTTTACCGGGTATACTATGCTGCTGCTGATCGACAATTACGATTCCTTCACCTACAACCTCTATCAATATTTTTGCGAGCTGGGCGCAGAAGTGAAAGTAATGCGTAACGATCAGCTTACCCTCTCCGACATTGAACAACTTTCTCCTTCACATCTGGTGATTTCTCCGGGCCCGTGTACGCCTGATCAGGCGGGCATATCCCTGCCCGCCATTGTCCATTTCTCCCACCGTTTACCGATTCTTGGCGTTTGCCTCGGGCATCAGGCGATGGCGCAGGCGTTCGGCGCGAAAATCGTCCGTGCGCGGCAGGCCATTCACGGCAAAACCTCACCTGTCCGCCATACCGGCAGAAGCGTCTTTACCGGGCTGAATAATCCGCTGACCGTGACGCGCTACCATTCTCTGGTGGTCGCGCCACAGACGCTGCCCGACTGTTTTGAGGTCACGGCATGGACAGAACGTAGTGGTGATCGCGACGACATTATGGGCATCATGCACAAAACCTTGCCCCTGCATGGCGTTCAGTTTCATCCTGAAAGCATTCTGAGCGAGCAGGGGCACCAGCTTCTGGATAATTTCCTTAAAATCTAATCAGTTAATATTGCTGAAAAAATTACTTCCGCCTCGGGTGCGATTTTCGTTTGCCTGTCTGTGATTTTTTATGCATATTTTGTGATTATATTTTCATATTAATGGCAGTGGGGAGACGAGTAATGTCAGAAAAATCAGCGGTAGATCGGGGTACATTCGATAAAGTCATTTTACCGGTTTATTCACCGGCGAAATTCATTCCGGTGAAAGGTAAAGGCAGTCGCGTCTGGGATCAGCAAGGGAATGAATATGTTGATTTCGCAGGGGGCATTGCTGTGACAGCGCTCGGGCATTGCCATCCGGCACTGGTGAAAGCGTTGCATGAGCAGGGCGAAACCCTCTGGCATGTCAGTAACGTATTTACCAATGAACCCGCCCTGCGACTGGCGCAGAAGCTGATCGATGCCACTTTTGCCGACCGTGTATTTTTCGCTAACTCCGGCGCTGAAGCCAACGAAGCGGCTTTTAAACTGGCGCGTTACTATGCTTCACACCGTCACAGCCCGTACAAAAGTAAGATCATCGCTTTCCATAACGCCTTCCATGGTCGCACGTTGTTCACAGTTTCCGTGGGTGGCCAGCCGAAATACTCCGACGGCTTCGGCCCGAAACCCGCTGACATTGTGCATGTGCCGTTCAACGATCTGGATGCCGTAAAGGCGGTGATCGACGACCACACCTGCGCCATTGTGGTTGAGCCGGTGCAGGGGGAGGGCGGCGTTACCCCCGCTACCCAGGCGTTTCTGCAAGGCCTGCGCGAGCTTTGTGACAAACATCAGGCGCTGCTGGTTCTGGATGAAGTACAAAGCGGTATGGGACGCAGCGGCAAGCTGTTCAGCTATATGCACTACGGCGTGACGCCCGATATTCTGACCACAGCCAAAGCGCTCGGCGGCGGTTTCCCGGTCAGTGCCATGCTGGCAACTGAAGAAGTGGCTTCCGTTATGGAGCCGGGCAAACACGGCACCACCTACGGCGGCAACCCGCTGGCCTGTGCGGTGGCTGAAGCTGCGCTGGATATCATCAATACACCTGACGTACTGGCTGGCATCAACGAACGCCGCGAGAAATTCATCAGCGCGCTGGATGCCATCAATCAGAAATATCACATCTTCAACGAGTTCCGTGGTCAGGGGCTGCTGATCGGCGCCGAGCTTGCCGATGCGTATAAAAACCGTGCCGGAGAATTCCATGCCGCAGCCGCAGAAGCCGGGCTGATGATGCTGGTCGCCGGACCAAACGTGATGCGGTTTGCGCCTTCACTGGTGATTGATTTCGCTGACATCAGCGAAGGGATGGAAAGGTTTGAGAAGGCGGTGGGGAAAGTTTGTGGGGGGTGATCCCCACGGCCCCGTCTTTAAACGCTTGATCGAGAAAATTTCGGTTTCCCACTAACATTTATCACATGGTCTCTTGCGCCGAAACCGACCAAAGAGGGCTATGACTAGCCCTCTTTGGTCGGTTTCGGCGCGGTGAGTTAAGCGATCACGGCAATTGAAAAGCCGAAAGTTTCTCCATTTCAAAAAGCAGTCTGGCTGCAAGCCAGTAAAAAGGGGGATTTGAAAGGGGTCTCCCCCTTCACGCCCGCCGCGTCAGCCAGATCCCATGATGTGGTCGTTGCTTCCACGCCAGTGACGAGATCGTATGCATTACGCTGAGATGTGAAATCACGCGCCGCAGGTGGCGTTCCATTTCGGTCAGCGGCATATCCGGATGAAGTTCCGGCGCATTAAACAGATTATTCTCGCTGCCCGGCCCGTCATAGAGCAGTCGTTGCTGGCAGCTTTGCAGTGCGATTTCGCAGGTCTGCAAATATTCCGTCGCCAGTTTTTCCGGCAACATATAATGTTCGCGTGCGAGGATTGTCATCGCGTTGATATGTTCGACCACAAACTGGCTGTGTGTCACCCATAACCGCATGTCTGCCAGATAATGCGAGTTAAAGCCGGGCTCCTGCATCGCCTGGTTTAAAGAAGTGAACAGCTTATTGTGCGCCTGATTGACCTGCATACGGGTATACGCCAGTTTTGCGGTGTCGGGGTTTTCCTCAAGCAGCAGACGGATAGCGTCCTGATACGTTTCCAGCGCCTGATGCGCGTTCTGGCGCAGCAAACCGCTTTGCCATTGCGGCCATAGCCAGAGGGTGCCACCGAAGGCCAGCGCACAGCCGAGCAGCGTATCGACCAGTCGTGGTATCAGAAAATGCACACCGTTCATCGCCAGTAGTTGCAGGGTATACACTGCCGTCACCGTCATGCCGACCATCGCCAGCCCGTAATTTTTGCGTAAAACCGTATAGGACAACAAGGTGATCAGCAGCATGCACAGCAGCGTGGTGCTTTCCGGTAGCGCCAGTTTTAACAATCCTGAAGCAATCAGCAAACCTGCCAGCGTACCGAGCGCACGGTGCTGGATCCTGACCCGAGTGGCGTTATAGCCGTTCTGGCTGACCAGCATGATAGTCAGCAAAATCCAGTACGGTTTGGGCAAATTGAAGAACAGCCCCAGGCTGCTGCCAATCGCCAAAATAATGCCCAGACGCGCGGCATTACGCAGGGCCACGGATTTGAAAGAAAGATAGCTTTTTAGCGCAGTCCAGAAGGGCAGCCGTGGCTGGGTGCTCATCAGATCGCGCCGGTATAACGGGCGCTGGGTCCGCAGCAGGCGCGCAATGCGGCTGAAATGGTAATAACAAAACTGGCCAACCGGATTGTCCGGGTTACGCGCGGCGATTTTCTCCAGCGCAGCCAGCTCATTGGCCATGGTAAAGCGCTCAGATAAACGGTGATAAAGAATATCGCCGGCAATCACCCGAAGACGGGTGGAAATCACCTGCGCATTGCGGCGGATTACCGCTTCTGCATGGCTTTCCTCAACCAGTTTCTGTACTTCCTCCGGCTGATGCAGGCTGACGGTAATGTGCTCCTGCAAATCGAGAGCAACCTGAAAAAGCTGAAACAGTCGCTTATGGTGATGATGATGTCCGTGTTGTGGCAGCATGTGTAATTGCTGATAAAGCAGGGCAATCAGGTCGATAACCTGCTGCTGACGGGTAAGTAATGGCGGCAACGCCGTCTCGGGATCGGTATGTTGCGTCAGCAGACTGTACTTGGCCTCGAAATAATCCGCGAGTTGCAGATAAAGCTGGCTGAGCGTTTCGCGCATAGGCTGTTCTTGCGAAATACGAAACCACACCCAGTTAAACACCCCGTACCAGGCTGTGCCTGCTGCGAACAGCACCGGTGCCTGCCACATCGGGCGCACGCCGACCATACTCAGTGTGAAAATAGTGGCTACCAGCGCGCCGGGTAACAGGCGCGCATGTAACGGGCTGATTTCACCGGTAACGCCGAGCAATAACGCCAGCGATAGCATGATCAGCGGCAGCGGAACGTGCCAGTTTTCCAGCATCAGTTGCAGCAGAATGCTGCTCACGGCAAACAGTGAACCGCCGACGATCAGACGTTTGAAAAAGCGTTTGTGCGGGGTATCCAGACCGGCGATGTTACAGCAGGCCGGGCAGAGGGAAAACAGCAGACCCATTTGCAAGTTGCCAAACAGCCAGCAAATGCCAACAGGCAGGCACAACACCAGCGTCTGGCGCAGCGCGTAATTCACTTCAGGATGGTAAAACAGTTTTCGCCATAACGTCATGGGTAAAGCTTAGCCCATAAAAAAGGCGCGACAGTATTCTGCCGCGCCAATTTTCGAGGGATTAACGTGTGCCGTAAACGACAATCGTTTTCCCGTGTGCGGAGATCAGGCTCTGATCTTCCAGCATTTTGAGGATTCGTCCGACTGTTTCACGTGAACAACCGACGATTTGGCCAATTTCCTGACGGGTAATCTTGATTTGCATCCCGTCCGGATGGGTCATTGCATCAGGCTGTTTAGCCAGGTTGAGCAACGTTTGAGCGATACGACCGGTTACGTCGAGGAAGGCAAGGTTGCCGACTTTCTCTGACGTCACTTGCAGACGGTTGGCCATCTGCGCGGAGAGACGCATCAGAATATCCGGGTTAACCTGAATCAGCTGGCGGAACTTTTTATACGAAATTTCAGCCACTTCACAGGCAGTTTTAGCACGTACCCAGGCACTACGTTCCTGACCTTCTTCGAAGAGTCCCAGCTCACCGATGAAGTCACCTTGGTTAAGGTAGGACAGTATCATTTCCTTGCCTTCTTCATCTTTAATCAGGACAGCAACTGACCCTTTCACGATGTAGTAAAGCGTTTCGGCTTTTTCACCCTGGTGAATCAGCGTACTTTTAGAAGGATACTTATGTATATGACAGTGAGACAGGAACCATTCAAGAGTCGGGTCTGTTTGTGGCTTGCCGAGAACCATTAGCTATTATCCTCTGTTGTTATCGCTGCCCAAAATCACAGGGCTCAGAGTTCCCTGTATGGCACTTCAAATCCAAAGCGCCCTTTCAGCATATAACTCCCCAGAAATGCTGCAAGCGGATGTCGGAGTGCAACAGCCTGTTTATTGCTGTTAACACCGTGGGTTCTGTTCTTAAACCGCAAAAACCGTCACCGCAATTTACTGGAAAGTATGTTTCGGCTTTGTTTGTAGCACAGGTTTGAGATGCTGTCTTCTGTTGTCTCGCTTCAGCATGATGGCGATCGGGTTACGTTGCCAGATTTTGGTCTAAAGGGTACTCTGAGAGCAGATTTCTAAAAGTTTATTCACCGGGAGAATAGTTCATGCACGCACGTGTCAAATGGGTTGAAGGGCTGACCTTTTTAGGTGAGTCAGCGTCGGGTCATCAGATTTCAATGGATGGTAACGCGGGCGATAAAGCCCCAAGCCCGATGGAAATGTTACTGATGTCCGCAGGCGGCTGCAGTGCAATTGACGTGGTATCTATTTTACAGAAAGGCCGTAATGACGTGCGTGATTGTGAAGTGAAGCTGACTTCACAACGCCGCGAAGAAGCGCCGCGTCTGTTCACGCATATCAATCTGCATTTTATCGTCACCGGTAAGGATCTGACCGATAAGATTGTTGAACGTGCGGTCAGCCTTTCTGCCGAAAAATACTGTTCAGTGTCTCTGATGTTGGGTAAAGCGGCCACCATCACCCACAGCTTTGAAGTGATTGCAGCGGAATAAAGTTTACTCGATTTTCTTACCTTCCATCAGGCGCTGCACCAGTGGCGCCATGATCAGCTCCATTGCCAGCCCCATTTTCCCACCTGGTACCACCAGCGTTTTGATGTGCGAGATAAATGACCCCTGCAACATTGCCAGCAGATAGGGGAAATCGATGTCGTCCAGTCCCTGGAAATGGATCACCACAAAGCTTTCATCCAGTGACGGAATGGCTTTTGCTGCGAACGGGTTTGAGGTGTCGATAGTCGGCACACGCTGGAAGTTGATGTGGGTGCGGGAAAACTGCGGCGTAATGTAGCTGATATAATCATCCATCGAACGCACGACGGAATCCATCACTGCTTCACGTGAATGGCCACGCTCCCCGGTATCGCGCACCAGTTTCTGGATCCACTCCAGGTTAACGATAGGCACAACGCCGACCAGCAAATCGACCTGGGCGGCGACATCAATTTTGTCTGTCACTACACCGCCGTGCAGGCCTTCATAGAATAAGATATCCGTTGGTTCCGGCAACGCCTGCCATGGCGTAAACGTGCCCGGCACCTGATTATAGGGAACCGCTTCGTCATAAGTATGCAAATACTTACGTGAACGGCCGGTGCCGGTTTTGCCATATTCGATAAAGCTTTTTTCCAGCAAACCAAAGTCATTGGCTTCCGGCCCGAAATAACTGATGTGGCGCCCGAGATCGCGTGCCTTACGGATCGCCGCATCCATTTCAGGACGGGTGAAATGGTGAAAACTGTCGCCTTCCAGCTCCGCAGCGCGTAAGCCAAGCTGTTGAAATATTTTACGAAACGCCACGCTGGTGGTCGTGGTGCCTGCACCGCTCGAACCGGTAACGGCAATAACAGGATGTTTGGCTGACATAAATGCTTTTCTCCAGAAAGGGGATACAGGCTGGCGTGACGCGGTCTTTTCTGTGGTTGAAAATGTAGTGCCGTGCTGCGCATAATTAAGCCTATTGTTACCATATTTATTCGCGAAGTGACAGGTTGTCACAACCTGCTTTCGAGCGGCTCTACCCGTCCTGCGGCACTTCTTCCTGCCCGGCGCGGAACTGACCGCGTGGCATAATATTCAGCGTTTCATGCAACTCTGACCATACCAGCACAATATCACCGCTTTTCAGCTGACGTTTCACGTCATCGACTTTTTGTTCCAGCGATCTTTCCTGCTCGCCGTAATCGGTGCCTTCGCGCAATACGAAGGATTCCACCACGCTGGTGAGCAGTTCAGGATCCAGTTCCTGCCAGGGAATAATCACTCTGTTTTTTCCTTAGTCTTATTTTCTAAATAGGGGGCGATCCAGGCCGGAATGCGTTGTTCCAGCCACATTTGGGGGTTACGTAAGCTGCCGGACACAAAGCCGACATGTCCGCCATGTTCCGTTAACTGATATTCCACGCAATCCGGTAAATCTTCTGCTTTCGGGATGACGTCGGGTGTCATAAACGGATCGTCTTTGGCGTGGATAATCAGCAGGGGGGTTCTGACCTGTGCCAGTAACGGCAGACCGCTGCACCGGCGGTAATAATCCAGCGCGTCGGTAAATCCGTGCGCTTTTGAGGTAATAGCATCGTCAAATTCACGAAGACGACGCATGGCTTTCAGTTGCGCCAGCGTGACGGGCAATGTCCCAGGGTATTTTGCCAGCTTACGCGAGGCATTGCCTTTGAGCTGACCGAGCAGATAGTGCTGATAAATCCGTGATGAACCGCGTTCCAGCCGGTAAGCGCAAGGTTCCAGCATCAGCGGTGCGGAGACCACCACGGCGGCGCTCAACGTACAATTTTCGCCTTCCTGCCCGAGATAACACGTCAACATATTGCCGCCGAGTGACACACCTACCGCGCCGGTCGGGACTTCGCCATAGGTCTCATTGAGCCAGTGAATGAAAAAGCGGGCATCTTCGGTTTCACCGGAATGATAAATACGCAGCAGCTTATTAGGTTCACCGCCGCATCCGCGGAAATGCATGACCACACCAAGCCAGCCTTTGTCTTTCCACGCCTGCAATAAGCCGTGCGCATACGGGCTGTAAAAGCTGCCTTCCAGGCCGTGAAACAGGATCATGCGAGGTTTATGTCGCGCCTGTGCCGGATCTTCACTCCAGGCTAAATCCAGAAAATCGCCGTCCGGCGTATCCAGCCTTTGCCAGTGAGGTTTAAGTGTTGCATGCCGTCTTATCAGTCGCGGGAGTAGCGTCTGGATGTGCGGATTACTGGCCCCGCGTAAGGGGCGAAAGGTTTCAACCATAAGATGAATAAATTTCTCTTAAGAGGCTCTTGTGCGATCAATATCACGCTGTTAGCTTCAATGCTATCGCACATCTTTCGGGTCGGAGAACCCAAATTAAATGGAACCTGGTTTATTTTTATCGATGCTTGGATTTTTATGGGTCGCCGCCATTACCCCCGGCCCGAACAATATGTTACTCACCACGTCTGGCGCTAACTTTGGGTTCTTCCGTTCACTTTGGCTGATGGTCGGCATTATGCTTGGTATGCAAAGTATTTTGCTGCTGGTGGCCTTTGGTGTCGGCGGTCTCATCACGATTTATCCTGCGTTACACCTGTTTCTCAAAATCGCCGGTAGCCTGTATCTGCTGTGGCTGGCGTGGAAGATTGCAACGTCTGCCTATGAAAAACTGGAAACCGGTGCGCCGCCGCCAAAACCGATCCGTTTGTATCAGGGCTGGTTGCTGCAATTTCTTAATCCGAAAGCCTGGCTGATGGGACTGGGTGCGGTCGCGAGCTTCAGTCTGGCGGGCGCCGCCTATAATCCTTCGATTGCCGGTATCAGCCTTGGGATGTTCCTGGTGAACCTGGTATCGGGCATCATCTGGCTTGGCTTCGGCACGGTGATTGGTCGCCTGCTGCGCAGCAAGCGTGCGTGGTACACTTTTAACATTGCGATGGGTATTCTGACCGCCGCCTGTGTGCTGTTAATCTGGCATTAATTTACAGACCAAAAAGGAGCCATCACGGCTCCTTTCCCGTTTGTGAGCATACGATCAGCTGTCGATATCAAAAGTTTTAGACATTTCTTCCAGTTGTTCCTGGGCATCGAGCCAGGTCATTTCAGTCTCTTCCAGCGCACCTTTCACTTTGGTCTGCTGTTGCAGACACTCCGTGAGATCGGCCTTACGGCTGATGTCATAAATGGCGGAGTCGGCCAGACGGGCTTCAATTGCTGCCAGTTCGGTACCCAGTTTCTCCATCTGTGCTTCCAGCCTGGTGATTTGCTTGCGCAGTGGCTGAGTCTGGTTGCGGAAATCGGCTTCGCGACGTTTCTGATCTTTACGCGATTGCGCACTGTTAACGCCGCCGTCTTTAGCCGGTGCATCCTGCTGGCTTTCCTGACGCTGAATGTCCACCAGCCATTGCTGATAATCTTCCAGATCGCCGTCGAACTGTTCCACTTTGCCGCCGTGTACCAGATACAAATCGTCAGTAGTGGAACGCAATAAGTGGCGGTCATGCGACACGACAACCATCGCACCCTCAAAGTCGATCAGCGCTTCGGTCAGTGCCTGACGCATGTCGAGATCCAGGTGGTTGGTCGGTTCATCAAGCAGCAGCAGGTTAGGGCGCTGCCAGACAATCAGCGCCAGCACCAGGCGCGCTTTTTCACCGCCGGAGAACCGCCCGGTAGGATCCGTCACTTTATCGCCGTGGAAACCAAATCCGCCGAGATAATCGCGCAATTGCTGTTCGGTTTCTTTATTCGCCAGACGCACCAGATGTTGCAGCGGCGAATCTTCTGCGCGCAGGAACTCCAGCTGATGCTGAGCGAAATAACCGAGTTTGACGCCTTTTGCCAGCCCAATGTCCCCGTGAAGCGGCGGCATGGTTCCGGCCAGCAGTTTGATAAGCGTCGATTTACCTGCACCGTTACGGCCGAGTAAACCGATACGTGAACCCGGCACCAGATTCAGTTTGATCGACTCCAGAATCGTGGTGTCGCCATAACCGGCGCTGACCTTTTCCATCCGCAGCAGCGGATCGGGCAAGCTTTCCGGTGAGCGGAAGCTAAAATGAAAAGGATTGTCTACGTGCGCCGGGGCTATCAGCTCCATGCGCTCCAGCATTTTAATACGGCTCTGCGCCTGTTTGGCTTTGGTCGCCTGCGCCCGGAAACGATCGATATAACTTTGCAGATGCGCCACTTTTTCCTGCTGACTTTCAAACAAAGCCTGCTGTTGCGACAGTTTGGTCGCACGCTGGCGTTCGAAAGACGAGTAGTTACCGGTGTATTCGTTCAGCGTCTGCTGTTCGATATGCAGTATTTTATCGACAATAGGATCCAGAAAATCACGGTCATGAGAAATCAGCACCAGCGTGCCGGTGTAGCTTTTCAGCCACTTTTCAAGCCAGATCACCGCGTCTAAATCCAGGTGGTTGGTCGGTTCGTCAAGCAGCAGTAAATCGGAACGACAAATCAGCGCCTGCGCAAGGTTGAGACGCATGCGCCAGCCGCCGGAGAAGGATTTGACCGGCTGCTGTAACTGATTCTGCGTAAATCCCAACCCGCTGAGCAGGCTCGCCGCACGCGCCGGAATGGTCCAGGCGTTAATTGCATCAAGTTTACCGTGCAGCGTGGCGATGGCGTGGCCGTCATCGCGGTCGTTGGCGTGCTGTAATTGTGCTTCCAGCTGACGGAATTCGCGGTCACCGTCGATAACATACTCTATTGCAGGCTCGTCCAGAGCCGGTGTTTCCTGATTGACCCAGGCCAGTGCCCAGTTGGACGGAAAAGTCAGGTTGCCTGCGTCGGCGCTCATTTCACCTTTAAGCAGTGAAATCAGGGTGGATTTACCGCAGCCATTTTTGCCCACCAGCCCGACTTTCTGGCCGGGATTGATGGTCGCAGACGCGTTGTCCAGCAGCACGTTAGTGCCGCGTCGGATTTGTAAGGAGGAGAAAACAATCATAAAGCGCCGTGTTGAGAGTATGTTAAATTGTCATGATAATGATTTAAACAAGACGTATCGCGTCCCATTTTGTCTTTGCGAAGCATGGTAACGGAAAAACCGCACCCTGACGACGCTTTGGAGGTATTGATGTCGCAGCCACCAAAGGTTTTGCTGCTTTACGCCCACCCGGAATCACCCGATTCAGTCGCCAACCGCGTTTTGTTACAGCAGGCACAGCAGCTTGAACATGTCACCGTGCATGATTTATACGCTCACTATCCTGATTTTTTTATTGATATCCACCGTGAACAACAGTTGCTGCGCGAACACAAAGTGATCGTCTTCCAGCACCCTCTTTATACTTATAGCTGCCCGGCATTATTGAAAGAATGGATGGATCGCGTGCTGGCGCGGGGGTTTGCCAGCGGTGCTGGCGGGAATGCACTTAACGGCAAATACTGGCGTTCGGTCGTCACCACCGGTGAGCCGGAAGGCGCATACCGTGCAGGCGGTTATAACCGCTATCCGATGTCTGACATTATGCGCCCGTTTGAACTGACTTCGGCGATGTGTCATATGCACTGGATGACGCCAATCATTATTTACTGGGCACGACGTCAGAAACCTGATGTGTTGCAAAGCCACGCTGAAGCCTACGGTGAATGGCTGCGATCCCCGTTACCGCACGGAGGGATCGTCTGATGGATGTTTCAAATATACCTACGGCAATCCTGCTGTTTTTATCCGCTGCGGTGGTCGCGGTGCCGCTGGCGCAACGTTTAGGTATCGGCGCGGTGCTCGGCTATTTGCTGGCTGGCATTGCCATCGGTCCGTGGGGCTTAGGTTTTATCCGTGACGTGGATGAAATCCTGCACTTCTCTGAACTGGGTGTGGTTTTCCTGATGTTTATCATCGGGCTGGAACTGAACCCCGGGAAATTGTGGGCGCTGCGGCGGCAAATTTTTGGCGTTGGTGCCGGGCAGGTGATCCTGACCGCGCTGGTGCTCGGCGGCCTGTTGTATCTCACGAAGTTTTCCTGGCAGGCGGCGGTGATTGGCGGTATCGGGCTGGCGATGTCATCGACGGCGATGGCATTGCAACTGATGCGTGATAAAGGCATGACGCGTAATGAAGGCGGCCAGCTCGGTTTCGCCGTGCTGCTGTTCCAGGATATTGCGGTGATCCCGGCACTGGCCCTGATTCCGATTCTGGCTGGCAGCTCCGAAGGCAGCAATAACTGGGAAATGATTGGCCTGAAAGTCCTGGCGTTTGGTGGGATGCTGATCGGCGGACGCTATCTGCTGCGACCTATTTTCCGGCTGATTGTGGCCTCCGGCGTGCGGGAAGTGTTTACCGCCGCCGCGTTGCTGGTAGTGCTCGGTTCGGCATTGTTTATGGATACGCTGGGCTTTTCGATGGCGCTCGGGACATTTATCGCCGGGATTTTGCTGGCGGAAAGCGAATATCAGCACGAACTGGAAATCGCCATCGAGCCGTTTAAGGGTTTACTGCTCGGGCTGTTCTTTATTTCTGTCGGTATGGCATTGAATCTGGGCGTGCTTTACACCCACATTTTGCTGGTGCTGGCGGGTGTGATTATTCTGGTGGCTGTTAAAACCGGCGTGTTGTACGGGCTGTCCCGTATTTTTGGTTTACGTACTTCGGTCCGGCTGCAATTCTCTGCCGTTCTCAGTCAGGGCGGGGAATTTGCTTTCGTGCTGTTCTCAGCGGCGGGTGCGCAAAAAGTCATTTCTTCCTCGCAACTTTCGTTGTTGCTGGTGGTGGTGACGTTATCCATGATGACCACGCCGCTGCTGATGCAGTGGGTCGACCGGATTCTGGTGAAGCGTTATAACGACGGCGAAGAGAGCGATGAAAAACACTTTGTGCAGGATGATGAGCCGCAGGTGATTATTGTTGGCTTCGGGCGTTTCGGACAGGTGATCGGGCGTTTGCTGATGGCCAACAAAATGCGCATTACGGTGCTGGAGCGCGATATCAGCGCCGTCGGGCTGATGCGCACTTACGGCTACAAAGTGTATTACGGCGATGCGACCGAACTGGAACTCCTCAGGGCATCCGGTGCGGAAAAAGCAAAATCAATCGTTATTACCTCCAATGAACCGGAGGATACGATGGCGATCGTGCATTTATGCCAGCAACATTTTCCGCATCTGAATATTCTGGCGCGTGCCCGCGGACGTGTTGAAGCGCATGAGCTTTTGCAGGCGGGCGTCGTGAATTTTTCCCGCGAGACGTTTTCCAGTGCGCTGGAGTTAGGTAAGAAAGCGCTCGTGACGCTGGGCATGCATCCGCACAGTGCGTACCGTGCACAACAGCATTTTCGCCGTCTCGATATGCGTATGTTGCGCGAACTGGTGCCGCAAAACCGTGGCGATGTGGCACAAATTTCCCGTGTGAAAGAAGCCCGGCGCGAACTGGAAGATATCTTCCAGAGCGAAATGCATAACGAACGCCGCCAGCTTGATGGCTGGGACGATGATGAATAGTCCGGTAGCGAAAAAAATTCGGTTGTTGATCGAAAACTGACCGGACGCAATGTCGGCAATTTTTGGAGAAGTAATATGGCTATAACCCGTAAACGGTTCATCGCTGGCGCGGTGTGTCCGAAATGTAAGGCGATGGATACGCTGGCTTTATGGCAGGAAGATCAGGTGGAAGTGGTGGAGTGTGTGAAGTGCGGACACCATCAGCGTCAGACGGATGCGCAGGTCAGCAAGAAACTCCGGCCGGAAGAGCAGGTGATTGGTATTTTCGATCCGAAGTAGCGTTATGGCTCGTGTTTTTTTATGCTGTTAGTACAGAGACGCGGATTTCCGCTACACTCTTCGCCAAATTTATCCGGTCGCGCTTTTCAGGATGATCTCATCGAAAAGTGGCCGTCACTGAATTAGCCTTAAGCGAAGTTGCGTGCGTTACGAAACGCCCGCAGACAACAAATTGAGTTTCCAACGGTAGGAGTTATCATGAAAGTAGCAAAAGACCTGGTCATCAGCGTGGCATATCAGGTTCGTACAGAAGACGGTGTGTTGGTTGATGAATCTCCGGTGAGCGCACCGTTGGATTACCTGCACGGCCATGGTTCCCTGATCTCCGGTCTGGAAACAGCGCTGGACGGCCATGCCATTGGTGATGTTTTTGACGTGCATGTTGGTGCGAACGATGCTTACGGCAACTACGACGAAAACCTGGTTCAGCGCGTGCCTAAAGACGTGTTCATGGGTGTTGATGAGCTGGAAGTCGGTATGCGTTTCCTGGCTGACACCGACCAGGGCCCGGTGCCTGTTGAAATCACTGAAGTTGACGGTGACCACGTTGTGGTTGACGGAAACCACATGCTGGCCGGTCAGGATCTGAACTTCCACGTTGAAGTTGTCGCTATCCGTGAAGCAACCGAAGAAGAACTGGCTCACGGCCACGTTCACGGCGAACACGGCCACGATCATGATCATGAACATGGTGAAGGTTGCTGCGGTGGTCACGGCCACGACCATGATCACGACCACGGTCATGATCACGGTAAGAAAGGTGGTTGCGGCGGAAACGGCGGTTGCGGTTGTCATTAATCGCGTTGCACGTTTAGCAGTTAAAGAAAAAGGCGCCCCCGGGCGCCTTTTTGCTACGTTGAAATCAGCATCAATAATGCGGCGGAGGGGTTTCTTCCGACTGATCGGCAATCATTGATGGCTGGCTGGCACGGAGTTTGTCGGTCAGCAGACGCAGGTGATCTTGCAGTCTGCTCATTTCCAGCTGATGTTGTGTGACAATCATGTTCAGCTCTTCAATGGTAATCTCCTGGAAAGCCAGCTTGTTTTCCAGCATCTCCAGACGTTGTTCAACGGTGTTTGAGTTCATCATCATTACCTCACTGTGTGGCCCACGTTGATCATGTTGAGCATTGACCGGAACCTCATCCTGTATTGTAGACCGGCGATTCTACCCGTAAAGCCACAGGATTACCTGACCTCCCTGACGCTTTATCCGTATATGCCGATCCTGTGACGAAACTTATTGATGCAAAAAAGGTCGGAATAAGACGCTAATGACGTGTATAGAGATTGTTTTGTCGTGAGACGGACAGTTATAGTAACCGCCGAACTTTCGTAATTATTACCAGAGGTCATACACTTCTGGTCTTGGAGAAATGGATGAAATCACTGTTTAAAGTAACTCTGCTGGCAACCACCATGGCGATCGCCCTGAATGCCACTCAGGTTATGGCTGCTGAAGCCACAGCACCGGCCGCTGCTGCAACTGCGCCAGCCGCCGCCCCTGCTGCAACTGCTCCGGCAGCAACAGACACGGCCAAATTCAAAAGTGATGACGAGCAGGCTGCCTATGCTCTGGGTGCATCTCTGGGTCGCTACATGGACAACTCCCTGAAAGAGCAAGAAAAGCTGGGCATCAAACTGGATAAAGACCAGTTGATCTCTGGCGTTCAGGATGCGTTTGCAAATAAAAGCAAACTGTCTGATCAGGAAATTGAGCAGACTCTGCAAACCTTCGAAGGTCGTGTGAAAGCATCCGCGCAGGCTAAGATGGAGCAGGATGCCAAAGCTAACGCTGACAAAGGCGACAAATTCCGTGCTGATTTCGCCAAAGAAAAAGGCGTGAAGAAGACTGAATCAGGTCTGCTGTATCAGGTTGAAAAACCAGGTACCGGCGCAGCACCTAAAGACAGCGATACCGTTGTTGTTAACTACAAAGGTACGCTGACGGACGGAACTGAGTTCGATAACTCTTACACTCGTGGTGAGCCGTTGTCCTTCCGTCTTGACGGTGTTATCCCTGGCTGGACCGAAGGCCTGAAGCACATCAAGAAAGGCGGCAAAATCAAGCTGGTCATCCCACCGGCACTGGCTTACGGCAAAACTGGCGTTCCGGGGATCCCGGCTAACTCCACGTTGGTGTTCGACGTTGAACTGCTGGATGTGAAAGCCGCGCCTAAAGCTGATCCAAAAGCTGCAGAAAAACCTGCTGAAGCAGAAGCTGCACCAAAAGCAAACTAAGTCGTGCTGAGTTACTGCATAAAAACCGTCGCTTAATGCGGCGGTTTTTTTTTGGCATGTGACTTTTATTTGAACCAGCCCTTCTTTTTATTGCGGTTACTCTATGATGATAACTTGACGCTTTTGTCTCCCCGGCATAACGTCACAGATCCATATAATCGTCAGGCCGTTTATTCTGTATTTTTGATACAGTAACGCCCCTGAATTGATGAATAATGCGTCCTGACTCCCGTTGGAAGGCGCGATATAGAGGGTGGTAGCTTCAATGTCTAATTCGCTTATAACTGGCGAAACCGGCGAACTGGATTTGCTGGACCAACGTCCTTTCAGCCAGGTTGATCACGAGATTTTGTCTTCCTACGAGGCTGTGGTGGATGGGCTGGCAATGCTGATTGGTGAGCATTGCGAAATTGTTCTGCATTCTCTGGAAGACCTGAAATGTTCAGCGGTTCGGATTGCTAATGGTGAGCATACTGGTCGTAAAATCGGCTCGCCGATTACTGATCTGGCACTGCGCATGCTGCATGATATGACCGGTGCTGACAGTAATGTGTCCAAAGCCTATTTCACCCGTGCGAAAAGTGGCGTGCTGATGAAATCTGTCACCATTGCCATACGCAACCGTGAGCAGCGTGTGATTGGCCTGCTGTGCATCAACATGAATCTTGACGTACCTTTCTCGCAAATTATTCAGACGTTTATGCCACCGGAGACGCAGGAAGTTGCCTCGTCCGTTAACTTCGCTTCATCCGTGGATGATCTGGTTGCCCAAACGCTGGAATTTACGATTGAAGAAGTCAATGCTGATCGTAATGTGTCGAACAATGCGAAAAACCGTCAGGTTGTACTGAATCTTTATGAAAAAGGTATTTTTGATATCAAAGATGCCATCAATCAGGTTGCTGATCGCCTCAACATTTCCAAGCATACGGTCTACCTGTATATCCGCCAGTTTAAAAGCGGTGAGCTGGTGGGGAACGAACGTTGAAACTGCGTTACTGCCTGCTGGTCACCGGCCCTGCATACGGCACTCAGCAAGCCAGCGCCGCGTACCAGTTTGCACTGGCGCTGATCTCCAGCGGCCATCACCTCGACAGCGTATTTTTTTATCGCGAAGGTGTGCTTAATGGTAATTTGCTTTCCGCGCCGGCCTCCGATGAATTCGATCTGGTCCGGGCCTGGCAGCGTATGGCCGCAGATTATCAGGTGGCGCTGAATGTGTGCGTGGCCGCCGCGTTGCGTCGCGGTGTGATAGATGAAACGGAAGCCCATAATCAGGGGCATGGGCAGACTAACTTACAACCAGGTTTTACCCTGACCGGGTTGGGCAGTCTGGCTGAAGCTTCGCTGACCTGTGATCGTCTGGTACAGTTCTGATGTGTGAATACAGGGAGCAAGAATGAAGAAGATAGCGTTTGTATTCACGCAGGGCCCACACGGAACGTCCGCAGGGCGGGAAGGGCTGGATGCTTTGCTGGCGACCTCCGCGCTGACTGAAAGCATCGGTGTGTTTTTCATGTCTGACGGTGTTTTCCAGTTAATGCCAGTGCAGCAACCGGAAAAAATTTTAGCGCGTAATTATATTGCCACGTTCGGCGTGTTATCTCTTTACGATGTTGATCAGTGTTTTGTTTGTGAAGAGTCTTTAAAGACGCGGGGCCTGTCTGCTTGTCATGAATGGGTTCTGAATGTTGAGACGTTACCCGTTGCTGAAATTCGTCAGCGGTTGGCTGATTATGATGTGGTCATGACGTTTTAAATCAGGAAATCCTATGCTTTTTACGCTTGCCAATTCCCCGCAACATTGTGATTTTGCATTGCTTATTAATATGATCACCCAAGACGATGCGCTTTTGCTGATGCAGGACGGTGTACTGGCCGCACTTGATGGCAGTGAGGCATGCAACCTGATGAGTCATCATGTGCAGTCTATTTATGTTTTAAGCGAAGATTTGGCGGCTCGCGGTTTGGTTGGTCAAATTTCACACAAAATCACGTTGATCGACTATACTGGTTTCGTCGCGCTGACTGAGAAACATGCCCAGCAAACAGCATGGTGAAACATCGATGTGCTGTATATTTCTTGACACCCTCTTAGGTCAGCCCTAAAATTCTGCGTCCCCATATTAGCTAATGCTTTTTATGGGGCGATTTATCACGCGTTTACAAAGTAGTTTATGAACCAAAATCCAGGAGCTTTTTAATGGCAACAATTAATCAGCTGGTACGCAAACCACGCTCTACGAAGGTTGCTAAAAGCAACGTTCCAGCGCTGGAAGCTTGCCCGCAGAAACGTGGCGTATGTACTCGTGTATATACTACCACTCCTAAAAAACCAAACTCCGCACTGCGTAAAGTCTGCCGTGTGCGTTTGACTAACGGTTTTGAAGTTACCTCCTACATCGGCGGTGAAGGTCATAACCTGCAGGAACACTCCGTGATCCTGATCCGTGGCGGTCGTGTAAAAGACTTGCCAGGTGTGCGTTATCACACCGTCCGTGGCGCACTGGACTGTTCAGGCGTTAAGGATCGTAAGCAATCTCGTTCTAAATACGGCGTTAAAAAGCCGAAGTCTTAATGGTTCTCCGTTAAGTAAGGCCAAACATTTTCACTTTACTGTCAAAATAAACTCTTAGAGTTTTGGACAATCCTGAATTAACAACGGAGTATTTCCATGCCACGTCGTCGCGTCATTGGTCAACGTAAAATCCTGCCAGATCCTAAGTTCGGATCCGAACTGCTGGCAAAATTCGTCAACATTCTGATGGTAGATGGTAAAAAATCTACTGCAGAAGCAATCGTCTACACTGCTCTTGAGACCCTGGCTCAACGTAGCGGTAAAGGCCACCTGGAAGCTTTCGAAGTCGCTCTGGACAACGTTCGTCCGACTGTCGAAGTTAAGTCCCGCCGCGTAGGTGGTTCAACTTATCAGGTTCCAGTTGAAGTCCGTCCGGTTCGTCGTAATGCTCTGGCAATGCGTTGGATCGTTGAAGCTGCTCGTAAACGCGGTGATAAATCCATGGCTCTCCGCCTGGCGAACGAACTTTCTGATGCTGCAGAGAACAAAGGTACTGCAGTTAAGAAACGTGAAGACGTTCACCGTATGGCTGAAGCCAACAAGGCGTTCGCCCACTACCGCTGGTAATCACTTCGCAGTAGTTATGCTAACCAAGCGGGCGCTTCAAGAAGCCAACCCGCTTGGGTTAACTGAACTTGAACGTCCTAGTTATAGAGGAATCAAATGGCTCGTAAAACACCCATTGAGCGCTACCGTAACATTGGTATCAGTGCTCACATCGACGCCGGTAAGACAACCACTACCGAACGTGTTCTGTTCTACACCGGTGTAAACCACAAAATCGGTGAAGTTCATGATGGCGCAGCCACCATGGACTGGATGGAGCAGGAGCAGGAACGTGGTATTACCATCACGTCCGCTGCGACTACCTGTTTCTGGTCAGGTATGGCTAAGCAGTTCGAACCACACCACATCAACATCATTGACACCCCAGGGCACGTTGACTTCACCATCGAAGTTGAACGTTCTATGCGTGTTCTTGATGGTGCGGTAATGGTTTACTGTGCTGTTGGTGGTGTTCAGCCACAGTCTGAGACCGTATGGCGTCAGGCAAACAAATATAAAGTTCCACGTATCGCGTTCGTTAACAAAATGGACCGTATGGGTGCTAACTTCCTGAAAGTTGTTGATCAGATTGAAAAACGTCTGGGCGCAACTCCGGTGCCTCTGCAACTGGCGATCGGCGCGGAAGAGAAATTCACCGGTGTTGTTGACCTGGTGAAGATGAAAGCAATCAACTGGAACGAAGCCGATCAGGGCGTGACCTTCGAATACGAAGAGATCCCAGCTGATATGCAAGAACTGGCTGAAGAATGGCGTCAGAAACTGGTTGAGTCCGCTGCTGAAGGCTCTGATGAGCTGATGGAGAAATTCTTTGGTGGCGAAGAGCTGACTGAAGAAGAGATCAAAGCTTCTCTGCGTAAGCGCGTTCTGAACAATGAAGTTATCTTGGTTACCTGTGGTTCTGCGTTTAAAAACAAAGGCGTACAGGCAATGCTGGATGCTGTTGTTGAGTATCTGCCTGCACCGACCGACGTTGAAGCTATCAACGGTTTGTTGGATGACGGTAAAGACACTCCGGCAGTTCGCCATTCTGACGATGCTGAGCCGTTCTCTGCTCTGGCGTTCAAAATCGCTACTGACCCATTCGTGGGTAACCTGACGTTCTTCCGTGTTTATTCCGGTCTTGTCAACTCAGGTGACACTGTATTTAACCCAGTGAAATCACAGCGTGAACGTTTGGGTCGTATCGTTCAGATGCACGCGAACAAGCGTGAAGAAATTAAAGAAGTTCGTGCAGGCGATATCGCTGCAGCGATCGGTCTGAAAGACGTGACTACCGGTGACACTCTGTGTGATCCAGATAATGTGATCATTCTGGAGCGTATGGAATTCCCTGAGCCGGTAATCTCCGTTGCGGTAGAACCAAAAACCAAAGCTGACCAGGAAAAAATGGGTCTGGCTCTGGGCCGTCTGGCGAAAGAAGACCCATCATTCCGCGTTTGGACTGATGAAGAGTCTGGTCAGACAATCATCGCAGGTATGGGTGAGCTTCACCTGGACATCCTGGTTGACCGTATGCGTCGTGAGTTTAACGTTGAAGCTAACGTCGGTAAGCCGCAGGTTGCTTATCGTGAAGCGATTCGCGCTAAAGTTACTGATGTTGAAGGTAAACACGCTAAGCAGTCTGGTGGTCGCGGTCAGTATGGTCACGTTGTGATCGACATGTATCCATTAGAACCTGGCACGAATCCGAAAGGATATGAGTTTGTCAACGAAATCAAAGGCGGTGTAATTCCTGGTGAATTCATCGGTGCGATTGACAAAGGCATCCAGGAACAGCTGAAATCAGGTCCGCTGGCCGGTTATCCGGTAGTAGATCTGGGCGTGCGTCTGCACTTCGGTTCTTACCATGACGTTGACTCCTCTGAGCTGGCGTTTAAACTGGCCGCTTCTATCGCCTTTAAAGATGGCTTTAAGAAAGCGAAACCAGTTCTGCTTGAGCCTATCATGAAGGTTGAAGTAGAAACTCCGGAAGAGAACACTGGTGACGTTATCGGTGACCTTAGCCGTCGTCGCGGTATGCTGAAAGGCCAAGAATCTAACGCTACTGGCGTTGTGATTCATGCTGAAGTTCCGCTTTCCGAAATGTTCGGTTATGCGACTCAGTTGCGTTCACTGACCAAAGGCCGTGCATCTTACTCCATGGAATTCCTGAAGTATGATGATGCGCCGAATAACGTGGCCCAGGCCGTTATTGAAGCTCGTGGCAAATAAGCCACTGGTTTAAACACAATGATCCCGTGCTCTCTCTTTGAAGGGAGAGCACAAGAGTAAGGAATATAGCCGTGTCTAAAGAAAAATTTGAACGTAACAAACCGCACGTTAACGTTGGTACTATCGGCCACGTTGACCACGGTAAAACTACCCTGACTGCAGCAATCACTACCGTTCTGGCTAAAACCTACGGCGGTTCTGCACGTGCATTCGACCAGATCGATAACGCACCAGAAGAAAAAGCTCGTGGTATCACCATCAACACTTCACACGTTGAATATGACACCCCGACTCGTCACTACGCGCACG